>NZ_BAABHK010000011.1:0-9032 GCF_039542055.1 Actinoallomurus vinaceus
CCGCCGCCACGTGCCGGACTCCATCCGGCAGGCCGGCGGCCGGGGCGCGCCGTGAGACCGCCGTCACCTGCTCGCCTGCCGCTGCGAGCAACTGGACGAGCCGTCCACCGACGTTCCCGGTCGCTCCGGTAACCACGATCATGGTCTTCTCCCTGTTCGTGCGGACCGTCGAGACGTACGAGGCCGTCGTCTCCGGCTCCGCCGAGTGACCCACCGCGCGGGCGTTTGACCTTCAAGCGGGTCGAAGGCCCACGATGGCCGCCATGGACGACACCGGAACGCTGGTGAGCATCGGGGCCTTCGCCCGCCGAGTGGGGTTGAGCCCGAGCGCCCTGCGGTTCTACGACGACTGCGGCCTCCTGCGTCCCGCCCACGTGGACGGCGCGACGGGATACCGGTTCTACGCCCCGGACCAGGAGTCCCGGGCCGTCCTCGTACGGCGGCTCCGCGAGGCCGGGCTGCCGCTGGTCGACGCCTCGGTCGTGCTCGACGGCGACCCCGGGGAGGCCCGCGCCGTCCTGGCCGAGCACGCGCGCCGGACCCGTGAGACGGCCGCGGCGGCCCAGGCGGCGATCGACGCCGTCCTCCGCGGCCTCTCCGGTCCCCCGGGAGGCGCGGAGGCCCGCGTCGGCGGCCCGGAACTGGCCGGCGCGGTCCGGCAGGTGGTTCCGTCGGCGGCCCGCGGCGAGGCCCGGGAGGAGTTCCCGGCGCTGGGCTGCGTCCTGGTCGAGATCACCGGGCAGGAGGTGCGCCTGGTCGCCACCGACCGGTACCGGCTGGCCGTCCGCGCGCTGCGCCCCAGCGTCGTCACCGGCGGACCGCACCAGGCGCTGGTCGCCACCGCCGCGCTGACGGAGATCGCGTCCTGGGCCGTACGGCTGCCGGAGGTCGGCATCGAGATCGACGGCCGGGGCGCCCGCGTATACGGCGACGGCGACCGCCGGGTGATCCCCGTGACGGACGGGACGTTCCCCTCCTACCAGGTCATCCTCGACGAGCTCCCGGCCGCCCGGCACCGGTTGATCATCGAGCGGGACGCCCTCCGTACGGTGCTCGCGCATGACGCGGACGGGCCGGTCACCCTTCGGACGGACGACGGGCACGGCCTGGTCGTACGCCGCGGACCGGACGAGACCCCGCTCCGTGCCATCCGCACGGGGCCGCCGATGCGGATCGCCTTCGACCCGAAGGTGCTCCTTCCGGCGGTCGACGCCAGTGTGGGCCCCGACGTGCTCCTGGAGATCTCCTCGGCGACGCACCCGGTCGTCGTCCGCTCCGCCGACCAGGGCGGCTTCACCACCGTCGTCATGCCGGTCCACGACACCACCGGCGCCTGATTCCGACCCCGAAAGAGAGAAGGATGGACCCCGAGAACCCGGTCGTACGGCTGTGCGCGGAAGGCATGCGCGCGGAGGCCGACGGCAGAACCGCCGACGCCCGCGACCTCTTCGAGAAGGCCTGGGAGACGGCCACCGACGACTACGAGGCCTGCGTCGCCGCGCACTATGTCGCCCGGCACCAGCCGAGCCCCGAGGACACGCTCCGCTGGAACCACGAGTGCCTCCTGCGCGCGGATCGGGTCGGCGACGAACGCGTCCGTGGCTTCTACCCGTCCCTGCACATCAACCTGGGCAAGGCGTACCGCGACCTCGGCGACCTCACCAAGGCGCGCGAGCACTTCCTTCTCGCCGCCGCGTGCGTCGACGACGCGCCCCAGAGCCAGTACGGCGACTGGAACCGATTCGCGATCGCCGAGGGCCTGCGCACCACCGGCGGCCCGGAGCGCCGCCCCGTCGACGACCTCCTGCCGGACCTGCTGGCCCGGCTCTGCGCCCGCGCCGACCTCAAGGCGCTCGGCCTGATCCTGCCCGCCTACCTGGGCGACCTGGGCACCGACCCCGACCGCGTCCGCCTGACGACGGCCCTGCACATGGTCCACGCGGCCAGATGGCTGCCGGACGACGACCAAACCGCCCTCGGCCAGGCGATCGCCGCCCTGACCCCCACGCCCTGAAGAGGCCACCGGGCGCAGGTCCCTCACCTCCTGCGACCCGATGGCCCCGGCCCCGGACCAACCGCCCCGGACGTCCGGGTTCGGCCGTCGAGGCGTAAGTGCCGCGTCCCTGTGATGCTCCTTGTGCGGGAGCCACCCATTGCGATGAACTGCCGCCATCACCGGGACGCGACATGACTACGGGTCCTCTTGCTCCTGGCTTTGTTCCGGCCGATAGAGCTCCAGGCTTTTGCTCGCCGCCTGCGGATACCGGCGTACGAGACGGTCGAGCTGGATCAGCTCGCATGCCGGCGTCACTGCCGATAGACCGAAGCGGTCAATGGCGTCGTAGAACGCGGCGATCGATTCCCGAACCCGCCGGGCGACCGGATCTTCCGTCGCCGTCATGGTCATGGGCTGAGCGGAACGGAGGCGACTTTCTTGATCAGTTGGACGGCCTTGTCGATCTCGGTCGCTTCGCAGATCGGCTTATCCCAGGACCACCACCAGAACAGCCGTTCAGCGCTGTCCGGCTTGGCCGTGACGATTTCGGCGAGATGGTTGCTGGTGTTGGGAGCGTGGACGTAGACCCGTGTCGGGCTCTGCTACTCCGCCTCTAGACCGGCCGCTTGGCATGCCTTGGTGAGCCGCCCGGCCAGTTCGTGTACGTCTTCCGTCGCGTTCGTGCTGGTCGCCGTCATCTGGATATCCCTCGGTCCGTATCGGCGGACTTTCGATATCCACCTTTGTTTGCGGTGAGTGACGTATGAACTGCGTTCACGGGACGGAAAGGACGTTCGCTGGCTACGGTGAAGATACGTCCCAGCCGTCCCACGCCCAAAGGTGTCGCTCATGCCGAATGATGCGCTTCGACGGGCTATGTCCGAAGCGAGGATGACAGAATCGGACCTGGCCGCAAAGTGTCACGTGGACGTGAAGACGGTGACTCGGTGGGTGGGCGAGGAGGGGCGCACCCCGCATCCCCGCCACCGCTGGGCTGCCTGCGATGCCCTTGGAGTTGATGAGTCCATGCTCTGGCCGGAAGCCGTCCGAAAAGCCGTGAAGACCGGGCCGGATCGAGAGATCGTGAGCGTATATCCGTTCCGGTCGGCATGTCCTAAATCCGTTTGGCGTACTTTGATCGCAAATGCCACCAAGGAGCTGACCTTCGCGGGCTACACGAATTACTTCCTCTGGCTGGAACATCCGAGCCTGCGAAGCGTCCTGCGCCGCAAGGCCGAACGCGGATGCTCGATCCGGTTCCTGATCGGAGATCCCGACAGCGAGGTCACCCGCCGCCGGGAAGAGGTCGAAGCGGTGCCCTTGACGGTCGGTACGCGGATCAGGGTGACCCTTGACGAACTCTCCAAGATGTCCGGGGTTCCGGGCATCGAAGCGCGCTTCAGCGACGATCACATCGCCATGAGCGTGTTCGTCTTCGACGAAGAGATGCTGGTCACGCCCCACTTGGCGAGGCTGGTCGGACACGATTCGCCGATGCTGCACATCCGGCGGTGCCAGGACGAAGGGCTGTACGACCGGTTCTCGTATCACGTCTCGGAGCTGTGGAAGTCCGGACGCCCGACGGGTAGGGGATGACCCGGCGAACGGCCGGACATGCCGGTGCCGAGGGCGGCCATCGGTGCTCTGCCGACGTGGTTATACGCTGGGTGACCAGCCCGGATTCACAGATCAGGCAGGCTCGGGAGGGACCATGGCAGCGGAGGCTGCACGCCAGGGATGATGGCCGTGCCGAGGAGACTGCTTCGTCGTCTGGGGATGGCCTGGGACCGGCTGTACGCCCCAGAGCCGGCCAATGACGAGCTCAGGCGGATCGTGAACCGCGAGAGAGCCTTCCGGCGGGTCGCGACCCTCGTGGCCGGAGGCGCCTCACCGTCGGCGGTCTTCACGGCGGTGGCCGGTGAGATGGGACGGCTGCTCGGAGCGGATCACACGATGATCACGCGATACCGGGCCGATCGGACGCTCACCTTGGTCGCCAAGTGGAGCAGTCCCGACCTCCCGGAGCTCGACGTCCCCTTCGGAGGCCGCTGGGTCGTCGCACCTGACACCCCGGCGGGAATCGTGGTGGAGACGGGATGGCCGGCGCGTCGGACTGCGGACTCGATCGAGAGTGACTTGGGCCCCTGGGCCAGGGCACATGGCCTGGGAGCCGGCGTGGCCGGTCCGATCACGGTCGAGGACCGGCTGTGGGGAGTGATCACCACGCTGTACCGGGAGGCCAACCCGCCACCCGATGACGCCGAACAACGTATGGCCGAGTTCGTGCGCATGCTGAACTGCGCGATCGCGCAGGCCGACGCCCGCGCGGAGCTCATCGCCTGCCACGCCCGCATGGTCACGGCCGCCGACGCCGTACGCCAGAGCGTCGCGGCGGATCTGAACGACGGACCGCAGCAGTGCCTGAAGGAGCTCACCCGGCAGCTGCAGGAGCTGCAGGCCGGGACCTCGGATGAGGGGCTACGGCGGCATCTGTCCCGGTTCGCCGAGGCGGCGTCGGAGATCGAGGGTCGGCTTCGGCAGGTCTCCACGGACCTGCTGTCCGTGGCCCCGGCGAAAGGCGGCATGGAGGCCACCCTCAGGGCGCTCACCCGCCGCTGTCCGGTGCCCGTCGACCTCAACGTCCCGACCGGTCAGGAGCTGGCCGAACGGGTGGAGGCGACCGTCTATCACATCGTCGCGGAGGGGCTGCTGAACGCGATCAGGCACGCGCACGCGTCCGCGATCCGCATCGATCTCAGCAGGGACGGCGAGGGGATCCGGCTGTCGATCAACGATGACGGTGTCGGCGGCGCCCACCCTCTGGACGATGAGTCCGGGCTGGCCGCGCTCAAGAAGAGGGTCGAGGTGCTCGGCGGGTCCCTTCAGGTCGAGAGTCCGGTCGGGGACGGAACGTCGCTGGCCGTCACGCTCCCGTGTTCCGCGTGACCTGGGCCCGGGTGACCGCTCTTCGCGAGTGAGCCGTGCCGTCAGCGGCCGGCCGCGTGGTGGTCGACGATCCGGCGCAGCAGGGCCGTCAGCTGCTCGCGTTCGGGAGCCGAGAGCGGGGCGAGGAGGGCGTCCTGGATCTCGGTCAGGACGCCGGTGAGGTGCTCGAGACGGTCGCGGCCGGCGGTGGTGATCGTGATGATGTTCCGCCGGCGGTCGTCCGGGTCCGGTGAGCGTTCGATCAGCTTCTTCTCGGCGAGTTCGTTCAGCGCCGCGACGACGTCGCTGCGGTCGACGCCGGTGCGGCGGCCGAGCGTGGCCTGGCTCGCCGGGCCGAACTCCTGCAGGGCGGCGAGCAGCCGGTAGTGGTAGCCCCGGGCACCGGCGGCGGTGAAGTGCTCGGTCACCAGCCGGTGGCTGTGGATCGACGCCTGTCCGAGCAACCAGCTGGGCGCCTGCCGCAGACGCGTGGGCGTCGTTTCGTCGGCCGTCATGGGACGCAGTCTAACCGTTGGCCTTCCCAATGAATGGTGATACTGTTGGTCCAGCCAATGTTGGCCGTACCAATGAATAGAGGTGTGTCATGGAGCCGACCGACCACGCCGAGCTCTCCGTCCTGGTCACCCGTCTCGGGATCTGGCTGGACGAGAAGCGGTTCGACGAGGCGCGCACGATCTTCACCGAAGACGCGGTCGCCGTCACTCCGGGCGGTACGGTGCGCGGCATCGACGCCCTCGCCGCGCAGGCCCGTCGATCGCACCCGGACGACGTGGCGACCCAGCACTTCATCACCAACCCCCGCATCGAGGTGGACGGCGACCACGCCTCCGTCGACGCCAACCTGCTCGTCGTCTTCGCGGCGCCCACGGGACAGCGGATCCTCGGCGAGCGGTACCGGCTCGAGACCGCCCGTACCCCCGGCGGGTGGCGGATCTCCCGGGTGGCGGCCAGCCCGATCTGGGAGTTCTCGCCGGCCTGAGACGCGCGCGGTTGACCTTGCCGTTACGTCAACTCCTATCGTCGAAGCCGTGGCCGGAAAGCCCGGCCGCAACGGTGAATGGGATGGCTCATGGCCTGGTCGATCGCTCACGTCGCCCGCATGTCCGGGGTGACCTCGCGGACGCTCCGGCACTACGACGAGATCGGTCTGCTCGCCCCCGCGTACGTCGGGGTCAACGGCTACCGCTACTACGAGGAGGAGCAGCTGCTGCGGCTCCAGCAGATCCTCGTGCTGCGCGAGCTGGGCGTCGGGCTGGCCGAGATCGCCGAGGCGATCGACTCGGAGCCGAGCACGGTCGCGGCGCTGCGCCGCCACCACGCCCGGCTGCTGGCCGACCGCGACCGGCTCGGCGTGCTCGCCGACACCGTGGCCCGCACCATCGCCGAACTCGAAGGAGGAGGTGACAGCGTGACATCGAAGATCAATCGGCCGGAGAACCTCTTCGCGGGGTTCGACCCCTCGCGGTACGAGGACGAGGCCCGCGAGCGGTGGCCGGAGCAGTACGAGCAGAGCCGGCAGGCCGCGGCCGGGTTCACGCCGGAGCAGATGGAGACCGCGCAGCGGGAGATGACCGCGCACATGGTCCGGATGGGGGAGCTGAAGGTCGCCGGTGCGGCGCCGGACGACCCGATCGTCCTGGACGAGGTCGACTGGCACTACCGGTCGATCAGCCGGTTCTGGCAGCCGGACGCCTGCGCGTACACGGGTCTCGGGAAGATGTACGTGGAGGACGCGCGGTTCCGCGACAACTACGAGAAGGTCACCGAGGGCCTGGCCGAGTTCCAGCGTGACGCGATGGCCGCGTACGCCCGTGCCCGGCTGAGCTGACGGGCCCACCGGCCGAGACGGCCGGTCTCCCGGAGGAGCTGCAGATCCTCCGGGACGCGGCTCGGGAGAGCCCGCGAATAATGAGCTGCCCCCTCGCGAGCCTGTTGTTAGGCTCCGGCCGGGCGTCGCATGGACGCCGTCGTCCGTACGAGGGAATGGGGGCTCGGCGATGCGCCAGTGGTCACAGGTCATCACGACGGATCACTCGGCGGCATCGAGGACGACACTTCATGAATTCCCTGAACATCGGGGTGCTCGCGCATGTTGACGCGGGCAAGACGACGCTCACCGAGCGGCTGCTGTTCCACGCGGGCGTCATAGCCGAGCTCGGCAGCGTCGATCGGGGTACGACCCAGACGGACTCCCTGGAGCTGGAGCGGCGACGCGGGATCACCATCCGGTCCGCGGTGGTCTCGTTCACCATCGACGACCTGAAGGTCAACCTGATCGACACGCCCGGCCACTCCGACTTCATCTCTGAGGTCGAGCGCGCGGTACGGGTCCTGGACGGCGCGGTGCTGGTCGTCTCGGCGGTGGAGGGCGTCCAGGTCCAGACGAGGGTCCTCATGCGCGTGCTGACCAGGCTGCGCATCCCCACGCTGATCTTCGTCAACAAGATCGACCGGATGGGGGCGCGCCATGACGACCTGCTGCGGGACATCGCCCGCAGGCTCGCCCCCGGCGCGGTCGCGATGGGCACGGTCACCGGCCTGGGCACGTGGGACGCCGCGACCCGGCCGTACGCCCTCGACGATCTGCGGCACCTCGACCGGGTGACGGAGGTGCTGGCCGACAACGACGACTCGTTCCTGGCGGAGTACGTTCGCGCCGACGGCCGGGTCGACGCGGAGGACTGCCGGCGACGGCTCACCGAGCAGACCGGCCGGGCGGTCGCGCACCCGGTGTTCTTCGGTTCGGCCGTGACCGGCGTGGGCGTGGCCGACCTCGTCCGCGGCGTCCGCGAACTCCTCCCGCCGTCCGGTGAGAGCCGCGACGACGACCTCTCCGGCACGGTGTTCACGATCGAGCGTGACGCCTCAGGCCGGAAGGCCGCGTACGCGCGGCTGCACTCCGGGACCGTCGCCGTACGGGAGCATCTCACCCTCTACCGGCGCGCGGGTGGCGAGCGCACCGCCTGGCAGGAACACCGTGGGAAGGTCACCGCGCTCCAGGTCTTCGAGCGGGGCGGCGCGGCACCGGCTCTCCAGGCGGGGGCGGGCGACATCGTGAAGCTCTGGGGGCTGAAGGACGTCCGGATCGGCGACCGGCTCGGCGAGCCCGGCGACGGGCCGGACGAACCCCACTTCGCGCCCCCGACCCTGGAGACCGTCGTACGGAGCGTGCGCCCGGCCGACGCTCCGCGGCTCCACGGCGCCCTGCTGAGGCTGGCCGAGCAGGACCCGCTGATCAATGTCCGTGTCGGCGACGAGATCTCCGTGCTGTTGTACGGCGAGGTGCAGAAAGAGGTGCTCCAGACCCGGCTGGAGGAGGAGGCGGGCATCGCCGTCACCTTCGACGCGACCCGGACCGTCCACATCGAGCGGCCCGCCGGCGTCGGCGCGGCGTTCCACGAGATCGACCGGCACGGCGACCATGAGGTGTGTGCGACCGCCGGGTTCCGCATCGAGCCCGCCGAGGCGGGGACCGGCGTACGGTACGGGCTGGCGGTCGAGCCGGGGTCGCTGCCCGCCGCGTTCCACGCGGCCATCGAGGACAGCGTGCGGTCCGCCCTCCGCCGCGGACCGTACGGCTGGGAGGTCACGGACTGCGTCGTCACCCTGACGCACTCGGGCTATGAGAGTCCGGTCACGACCGCCGGTGACTTCCGGACGCTGACGCCCCGGCTGCTGGAGCGGGCGCTGCGCCGCGCCGGGACCCACGTGTACGAACCGGTGGGCCGCTTCGAACTGGAGGTCCCGGCCGATGTCGTCAGCGGGGTCCTGGGCACGCTCACCGAGGCCGGCGGGACCCCCGACGACATGGCCGTACGGCGCGACACCGCGTACGTGACCGGCGTGATCCCGCTCGGGCGGGTGCACGAGTTCGGACGGCGGCTGCCGGGCCAGACCCGCGGGGAAGGGATGTTCCTGACGGAGTTCGCCGGCCACCGCCGCGTCGAGGGGACCCCGCCACGCCGACCGTGTCCCCGCCCGGACCGGTCCGGGTGAGGACGCCGCGCGGTCACCGGATCCGGCCGCTCGAGAAGAGATACGCCCGCCGCCGGGCGGGCCATCGTCATCGGGTGATCGCAGGTCCGGCGAG
>NZ_BAABHK010000011.1:9130-22127 GCF_039542055.1 Actinoallomurus vinaceus
AGGATCGGTCGGCTGTCGTCATCGGGTGATCGCAGGTCCGGCGAGGATCGGTCGGCTGTCGTCATCGGGTGATCGCAGGTCCGGCGAGGATCGGTCGGCTGTCGTCATCGGGTGATCGCAGGTCCGGCGAGGATCGGTCGGCTGTCGTCATCGGGTGATCGCAGGTCCGGCGGCGACCGGTCGGCTGTCGTCATCGGGCGATCGCAGATCCGGCGACGACCGGTCGGTCGTCGTCGCGGGGTGATCGGCCGGCGGGGCCGGTCGGGGTCGTCACCGGGTGATCGGTCGGCGGGTTCGCGCGCGTTTGAGTTCGAAGAAGCCGTCCGTGCCCGCCACCAGAAGCACGCCGTCCCAGAGTCGGCCGGCCGCCTCGCCACGGGGAATGGGGCTGACGACCGGGCCGAAGAACGCGATCCGCTCGCCGTCCGGCCCGGGGATGTGGATCGCCGGGGTGCCCAGGTCCTCCCCGACCGGGTCCAGACCCGCGTGCTGGCTCTCCCGGAGGGCCTCGTCGTGGTCGGTCACGTCGGCCGCGTCGGCGAGCTCGGCCGGCAGCCCTACCTCGGCCAGCGCGTCGAGATACAGGGCCCGCCCGATGGGCGCCTTGTCGTGGTGGATCCGGGTGCCGAGCGCCGTGTAGAGGTCGCGCAGCACCTCGTTGCCGTACTTCCGTTCGGCCGCGATGGCGACGCGCACGGGTCCCCGCGCGTCGCGCAGCCACTCGACGTACCACTCTTCCAAGCCCGTACGGCCGTCGTTCAGCATCGCCAGGCTCATGACGTGGAAGCGCACCTGGACGTCGCGCACCTTCTCCACCTCGAGAAGCCAGCGGGAGGCGATCCACGCCCACGGACATTTGGGGTCGAACCACATGTCAGCACTGATCACGCGGTCAGATTAGGGAGCACAATGGTCGGGCGTAAGGACCAATGTGCTACATACTGATTGGGCCAATGGCCTGAGGACCGGCCGGGTCGGGGAAGGCGGATCGACCGGTGGATCGGCCGGCTTCGTAGGATGACCGAGGACCTGCTGCGCTCGCGGGAGGTGCCCGACGACCTTCCGGGGAGCCCGATGGGAAACGAGCCGATGCGGCCTGACGTGACGGTCGTCGAGGTGCCGCAGTGGCAGGGATCGTCCTCGGCGACCGCCCACCGCCTCCGTGCCGGAGCCCGCCTCCTCGGCGACCTCATACCCGCCGCCGACCGGGTGTGCGTCGCCGTCGCGAGCGACGACGGCGGCCGGGCGCTGGCCGCCAACGCCCGGCGGACGCGCGCCGCGTTGGAGCGTGCCGACGGCCGGTTCACCATCACGCTCGGCGGCGACTGCGGCGTTGAACTCGAGCCGATCGCCGCCGCGGCGCGCCGGCACGGCGACCGGCTCGCCGTCGTGTGGTTCGACGCGCACGGCGACCTCAACACACCGGAGTCCTCGCCGTCCGGCGCCTTCCACGGCATGGTGCTGCGCACGCTGCTCGGCGAGGGACCCGCGGAACTGGTGCCCGACCGGCCCCTGAAACCCCGCCAGATCGTGCTCGCCGGGGTCCGGGACCTCGACCCGGCCGAGCGCGACTACGCGGTCGCCGCCGGGATCCCGACCGTCGATGACCCGGACGCCCTCATCGAGGCGGTCGGTGACGCGTCCGCCGTGTACGTCCACCTCGACCTCGACGTCCTCGACCCGGAGGTGTTCCGCTCCGTCGGCGTGCCCACCCCACGGGGGCTGACCCCGGACCGGCTGCTCGCGATGGTGACCGCGCTCGCACGGCGCTTCGAGGTGGCCGGCCTCGGCATCACTGAGTACGAGCCCGCACGACCCGAGGACCAGGACCTCCTCACCGGCCTGATCCGTCCCATCGTGGACGCCTGCCGCTCGTCGGTCGCCGCGGTCGTCGAACCCCGGGCCCGCGCCGCCTGGCCGGCGGAGTTCACCGAAGAACACGGGGGCTGGCTGCTCCGGCACACCCCGGACGTACGACGCCGTCGCTCGAACTCCGCGGTGCCGCCTCCGCCGGGCGGCGAGACGACGATCGATGACGTCGAGAGGTTCTACCGCGACCGCGACCGGCCGGTCATCGTCCAGGTCCCCGACAGCCACGGCGACCTCGACGCGCTCTTGGACCGCCGGGGCTACCGCCGGGAGGCGCCGACGGCGGTACTGACCGCCTTCACCGGGGAGGTCGTCGCGGCCACGGCGAGCGCGGATACGCCGTCCGTCGAACTCGACGAGGACCTGACGCGCCCGCTGCGGGCCTTCGCCGAGTTGGACGACCACGCCGACACGGCCACGATCGGGGAGAAGGTGATCGCCCGGATCACGCGGCCCGCGGGGTTTGCGAGCGTGACGCGGAACGGCCGTGCCGTCGGAATGGGGCTGTTCGTCGCCGACGCGGGATGGGCGGGCACCTTCTGCATGGCCACCCATCCCGACGTTCGGCGGCAGGGCGTCGGCACCGCCGTCCTCGGCGCCGGCGCACGATGGGCCGCCCGCCAGGGCGCGGACCGGCTCTACCTCCAGGTCGAGACGGACAACGACGCCGCCTGGCGGCTCTACCGAAACGTCGGCTTCACCCCGTCGTACGCCTACCACTACCGGATCGCGCCCTGACCGGCGCGGCCAGGCGATAGGTGCGGCCCGGGCCGCACGGTCGGGCCGCAGGAGGCGGGCCAGCCGGGCCCGCGTTCCGGGTTACTTGGCACGAGCAGGGGCGGACCGCCCCGTGATGCCACGAGGAAACAGCGGCGGCCTGCCCTCGGCGCGACGAGAGCAGGGCTGAACGCCCCACGATGCCACGAGGGAGCGGCGGGCCAGCCGGGCCCGCGCTCCGGGTCACTCGGCAGGAGCAGCGGCAGACCGCCCCGTGATGCCACGAGGAAGCAGCAGCGGACCGCCCCGTGATGCCACGAGGAAGCAGCGGCGGACTGCTCCCCGGCGCGACGAGAGAGCGGCGGTGGACTGCTCCCTGATGCGACGAGAGAGCAGGGCTGAACGCCCGGGACGGCAAGGGAGCAGCAGATGCGGCCGGGGCGGGTCGCCCCGGATGTCAGCGGCCGGCGCGGTCGGGCGAGCCCGACTCCACCCAGCGGTAGACCGACTCGACGCCCTCGGCGACCGTCGTGCGCGGCGTCCAGCCGAGGTCCCGCGCGGCGGCGTCGATCGCCAGCGCGCTGCGCTGCAGCTCACCGGGGCGCGCCGGCGCGAACTCCGGGTCCAGGTCACGACCGGCCGCCTGGCCGAGCAGGTCGATCAGCTCCCGGACGCTCGTCTCGCGACCGGTCCCGATGTTCCAGACGCCGGGCCGGTCGGTCTGGGCGGCGGCCAGGAAGGCCCTCGCGACGTCCTTGACGTACACGTAGTCGCGGGTCTGGTGGCCGTCGCCGAACACC
This sequence comes from Actinoallomurus vinaceus, assembly GCF_039542055.1. Classification (NCBI taxonomy): domain Bacteria; kingdom Bacillati; phylum Actinomycetota; class Actinomycetes; order Streptosporangiales; family Thermomonosporaceae; genus Actinoallomurus; species Actinoallomurus vinaceus. The sequence goes on from NZ_BAABHK010000011.1 coordinate 12,517, forward strand.
GTCGGCCGCTCCTCCCGGACGGCGCGCCCGCAGAAGATGCCGACCACGCCCGCCTCGCCGGCGGGGTCCTGGCGCGGGCCGTAGACGTTGGCGAGCCGGAGCGCGGCGTGCCGCGTGCCGTAAAGCCGGTTGTACAGGCCGAGGTACTGCTCGGCGCAGTACTTCGCCGTGCCGTACGGCGCCTCCGGCCCAGGCAGCACGTCCTCGGGCGTCGGTATCGGCGCGTCCACCCCGTAGATCGCGCCTCCGGTGCTGGCGAACAGCACCCGGGCCCCGACCGCGCGGGCGGCCTCCAGCACGTTGACCGTGCCGACGACGTTGACGACCGCGTCGTCGGCCGGGGCGTCCACCGACACCCGCACGTCGATCTGTGCGGCGAGATGACAGATCAGCTCCGGCCGTACGCGCTCGACGATCGAGCGCAGCGCGGCCGCGTCCGTGATGCTCGCCTTGTGGACGACGACGGAGGGGTCGAGGCGCCCCGGTCGGCCACGGGACAGGTCGTCGAGCACCGTGACCTCGTCACCGTTGTCGAGGAAGACGTCCGTCAGATGAGAGCCGATGAAGCCGGCGCCGCCGGTCACGAGGATGCGCATGTTCGGCAAGCGTAGGCGATCCGCGCGCCGCCCCGGCATCGCCCGACGGCGAATGTGGAAAAGCGATTCCCACACCGACCGGTGGCGATCCCTACGCGCCGCCCCGGCGTCGACCCGCAGGCGGCTGGGGTACCGATCCTCGGCGACCCGCGCGTCGGCTTGGCATTGAGCGGTGGCGTGGCGCGGGTCGCTGGGGCACGGTGTCGGCTCCTGGTCAGGCGGCGGGCACCTTGTCGAGGAAGCCATGGACGTTCTGGATCCGGCCGTCTTCGGCGAGGACCACCACGTCGAACCCGATGACGATCGCCTCGGCGTCGGCCGGGCCGAGCTCCCAGGTGAACCGAGCCAGGTTGTGGTGGGCGTCGACAACCGGGCCGGGCCGGAAGACGAAGTCGGGGAACTGGGCCTGCACGGCGCCGATGACCGCGTCGATGGCGTCGTGCCCGGCCACGTCGGCCAGCGGGTCCAGGTAGGTGCCGTCCTCGGTCCACAGCGCCTCGATCGCGGCGCGGCGGGCGGCGGGGTCCTTCTCGTTCCAGGCGTCGATGTAGCGGCTGACCAGCTCGTTGATGTCGCTCATGGCGTTCCTCCTTGAGATCCGATGCCTCAAAGATGCCGAAGCGCGAGCGGAAGATCGATTACGTGGGAGGTAACGGCCCCGACTCGGTGCGGCAGCGCGCCGGGGGCGGTCCGTTGTTCCCCGAGGGCCCGGACACCGGGGAGCGGAACCCTCAGGGAACACGGCGCCGGTCGATCAGATCCGCGACGGGGACTACTTGCAGATGGTCACCGCGCTGTACCAGTTGCCGCCGGCCTTGCCGGGCGTGGCGTCCCAGACGCCCTGCGCCTCCCAGCCCTTCGGGCACTTGACCACCTTGGACGTGGCGGTCTTTCCGTGCGCGAGGGTCGACGTCTTCTTGTTCCAGTAGAAGTGCCATCCGCCCTTGGGGTCCCTGAGATAGGCGCCCATCAGGCCGTGGATTGTGCTCTTGGAAAGGTTCTTGGCCAGGCCCTGGAATTTCCAGCCCTTGGAGTTCCACTGCTTGCTGCATACCTGGGGCTTCGTGTGTTCGCAGTGGTTGAAGCCGGCCACTGCGGTCCCCACGGGAGCCGACTTCGCCGCCACCGAAGCGCCAGCCGACGTCCCACTCGCCATCGCGGCCGGGGCGGCAAGTCCCGTAATGGAGGCGATCGCTCCGGCGGTAACGGCAACGCGGATAACTGCTTTCAACTTCGTCTCGTTTCCCTTGGAGTGTATGGCCCGACCAAACGTAGTGATATAGGCCATCAGCCGAATAGGGTTCGAAGTCCTGAATCCGCAGTGCGTCAGTAGTCCTCAAGGCCTAATCTCGCGGTGTCACAGGTCCATGACGGCGAGGACGAAGTGCACGTCCTCGTTCCCCTCATTCGCGTAGGAGTGCGGCCGGTCGCCGTGGAAGACGGCCGCGTCGCCCGCGCCGATCTCCGTACGGCTGTCGCCGACGGTGAGGCTCAGGCGTCCGGAGTCCACGGTGACGATCTCCCGGGTTCCGGGAGTGTGCGGCTCGCTGTCGCGGCACTCGCCCGGGCGCAGGACCCAGCGCCACAGCTCGACGGACGGGCGGGGATCGCTCCCGGCCAGGAGCGTGCCGGTGCCGCCGGACGCTCCCTGCCACAGGACGACGTGACGGTCGGCGGGGAAGAACTGGATCGGCTGCTCCTCCTCCACCTGCACGAGCCGGGTGAGGGGCACTCCGAGGGCCTCCGAGACGCGGATGAGCGTGCCGAGGTTGGGGTTGCCCCGGGCCTGTTCGAGGGCGACCAGGACGCCCTTGCTGACTCCTGCCCGCGCGGCGAGCTGGTCCAGGCTCCAACCGTGGGCCGCGCGCAGGGAGCGTACGGTGCGGGCGACCGCGTCGCCGACCTTGTCCGTCACGCAGGACACCCTAGATGGTCATTTCATTGCACCGGACGGTATGCTGAACCGACCGACGATTCGAAGGGGAGAGTCCATGCTCGAGCAGATCGTCATTGATGAGGCGATCCGCGCCTTGCGTCCCGACTTCGCGGTGCTGCTCATGACCGCCGAAGGGCTGGCGAACGGCCCGTCGAACGGCCGCGCCGGCGACACCGCCGCAGCAGACGGCGTCGACGGCGGCCACGTCGAGGCCTGGCGGGAGGCGTACCGCGGCTTCGGCGTCAACCCCAAGCGTGCCCGGCCGTCGGTGGACGCCCTCCTGCGCCGTGGCGACCTGCCGGAGATCAACCGGGTCGTGGACGCCTACAACACGGTCAGCGTCCGGTTCGAGCTGCCGATCGGCGGCGAGGACCTCGACGCGTACGACGGGCCGGCCCGGTTGGTCCGCGCCACCGGGGACGAGCCCTTCGACACGGCCAAGAACGGCGAGGCGGTCGTCGAGCACCCGGACCCCGGCGAGGTGATCTGGCGCGACGACGCAGGCGTGACTTGCCGCCGCTGGAACTGGCGCCAGTGCACCCGCACCCGTATCACCGAGGACACCAAGAACGCGCTGTTCATCCTGGAGCGGCTGGAGCCGTACCCGATGGACCTGCTGGTCGCCGCGGGCGAGGCGCTGACCGGCCTGCTCACCGAGATCTCTCCGGGCGTCGTCGTCCGTACGCGCCTGATCGATCCGTGATCATCGCACTCGCCCTGGCCTCCGCGATCGCCTTCGGCGCCGGCGACTTCTGCGGCGGCGCCGCCTCCCGGCGGGTCGACGATCTTCGCGTCCTGCTGGTCAGCCTTCCGGCGGGGCTGCTCCTGCTGCTCGTGGTGGCGATGTTCGGCGGTCCGTGGCACGCGGCCGCGCTCGGCTGGGGAGCCCTCTCCGGAATCGCCGGGGGAGCGGGGCTGCTCGTCTTCTACCGGGCCCTCGCCATGGGTCCGATGAGCGTGGTCGCCCCGGTGTCCGGGCTGATGGCCGCCGTCGTGCCCGCGGCCGTCGGCATCGCGCGCGGCGACCGGCTGAGCCTGACGGCGATCGCCGGGATCGTCCTGTGCCTGCTGGCCGTCTGCTTCGTCAGCATCGAGCGGGGCGGCGGGCCGGTCCGGCTGACGGGCGGCCCCGTCCTGGCGGTGGTCGCGGGTTCGTCTTTCGGCCTGTTCTTCGTGATCGTTCATTTGGGCGACGACGGCACTCTGTGGCCGCTGGCGGCGTCCAAGGCGGCCGGTCTCGGGGTGGTGCTCGTCGTGGCCGTCCTGGCACGCCGTGGCCCCCTTCCACTGATCAGGAACCGCGGCGCCCTCGGCATCGCCCTGCTCGCCGGCGTCCTCGACGTGCTCGGCAACGCGCTGTACGTCTTCGCCGCTCGGGCGGGTGCGCTGAGCATCGCCGGGGTGCTCAGCTCGCTCTACCCGGCCAGCACCGTGCTGCTGGCCCGCCTGGTGTACGGCGAACGGCTGCGGCCGATCCAGCGCCTCGGCCTCGCCATCGCGGTCGTCGGCGTCAGCCTCGTCACGACCGGCTGAGCCGGCCGGCCGGGGTGAGTCCGCGCGTCGGCCTCCGCCGGACCTTCGGGGCCGGCCGGCGGCCGAGCCGCTTCTGAGGTCTCGGCCGGCACGGGCGTCACTGGCCGCCGAGGCGGGCAGCAGCGCTTCTTGAGGCGTCGGCCGGCACGAGTGCCTTCGTCCGCCGAGGCGGGCCCGAGCACGTGGCAGGGGTGCCTCTGTCCGCCGAGGCGGGCCGGAGCGCTTGGCAGGGGCGCACCTGACCATCCAGGCGGGCGACGCGCTTCGTGTGCCGTGGACCGCCACGACCGCTCGAGAGACGGCCGGGCGCCGCGGATGAGCGTCGGCCCGACCGTCTTCGGTGTACGGCCCGCCGGGACCGGCCGATGGCCGCCGGCGGGCCCAGGTCAGTGGCTGCCGAGGTTGGCGACGATGTTCGAGTGCTGGGGGCTCGACCGCAGGCCGGCGGACTCCAGGGCCTTCCGGTAGGCGTCCATCATCGCCTCGGTGTCTCCCGCGGCGCCGAACAGGTCGCCCAGCTCCCGCCAGACCCGCGCGGTCGCCCGCGACGGGGGGAGTGCGTCGAGTTCGTCGCTGGTCGCGCGGAGCGCGGTCAGCGCCTCCTCGTGCTCACCGGTGGCCACGAGTGCCTGGGCGAGCATGAGCCGAGCGCGGATGACGGTGACCGAGCCGCCGGGGTGGGAGGCGAGCTCGGTCAGGACCCGCTGGGCGATCGTCACCGCGGCGCCGGGCTCCCCGAGCATCATCTTCGAACGCGCCGTCTCGATGAGGCACTCGGCCACGTCGACACCGCTCAGCGACTGCTCTGCCGCGTGCAGGAGCTCCAGAGCCTTGGTCGCGGCGTCCGGCGTCGCGTCGCCGGGCAGCAGGCTGCGCGCCGACGCGACGCGGAGGCGGGCCTGCGCGGTGGTCAGCGTGTCACCCGCGTGCAGCGCGAGCGCCTGGTCGGCGAGGTAGAGGGACTCCCCGCCCGCCCCCTCCTCGAGCGCCCGCCGGCTGGCCCGCCGGTAGGCAGTGATCATGACGGTGGGGTCCAGCTCCGACGCGGCGAGGAGACGCTCGGCGAGCGTCCGCGCCTGCGCGGTGTCGCCGCGATCGAGGTAGGTGCTGATGAGGGTGCGCCCGACCTCCGCGGCCTCCTCGCCGCCGAGTAGACCGAGCTCGGCCAGGCGTTCCAGCGCGGACTCGCCGAGCGCGATCGTACGGCCGAGGTCACCGGCGGCGCGGTAACAGCGGGCGAGGACGACGATGACGGGCAGCCATCCCGCCCGGCCACGGTCCCTCCCGGCCTCCTCACGGAGCTCCTCAAGTGCCCTGATGGCCTCTTCGCCGTCGCCACGGGCCTCCAGCGCGCGCGCCTGCCCCCACCGGGCCCGCTTGGCCAGGTCGGGGTCGTTGTCGACCGCGGCGAGGATGTCGCCGAACAGCCTGAGCGCCTGGTCGGCGTCGCCGGCCAGCAGGGCGAGCTCCGCGTGGCGGACGCGGACCTGAAGGTGCAGGCGTTCTTCCGGCTCGATGCCTTCGGACAGGTACTCAGGCAGGCAGCCGAGTCGGCTCGCGAGCAGCCGGACAACTGCGGGCGTCGGGGTTCGCTTGCCCGACTCGATCAATGAGATGTAACTGTCGGACAGCTCCGTCCCCGCCAGCTGCGCCTGAGACAGATGTTTACTCAGACGTAGGTTACGGACTCGCTCCCCGACGCTTCCTTGACCCGGCATCTCGACTCACTTACCGAAGGGTTTCACCCGGAATGGGTTACGTCTTGTTCGTAGGGTGCACTACCTCACACATGGAGAGTAACCCAAACGACACGGACAACGTGGAGAAGTTTTGGTCAAGACGTGGGTCGAGTCAGTCGTCAGCGTCGTCCTTGCTCGGAAAGATCATGCTGCAGACCTCGAGGTAGAGCTGTTCGGGGTACGGGAGGAAGCTGACGACGCGGAACGCCTGGTCCTGACCTGCGGACTCGAGCACGAACTCCCCGTAGCCGAGCATCCGCCCGGTGATGGACCGCTGGAAGCTCATGTCCGTGACCTTCGACAGCGGCATCATCGCCACCTTACGGGTCAGCAGGCCCGTGGTCAGGAGCATGCGCTGGTTCGTTATGACGAAGTAGTCAACGGACCACTCCGCGACCTTCCACACGAACCACGCCAGCAGGATCAGCCAGGCCCACCAGATCCAGCTGACGACCGCTCCGCCCTGCTTGGCCAGCAGGTTGCTCAGCACCCCGGCGACGATGAGGCCGCCGAGCACGAAGCCGATCGGGGTCATGAGCACCGCCGGGTGGCGCCGGACGGTGATCACTTGGTGCTCGTGCGGCAGGAGGTATCGGTGGATCGAGGCGGGCGCCGAATCGCCGGGCGTCACGAGCCTCATAGCGCGGTCACGAATTCAGAGGGCGAATCGCTCGCCGAAGCCGGCCCGCCGGACGCGTTGCGGGCGATGGGTCTCGTGCCGCTGGACTTCCCCAACGACACGGGCGTCAAGGCCCCGTCCGCCCGAGTGAGGTACTTCTTCAAGGAAACCCCGCCTCCCGAAGGCCGACCCACTGACCCATTTAATTTGTACACCAGGCGACGATCCAGCCGCAAAGAGCCGCGCGAACGGATGCGCCGACCGGACCGGACCGCATCCGGGGTGCGGCTCACACGGCGCTGTGGAGGCCGTCGCCCGCGCCGAGGTGCCATGCCGTACGGAGCCGGTCGCCCGCGTCGCCGAGCGCGCTGGACGACGCCGTACGAGCGGTCGCCCGCGTCGGGGAGCGGGCTACACGACGCCGTACAGGCGGTCGCCCGCGTCGCCGAGGCCGGGGACGATGAAGCCGTTCTCATTCAGGTGCGAGTCGACCGCGGCCGTGACGATCTTGACCGGCACCGGACAGTCCGCGAGCTTCTCCTCCATGTGGGCGATGCCCTCGGGCGCGGCGAGCAGGCAGATGGCGGTGACGTCGTCGGCGCCCCGGCCCATGAGCAGTTGGATCGCCGCGGCGAGCGTGCCGCCCGTGGCCAGCATCGGGTCCAGGACGTAGCACTGGCGGCCCGACAGGTCGTCCGGCAGCCGTGTCGCGTACGTCGTCGCCTTCAGCGTGCCCTCGTCCCGCACCATGCCGAGGAACCCGACCTCGGCTGTCGGCAGCAGGCGGGTCATCCCGTCGAGCATCCCGAGCCCGGCCCGGAGGATCGGCACCACCAGAGGCTGCGGCCGCGTCAGCCGTACGCCCTCGGCCGGCGCGACGGGTGTGTCGACCGTCACAGGGGCCACACGGACATCACGGGTCGCCTCGTACGCGAGCAGGGTGACCAGCTCGTCGGCGAGGCGGCGGAACGTGGGCGAGTCGGTGGTCGCGTCGCGGAGCGTCGTGAGCTTGTGCGCGACGAGGGGGTGGTCGACGACGAGGGTCTTCATATCCCGAACGGTATCCGAATGGATGCTTGAGCATGGGGAACGTACCGGCCATGAGCGAAGGGATGAGCCCCGAGGAGGTCCGCGAGCGGCTCCGCCGCAGAGCGGTCTTCCTCCGGGAGTTGGCCGAGGCGCGGGAGCTCCGGAAGCGCGTGTCCCCCCGCCGATCACGCCGAGAACGGGTCCGTGAGGCAGTCCGCATGCGCACGTTCCGAGCCAACTGACCGAACCCGGGTTTTCCCGTGCCGCGAATCTTTGGGCTCGGCATCTGCCAAGATGCCCGAGGCGGACGCGCGCGGCTGGGGTGAAGATGACTGAACTGGACACGGCGGACTTCGCTGTCGTGGTCTATCGCGAAGACAACGCGTGGGAGGTCGAGCAGCTTCCCATCGCACTGACAGAAGACCTCGAAGGGCTGATCCACGCCCTACGACAGCAGCCGAGCATCGGGGGCACGATCGGGTTGGTCGCGGTCGGCGACGACTTCTTCGTGGCCCTCCGGATGCTCCCCGACGAGGCCATGGTCTTCCTCTCGGACGTCACCGCGTCCGTCGACTGGGTGCTGGCCCGGCAGATCGTGGAATACCTCGAACTCGACATCCCCGACGACGAGGAACTCGACCAGGTGCTTCCCGCCGGAGACATGTCGATCTTCTCGGACCTCGGCCTCGACGAGATGGAGCTCGGCGCCCTGTCCGGCGACCTCGACCTCTACCCCGACGAGATGCTGGCGAGCATCGCCAAACGACTCGGATTCGGCGCCGCCTTCGAGCGCGCGATCGGGTGACCACGGGTTCGGGAGAGAATAGAAGCGTGCCGTACTTCTCCGCGGTGTTCGCGCGTGGCGACGCCGGATGGATCGGGACCGAGCCCGACCTCAGCGAGGTCACCGGTCTCGAGGACATCTCCGACATCATGCGAGAGGCCGCCGTCGAGACGGCGGCCGACACGGTCGTGCTGCTCGTCGAGCAGGAGGACGAATGGTTCGTCGTGGTCCGCCTGGACGACGGCGAAGATCCCCGCGTCTTCCTCTCCGACGGCCGAGCTCCCGTCGGCAGCGAGCTCGCCGACATGCTCAGCGAGCAACTCGACACCGAAGACGCGTCCACCGACGACCCGGTCGGCGACGCCGAACTCCTCTCCGACCTCGGAACCACACCGAACGCCCTGACCGCGCTCGGCGAGCGAACCCTCCCCGGCGACGCGCTGTCGGTCATCGCCGAAGGCGCCGGATTCGCCGAGGAGTACGAACGGCTCCGATAGCCAGGGCCGTGATGGACACCGAAGGGCCGACGGCGGACGAGGTGATGCGGCTCGCCCTCAAGGAGGCGCGGCGGGCCGCCACCGACGTGCCCGTCGGCGCGATCGTGCTCGGCCCCACCGGCCAGGTCATCGGCGCGGGCCACAACGAACGCGAACGCACCGGCGACCCGACCGCGCACGCGGAGATCATCGCCATCCGCCAGGCAGCCGCCCACCAGGGCGAATGGCGGCTGACCGGCTGCACCCTCGTCGTCACCCTCGAACCCTGCACCATGTGCGCCGGAGCCGCCGTCCTCGCCCGCCTCGACCGCATCGTCTTCGGCGCCTTCGACCCCAAGGCCGGGGCCGTCGGCTCCCTGTGGGACGTCGTACGCGACCGCCGGCTCAACCACCGCCCCGAAGTCATCGCCGGCGTCCTCGCCGACGAGTGCGCCGCCCTGCTCACCGAATTCTTCGCCGGCAGGCGGGACCGAGGACCGTCTGACTTCCGGTAGGCTCCCCTCTTGGTGGAGTCGCCTAGTGGCCGAGGGCGCACGCCTCGAAAGCGTGTGATGGGGCAACTCATCCGTGGGTTCAAATCCCACCTCCACCGCCATGCTCGGTGCCCTTCGGGCACCTTCGCCGTCTCCGGATTCCGTCCGGGGGGACGACCCCCCGGACCCCCCGGTGCGCGGCTGCGCCGCGCCTCTCCGCGCTCGCGGCCTTCGGCCGCCTCCGCGCTCGAATGGGACATCTCCTTGCTGCGCCGCGCCTCCACCGCCATGCTCGGTGCCCTTCGGGCACCTTCGCCGTCTCCGGATTCCGTCCGGGGGGACGACCCCCCGGACCCCCCGGTGCGCGGCTGCGCCGCGCCTCTCCGCGCTCGCGGCCTTCGGCCG
>NZ_BAABHK010000011.1:22226-381993 GCF_039542055.1 Actinoallomurus vinaceus
GCCTCCGCGCTCGAATGGGACATCTCCTTGCTGCGCCGCGCCTCCACCGCCATGCTCGGTGCCCTTCGGGCACCTTTGCCATTTCCGGATTCCTTTCGGGTGCGGTCGAGGGTGAGGATGCAGAGGCCGCTTCGCGTGCCCGCAGTCAGGCCACCTGGAGGCGATGCTGTGCCCAGCCCCGGGCTACAGCCGTCAGCCGCGCCGAATGTGGTCGCGCGGACGGCGATCGCGTCTTGTGCCCCCACAGGCCCAGCACAGTGGCCGCGAACGCGCCCGGCCGAAGTCGGCGGCCTCCTCGGGTGTCCAGACGTCGGGCGCCCTCTGGCGGGCCCTTGGTCGCGGACTTCGAGGCGGATCTTGTCTGGGTCAGCGGTCAGTCGAAGGTTGATGTCTTTGCCATCTGCCACTGTGGAGTGCCGGACGCAGTTCGTCGTGTACTCGCTGGCGATGAGCTCCACACGGTCACGGATGTCCTGAGGAAAATCCCGGAGGACTTCCTGTATCCAGTGTCGGACGCCGGGCACTACGGATCGCGAACTCGCGACCTCCATGGCCCGTTCGCCCATCGCCAGCCTCGGCTCACCTGTGGATTCGTCAACATGGATTCCAGGATGTCAAGTCCTCTCCTACGATGGACCTTGATCGACGGGCGCCTTTCGAGGGGAGGCCACCGGAGTGCCAGCCGAAAACCTGCTCTATCTGCGGGTTGCAGACGATTTGCGCCGTCGGATCATCGACGGTGAACTTGCTGCGGGGTCGCGACTCCCCTCGCGCGCCCAACTCGCCGAGCAGTTCGACGTCAGCGAGAACGTCGTTCGCCGAGCCATCGACGTCCTGATGGCCGAAGGACTCATCGAGACTCGCACCGGCGCACGCCCCACCGTCCGGACGCGCCCGCAGCTGCGCCGCCTCACCCGCTCCTGGTACCGCGAGCAACGCGGCGGATCGCCCTTCCGCGCCGACATGGAGGCCCAGGGCCACGAAGCGGATTGGACGTGCAAGTCAAAGACCGCGACCGCACCACCGGCCATCGTCGAGCGCCTACGAATTTCGGCAGACGATCCGGTGATGCGAACGGACTACGTGTTCACCTCCGACGGCGAGCCCGTCATGATGAGCACGTCGTACGAGCCGCTGGAGCTGACGCGCGGCACGCCGGTGACGCTGCCCGAGCACGGACCGTACGCCGGCCGTGGTGTCCGGGATCGGATGTCGGCGATCGGCCAGCGCATCGTGACGGCCACCGAAGTGGTGACGGCTCGCCCCGTTATGCAGAACGAGGCAGCTGCTTTGAAGACCAGCGCGGGAACGATCGTGATGGTGATCCAGCGGACGTACTGGACGGAGGATCGACCAGTGGAGACGGCGGACATCGTCGTACCCGTCGATCGCTATGAGTTGCTATATGTGATCCCCGTCGAGGGTGATTGATCCGTCGTCCTGGACCGATGATCAGGAGCCGGGTGCCGGGTGATGGGCTTGGACTCCGATCCCTTGGACACGCCGTAGGACCGGGCGATCTCGGCCTGTGGGCGGCTCTCTACGATGACCGCGCGGATCACAAATCCTGGCTCGCCGGCACACCCGTGCCGACCTGGTCGGCGGCGGCGCCTACGACAACGACCTCATCGGCCTGTTCGAGTTCAGCACCGACGGCACCCTGTGCCTGCTCACCGAGTACTTCGCCCCCCGCATTCAGCACCGTAACCGGGTCGTGATCATCTGTAGTGGAACCGGACCGTCCGTTGCTTGATCTCAACCATCGGTCAGCGAAACGATCGAGGAGGACCGGTGCGTACCGTCCGTCTGCGGTTCGCGGCGTTCGCCGCGCTCACCGCCGCGCTGTGCAGTGGCTGCAAGAGCGATCCGCCCGACCACCACTCTGCGGCGAGGCCGTCGGTCACCGCCACCTCGCCCACGGTACGACCCTCCGTGACGCCGCACCGTCTCAGTGCGGTACTGGTGAGCGCGCGCAGTGCGGCCGGGCGTACCGAGGTGACGTACCGGCCGGCCAGGATCAAGCACGTCAGGGACCAGTACTCCGAGTACAACAAGGTGATCGTCACCGGTCCGCAGGCGACCCTCGAGCTGAGCCCTGACGTCCGGATCGTGCTCATGGTGCCGCTGCACGGAATGGACCCCAACCCCGACCGGGTCAGCACGGCCGTTTTCGTCGCTGCCCTGGCCAAGAATCGCAGCTATCTGCCCAATATCGGGTTCGAAGTCCAGGTCGGCGCGGACGGCCGGGTCGCCTCCCTGCAGCAGGTCTACACCCCTTAGCGGCTGATTCATGCCGCGTGACCGGGGCGGCTCTCCGGTCTTGTCTTGGCTTCTGTACCTACTGGTATGTACGATCAGTCTATGGATACCAGGGAGCGGCTGATCGAGAGCACGCGGGAGTTGTTGTGGGAGCGCGGGTACGTGGGGACGAGCCCGAAGGCGATCCAGCAGCGGGCCGGGGCCGGTCAGGGCAGCATGTACCACCACTTCACCGGCAAGCCGGATCTCGCGTTGGCGGCGGTGCAACGCAGCGCCAAGGAGATGCGGGCCAAGGCCGACCGTGAGCTCTCCGGGCCCGGCACAGCGTACGAGCGCATCGAGACGTACCTGCTCCGCGAGCGGGAGATCCTGCGCGGGTGCCCGGTCGGGCGGCTGACCCAGGATCCGGATGTCATCGCGGATCCGGTGCTCCGGCAGCCTCTGGAGGAGACGTTCGCCTGGCTGCGGCGACGGCTGGCGGAGGTCCTGGCGGACGGGCAGGAGAGCGGAGAGCTGCGGAGCGGCCTCGACCCCGTCGCCACGGCGGCGACGATCGTGGCCACGCTGCAGGGCGGCTATGTGCTGGCCCGGGCCGCCCAGTCGGTCGAGCCGTTCGAGCATGCGATCAAGGGTGTGCTGGGTCTGCTCGCCGCCCAGACGGCGTCGGCCCCGCAGTGAGCGCGCGGCACGTCACCGAGTACTTCGTCTGACGAGAAGGAGCATGCGCGTGTACGCGATGCAGTACGAGATCACACTGCCCGCCGACTATGACATGAAGATCATCCGGGAGCGGGTGGCGACGAGGGGCCGGGCCACGGACGACTTCCAAGGGCTGGGATTGAAGGCGTTCCTGATGCGGGAGCGCGGGGTCGGCGGGTCGCCGGTGAACCAGTACGCGCCCTTCTACCTCTGGGACTCCGTGGACGGCATGAACCGTTTCCTGTGGGGCGGCGGCGGGTTCCGGGGGATCGTGGACGACTTCGGCCGTCCGGCGGTGCGGCACTGGACGGGTGCCGCGTTCGAGCGCGGGCCGGCGTACGGTGCGACGCCGCGTGCGGCGACCCGCCGTACGGAGCCCGTCCCGGCGGGCGCGGACCCGGAGGGCGTGGTCGCGTCGGCGCTGGAGGAGCTGGGGAGCCGCACCCGTACGGACGGCGTGCACGCGACGGCGCTCGCCGTCGACCCCGGGCGGTGGGAGCTCGTGCACTTCACGCTCTGGGCGGACTCGCCCGCCGCGGCGGACGAGGACCGCTACGAGGTACTGCACCTGTCCACGCCGGACCTGCACGAGCTGACGAGAGGGCGGCAGTGGTGAGCGACGACCTGCGAGAGGCGCGTCTGGACCGGGAGGCGGGCCACCGCCTGCTCGAGGTCCTCCAGGACGAGCGGACCCGGCAGGGCACGTTGCCCTGGTTGGAGGAGCTCGCGCCCGGGTTTCCCGACTGGCTCGTGACCGCGCTGTTCGGCGGCACGTACCAGCGCGAGGGCCTGTCGCTGCGCGACCGGCAGCTGGTGAACCTGGCTGCCCTCACCGCGCTCGGCGGGGTGGATCCGCAGCTGACGGGCCACGTCCGTACGAGCCTGCGGGTGGGGTTGACCGCGGAGGAGATCGTCGAGGTGTTCGTTCATCTGGCGCCCTACATCGGGGTGCCGAAGGCGCTGGCCGGACTGAGGGTCGCCGCGGCCGTGCTGGAGGAGGACAGGTGAGGGCCGCCCGTACCGTTCTCGGCGACGTGCCGGCGGAGGACCTCGGCGTGTGCGACGCGCATGACCATCTGTTCTTCCGGAGTGCTCGGCTGCCTGGGCAGGAGCTCGACGACGTCGCCGCGGCGACCGATGAGGTGCGGGCGTTCCGTGCGCTGGGCGGCCGTACGGTCGTGCAGTGGACGCCGTACGGGCTGGGCCGGCGCGCGGACGCGCTCGCGGAGGTCTCCCGGGCCGGGGACATACATGTGATCGCCGCGACCGGGCTGCATCAGGCGGTGCACTACGAGCCGGAGGTCCTCCGGGAGGTCCGGGGGCGGCTGGACGAACTGTTCGTCGAGGAGCTGACCGACGGCATCCGCGGGGGCGTCCGGGCCGGGATGATCAAGGTGGCGGGCGGGTTCCACGGGCTGGACGAGCACGCCCGGTCCGTGATGGCAGCGGCGGCGCGGGCCCATCATGCGACCGGTGCGCCCATCGGCGTGCACCATGAGCTCGGGACGGCGTCGCTGGACGTCCTCGACCTGCTGTGCGGTCGGCATGGCGTGCCTCCGGAGCGGGTGATCCTCGGGCACCTGAACCGCTTCCCGGACTCGCGCGTACACGCGGAGGCGGGCGAGGCCGGTGCCTTCCTGGCGCTCGACGGGCCGTCGAGGGCCAACCACGCGACCGACTGGCGGCTGTTCGACCTGCTCGCCGCGCTCGTCGAGGCGGGGCACGCCGACCGGCTGCTGCTGGGCGGTGACACGACGACCGCGGCCGCCCGGGCGTCGACCGGAGGCGGGCCCGGCATGCCGTACCTGCTGCGGGTGATGCGGCCGAGGATCGTCCGGGATCTGGGCGAGGACGTTGCCGAAAAGATCTTCGTGGCGAACCCGGCGCGGGCGTTCGCGGTCGACTGGCGGCGCTGACGGCCTGTCCGGAGGGTAAAGGAAACTTGGTGCTCCGGTCGGCCGCATCGGGATCTAACGCGCCGCCACGGACGTCATGCTTACTGACCGGAGTAGTCCGGCCGAGCGCCGGGGGGTAGGGAGGGTCGTGTTCGGTCCACAGGGCTTCCTCACCTTCACCGTGCTCCTGATCGGTTTCATGGGCGCGCTGTACTGGCTGGTCAAGACGCGTCTGCTGGCGTTGAAGATGGTCGCCGGGGCGGTCGCCTTCGCCCCGGCGATGCTGTTCGGCGTCGCGCTGGTGAACAAGTTCTACGGCTACTACCAGAGCTGGGACGACGCGTGGCGCGACCTGACCAACCAGGCCCCGGCGAGCGTCGCGCGCGTGCCGGACCTCGGCGACCGGCTCGACCAGGTGCTGAACGAGGCGGTGAAGAAACGGCAGGCGCGTAAGAACGGTTTCGCCCTCGAGACCGTGCTGGCCGGCGCGAAGAGCAACATCACCCGCCAGGGCATGATCTACCTGCCGCCCCAGTACTTCCAGCGGCCGTACGCGGCGCAGCGGCTCCCCGTCATCGAGCTCATCCACGGCGCGCCGGGGAACCCGGGCGACTACGAGGGCCGGCTGAAGATCTCCGGGATGTTCCGCAAGCTGATCGCCGCGCACAAGGCCAAGCCGGCGGTGCTCGTCATCCCGGACGTCGGCGGCGGGCCGGACCGGGCCACGCAGTGCCTGAACACGGTCGGCGGCGAGCAGGACGAGACGTACGTGGCCTATGACGTGCCGGACCTCGTCGCCTCGCGGCTGCGCGTGGAGCCGCCCGGTCCCGCCTGGGAGATCGCGGGGTTCTCCGAGGGCGGCTACTGCGCGGCCAACCTGGCGCTGCGTCACCCGGACCGGTACGGGATCGCGGCCTCGCTGAGCGGCTATTACGAGCCGTTGCGGCACAACCGGCTGCCGCAGCCGGTCGACCCGTTCGCGGGCAACAAGGCGCTGCGCGACGCGAACTCCCCGCTGAAGGTGCTGGCGCAGCCGCGCCTCAATGGCCGGATGCCCAGGTTCTGGGTGATGACCGGCAGCGGCGTGCAGGTCGACCTGGTGCAGGCGCAGGCGTTCGTCGACCTGGTGAAGCGGATCGAGCCGGACGCGCCGTTCCTGATCGTCAAGGGCGGCCAGCACAACTACGGCGCCTGGCGGGAGGCGTTCCCCAAGATGTTCGAGTGGGCGACGCCACGGCTGTGGAACGCCACTCCCTGCCGGCCGGGGCCCGGCCGTACGTGCTGACCTAGTGCGCGCCCTCGTCCAGGTCGAGTACGCGGGCGTGGAGGACGAGGCGCTGGTGGAGGGCCGCCCGGAGCGCCCGGTGCAGGCCGTCCTCGAGGTACAGCTGGCCCTGCCACTGCACGACGTGCGGGAACAGGTCGCCGTAGAAGGTGGAGTCCTCGGCCAGCAGGGAGTTCAGGTCGAGCCCGGCCTTCGTCGTGATCAACTGGTCGAGGCGGACCTGGCGTGGGGGCACGTTCGCCCAGTCCCGGGAGCTGAGCTTGTGCTCCGGGTAAGGGCGTCCCTCGCCTACTGCCTTGAAGATCACGCCATGCAGTTTAATGCGGCTACGGCCTTAGCGGCGCCTGGACCGCCAGGCCCGGCCATGCGCCCGCCAGTCGTATCGGGTGCCGAACCCGGCGAGGTGCAGCGCGATGAAGAGCAGGCCGAGCGTGTCCAGCGTGGGGTAGTTGAAGAAGTCCGAGCCCTTGCCGAGCCAGTCCGCGAGTAGGGCGACGCCGAAGCAGATCGCCGCGACGATGACGAACATGGATGCCTCCTGAGGTAGATCCGCGTCCCCCGAGACGCCCAAGAGATCTCCAACAGGACGAAGGTCAAACCTCGTACGAGGCCGCTCTCTCCTTCTCGCGCAGGGTGGTCTTCTTCGCGCGGTTGCCGCAGGTCCCCATCGAGCACCAGCGCCGGGTGCCGGGCCGTGAGCCGTCGAGGAAGAGGGCCCCGCACCGCGGACCCGCGCATTCGCGGACGCGGGCGACGGCGGTCGAGGTGACGAGGTCCAGGGCGTCCCGCGCGATCAGGGCGAGCGTGGCCGTGACGGGGTCGCCCGCCCGCCACTGGACCCGCCAGGACGCGTCGAGGCCCGGCACCGGTACGGGGGCGGCGGCGGCCCGGTTGAGGTGATCCCGGACGGCGTCGCCGCAGGACGCCGGGTCTCCGGTACGGACGGCGGCGATGACGAGGGCGTGGACCGCCTCCCGGAGCTCACGGGCGCGGGCGGCCTGGTCGAGGCTCGGCACGACGGTCTCGTCGATCGGGCACGAGCCACACTGCCGGATCCAGGCGGCCAGAGCGGCGCCGTCGGGAAGCTCTTCCGTCTCCGAGGGAGTCCCCCGGTACCGCAGCGTGCGGATGAAGTCCAGGCACAGCCGGCCCGCTCCCTCTCGGAACCGCACGGTGTCGCTCGTCGTGGCCATGCCTCACCCTAACTCCAGAACCGGTTTAACTGGTACCGTTTGGAGAACCAGTTAAACAGGTTCTCCTTGTGAGGTGCCATGTCTCTCCGACCCTCGTCCCCCACCGAGGCGTCACCGTCCGCTCGATCCGTGTCCGAGTCCGGGCCACCGGGCTGGCTGGTGCTGCTGCTCGCGGTCTCCTGCGGCGTGACCGTCGCGAACCTGTACTACGCGCAGCCGCTCCTGGCCGAGCTCACCCGCTCCTTCGGCATCAGCGGCCTCGCCGCGGGCGGCCTGATCACCGTGACGCAGGTCGGATACGCGGCGGGAATGGTGTTCCTCGTCCCCCTCGGCGACCGCGTCGAGAACCGGCGCCTCGTCTCGACCCTGCTCGCGCTGACCTGCGCGGCGCTGCTCGTCTCCGCGACCGCGCCGGTGTTCCCCGTGCTCCTGGCCGCCTCGCTCGTCGGCGGAGCGACCTCCGTCGTCGTGCAGATCCTGGTCCCGTTCGCCGCCGACCTGGCCCCGGACCACACCCGCGGCCGCATCGTCGGACGCGTGGTGAGCGGCCTGCTCACCGGCATCCTGCTCTCCCGTACGGTGAGCAGCCTGGTGGCCGACCTCGCCGGCTGGCGCGTCATCTACTTCACGTCGGCCGTCCTCATGGCGGTCCTGGCGGTCGTGCTCCGGTCGGCCCTGCCGCCCCGCGCCCCCAGCACCGGTCTCCCGTACGGTCGGCTGCTGCGCACCACCGGCCACCTCGTGCGCGTCCACGCGCCGCTGCGGCGGCGGGCGCTCTACCAGGCCGCGATGTTCGGGACGTTCAGCGCCTTCTGGACGACGATCTCCTTCGTCCTGACCGGTCCGCCGTTCCACTACTCCCAGCTCGGGGTGGGACTGTTCGCCCTGGTCGGAGCGGGTGGCGCTCTGGTCGCGCCCTGGGCGGGACGTTGGGCGGACCGTGGACTGACCCGGCCGATGACGGCCGTCGCCTTCGTCGTCGCCGCCCTGTCCTTCGGCGTGGCCGGAGTGGGCCGGCACAGCGTGATCCTGCTCGCCGTCGCGGCGATCCTCATCGACATGGCCGTGCAGACGACCCTCGTGCTCGGCCAGCACACCATCTACGCGTTGGACCCCACCGCCCGCGCGAGGCTGAACAGCGCCTACATCGCGACCCTGTTCCTGGGCGGCGCGGTCGGGTCACAGCTCGGATCGGTCGCCTACCACGAGGGCGGCTGGACCGCGCTGGCCGTCTTCGGCGCGGCCCTGCCCGTCCTCGCCCTCCTCGCGTGGTGCACCGAACGCCGCGTCAAAGAGACAGCGCCCGCAGAGTGAGGACGACGGCGGCGACGATCAGCATCACCAGCGCGTTGGGCAGGCCCTTGAAGTCGCTCTTGCGCAGGTGGGCGCCTGCCGCGCCGATGAAGTAGAGGACGACGCCGATCGCGGCGGCGACGCCCAGCGGGCCGTACCACAGCCCGATGACCAGGCCCGCCGCGCCGGCGATCTCGCAGGCGGCCAGGAACGGGAACATGCCGAGCGGCACGCCGATGCTGGTCATGCCCTCGACGATCATCTTGTTGCGGGTCAGCTTGGCGAACGCGGAGAACAGCAGCGCGACCGCCAGCAGCAGGCCGACGATGGCATAGGCGACGAACATTGAGGCTCCCGACGATTGGGGCATTGGGAGCATGGAGATTAGCAGATCGTTGAAGGTTTTCAATGATATAGATCTGCCGATCATCGACGGCTTGTATCATCGAGGAGTGATCCCGCACCGTCCCGGCCTCGCCCTCGCCTACGCAGGACAGATCGCCAACGGTCGGATCAAGGAGGCCCTTGCGGCGCACGGTCTCAAGCCCGCCCACTCCTACGTCCTGATGCTCCTCACCGACAAGGGCGCCATGGGGCAGCAGGCCCTCGTGGAGGAGCTCAACGTCGACCCGAGCGTGCTGGTCGCCATCCTCAACGACCTGGAGAGCGCCGGCCTGGCCGAGCGCCGCCGCGACCCGGCCGACCGCCGCCGGCACATCGTCGAGATCCGCGACCGCGGCGCGGAGCTGCTCGAAGAGGTCGACCGCGCCGTCGCGGCCGTCGAGGCAGAGCTGTTCGCCGACCTGGACACCGACGAGATCGCGGCCCTGCAGCGCCTCCTCGAGCGCGTCAAACCCGGCACCGACGACGGCTGCACCGAAGACCACTGACGCGTTCGATCGGCCGCGTGGCGCCACCGCATCAGGTGCCGAAGGAGCAGGTTTCGCCTTCTTGGCGCCGACCGCCACGGTGGCCTCGGCGCGTGGTCTCACCGCCGTTCAGATCGGCGAGCGCCGTCAGGGCCGCGGCGATCGCGGGCTGGTGTTCGGCGCCCGCGCGTACCAGTGCCTCGACCGTCCGTCCTCGGCCGGGGAGCGGCAGCACCGCGACGCCTGCCGGTGGGTCGGCGCACAGGAGGTTCGGCAGGACCGTCACGGCGAGGCCGGTCGCTACCAGGGACAACGCCGATCGCAGATCGCTGTACCAGTGGTCGATCCGCGGGGTGAAGTCCGCGTTGCGACAGGCGTGCACGAGGACCTCGTGGCATGCGCTCGACGTGGGCGCCGAGATCCACGCTCGATCGCGCAGGGGCCCGAGTCCGCCGTCTTCCACGGCCTGCCGCAGGTCTTCGGGTATGGCGACCATGAGGGGGTCGTCGAAGAGCGCCACCGCGGTGATTCCGCTCCACGGGGGCGGACCGAGCAGGTGGTAGCGGTACGCCACCGCGAGATCGAGACCATGCTGCTTCAGCCGGGGCACGGAGTCCTCCGGTTCGGACTCGACGATCCGCGGCCGGAGCCGGGGATGGCGGGCGGTGAGCTCGGCGACGAGCGGTGCCGCGACCGTGGCCAGGGCGCTGGGGACGCAGCCGATCTCCAGCTCGCCGCTGGGCTCGGCGTCCAGGGTGCGGACGGCGCCCTCGGCGCGCTCCAGTGCGGCGAGCACGTGCTCGGACTCCGCGGCGAGCGCCGTCCCGGCCGCCGTGAGCCGCAGGATGCGGCCCTCCCGGCGGATCAGCGCCGCGCCGGCCTCCGTCTCCAGGACGCGCAGCTGCTGGGAGACCGCCGAGGGGGTCACGCCGTGGAGCTCCGCGACGGCCGTCACCCTGCCGTGTTCGGCCAGGTCGCGCAGCATCGTCAGGCGTTTCACGTCGAGCATGAGCTCAGCTTAACAAGTGCTGTAGTTGAAGTAGCTGGACTTCACTATGCCGCCGGGCGCATGCTTCCGACCATGAAGATCCTGCTGATCGGAGCGAACGGCACCCTCGGGCGAGCCGTCCACGCGGTCCTGTCGCGGCGCGGCCACGAGGTGGTCACCGCCTCCCGCAAGGACAGCGACCTGTACGTCGACATCACCGATCCCGCGTCCATCGGCGCGCTGTACGAGCGGGTCGGTACGGTCGACGCGGTCGCGTGCGCGGCGGGCCCCGTCCCCTGGCGGCCTCTCGCCGAACTCGACCTACGGGACGTCCGGGACGGCCTCGACGGCAAGGCCGTCAGCCAGATCGAGCTGGTCCGCCAGGGCCTGCACCGCGTCGCCGAGGACGGCTCGTACACGCTCATCACCGGCATCCTGGCCCGCGAGCCGATCCGTACCGGCGCCGTCGCCTCGCTGGCCAACGGCGCGGTGGAGGCGTTCGTACGCGCCGCCGCGATCGAACTGCCCGGCCGGCAGCGCATCAACGCGGTGAGCCCCACGGTCTTCGAGGAGTCCCTCGCGGAGTACGACGCGGTGTTCGCCGGCTTCGACGCCGTGCCGGTGGACCGGGCCGCCGCGGCGTACGTCCGTTCGATCGAAGGGCACCAGACCGGACAGGTCTACCGAGTGGAATGAGCGGTCACCGCGCCCGGCGGTCAGTCATGGCTGATGATCACCTTGCCGAAGCCGCCGCCGGACTCGACGTAGCCGAAGGCGTCGGGCACCTTCTCGAACGGGAAGACCCGGTCGATCACCGGGCGCAGCCGATGCGTCGTGACGGCGCGGTTCAGCTCGAGGAAGTGCGCGCGGCTGCCCGTGGCGACGCGGCGCAGCACCGCGCCCGCGCCGAAGAGGATCCCCGGATCGATCGCCTTCGCCCCCTCCGCGCCGGACAGCCAGTAGCCGACGAAGGCCACCTCGCCACTCGGCGCGACGGACTTCAGCGACTGCTCCAGCGGGCCGGTCGCGTCGACGACGCGATCGGCGCCCACACCGCCGGTCAGGTCGCGTACCCGATCCGACCACTCGGGGTTCTCCCGGTAATCGATCACCTCGTCGGCGCCCAGCTCGCGTAGCCGCGCGGCCTTGGCGGCGCTGGACGTGGTCACGATCACCCGCGCGCCCGCCAGCTTGGCGAACCGCAGGACGAACAGCGACACCGCCCCGGACCCCAGCGTCAGCACGGTCTCGCCGGGACGGGGTGCACCGCCGCCGGCCAGGGCGTTCCACGCGGTCACCGCCGCCAGCGGGAACGCCGCGGCCTCCTCGTACGACAGGTGCTCCGGGATGGGCACGACGCCGTTCTCGCTCAGCACCGCGTACTCGGTGAGCATGCCGTCGATCATCGTGCCGAGCTGCGCGGCGTTGTCGCGGCGGAACGGGCCGTCGAGCCAGTACGGGAAGACGGTGGCCGCCACCCGGTCGCCCGGCTTGACGCGGCCGACGCCCTCCCCGACCGCCACGACCTCTCCGACCCCCTCGCACCCGGGCACCACACCCGGTCTGATCGGCAGGGGATAGTTGTCGGCGAGCACCATCAGGTCACGGAAGCCGAGGGCGTTCGCGCGCACTCTGACCACCACCTGCCCCCGTCCGGGTTCGGGCTCGGCGTGCTCCTGGACCGTCAGACCGGCGAGTCCCCGGCCCGGGTCAAGGTGATAACTCTTCATCGAACGGCCTCTCAGTGTCATGGGTCGGCCCGTGGTGAGCCGCCGGGGGTGATCCTGCGGAGGGGCGTGACATCCGGCAATTCCCCCGAGGGAATCGCCCGGCCTCCCGAACGCCCGGTAGAACTGCGTTTGTGACCATTACGACGGAGCGGATCGGCGTCGGCGCGGAGCTGAAGCGCTGGCGCCGGGCTCGACGGCTGAGCCAGCTCGAGCTCGCCACGCTGACCGGCACGACCCAGCGGCACCTGAGCTTCATCGAGAGCGGCCGCTCTCAGCCCGGCCGCGCGATCGTGATCCGGCTGGCCGAGTCGCTCGGCCTGTCGCTGCGGGAGCGCAACGACCTGCTGACCACGGCCGGCTACGCGCCGGTGTTCAGCGAGTCGGGCCTGGACGAGGAGGCGCTGCGCCCGGTCCGGGCCGCGCTGGAGCAGATCCTGTACGGCCATCTGCCGTATCCGGCGCTCGTCGTCGGCCCGTACGGCCGGGTGGTGGCGGTCAACGACGCCGTCGAGGTGTTCACCGAGGGGGCGTCGCCGGAACTGCTCGAGCCTCCGGTCAACATGCTGCGGCTCATGCTCCACCCGGACGGCATGGGGCGAAGGGTGCGCAACCTGGGCGAGTGGGGCCGGCACGTCACCGAGAACCTCCGCGCCCGGGCACGCCGCAGCCCGGACCCTCGCCTCGACGACCTCGTCGCTGAACTGGCCGGATACGTACCTGACGTCCCGGTCGGCCCGGACCACCTGGGTTTCTCCGTGCCGATGCGGCTGGCGTCGGCGGACGGCGAACTTCGGCTGATCACGACGCTGACGTCATTCGCCACCGCGACCGACGTCACGCTCGCCGAACTCCGCCTGGAGGCATTCCTCCCCGCCGACCAGGCCACCGCCGAGCTCCTCCGGCTCCGGGCCGACCGCCACCAGTAGCATTCCGGCGTGCGGACTCTGGTTCTCTGGGACATCGACCACACGCTGGTCAGCATCACCGGGCTCAGCGCGGAGATCCACGCGGCGGTATTCCAGGCGATCATCGGCCGCCCTCTCGAACGCCTCGCGCACATGGCCGGGCGGACCGACCGCGCGATCATCTCCGAAACGCTGCAGCTGCATTCCCTCACGCCCACCGAGGACGTGATGACCGCCTTCGGCGACGCGCTGGCGACCGCCTTCACCGACCGCGCCGACGACCTCCGGAGGCGTGGACGGATCCTCCCCGGCGTCGAAGAGGCACTGTCGGCACTGGCGGCCCGGCCCGAGGTCGTTCAGTCCGTCCTCACCGGCAACATGGATTCGATCGCGTCCGCCAAGCTGACCGCCTTCGGCCTGCACCGCTTTGTCGATCTGGACATCGGCGCCTTCGGTTTCGACGGCCTGGAACGCCCACCGCTCGTCGGGCTGGCCCGCGAACGCGCGGCCGAGAAGTACGGCGGCTCGTTCGATCCCGCGCACACGGTTCTGGTCGGTGACACGCCGCACGACGTCCTGGCCGGTCACCACGGCGGCGCCCGGGTCGTCGCCGTGGCGACCGGCGCGAGCGACGAGGCGGCGCTGAGGGCGGCGGGCGCGGAACTCGTCCTCGCCGACCTCTCCGACACCGACGACGTCGTACGGTCGGTCCTCGGCCTCAGCGCGCCCTGATCTGGCCACGAAGGCTCAGTCCTCGACGGAGTACGGCGTCCAGGTCGGCGACGACGGGCAGCGGCCGCGCCCCGTACAGCGGCGCTGTCCGTCACAGTCGTCGTTCAGCGCGGCACGAGCCTGAGGGTCGTCTCGCGCGCGTCGGGAGCCACCATCGGGTCGACGTAGGTCGCGCTGTAGCGGCCGTACTTGGTGCGGTAGGCGGCGTCGATCCGGTTGTTGACGCCGGGGTCGGTCTCCTCGACGAAGGCGACGTCCCTGTCGACGCCGCCGGCGCGGATGCGGCCTTCATGGTTCGCCTGCGCGGCGCGGAACCAGGAGCCGCCGCGGCCCCGGTAGGAGCGGACGTACAAGTCGTCGCCGTCGCGGACGACCCAGATCGGCACAGGGGTGCGCGGCGTGCCGTCGCCTCGCAGTGGCGCGATCCGCAGTTCGTCCGCCGTCGCGATCCTCTCGAGCTCCTCGCTCGTCCACGTCATCATCTGTTTCCTCCTGTGACGTCAGGGGAGCAGCAGCGTCTTGATGGCGCGGCGTTCGTCCATCGCCTTGTAGCCTTTGGCGACCTGCTCCAAGGGCAGGGTCAGGTCGAAGACCTTGCCCGGGTCGATCCGGCCGCCCCAGACCCGGTCGATGAGGTCGGGCAGGTAGCCGCGTACGGGGGCCGGGCCGCCGCGCAGCCCGACGTGGGAGAAGAAGAGCTCCTCGCCTGGTATCTCCACGTCGTGGGGGACGCCGACGAAGCCGACGTTGCCGCCCGGGCGGGTCGAGCGCAGGGCCTGGAGCATCGACTCGGCGGTGCCGACGCACTCCAGCACCGAGTCGGCGCCGATGCCGTCGGTCAGGTCCTTGATGCGGGCCACGCCCTCGTCGCCGCGCTCGGTGACGATGTCGGTGGCGCCGAACTCGCGGGCGAGCCTCTGGCGGGGCTCGTGGCGGCTCATGGCGATGATGCGCTCGGCGCCGAGTTCCTTGGCCGCGATGACGCCGCACAGGCCGACGGCGCCGTCGCCGACGACGGCGACGGTGGAGCCCGGCCTGACCTCGGCGGCCACGGCGGCGTACCAGCCGGTGCCCATGACGTCCGACAGGGTGAGCAGGCTGGGCACGAGCTCGTCGGCGGGGCGGTCGGGGGTGGCGACGAGGGTGCCCTGGGCCTGCGGGATGCGGACGTACTCGGCCTGGCAGGTGCTCATGAACTCGCGGTGCACGCAGGAGGACTGGTACCCGTTGCGGCAGTTGGGACAGGTGTTGTCCGAGGTGGCGAACGAGCCGATGACGAACTCGCCCGGCTTCACCGAGGTCACCTCACGGCCGACCTCCTCGACCACGCCGACGTACTCGTGGCCCATCGGGTGCGGCTCGGTGACCGGTTCGATGCCCCGGTACGCCCACAGGTCCGACCCGCACACGCAGGTGGCGACGGTACGGATGATCGCGTCAGTGGGGTTGATGATCGTCGGGTCGTCGCGCTCCTCGAAGCGCACGTCCCCGGGAGCGTGAATGACGGCTCCGCGCATGATGGTCTCCTTGCTCTTGGGCGGGCCGAGCCCGCCCCGTCGTGCGATCGGCGGGTCAGCGGCGCGTGCTGACGCGGGGCCCCTGATACTCGGCGTCGGTGACGTGCTCGAGCCAGGAGACGCCGTCGCCTTCCCACAGCGCCAGGTGGCTCATGAACCGGTCCGGGGCGGCCCCGTGCCAGTGCTCTTCACCCGCCGGGGTGTGGACGATGTCGCCGGGGTGGGCCTCGATGAGCTCGCCGCCACGAGACTGGATCAGCGCGACGCCCTCGACGATGTAGAGGGTCTGGCCCAGCCCGTGCGAGTGCCAGGCGGTACGGGCCCCGGGCGAGAACCTGACCATGTTCGCCCTGGCCTGTGCCGGGAGGTCGGTCGGGGTGGGCCGGGAGGTCGGTCGGGGTCGGTTGGTCGGGGTGGGCTGGTCGGGAGGGAAAGGGTCCTCGCCCCGGTAGATCACGTCGAACCAGACGTCCCCCGTGAACCACTCGGCCGGTCCCTTGGCGGTCGACGGCTTCTTCAGTAGCTCCATCACGTTCTCCCTGATCCGCGCTGAGATGAGGTGCTGCCGCTCCGGCGCTCGCGACGGAAGCGGATTTGTGAGATGCGGCTGAGCCGGCCGCGATGGCGACGAAGCGCGGCCGGGTCGTTCCTGGTCGGCGACCAACGGCAAGGCGCGGCTTCGCCCGCACTACCCATGAAACAGCCGATGCTCCGGGCAAAGAAGGCTCTGCCGGTCCAGGTAATGACAGAACACCCCAGAGTTCGCGAGCCGTACGTAGCCTGGGGCCGTGGACAGCAGGAACGACGTTCGGGAGTTCCTGGCCTCCCGGCGCGCCAGGATCACTCCGCAGCAGGCGGGACTGCCCGCGTACGGCGGCAACCGGCGCGTTCCCGGGCTCCGCCGGGAAGAGGTCGCCATGCTCGCCGGGGTCAGCGTCGACTACTACAACCGCCTCGAACGCGGGAACCTCAGCGGGGCCTCCGAGAGCGTGCTCGAAGCACTCGTCCGCGCGCTGCAACTCGACGAGGCCGAGCGCGAGCATCTCTTCGACCTGGCCCGCGCGGCGAACTCCACGCCGCGACGCCGCCGCCCCGCGCGGCAGCGGATCCGGCCGGGCATCCAGCGCCTCCTCGACTCGATGACCGACGCGCCGGCGTTCGTCCGTAACGGGCGCCTGGACGTCCTCGCCGCCAACCGGCTCGGCCGCGCCCTGTACTCACCGGTCTTCGACGACCCGGCGCGACCCGTCAACCTCGCCCGGTTCCGGTTCCTCAACTCCCGCGCCAGGGACTTTTACCCCGACTGGGAGGATTCGGCCAACACCACCGTGGCGCTGCTGCGCACCGAGGCCGGCCGCGACCCCCACGACCGGGCCCTGCAGGACCTGATCGGCGAGCTCGCCACCCGCAGCGAGGAGTTTCGCACTCTCTGGGCCGCGCACAACGTCCGTCTCCATCACACCGGAGTCAAGAACTTCCACCACCCCGTCGTCGGCGACCTCAGCCTCCCCTTCGAGGCGATGCCGCTGCCGGCCGACCCGGGCCTGACGCTCACCGCGTTCAGCGCCGAACCCGGCACTCCGGCCCAGGACGCGCTCAACCTCCTCGGCAGCTGGGCGGCGAGCCTGGAGCAGACCGACGAGACGCAAGAAGCCAGGTCGGCCGAAGGCCCCGGCGCATAGCGGCCCATCGTCCGGGATACCGGCGACCACAATGGATTCACCGTCGCCTTGGTCGATTCAGCGGCACCCGCTGCGCGCGAACCGCCGGATCCGTCACGGGGGACTTTGCCAATCCTTTACCCTGATGCTGTGACCTGCCCTAAGTGCCACAGCCCGATGCAGACGTTCAACCGACAAGGCATCCACATCGAGCAATGCGCCGGGTGCGGCGGGATCTTCCTCGACCGCGGCGAGCTCGAACAGATCGTGATGGCGGAACAACGGCACTATGCCGCGCCGCCGCCCTACCCCGGCGGTTACTCGGACTCCCCGCCCCCGTACCAGGGGCACCGTGACTCTCCGCCGCCGTACCACCCGGGCCACGCCCCCCACCACGGGCACTACAAGGACTCACCCCCGCCGTACGGACATCGTGGTCGCAGACGGGGCTTCCTCGAGGAGCTCTTCGACTGACCGCCCGGTGAATCCGCTCATCTGCGTACGCTGCGGGGCCCGCGCGGACTCACCGCAGGTCGTCGCCGAGCCGCCCGCCGTCGTCTGTGCCGCGTGCGGCCATCGAGAGCCGTTCGTCCGGCTTCCCCTGTGGTCCCTCACCGGTCCCAGTGGCTGCGGCAAGTCGACCGTGGCCCGGCTCCTCGTCGAGCGACTGAGCGGGCGTTTCGTCGTCCTGGAGCAGGACGTGCTCTGGCAGGCGGGCCTCCACGACCCCGTACGCTTCCGGTCGGCGTGGCTGGCGATGGCCGCGATGATCCAGCAGAACGGCCGGCCGGTGCTGCTGTGCGGCACCGTGGTCCCGCCTGAGTTCGAGCCGCTGCCCGAACGGGCGCTGTTCACGGAGATCAGATACCTCGCGCTCACGTGCGACCCGGACGTCCTCACCGCCCGGCTCCGGGGGCGTCCGGCGTGGCGGGAGTGGTCCGAGCCGCGGATCGCCGAGATGCTGGAGTACAACGAGTGGGTCCGCGCGGAGGCCGCCTCGATGGCACCGCCGATGCGGCTCCTGGACACGACGAGCGCCACCGTCGAAGCCACGGCCGATCAGGTCTGCGCCTGGGTGCAAGAGGACGAGAAGTACGCTGCCGCACATGCCTGAAACCCTCACTTTTGCCAATCTCCTCGACGACGCGGCGATATTTTCGCTGGAGCACCAACTGCACTTGGGGGACGTCCTCGGCGAGCACAGCTGGCACGCGGACCTGCAGGCTCACCTGTTCGAATTCACCGGGAGCCGGCCCCTCACCTGTACCGGTCTCCACCTTCTCGGCAGCGCCGCGCCCGGCCCACGGTCGTGGCTGTGGGGCTGGGCGAACCCGTCCGGATTCCCGGAGCCGGTGACGGCGCTGTCCGCGACACTGCGCGATTTCGGGCAGCAGCACGGCATCGCGGAGCTCGCGTCCGCCGAGGTTCCGTTCGACGCGCTGCCCGGCTCACCCACCGAACCGGCCCAGGCCGTCGGCATCCTCACCGACGCAGCCAAGGCCGTGAGCGCCAACTGGACCTCCTACAACGGCCCCGTCGGCGGCGGCACCCGCGCCGCGTTCCTCATCGAGCACCCCGACTTCCAGCTGCCGCCGCCCGAGCCCGCCCGCGTCATGCACGTCATCCAGCAGGCGCTCTCCGGCCTCTGGATCACCGACCACCGCCGCGCGCTGCACGCCTACGCGGTACGGCGGCGGCTCGGCGCGGCGTTCAGCCCCGACGGCACCAAGCTCACCATCACCGGGCCAGGCCTCGAAGCGGTCATCGACTTCGACCAGTACGGCCGCGTCGCGAACATCAACGCCTCGCTGTCGGCACCCGGCGCGTAGCGGCACTGGGATCGGCCGTCCACCCCCGGCGCTCCGGGTGTCCTCCTAGGCCCGATTAGGCCCTGGGCTTCAACTCACGGCCCGGACAAATGGGCCCCTGGACTCTGTCTCGCGCCGCGGCCGACCGGGCAAGATCAACTTCTTGTACGAGCTTTCCCTCGGCAAGGAGGAACAATCCATGAGACGAGCGAAGCTGATCCCGGTCGCCATCGCCGCGGGCTTCGCGGCGATGACATTGGCCGCTCCGGCCGCCGACGCCGCCACCGAGGCCAAGGGTTCCGTCAGCGTGCAGTCGGTGAAGCTCACGGCGCAAAAGCCGAGTCGCCTCGTGAAGAAGAAGGTCGTATGGCTGCACGCCAGCGCCTTCTACGAGCTCAGTAAGGCCAAGACCTCGATCACCAGGGTCTGCGTGCAGGTGAGCAACTACAAGTCCACCAGGAACTGCGGGTCGGTCCCCCACCCTGTCTCGGGCGGCATCGGGTCGAAGGACCTGAAGTGTGGCAAGAAGGGCACCTGGCACGGGGTGCAGTCGTGGGCGTGGTTCGAGAACAAGAACCACGAGCAGATCGGTAACATGCGCAAGTCGGGGCTGTACATGATCAAGTGCTGACGGCTTCGGGGCCGACTCGTCCGACAGACGTCGGGCCGCATGCGGGCGAGCGACGAGGGGCGGTGGGGCGAGCGATCCCATGCCGCTGCTCGTCCCGCCCGACCAGAACGGTCGGGCGGGGTCTCTTCTCGAAGCGGCCCAATGGCCGACCGAGGCTATTTCTTGGGGCAGAGCACCGCTTCGGCGGCTTTGTTGAGAGCGGCCGGGTCGAAGGTCATGTTGGAGACGCTGAGCGTGGCCGACACGGCGAACTGAAGACGGCCATCGCGAGTGGCGAATGTGGTGGCGGCGAATCCCGGCCCACTCCCCGCCTGCATCTCCAGCGCGGGCTCACCTCCGCATAGGCGAGGGGGCTGCGTCGGCCCGCTCTCCTGCGGCTTTGGCATCGGCGGCACGATCTCCTGTTGAAGCTCCGGCGGCAGCAGTTTGCCCTGATCGAATGCGCGCCGGAAGATGCTGATGTCATGCGCGGTGGAGACGATCCCTCCGGCCGCGCCGCCGAAGCTCGCATTCTGCCGGTCCACGTCGCGTGGCCTGCCTGCGGCGTCGGGGTAGTAGCCATGCCCGTGCGGCCCCTTGATGCCCTGCGGAGGCTTGACGGTCAGATACGTGCTTTTCATTCCGAGAGGCGCGAATATCCGCCGGGCGAATTCTTTCGGCAGGGTATGGCCGGTGAGTCGCTCGATGATCATGCCGATGAGCACGTAGTTGGTGTTGGAGTAGGAGAACTTCTCTCCCGGCTCTCCGGTCCGGGGCAGGCTCCGGGAGGCCTTCACCAGGTCGATCGGGCGGTAGTAGGTCGTGAAGTCGAAGTCGTCGAACCGTCCGCTGCCGAAGAAGTCGGGGATGCCGGAGGTGTGCCGGATCAACTCTCGCACGGTGATCTCATCGGCCCGCTCCACCAGGCCCTGGGCAGCCACCTCCGGCAGGACCTTGCTGAGCTTGTCGTCCAGGCTGAGCCTGCCCTCCTGGACCAGTTTCAGCAGCACCGTGGCGGTGATCTGCTTGGTCTGCGACCCGATGCGGTAGCGGGAGCCGGCGGGGATCCTGCCGCCCGTACCGCCGAGCAGGCGGGAGCCGGCCGACCCCTTGCCGACGCGCCTGCCGTCGACGTACACCTCGCCGATCGCGCCCACCACTCCGGTGGTCTTGGCGAGTGCTTCCATCGCCTTCTGCACATTCCCGACCCGCGTCCGGCTGAGGTCGGAGGTGGCGGCGGTGGCGGGCGCGGCGATGCTCAGCGTCAGCATCGCGCAGGCCAGACCAGCGACCCGCGCTGTTGTCGCACGATTCACAACAATGATTCCTTTGCTCGGACTTCACGTCGTGAACCGTTCTAGGCAACGGACGGTCACACCACGGTCCGAGCACCTGTGACCGCGCTGTGACCGGTAGGGCAGCAACTCCATACCCGAACAGGCTGTGGATCGTGCAACGGTGAGACGGGTCTGGAGGCCAGGCTTGGTTCGATGACGGTCGTACTATGGCGTGACCGCATCGATGTCATCTCAAGGAGTCGCCGTGGCCCGCCCCCGTACCGCCGCTCGGACAGTGGAGCACCCCGACCTGTCGGAGGTCTCGCTCCAGCAGGTCCTGGAGGCGCTGGTGGATCCGGTCCGGCGCTTGGTGGTGTCCCAGCTGGCTCGGGCGGGTGAGGACAAGAGTTGCGGCACCTTCGATACGCCGGTGTCGCTCTCGACGCTTACCTACCACTTCAACGTGCTACGCGAGGCCGGTGTGATCCGGCAGTACTACAGGGGCACGGCGAAGATGAACACGTTGCGCACGGATGAGATGGAAGAGCGGTTCTCCGGCTTGCTGTCGGCCGTGGTGGCGGCCTCCGCCCCGGAGTCCTCGACCACATCGCCGAGTTCAAGAAGACCGCCCGCAAACCCGGCAGCGACCAGCCCATCCCCGTGACCCTCTTCGGCGGCGACCTCGACGACGTCGACGCCTATGCCGCCGCCGGCGTCGACCGCGTCCTGTCCTGGGTGCGGCCCCAGGACACCGCGCAGATGACCCGAACCGTTGACCGGATCGCCCTCCACCTCGGCAGCCGCCTACGGTGGCCCACGACACGTGCCGCCTCCAGTGGGCCCTAAGCCCGTTCCAGAAGAGCGATCCCGAGATCACTGGCCGCGTAATTCACCTCGCGCCGGTACCGGTGGCTCGTCACCAGGCCCGCCTCGCGCAGGATCGCCAGGTGCTGGGAGACCGCTCCCAGGCTCAGGCCGGTGCGAGCGGCCAGTTGGGTCGTGGTGGCAGGAGAACTGGTGTACGTCAACAGTTGGGCCCGGCTGCGACCGAGCAGCCGGGCCAGCCCGTCGCCGGACGTGTCGCGTCGTTCCCACAGGGTGCCTGCGGCCCGCGTGGGGTAGACGACGGCGGGCGGGGCGGGGCCGTCTCCGATGAGGAGGTGGCAGCGGGTCGCGAACGCGGTGGGCGCCAGCGTGATCCCGGCGCCGTCCAGGTCAGGGCCTGACGTCGGCAGGTCCGGCGAGACCAGGCTGTCGCCGACCCAGCGCATTCCCGGATGCAGGTGCGCGAAGACCTGCTGGATGCCGTCCTCGGCCAACTGGCGGGTGCGGTAGACGATGTCCGCCTCCAGGACGGCCCGGATACGCGGCCAGTACGGCTGGACCGCCGCCTGCCACCACGCCCGTACGGCATCGCCGAACTCGGGTGGGGCGGGCAGGAGGGCGAGTTCCTCCTCGATCTCGGCCAGTGGGCAGCGTGGCGGCGGTGTCAGGGGCAGGGCGCGCAGTGGCGCGGTCAGTTCGGCCAGGCCCGCGTCGCGCAGCAGGGCCACGGCCTTGCGAACCCAGGGCAGATGGATCGCGTGCCGCCCGGGATCGAGAGCGGCGTGGTAACTGGCGACGGTCTCCCACAACGGCGATATGGCGAACCTGAGGTTGGCGAGGTCGTCCACGCCGAACCGAACCGCACCCATGCCCACGTCTTCCCGTTGGCGATCGATGTTTTCGCCCAGACTAAAACAATGGTGCCTGCGGCTCCAGTGCGGTGATGTTGCCCGTCATGAAGCCGTCCCGTACCAGCCTCTTCTTCCACGCCGACTTCCGCAGGTTCTGGACGGCCGACTCGGTCAGCCAGGCGGGTGCGGCCGTCACGCTCGTCGCGCTACCGCTCGCGGCAATCGGCACGCTGCACGCCACGCCCTTCGAGACGGGCCTGCTCGTCGTGTTCGAGTACCTGGCCTTCCTGGGCATCGGCCTGCCGGCCGGCGCTTGGGTGGACCGCGTCCGCCGCCGCCCGGTGATGATCGCCGGGGGCATTGCCCGCGCCGTCCTACTGGGGTCGATCCCGCTCGCGTACTGGCTGGACGTTCTCACCCTGGCCCAGTTGTACGCCGTGGCCTTCGGCGTCTCGGTGTGCACGGTGTTCTTCGACGTGGCCTACCAGAGCTATCTGCCGCATCTCGTCGACGACGATCGGTTGCTGGCGGCCAACGTCAGGTTGGAATCCACGCGCAGCATCGCTCAAGTCGGCGGTCCGGCCTTGGGCGGTGTACTGGTCGGGGCGCTGACGGCGCCCGTGGCGATCATCGTCGACGCGATCGGCTTCGGGACTTCGGCGTTCTTCCTGGCGCGGATCCGCAGCACCGAGGCCAAGCCGGAGGACAGACCCGACGCGAAACTGCGGTCCGAGATCGGCGAGGGACTGCGCTTCGTCTTCGGCGACTCCTTGCTTCGGGCGATCACCTTCACCGCCGCGATCTCGAACATGTTCGCCACGCTCGGCGCGTCGATGCTGTTGGTGCTGCTCAACGACGAGCTGGGGTTGTCACCGTTCCTCTGTTCTCTGGTGTTCACCGCGGAGGCGGTGGGCGGCCTGCTGGGCAGCCTGGTCACGGCACGCATCGCGGCCAGGTTCGGGCAGGGGCGGGCGATGTGGTTGTCGGTCATCGGGAGCGGTCTGCTGTGGACGCTGGCGCTGCCGATGTTCCAGTCCGATTGGCGGTTCGCGATCGGCGTCGTGCTCCAGGGCCTCGGGTGGGTGGTGTTCATGACGTTCAAACTGAACTCGGTCACCCTGCGGCAGCAGCTGTGCCCAAAGCCGATGCTGGGCCGGATGACGGCGTCTGTCCGGTTCGTTGTCTGGGGGGCGATGCCGATCGGGGCGCTCGCGGGTAGCGCTCTGGGCCAGAGCATCGGCGTGCGGCAGGCGATGTGGGTCGGTGTTCTGGGCGAGCTGCTCGCCGTGATCCCGGTGCTTCTCTCGCCGCTGCGGACGATGCGCGAGCTGCCGACCCAGCCAGAGCATGCGGACTCGGAGGCCCCGGCCGTGGCCTAATGACGCCCGTCAACGCCCTGGTCAACCCCGCAGGTCCTCGCGAAGCACGTCGGGCCGGCACCTCTGGGGTACCGGCCCGACGTCGTGTCTGATCAGCTGGCGGAGGATGCGAGATTCGAACTCGCGAGGGGTTGCCCCCAACACGCTTTCCAAGCGTGCGCCCTAGGCCACTAGGCGAATCCTCCGCGGCAGAGCCTACCGGTTCTCCGGCAGTGCGCGAACCTCGATAACGGCGCTCGGCGGGATCGGGCCGTAGATGTGGGGGAAGACGTCGTCTCCGACGGGTTCCACCCGGACGTCCAGACCGGTCGGGTCGATGACGAGAAGGACGAGGTCGTCGAGGTCGGCGTAGAAGGCGCGCCGGACCTTGCGCACCTGTTCCTCGTCGCGGGAGGCGTGGATGAAGCCCTCCTCGGCCAGCGTACGGCCGCGGGTCGACACCTCGTACGGGCGGTCGGCGTCGCGGGCGGCCTCCCACTCGGTCCGCTCGGCGATGTGGAAGATCGGTGAACGCGTGTCCTCGGAATCCCCTGCCATGAAGCAGAGCGTACGGGCCGAACCCGTCCGCCGGATGCCATAGACTCGGGCTCAGACCCCTCGCACGGCGTCCATCCTGTGAACCTCCCCAGGGCCGGAAGGCAGCAAGGATAAGCAGGCTCTGACGGGTGTGCGGGGGGTCCTCTTTTCGACGAGGACGGACCCCCATGAGTCTGGCTCTGTACCGCAAGTACCGGCCAGCGACGTTCGCCGAGCTCAAGGGGCAGGAGCACGTCGCCGAGCCGCTTCAGCAGGCGTTGCGCAACGGGCGCATCAATCACGCTTACCTGTTCAGTGGGCCGCGTGGCTGCGGCAAGACCTCGAGCGCGCGCATCCTCGCCCGCTCGCTGAACTGCGAGAAGGGTCCGACTCCGGAGCCGTGCGGCGTGTGCGAGTCCTGCGTCGCGCTCGGGCCCTCCGGTTCGGGGCACATCGACGTCATCGAGATCGACGCGGCGTCCCACGGTGGTGTCGACGACGCCCGTGATCTTCGGGAGCGGGCGTTCTTCGCGCCGGTGGCGGCGCGCTACAAGATCTACATCATCGACGAGGCGCACATGGTGACCCGTGAGGGGTTCAACGCGCTGCTGAAGCTCGTCGAGGAGCCCCCGCCGCACCTGAAGTTCATCTTCGCGACGACCGAGCCCGAGAAGGTCATCGGGACGATCCGGTCGCGGACCCACCACTACCCGTTCCGGCTGATCCCGCCGGGCACCCTCCGCGAGCTGCTCGAGGACATCCTCCAGAAGGAGGGCGTGCCGTACGAGCCCGCCGCGATCCCGCTGGTCGTGCGGGCGGGCGCCGGGTCGGCGCGTGACTCCGAGTCGATCCTCGACCAGCTCCTGGCGGGTGCGGGCGAGGAGGGCATCACGTACGCCCGCGCGGTGTCGCTGCTCGGCTACACCGACTCGGCCCTGCTGGACGAGGTCGTGGACGCGGTGGCGTCCCACGACGGGGCGGCGGTGTTCGCGGCGATCGATCGCGTGATGGAAGGCGGGCAGGACCCGCGGCGGTTCGCCGCCGACCTGCTGGAGCGGTTCCGCGACCTCGTCATCCTGTCGAACGTCCCCGACTCCGGCGCGACGGGCCTGCTGAACGTTCCGCCGGACGAGCTGGAGCGGATGCAGGCCCAGGCGTCGCGGCTGGGCTCCGCCGAGCTGACGCGCGCCGCCGATCTGCTGCACACCGGCCTCACGGAGATGCGCGGGGCGACGTCGCCGCGGCTGCTGCTCGAGCTGATCTCCGCCCGGATCCTGCTGCCCAGCGCGTACGACGACGAGGCTTCGCTGCTCACCCGTCTCGAGCGGCTCGAGCGCCGCGTCGCGGTCGGTGGCCCGGCTCCGGCCGCGCCCATGCCGCACACTCCCCAGGCCCCGGCCGCGTCGCCGCAGCCCTCGCCCGTAGCCTCGTCCCAGCCGCCGGCCGCCCAGAGCCGGCCGCAGCCGGCGCCGCAGGACCGGGTCGCGGCTCCGCCCGAGGCCGATCGGCCGCAGGTCCCTGCCTCGCACGGGCCGCAGGCCACAGCTCAGACCCGGCAGCCCGCGCCCGCCGCGCGGGAGCCCGGGGGTGACGGGCCCGCCGGAGCCGGGAGCGCGGACTGGCCGGTCCCCGCCCGGCCTTCCAGCGGCGCGCAGCCATCCGGCCGCTCCTCGGAGGCCGGCCCGGCGCCCTCGTACGGCCAGTCGCCCGCCCCGGGGGGATCCTCGCCGTCGGCGGCTTCCAGCGCCCCGGCCGGCGGGGTGGACGTCGCCGCGATCCGGCGGATGTGGGTCGACATTCTCGAGGCGGTCAAGCAGCGGAGCAAGGTCGCCTGGATCGTCCTCATGGAGGGCGTCGAGGTGGCGTCCCTCGATGGGCAGGTGCTGACCCTCGCGTTCGCCAACGAGGGTAAACGGCGCGGCTTCACGACCGGGGGCAAGGACGTCGTCCTCCGCGACGCGCTGAAGGAGATCCTCGGCGTCGAGTGGCGCATCGACGCGGTTCTCGCGGGCGGCTCGGGGCAGGGCTCGCGGTCGGCGCCGCCGCCACCGGACCCCGGCGGGTGGGGCGCCTCGGCGGCCCCGCCGCGCGAGACCCGTACGACGCCGCCGCCCGAGTCGGCACCGGTTCCGCCGCCCAGCCCGCCGCCGCCTCCGCCGCCCGAGCCGGTGGACGAGGAGGACGAGGTCGACCCCGAGGGCGACGCAGACGCGGACGCCGAGGCCGTGCTCACCGGAATGGCCCTGATCGAGCAGGTGCTCGGCGGAAAGGTCATCCAGGAGTTCGACAACA
Organism: Actinoallomurus vinaceus; assembly: GCF_039542055.1. Taxonomy (NCBI): domain Bacteria; kingdom Bacillati; phylum Actinomycetota; class Actinomycetes; order Streptosporangiales; family Thermomonosporaceae; genus Actinoallomurus; species Actinoallomurus vinaceus. The sequence continues at coordinate 48,811 of NZ_BAABHK010000011.1, forward strand.
CCTGACGATCGGCAAAAGGCTCGGTAACGGTGTGGTCATGCCGTCCCGACGCCGATCGGTCCGCGGCTTCGCCGTGCCTTTCGTACGGGCCTTCGCCGGGCCGCGGGAGGCGTTTCGGCACGGCCGTACCGGTTGTCCGGAGCCGCATACCGGATTCGGGGCGGACCCCGTAGTCTCGTCTCATTGGACGATCTGAATGAGGAGAGCACCGTGGAACCCGGTGGCCAGCCGAATATCCAGCACATGCTGCAGCAGGCGCAGCGTATGCAGGAGCAGTTCATGAGCCTGCAGCGCGAACTCGCAGAGACGGAGGTCCAGGGCACCGCCGGCGGTGGCCTGGTCACCGCGACGGTCAACGGGCAGAACGAAGTCACGAAGATCGTCATTGATCCGGGTGCGATCGACCCCGAGGACCCGGCGGACACCGCCGAGACGGTCGCCGACCTGGTGCTCGCGGCGATCCACAACGCCGTGGAAGAGGCGCAGAAGCTGGCGCAGGAGAAGATGGGACCATTGACCGAGGGCCTGGGCGGCCTGGGTGGCGGATTGGGCCTGCCCGGTATGTGAGCCCGGGCGGCCGGGTGCCGTCCCCGCGGCGGCACCTGCCGCGCCACGGTCGCCGGACGTGCTTCGATCAGGGAGGTCTCGAAGGACGTCCGGGGACGTGACTCATGGTCGCCGAGTGCCGCATGAGGACCGTCCGCCCGCCGACCCGCCGACCGGGTCACGGGAAAGAGCCTCCCGGATGACACCACCGAAGACGGCGCTCCCGGTGAGCGCGTCGACGAGGAGAAGGGAGGGACCGTGTACGAAGGGGTTGTCCAGAACCTCATCGACGAGTTGGGCAGGCTGCCCGGCGTCGGGCCGAAGAGCGCACAGCGGATCGCCTTCCACCTGCTCGCCGCGGATCCCGCCGACGTCACGCGGCTGACCGAGGCGCTGAGGGAAGTCAAGGACAAGGTCCGGTTCTGCAGTATCTGCGGAAACGTCGCCGAGGCCGAACAGTGCCGGATCTGCCGCGACGCCCGCCGCGACACGCACGTGATCTGCGTGGTGGAGGAGCCGAAGGACGTCGTCGCGATCGAGAAGACGCGGGAGTTCCGCGGCCGCTACCACGTGCTCGGCGGGGCGATCAGCCCGATCGAGGGCGTCGGCCCCGACGACCTGCGCATCCGGGAGCTCATGAAGCGTCTCGCCGACGGCGAGATCACCGAGCTGATCCTTGCCACCGACCCCAATCTCGAAGGGGAGGCGACCGCCACCTATCTTGCCCGGCTCGTGAAACCGATGGGTCTCACCGTCACCCGGCTGGCCAGCGGACTGCCGGTGGGAGGCGACCTGGAATACGCCGACGAGGTCACGCTCGGTCGCGCGTTTGAAGGACGGAGGCTGCTCGATGTCTGAGAACAGCAAGTCTGAGCTCAGCTGGATGACGCTCGCCGACCGTGTGGCGAAGCACGCCGAGAACTACCTGACCGGGCTGACCGCCGTGGCGCGCGGCGAGGCCGGTGGCCATGCGGTGCCGTTGTTGCTGCTCGAGGTGTCGCAGATCGCGCTCGCCGGGGCCCAGCTCGGCGCCAGCACCGACGTGATCCTGCCGGACAACTGGGAGCCGGACGTCGGGGAGGACCCGGATCTGGACTCCACCCGTCAGGGGCTGGCCGAGCGCCTGACCGACGTCGACGAGTACACCGAGGTCTTCGACCCGTACAAGGATCCCGAGACCACCCCGTACCGCCTGTCGGACGACCTTGTGGACGTGGCCAGCGACCTGGTGCACGGGCTGCGTCACTATGACGCGGACCGCAAGCTCGAGGCGCTGTGGTGGTGGCAGTACAGCTACTTCAACCACTGGGGCAACCACTGCGGTGCGGCTCTGCGGGCGCTGTACGCCGTGTCGGCGAGCGCGCGGCTCGACGTCATGGAGGAGCCGGTCGCGGGGTAGATCCGCCGTGGATCCATTTCCGTCGCAAGGTTTCCGGGGCGTTACGCGACTTTCGGGAAATCTCGCATACCGGGACAAATCTGGCCGGGTATTGAGCTGACCTCGGTAGACTCGGATCTCGACCGCCTGATCCCCATCCGAGGAGTGCATACGCGTGGCTCTTGTCGTGCAGAAGTACGGTGGCTCCTCCGTCGCCGACGCTGAAAGCATCAAGCGCGTAGCCCAGCGGATCGTTTCCACGAAGCGGGACGGCCATGACGTCGTCGTCGTGGTGTCCGCCATGGGTGACACGACGGACGAACTCATCGATCTCGCCAACAAAGTCAGCCCCCTGCCGCCCGCGCGTGAGCTGGACATGCTGCTCACGTCCGGCGAGCGCATCTCGATGGCGCTGCTCGCCATGGCCATCGCCAACCTCGGGCACGAGGCGCGGTCGTTCACCGGATCCCAGGCCGGTGTGATCACGGACGGCACGCACGGCAGGGCGCGCATCATCGACGTCACGCCCGGCCGCATCCGGGACGCGATCGACGACGGCTCGATCGCGATCGTCGCCGGGTTCCAGGGCGTCTCCCAGGATTCCAAGGACATCACCACGCTCGGCCGGGGCGGGTCCGACACGACGGCGGTGGCGCTGGCCGCGGCGCTCGGCGCGGACGTCTGCGAGATCTACACCGACGTCGACGGCATCTTCACGGCCGACCCGCGGATCGTGCCCGCGGCGCGCCGCATCCCCGACATCTCCTACGAGGAGATGATGGAGATGGCGGCGTGTGGCGCGAAGATCCTGCACCTGCGCTGCGTGGAGTACGCCCGGCGGTACGGCATGCCGATCCACGTCCGGTCGTCGTTCAGCCACAAGACCGGCACGTGGGTCAAGAACAGCATTGAGGGAAGCCAGATGGAACAAGCGATCATCTCCGGCGTCGCACACGACCGGAGCGAGGCGAAGATCACCGTGGTCGGGGTCCCCGACAAGGTCGGCGAGGCTGCGACGATCTTCTCCACGCTGGCCGACGCCGAGATCAACATCGACATGATCGTGCAGAACGTCTCGGCCGCGGCGACCAACCGCACGGACATCTCCTTCACCCTGCCGCGCACGGACGGGCAGACGGCGATCAAGGCCCTCAACAAGATCAAGGAGCGCATCGGGTTCGACTCGCTCCGCTACGACGACCAGATCGGCAAGGTCTCGCTGATCGGCGCGGGCATGCGGTCCCACCCCGGCGTCACCGCCAAGTTCTTCGGCTCGATCGCCGACGCGGGCGTCAACATCGAGATGATCTCCACCTCGGAGATCCGGATCTCGGTGGTCGTCGACCAGGACGACGTGGACGCCGCCGTCACCGCCGCCCACCGCGCGTTCGACCTGGACGCCGACCAGGTGGAGGCCGTCGTCTACGGAGGTAGCGGCCGATGAGCAACCGCAAGCCCACCCTCGCCCTGGTCGGTGCCACCGGCGCGGTCGGCACCGTCATGCGGGACATCGTCTCCTCCCGCGAGGACGTGTACGGCGAGATCCGCCTCGTCGCCTCCGCCCGGTCCGCCGGCAAGCGGCTCTCCGTACGCGGCGAGGAGCTCGTCGTCCAGGAGCTGACCCCGGAGGTCTTCGACGGCGTCGACATCGCGATGTTCGACGTGCCCGACGAGGTGTCGAAGGTCTGGGTGCCGATCGCCGCCGAGCGCGGCGCGGTGGTCGTCGACAAGTCCGGCGCGTTCCGGATGGATCCGGACGTGCCGCTCGTCGTCCCGGAGGTCAACGCCGAGGCCGTACGGAACCGGCCGCGGAACATCATCTGCTGTCCGAACTGCACGACCCTGTCGATGATGGCCGCGATGGGCGCGCTGCACGAGGAGTACGGCCTGGACTCGCTCGTCGTAGCCTCGTACCAGGCGGTGTCCGGCGCGGGCGTGGCCGGCACGGAGCGCATGTACGCCGAGATCGAGGCCGTCGCCGGGGACCGTACGCTCGGCCAGACCGCCGGCGACGTGCGCAAGGCGATCCAGAACCGCCTCGGCGAGACCGAGTCGCCGTTCCCGGCCCCGATGGCGCTCAACGTCGTGCCCTGGGCGGGCTCGCTCAAGGAGGACGGCTGGGCGTCGGAGGAGCTCAAGCTTCGCAACGAGTCCCGGAAGATCCTCGGCATCCCCGACCTGAAGGTCTCCGCGACCTGCGTACGGGTGCCCGTGATCACGACGCACTCGCTGGCCGTCCACGCGACGTTCAAGCGGCCGGTCACGGTGGAGGGCGCGCGCGCGATCCTGGACGCCGCCCCGACCGTTGTCGTCATGGACGACCCGGCGAACGGCGTCTTCCCGACGCCCGCCGACGTGGTCGGCACGGACCCGACGTACGTCGGCCGGATCCGCCAGGCGATCGACTTCCCCAACACGCTGGAGCTGTTCGTCTGCGGCGACAACCTGCGCAAGGGCGCCGCGCTGAACGCCGCGGAGATCGCCGAGGTGGTCGCCGCCGAGTTCACGGCCTGACTCATTCGAGAGACGTCCCGGCGGTGCGACGCACCGCCGGGACGCGCCGTTCGCGTCCGTAGAAGGTAGCCGGCCGCCAAGGCGTCAGGTCGCCGAGTCTCGGCCAGGCACCGGGCTGTCAGGCGCCCGATCTCGGTCGGCCGCCTGGTGCTAGACCTCGGCCGGGCACCAGGCCGTCAGTTGCGGGGTCTCGGCCGGTCGCCGGGCCGTCAGTCGCCGGGCCTTGACCAGGCGCGATCACCGGCGGGGGCTCGCCGAGATCCCTCATCCGGTCGGGAGCGGGTTCCTTCGTCCGTCGCGGTGACCAGGGCGGTGAAGAGAGTGCCGTCGTCGCCCGCCTCCGGGTGCCACTGAACGCCGATCCCGAACGGGTACCCCGTGAGCTCCGCGGCCTCCACCAGACCGTCGTCCGCCCACGCCGCCGGGACCAGCCCGGTGCCGAGCCGGCCGATCGCCTGGTGGTGATAGTGCGCCACCGTGATCCGCTCCTCCGCGAACACGGCGGCGAGCCGGGTCCCGGATCCGATCGTCACCGGGAGGCGGCCGTACACGCCCGGCGCCGGGCAGTGCCGGTTATCGCCGACGACCTCCGGTACGTGCTGCTCAAGCGTGCCGCCGAGCGCGACGTTCAGCACCTGCAGGCCGCGGCAGATGCCGAGGACGGGGAGCCGCCGCTCGATCGCGGCCCGTACGAGGCCGAGTTCCGCCTCGTCGCGGAAGTCACGGACCTGGGCCGTCCGCTCGTGTGCCTCCGCGCCGTACCGGGCCGGGTTCAGGTCACCCCCGCCCGCCACGATCAGGGCGTCGAGGCGCTCGACGAGCGGTGCCGGATCGCCGACCGGCGGCAGCAGGACCGGCTGCCCGCCGGCCCGGACGACGTGCTCCACGTACGCGTGGGGCAGCAGCGTGGCCGTCATGTCCCAGACGGTGAAGCGGGCCGGCTCGACGTACGCCGTGATGCCCACGACGGGGGAAGAGTCGCTCATTCCGGCCTACAGCGGCGTCACATACGCGCCGGAGATGCCGCCGTCGACGAGGAACTCCGAGGCGGTGATGAAGGACGCGTCATCGCTGGCGAGGAAGGCGACGGCGGCGGCGATCTCCGTGGCCTCGGCGAAGCGGCCTACCGGGACGTGGACGAGACGGCGCGCGGCCCGCTCGGGGTCCTTGGCGAACAGCTCCTGGAGCAGCGGGGTGTTCACCGGCCCGGGGCAGAGGGCGTTGACCCGGATGCCCTCGCGGGCGAACTGAACGCCGAGCTCGCGTGACATCGCCAGCACGCCGCCCTTGGACGCCGTGTAGGAGATCTGAGACGTGGCCGCGCCCATCCGCGCCACGAAGGACGCGGTGTTGATGATCGAACCCTTGCCCTGCGTTCGCATGTACGGGATGACGTGCTTGCAGCAGAGGTACACGCTGGTGAGGTTGACCTCCTGCACGCGCCGCCACGCGTCCAGCCCCGTCTCGAGGATCGAGTCGTCGTCCGGCGGCGAGATCCCGGCGTTGTTGAAGGCGATGTCGACCGAGCCGTACGTCTCCTTCGCCGCGGCGTACATGGCCGTGACGTCGTCCTCGCGGGTGACGTCGGCCCGGACGAACAGGCCGCCGACCTCGTCGGCGGCGGCCTTGCCGGCGGTCTCGTCGAGGTCGGCGACGACGACCTTGGCGCCCTCCTGGGCGAAGCGCCGCGCGGTCGCCAGGCCGATGCCACTGGCACCGCCGGTGATGACGGCGACGCGGTCCTGCAGACGCTGCATGGGGATTCCCTCCGATGGGTGAAGCTGCGATCAGCCGGTGGCGATGAAGACGTTCTTGGTCTCGGTGAAGGCGGCGAGCGCGTCGGGGCCGAGCTCGCGGCCGAACCCGGACTGTTTGAACCCGCCGAAGGGCGTCCAGTACCGCACCGAGGAATGGGAGTTGACCGACAGGTTGCCGGCCTCGATCGCCCGCGCGAGGCGGAGGGCGCGGCTCACGTCGCGGGTCCAGATCGATCCCGACAGGCCGTACGCCGTGTCGTTGGCGATCCGGACGGCGTCCGCCTCGTCGTCGAACGGCAGGACGCTCACGACCGGCCCGAAGATCTCGTCGTTCCAGGCCCGCCGGAACGCCTCGTCACCCGGCGCGGCCGGAGGCGCGAGGACGGTCGGCGGAAACCAGAAACCCGGACCTTCCGGGCATCGACCCTGGAACGCGATGTCACCGGCGACGTAGCCGCGCACCCGCTCCCGCTGGGCGGCGCTGATCAACGGGCCGACCTCGGTGTCCTCGGCCCGCGGATCGCCGACCCGCACTCCCAGGACCGCCGGCTCCAGCAGCTCCATGAACCGGTCGTACACGTCGCGCTGGACGAGGATCCGCGAGCGCGCGCAGCAGTCCTGCCCGGCGTTGTCGAAGACGGCGTACGGCGCGGTCGCCGCCGCCTGCTCCAGGTCGGCGTCGGCGAAGACGATGTTGGCGCTCTTGCCGCCCAGTTCCAGGGTGAGCCGTTTCACGTCCGTGGCGCAGGCCGCCATGATCTGCTTGCCGACCCTGGTCGAGCCGGTGAAGACGATCTTCCGGACCCCGGGGTGCTCGACGAGCCGCCGCCCGGCGACCGGGCCCTCGCCGGGCACCACCTGCAGGACGCCTTCCGGGAGGCCGGCCTCCAGGGCGAGCCTGCCGATGTGCAGCGCCGTGAGCGGCGTCGCCTCGGCGGGCTTGACGATGACCGTGTTGCCGGCGGCCAGCGCGGGCGCCATCCCCCACGCCATGATCGGCATCGGGAAGTTCCACGGCACGATCACGCCGACCACGCCCAGGGGCTCCTGGAAGGTCACGTTGAGCCCGCCGGCGACCGGGATCTGCCGTCCGAACTGGCGCTCCGGCGCGGCCGCGTAGTACGTCAGCACGTCGCGGACGTTCCCGGCCTCCCAGCGGGCCTGGCCCACCGGGTGGCCCGCGTTGGCGACCTCCAGGGCGGTCAGCGCGTCGATGTTCTCCTCGACCTTGGCGGCGAAGGCGCGCAGCAGCCGCGCGCGGTCGCCGGGCGCGACGTTCCGCCAGGTCTCATGTGCCGCGGTGGCGCGCTCGACGGCGACGTCGATCTCGTCGGCGGTGGCCATCGGCACCGAGTCGACGACCTCTTCCGTCGCCGGATTGATCACTTTGAAGTCGGCCACGATCTCTCTCACTCCGGTCCTCAGAGCCGCTCGAAGCCGCGGAACAGCTCCCAGTCGGTGATCGCCCGGTCGTAGGCGTCGAGTTCGACGCGCGCGTTGTTGGCGTAGTGCTCGACGACCTCGTCGCCGAACGCCTCCCGGGCAAGGGAGCTCTTGCACCAGTCCTCGTACGCCTCGCGCAGCGCCGGGCGTACCTGCTCCGCGTCGGACGCGTAGGCGTTGCCGGTGAACGGCTCCTCCAGCGGCAGCCCACTCTCGATCCCGTGCAGGCCCGCGGCGACCAGGGCGGCCACGGCCAGGTACGGGTTGACGTCGCCGCCGGGCACCCGGTTCTCGATGCGCAGCGACGGGCCGTGCCCGACGAGCCGCAGCGCGCAGGTCCGGTTGTCCAGCCCCCACTTGATCGCGGTGGGCGCGAACGAGCCCGGCGCGTACCGCTTGTAGGAGTTGATGTTCGGCGCGTACAGCAGCGTGAAGTCCCTGATGCAGGCCAGCTGCCCCGCGATGAAGTGCTCGCCCAGCGGCGACAGCCCGTACGGCCCGTCGCCGGCGAGCAACGGCGTGCCGTCGTCGGACCGCAGCGAGATGTGGATGTGGCAGGAGTTGCCCTCCCGCTCGTTCGGCTTGGCCATGTACGTGATCGACATGCCGGCCTGGGCGGCGATCTCCTTGGCGCCGGTCTTGTAGAGCGCGTGGTTGTCGCAGCTGGTCAGCGCGTCGGCGTACCGGAAGGCGATCTCGTGCTGCCCGAGGTTGCACTCGCCCTTCGCAGACTCGACGTACATCCCGGCGCCGTCCATGCCGTTCCGGATCCGGCGCAGCAGGGGTTCCACGCGCGAGGTCCCGAGCACCGAGTAGTCGACGTTGTACTGGTTGGCCGGTGTCAGATCCTGATACCGGCGGTTCCACGCTTCTTCGTAGGACTCCTGGTAGACGATGAACTCCAGCTCGGTGCCGACGTAGGCCGTCCAACCGCGCTGGGCGAGCCGGTCGAGCTGGCGGCGCAGGATCTGCCGCGGCGCGGCGACGACGTCGGCGCCGTGCGACGCCTCGGCCCCCCACTCCAGGTCCGCGAACACCATGGCGGTTCCCTCGTGCCAGGGGATACGGCGCAGGGTCGACAGGTCCGGGCGCATGACGAAGTCGCCGTACCCGCGCTCCCAGGAGGACATCGCGTACCCGTCCACGGTGTTCATGTCGACGTCCACCGCGAGCAGGTAGTTGCACCCCTCCGAGCCGTGCCCGGCCACCTCCTCCAGGAAGAAGCGGGCGGACAGGCGTTTGCCCTGGAGCCGTCCCTGCATGTCGGGGATGACGATGAGGACCGTGTCGATCCGGCCCGCCGCCGCCTCGTCCTTGAGTTGCTCGAGTGTGAGCAGACCTCGATCGACCACGCTTCGTCCTCTCCGGACGCCGGACCGGGAGGCGGCCCAGGGGGAATGGTTTGGTTTAGGACCATTGATGGCTAGACCTGGGCATCTGTCAACCCCCTGGCGTCGTCGGGCGAATCCACGGCCGAATAACTACCCCCTTGACGTGAGGTCTTCCTGCTCGCACACTTCCGGGACAGTGAAAGGGCCGCTACGGGCCGTGTTTCGAACGGGTTACGGACAGTCCAAGACCCCCTCCGCTCTGCAGACCCGGCGCGCGCCGGCCGACCCCCCGACTCTCGACCTCCACCACCCCCCGATCCGAGGAGCCTCTATGGCCACCGGTCTCGACGAAGACGCCAGAAGACTCGCAGAACTCGGTTACAAACAGGAGTTGGAGCGGTCCTGGAGCGGCTTCTCCAACTTCGCCATCTCCTTCTCGATCATCTCGATCCTGTCCGGGTGCTTCACGACCTTCGGACAGGCATGGAACAACGGCGGACCCGTCGCCATCACCTGGGGCTGGCCGATCATCGCCGGCTTCATTTTGATCATCGGTTTCTGCCTGTCCGAGCTGGTCTCGGCCTATCCGACCGCCGGTGGCATCTACTGGTGGGCCGCCACCATGGGCAAGCCGGTGCACGGCTGGTTCACCGGGTGGCTCAACCTGATCGGCCTCATCGCCGTCACCGCGTCGGTCGACTACGGCTGCGCGACGTTCCTCAACGTCCTGCTCGGCATGCTGCACAAGGGCTGGGACGGCGGCCTCGGCTTCGTGTTCGTCCTGTTCCTGGTCATCCTGGCCCTGCACGCGCTGATCAACATCTATGGGCACCACCTCGTCGCGATCCTGCAGAACATCTCCGTCTGGTGGCACGTGTTCGGCGTCGCCGCGGTCGTGCTCATCCTGGTCTTCGGCCCGGACTCGCACCAGAGCCTGAAGTTCGTGTTCACCGAGCGGATCAACAACTCGGGCTTCTCCGGCGGGACCTACTGGTTCTACGTGCTGCCGCTGGGCTTCCTGCTGACGCAGTACACGATCACCGGGTTCGACGCGTGCGCACACGTGTCGGAGGAGACCCAGGACGCCGCGCGCACCGCCGCGAAGGGACTGTGGCGGTCCATCGCCTACTCCGCGGTCGGCGGCTGGATCCTGCTGCTGTCCTTCCTGTTCGCCGCCACGGACGTCAAGGGCATCAACGCCGCGCAGGGCTTCGCACCGGCGATCTTCACCAGTGCGCTCAGCCCGGCGCTCGCCAAGATCGTGATCGCGATCTCGGTGATCGGCCAGTTCTACTGCGGCATGAGCTGCGTGACGAGCATGTCCCGGATGACGTACGCGTTCTCGCGGGACGGCGGAGTGCCGGGCTGGCGGCTCTGGTCGAAGGTGGACAAGAACCGGACCCCGGTGAACGCGATCATCATGGGTTCGATCGCGGCTCTCATCCTCACCCTCCCGGCGCTCTACAAGAGCCCGACCGGAACGCCCGTCGCGTTCTACGCCGTCGTGTCCATCGCGGTCATCGGCCTGTTCCTGGCCTTCCTCATCCCCATCTACCTGCGGGTACGGATGGGCGACCGGTTCCAGCCGGGGCCGTGGACACTCGGCCGCAGGTACAAGCTGTTCGGCTGGATCGCGATCATCGAGATCGCCGTCATCTCGGTCTACTTCATCCTGCCGATCGCCCCGGCCGGCGTGCCGGGCAACAAGGCATGGAACTGGAGCGCGGTGAACTACGCTCCGATCGCCCTCGGCGTCGTACTGGCCCTGGTCGGTGGCTGGTGGGCACTGTCGGCGCGGACCTGGTTCACCGGGCCCCGCCGGACGGTCGACACCGACGAGCCGGCACCGACGATCGCCGACGGGCCGGCCGTGGCCGGCGGGCCCGCCCCCGAAGCGTCGCAGGCCTGACCGCGTCCGCCGGGCGGGTCTGAAACGTCCCGCCCGGCGGACGCGGTGGCCCGGCAACCCGCATCGTCGTCGGCATTACGCTGATGCGCATGAGCCCAGGACCGCGCCCCCCGCGCTGCTTTCCCGGCCGGGTGGTGTCCGCCGGGCGCGGTCGTCGCCGGTGCTGAAGGGCGGTCTTCGTTGAGTGACGAGCGGGATCCGGCCACTCTGGCGACCTCAACCGTCTTCCGGCCCGTCCGCGCGGGCAACGCCTTCGAGGAGACCGTGGAGCGCCTCCTCCAGGCGATCAAGCTGGGGGTGGTCGGTCACGGCGAGCGCCTTCCGCCGGAACGGGAGCTCGCCCCGCAGCTGGGGATAAGCCGTGTCACGCTGCGTGAGGCGATCCGCGCCCTGCAGGAGGAGGGATACGTCGAGTCCCGGCGCGGCAGGTTCGGCGGGACCTTCGTGACCTACCGGCCCCGGGCCCCGCGACGCGGCGACCTGGAGCGGGTCGCCGCGGGCATGGGCGAGGAGCTCAGCGACGCTCTGATCTACCGGATGGCGGTCGAGACCGGAGCGGGGCAGCTGCTGGCCGCGCAGCGGCTACGCGACGAGCAGATCGACCGGCTCCGGTCGTGCCTGCGGGACGCCGACACCGCGGCGCCCGCGGACTACCGGCGGCTCGACACCCGCTTCCACCTGACGATCGCCGAGCTGACCGGCTCGCCGCTGCTCGCCGCGGCCTGCGCCGACGCCCGGATGCGACTGAACGACCTGCTGAACGCCATCCCGGTGCTGCAGCGCAACATCGAGCACGCGTCGACGCAGCACGCCGCGATCGTGAACGCCATCCTGGACGGCGACCCGGAGGCGGCGCGCCGCGCGATCGTCGAGCACCTGGAGGGCACCGGCGCGCTGCTCCGCGGCTTCCTCGCCTGATCCCCTCAGGCGGATGTGCGAAACGCTCGGTGATCAGCACGGCAGGCAGCGGACAGACCACCGATAAGCGCGACAAATCGACATGGCCGGTTGAGTCGAGAGTGCTATTCGGTGTGAGGTCCCCTTAGGTGGAATTTCGGTTTCGATGAATGGGGACACTCGGTCGAGTAGCCAGCGTTATATCCGACAGCCCAGCCAAGGAGATAATTAGCAGTACTGGAAAGCTTTCGATGGACTTTGGTGCATGAATTACGGCCATCCTTGATGCCGAATTCGTAGCCGTGGTCATAGCCTGCACTGTATTGGGTATCCGTGTCTGACTGCGTTTCTGTGTCCGACTCGCGACCATGGTCGTCGGCCGGCGGAGAAACGTCGTCAACTATCGTCCTTTCCGACCCGGACGACGTCGATGCCTGTGTTGCAGTGCTGCCGAGAATGAGTCCGGCGCTGAGAAACGACGGCACCAACATGAGATGGTTTATGCGCCACATGCCTTCCTCCCCTGGATCCGACTGCGGGTGGTGGGCGGCCGATAGTCAAGTCTGTTCGCGTGACGGTAAAAAATGCATCCCGAGATCCTCCATTTTTGGCCGAAGTCGACCATGGATATGACTGTAAACAACCTTCTGGTCAACACTTCGCCAAGGCCCATCTCGCCACACCGCCCGATGAATCCGCCGATAGCTGACACGACGGGCCACGACACGATCGGAAGCTAGGGTCGAAGCCTGGAACATCTCCGACGGGTTGATGCACGGTCACATTGGAGCGGGCGATGGCGCCGACTGCGGCCTACGACGAGATCGCGGACTGGTACGAGCACGAGTTCCTCGGCGCGCAGAGAACCGGCAGGCCCCGGGACGGCAACCCCCTCGATCTCAACGACGTCTTGAGTCACCTCCTCGGCGAGGGCAGCGGGACCTGCCTGGAGATCGGGTGCGGCACCGGCGTCCACGCCGCCCAGGTCCGCGCGCTCGGCTGGACCCCCATCGGCGTCGACCTGTCCGCCGGGATGCTACGCCGCACCCGCGGCCGTCTTCCCGTCGCGCAGGCCGACGCCGAGCACCTGCCGATCCCGGACGCCTCGTTGCCCGCCGTCGTCGCGATGATGGTCCATACCGACATGCCCGCCTACCCGGCGGTGCTCCGCGAGGTGGCCAGGGTCCTGCGACCCGGCGGAGTGTTCGTGCACGTCGGCGTCCACCCCTGCTTCTGCGGCGGATTCGCCGACCGCAGCGACCTGGACGCGGTGGTGATCCACCCCGGCTACCTGGACAGCCACTGGACCAAGGCGTCCTGGACCGACCAGGGAGTACGCGCCAAGGTCGGTGCCACCCACCGCCCGCTCCCCGAGTTGATGCACGCCTTTCTCTCCGCGGGGCTAACGCTCGAACGATTCTCCGAAAGCGGCGAACCAACGCCCGTCGTGCTGGCCATCAAGGCCCGGAAGCACACAGAAGTCTGATCTCATCGGTCGGCGACCCTCTAACCGGCAGGGGCTTCGGCACCACCCGCCGCGCTGCCGCCTGGAGCAGGACCCGCACCGGGCCTGACGCGGTCGCCTGGGCTCGTCCGGCGGTGCGCCAGCAGGCCCGGGAACCGGTCGGCGCGGAACGCGGCGAGTGAGGCCGGGCGCCGGCCGGTCGTGATGTAGTCCGCCATCGCCTTCCCGCTCACCGGCGCGAGCGTGATGCCGAGCATGCCGTGACCGGTGGCCACGTACGCGTTCGGGCTGCCGGGCACCCGGTCGAGCACGGGCAGTCCGTCCGGCATCATCGGGCGTCCGCCGACCCATGGGTCGTGGATGAGGGCCATGAGGTCGTCGGCACTGTCGTACCAGTGACCGAGGTAGTCACGGCTGGCGTGGGCGATCGCGACGATACGCCGCCAGTCGAGCCGCCGGTTGTTGCCGCTGAGCTCCATCGTTCCGGCGATGCGTCCTACGAGGACGCGAAGGCCGCGCTGCGGCTCGGATCGCGTACCCGTCCCGCCGCTTCGGTGCATTCCATCGACGAACTGCGGGTGCATCAGCTGCTCGCGGCGGTTCCGCACCGGGTGCGCAGGCGTTTCGCCGAGACGTACGTCGCGGAGTTGTGCGAGCGCCCCGACTGGCCCGTGCTCCGCCAGACGATCACCGTATGGACCGAGCACGGCTTCAACCTCGTCAAGACCGCGGCCGCGCTGAACATCCACCGCAACACGCTGGTCTACCGGCTCGACAAGATCGCTCGCCGCGAGGGCGACCGGGCCGACGGCGACGCGGACCGGCTCGCCCTCTATCTGGCCTGCGTGGCGGATCACCTGGACGGTTGAGGGACCACAGCCGACGGCAACGTCCCAGGTGGGGCCGGACGGACCGAGTCCGTCCGGCCCCACCATGTTTCACGGGAAACCCTCAGTCCTCGTCATCCTCAGGGTCGATCCATCCGGAGACGGAATCGACGTGCCCGCGGCCTGTCTTGGGCCCGGCGGCCCGAGGCGCGCCCACCGACCGCGGGGCCCCGCGCCTCGGCTCATGCCTGCGGGCGCCGCGTCCCGTACCCGGTCCGTCCTTACCGCCCCCGGCCACGGGCTTCACGTCCCCGCTCCCGGTCGTGGGGACGGCCTTGTCGCCTCCGCTCTTCTCCGCTCCGCCGCCGGTGACGATGTCGCCATCTCCGCCGGTCGTGGGCTCGTCGTCCTCGCGCCCGGTCATCGGCTTGTCCTCGCCCTGTCCGATGCCCGGCTTGTCGTCCCCCCGCTCGACCGGCGGCTTGACGCCCTTGTGCCCGATCGGTGAGCCCGGAGCGGCGCCGAAGGTGATGTCCCAGTGGGATCCTTCGCGCGCGAACGTCACGGGCCCCCGCCCGCGATACTGCGCCGCGCCGTCGCCCCGCGTCGCGAGACGATGGAAGTGGTGCGGGATGTAGCCGTCGAGGCACCGGTTGGGCAGCACGTCGAGCTTGTAGCCCGCGTAGTGGCTGTAGCGGCCCGCCGCGTGACCCGCCTCCGTACCGCCGGAGACGGTCAGATGGCAGTGGCTGGCCTGCTTCAGCGCCAGCAGCCCGCTGAACGTCGCCGCCCGCAAGCCCTCGAACGACGTGCAGTGCGGGTTCGCGCGCCGCGCGCAGTGCCCGGTGGAGATCGAGCGGATCCCCCCGGCCCGGAACAGCGCCCCGACCAGCCGCTGGTGCAGCACATCCGGCGAAGACGCCGGGTTGTGGCTGCGCGCCATGGCTGGCGGTCCGGCCATTAACGTGCAGAACCCCGTGGCGCAGCCGACGATGACGGTCGTGCGTATCGACATGAAGCCCTCCCGTACTGTCGCATGCGCCAGTCGCAGCATTGATCGCGTCAAGCGCGACACTCCGGCAAGGGGCGCGCCGCTTTCCCGATTCCGCACCCAGTTATGACCTGTCGCTGACCGACACGGCTGGTCCGCGGAGAGACGTACAGTGTCGGCTGTGGCCGTACCGACCAAGTCCGAGCAGACGAGAGAACTGATCGCGAAGACCGCCCTGCGGCTGTTCCGCGAGCGTGGCTACGAGGCCACCACGATGCGAGTGATCGCAGCCGAGGCCGGGGTGTCCGTCGGCAACGCCTATTACTACTTCTCCTCGAAGGAAGAGCTGATCCAGCTCTACTACGAGCACTCCCAGGACGACCACACCGAGGCGTGCCGGGCCGTGCTGGAGCGGGAGCGGGAGTTCCGCGCGCGGCTGCTCGGCGTGGTCCGCGCGCGCATCGACGTGCTGCAGCCGTACAAGGAGTTCGCCGGGAAGTTCTTCAAGTACGCGGCCGAGCCGACGAGCCCCCTCAGCCCGTTCAGCGCCGAGTCGGCGCCGATCCGCGATGCCGCCGTCGCCGTCTACCGCGAGGTCGTGGAGGGCTCGACGCTCAAGGCCGACGCGGAGATCCGCGCGGACCTGCCGGAGCTGCTGTGGCTCTACTCGATGGGCGTGATCCTGCACTGGGTGTACGACAGCTCGCCGGACGCGGCCAAGACCTATCGGCTCATCGAGCGCACGGTCCCGCTGATCGACCGCCTCGTCGCCCTGGCGCGGGTGCCCGGAATGCGGGGCATCGTCCGCGAGGCCCTGGCCACCTACCGCGACCTGCGCACGTAGACCCGAAAACGGCCATCGCGCTCGCGAGAGGAACGCGATGGCCGTCGGTGCTCAGGTGAGATCGAGGTGCTTGCGGGCGAAGTCGATGGTCGCGGCCATCTGCCGGATGCGCTCCTCGACCACGAGGGAGCCGTGCCCGGCGTCGTAGCGGTACACCTCGTGTTCCTTGCCGAGCTCCCGCAGCCGGCCGAGGTAGTTGTCGATCTGGCGGATCGGGCAGCGCGGGTCGTTCTCCCCGGCCATGACCAGCACCGGGGCGGTGACCTGCTCGACGTACGTGATCGGCGAGGAGGCCTTGTAGCGCTCGGGGACGTCGGCCGGCGAACCGCCGAACAGCGACCGGTCGAACGCCTGCAGCGCCTCCATCTCGTCCTCGTACGCGGCGAGGTAGTCGGCCACCGGGACGATGCCGACCGCGACCGACCAGTCGCCGGGCTGCGTGCCGATGCCGAGCAGGGTGAGGTAGCCGCCCCACGACCCGCCGGTGAGCACGAGCCGCGACGGGTCGGCCAGCCCGGAGGAGACGGCCCAGTCGCGGACGGCCTTGATGTCCTCCAGCTCGGTCAGTCCGGGACGGCCCTCGATGGCGTCGCGCCACGTGCTGCCGTAGCCGGTCGACCCCCGGTAGTTGACGCGGACGACGGCGAAGCCGTGGTCCACCCAGGCGGCGGCGTCCGGGGAGAAGGAGTCGTCGTCGTACGCGGTCGGCCCGCCGTGCACGTCGAAGACGGTCGGGAACGGGCCTGAGCCCTCCGGCTTGGAGACCAGGGCGTGGATGTCGCCGCCGGGACCGGTCACCCAGGCGTCCTCGACCGGCACCGACTCGGGTGCGGGCGGTCCGGGCGGGGTCAGCACCACCGCGCCCGACGTCGAGCGGATCACGGGCGGCGACGCCGACGACGACCAGGAGAACTCGACCGTGCCGTCCGGGCGGGCGGTGGCCGAGCCGATCACTCCGCGCGGCGTGTCGATCTTCTCCAGCGTGCCGCCGGCCAGGTCGTAGCGGTACAGCTCGTCGCGCGCGTGGTGGGAGTGCGAGACGAGCAGCGCCGACCCGTCGGGGTACCAGTTGGCGCCCACCTCGCCGGGCAGGTCGAGGACGATCTCCTGGACGTCGCCGCTGACGGGGTTCCAGATCAGCGGCTCCGGCTTGCCGCGCCGCTCGTGCTCGACGAGCAGCCGCTGGTCGCCGACGACCGGGGAGAACGACAGCCCGCTCAGCCCCTTGCCCGGGCCGTCCCACAGGTCGGCGACGGTCTCGCCGTCCGTGCGCACGACCCGCAGCGCCATATGCCGGCTGTCGCCGTGCTCACTGTGGTTGATCGCGACGAGCGACTCGTCCTCGGACAGGTCGATCGCGTACGCGTCCTCGGCGTGCGCGTACAGGACGTACGGGTCGGCTCCCGGCGGGCACACGTGGATCGTCGTGCCGCCGTCCGTGGACCGGCCGACGACGGCGCGCCCGCTGGAGCCCACGGCGAGGCCGGCGGGGTAGGACGGCTCCAGCGCGGGCACGGCGGGCTCGTCCTCCCCGCCGCCGAACGCCTGCCGCCGCCACACCCCGAACTCGTCCCCGTCGGTGTCGGCGAACCACCAGATCCACTCGCCGGTCGGGTCGATGCCCCCGATCCAGGTGCCGTTCGGCCGGTCGGTGACCTGCCGGCGTTCGTCGGTCGTACGGTCCCAGGAGTAGATCTCCCAGGTCCCGGTGGTGTTCGAGCGGTACACCGAGCGGTGCGGCGCGTAGTGCGCCCAGCCGGGCAGGCTCACCCGGGCGGCCCGAAAGCGAGCCTTCCAGCGTTCGTCGTCAACCATGAGTCAAGTCTGTCAGTCCGTGGCGGTCCCCGAGGGGAGAGAGCGGAGCCGCAGCTGCGCCGACTTGGTGCCGTATGCCCAGTCGAGCATCTTGGCCGCGTCGGTGAACCGGCGGTTCGGGTCGGTGGTCGTGCTGTTCAGGACCACCCCGAACAGCGTACGGCCACCGCGCCGGGCCGCGAACAGCAGGCAGTAGCCCGCGGCGTTCGTGTGGCCGGTCTTGATGCCGATGGCGCCGCTGTAGGAGCCGAGGAGCAGGTTCGTGTTGGTCCACTTGTACGCGTGGTGCCCGCTGGTCTTCGACACCGAGTAGGTCTTGCGGGCGACGACCGCGCGGAACGACGAGCTCGCCATCGCCGCCTTCGCCAGCTTCATCAGGTTGCTCGGCGTGGAGTACCCCTCCTTGTGTGAGGAGGTGGGCAGCCCGTCGGACGTACGGAAGTAGGTGCTCGTCATCCCGAGCGACTTCGCGGTCTTGTTCATCTTGGCGACGAACTTCGTCTGCCCCGGGCCGTACACGTCGGCGAGGGCGTACGCCGCGTCGCAGCCGGACGGCAGGAGCATGCCGTTCAGCAGCTGCCCGACCGACACCTTGTCACCGACCTTCAGCCCGGCGGTCGTGGCGTCGGTGTTCTTGACGTGGTCGAGGTAACTCTTCTTGACGGTGATCTTGCGGTCGAGGCCGCCGGCGCGGATCACGACGAGCGCGGTCATCACCTTGGTGATGCTTCCGATGGGGCGCTTGGTCGTGGTGGCGACGCCCCACAGTTTCTTGCCCTTGGTCGAATCGTAGAGGTACGCGCCCTTCGCCGCGATCCCGGACGGCTGGGACGCCTGCGCGGCGGTGCCCGTTCGGGAGGCGGTGGCGGCGACGGCGTTCGGAGTGGTCAGCGGAATCGAGCCCATCAGGGCCCCCGCGACGGTGGCGGCGACCAGGCGCGCGCTGCGACGCATGCAAACTCCTGGGAATTCTGGGGGGAGGCAAGCATGTTCGCAGTTGATCAATTCGGACGCAACAGGACTCGCAGGACGATCGGGCCAGATGCGGTCAGTCGGATTGGTTTGGATAAGGCCGTTCAGCACCTGTCCGGAATCTTCTGGACGGCGCGTCGTACCGTTGAGGGGTGACGCCGAGATCCTCGACAGAGCTCGCCCTGAGACCGACCGGCAGCGGCGGCGATGAGGTCACACACGGCTACCCGCCGCCCGCCCGGCCCGTCGGGAGCACCGTGGTCGCCTACTGCGGCGCGGTGATCACGGTGCGGGGGGAGTCGTCGTCCACGCCTCCGCCCGACACGTGCGCGGAGTGCGCGAAGATCTGGCGACGCCGTCGCCGCCGTTTCCGCTGAGAATACGTACGCGCCGCTCCGGCCGTGCATGCTGGAGCTCATGGAATCCGAACTGACATTGATGGCCGTGCACGCGCACCCCGACGACGAGGTGATCAGCACTGGCGGGATCTTCGCGCGCTACGCGGATGAGGGCATCCGCACGGTCCTGGTGACGTGTACCAATGGCGAACAGGGAGACGGCCCCGGCGGGGTCAAGCCCGGAGAGCCGGGCCACGACCCGGCCGACGTGAGCAGCCGCCGGCTCGGCGAGCTACGCGAATCGGTCGCTCACCTGGCCATCGCCCACGTGGAGCTGCTCGGCTACCCCGACTCCGGGATGGCCGGCTGGGACGCCAACGCCGACACCGGCGTGTTCAGCAATGTGCCCGTCGAGCAGTCGGCCGCACGGCTCGCGGCCCTGATGGAGAAGTACCGCCCGCAGGTGGTGGTGACCTACGACGAGAACGGCAACTACGGGCACCCCGACCACATCCAGGCGCACCGGATCGCGATCGCCGCCGCCGAGTCGACCGGGATTCCGCGCAAGTTCTACCACACCGCCGTCCCCCGGGCCGGGATCGAGCGGATGATGGACTACCTCCGCAGCACCGGCGCCGACATGGGCGACTTCGAGCTGCCCGACGACTTCGGCACGCCGGACGAGGAGATCACCACGGTGGTCGACGTCTCGGCGTACTTCGAGCGCAAGCTCAAGGCCCTGGAGGCGCACGCCAGCCAGGAGGACGGCATCTTCCTGCTCCGCATGCCCGACGACCTGCAGCGCCAGGTGCTCGGCACCGAGTCGTTCGTCCGCCGCTTCAGCGCCGTGCCCGCTCCCGACCAGGAGACCGACCTTTTCGCCGGCCTCCGCTGAGGGGCCTTTCCGATTGACCAGGGGCGGTTCGTACTCAGTCTCCGCCGAATACGCCCTGAGTACGAACCGCTCGGCGAACGGCGTGTTACTTGATCACCTTGCCGAGGATCGCAACCGGCGCGCCATGCTTCTTGCCCTGCGACACCTGCACGGTCAGCCGCTTCAGCTTCATCGGCACACCGAAGGTGACATCGTCGCTGCCCTTGATCTTAAGGAAGGACCGGGTCTTGATCCCGCTGCCACTGACGTACGTGAAGACCACATCGATGGTCCCCTTGCCCGTCTTCTTGTTGTACGTCTTGTTGGTCGCCTTCCACTTCACCGTCGTCCAGGCGGTGATCGTGGCGGTTCCGGTCACCGTCTGCAGGTGGACGACCTTGCCGTGGGGGAGCTTCTTCACCGCGGGACCGTAGGCCGTGAACTTGTGCGGCTTCGGGGGAGCGGTACCGGCGTGGGCGGCACCCGCGGTGCCGGTCAACGCCAGACCGGCCACGGCGGTCGCGACGATCGTCTTACGAAGAAAAGCCATGACAGGTCTCCTTTGAGACGAGTGAAATCCACGCCGCGCGAAAGGGGTATCGCGGCCAGAGCGGAAACTATCAAGCAGAACGATCACGGCGTAATCCTTGGCAGTGGAATTGAGGCACAGTTCCCATCTCGAATGTCGAGTATTGATCCGGTGGGCTCTGTCCGTTCCGTGACCGATGTGCTATTGAAGCCGTTCTTCGTGCGGGTCGGTGGAGGCGCCGAGTGCGGTGTTTAGTCCCTCGTGTGACCTAAGTCCTGGATGTTAGATTCTGGTGGCCACTGTCTGATCTTGGGAGCGTGCCGGATTGTCGCTGCACAGCCTGCTGGGTCCCCTGCTCCATCCCGCGATCACCCTGGGCGGCACGCCAACGACCTGGGCGGAGGTGCTCGGGTTCGCCACCGGGGTGGTCAACGTCTGGCTCGTCGTCCGGCAGCACATCGCCAACTGGCCGATCGGCATCGCCAACGTCGTCCTGCTCGGCCTGATCTTCGTCGACGGCGGCCTGTACGCCGACGCGGGCCTGCAGGCCGTCTACGTCGTCCTGCAGGTCTGGGGCTGGTGGGAGTGGCTGTACGGCGGGCGGGAGCGGACCGAGCGCGTCGTCCAGCGCACCTCCGGTACGGAATGGGCCGGGCTCGCGGCCGCCGGGATCGCCGCCACCGGCCTGCTGACGTGGGCGCTCAGCGCCTGGACCGACTCGACCGTGCCGTTCTGGGACGCGCTCACCACCGTGATCTCACTGGCCGCGACGTACGGCCAGTGCCGCAAGCTGCTCGAGTCGTGGTGGCTGTGGATCGCCGCCGACCTGATCTACATCCCGCTGTACGCCTACAAGCACCTCTACCTCACCAGCGCCCTCTACGTCGTCTTCCTGGCGCTGTGCGTCGCCGGACTGCTCGCCTGGCGGAAGGACCACGCGGAGCAGGAGGCGGCGGCCGTCCCGGTGGCCTCATGACGTTCCGGCACGGCCTGGTGATCGGGAAGTTCTATCCGCCGCACGCCGGCCATCACCACCTGATCGACACCGCGGCGGACGCCTGCGAGCGCGTGACCGTCGTCGTGGCCGCCTCCACCGTGGAGAGCATCCCCCTCGCCCTCCGTACGGCCTGGCTCCGCGAACGGCACCCGCAGCCGTACGTCGACATCGTTCCGGTCGTCGACGACGTCGAGGTGGACTACGACTCCGAGGAGATCTGGGCGGCGCACGTGGCGGCGTTCCAGGCGGGTCTGGCCGCGGCGTCCGGGAACGGCGTGGGCGCGCTCGACCGCCCGCCGGTCGACGCGGTGTTCAGCTCGGAGGAGTACGGTCCCGAACTGGCCCGCCGGTTCGCCGCCGCGCACGTCCCGGTGGACCCGCCGCGCAGCCGGTTCCCGGTGAGCGGCACCGCCGTACGCGGCGACCCGGTCGCCTGCTGGCCGTGGCTCTCGCCCGCCGTACGCGCGTACCTGGCCCGTCGCGTCGTCATCGTCGGCGCGGAGTCCTCGGGCACGACCACGCTGAGCCGCGCCCTCGCGGCGCACTACTCCGCGCGCGGCGGGGTGTGGGCCGCGACCCGGTGGGTGCCGGAGTACGGCCGCCTGTACTGCGAGGAGAAGCTCGCCCTCGCGCGGCGCACCGACCCCGACCGGTGGATCGGCGACCTTCCCTGGTCCTCGGTGGAGTTCGCCCTGATCGCCGAGCGGCATCTCGCCCTCGAGGACGCCGCGGCCCGCTCCGGCTCACCCCTGCTGATCTGCGACACCGACGCTTTCGCGACCTCGCTGTGGCACGAGCGCTATCTCGGCGCCCTCTCGCCCGACGCCGAACGCGTCCACGCCCGTACCCACCACGACCTGTGGATCCTCACCGACACCGCCGGCGTGCCCTTCGAGCAGGACGGCTGGCGCGACGGCGAGTCGATCCGGGAGCGGATGTCGGACCGCTTCCGCGAAGAGCTGGACCGGCGTGGCCTGCCGTACGTGGTGGTCACGGGCGCCCATGAGGACCGCCTTGCCGCCGCCGTCACCGCCGTCGATGCCCTCCTGGGAAAGGGCTGGACATTCACCGACCCGTTGTGACGTTTGCCCCAAATTCCCGATTCGGGGCTTATTTCGGTAATTTGGGGCGGGTGTGGCCGCGTAGATATTTCGCCAAGATTGTCAGGGATCTGGGCTTACGTCGAAGCTCTGGGTATTCACTGGGAGGCGTGGCGATGCAGGTGGCAATCTGTGCAGCCATTCACATTCATAGGAGGAGTGTATGGTCCTCAAGACGATCGTCCTGTCCGGTGCCGTGCTGACGGCCGTGATCGGTGGAGCCGCTGCGCCCGCGTACGCCCAGCAGCCGCAACCGCCATCAAATTCGAACTTCGGGAACGTTTTCGACCGCGACTCTGGAGGATTCGTCGACAGAGGTAGTGTAGACGCCAGAACCCAAAACCAACCTCAGCAAGTATCGGGCAACGATGCGGCCGCCGTCATTGTGGGGCAGGCCATAACCGAGGACCTACAGTAATACGCATCCGGCGGGGGTGTATGGCGGTGCATTGCCATACGCCCCTTGCGGTCTCGTCTTGCCGGACCGTGCGGCAAGACGGCGATACCTACGAGAAACCGGGGTTCGGCAGCCTCCTTTGATGGCCGGAAACGTCGCCGTCCGAGCGCTCGCCGATTAGTGCCGTCGATGCGCTCCTGGGAAAGGGCTGGACATTCACCGACCCGTTGTGACGTTTGCCCCAAATTCCAGATTCGGGGCTTATTTCGGTAATTTGGGGCGGGTGTGGCCGCGTAGATATTTCGCCAAGACTATCGAGAGTTCGGGCTTAGGTCGAATTCCTGGGTATTCACTGAGGCGTATGGTGATGCGGGCGGGCAATCCGTGCAGCCATTTACATTCATAGGAGGAGTGTATGGTCCTCAAGACGATCGTCCTGTCCGGTGCCGTGCTGACGGCCGTGATCGGTGGAGCCGCTGCGCCTGCATACGCAGACTCGCAGCCATCCAGTAATTCGAACTTCGGGAACGTTTTCGACCGCGACTCTGGAAACTTCATCGACAGAGGTAATGTAACCGCCGTTACGAATGGAGGTTTCAGGCCCGTGCCTGGGGCCATTGCCTCGAGCATCCGCTTCGAATAACCGCTTGGGGCGTATGGCGATGCACCCCATACGCCCCTTGCCGTCTCGCCTTGTCGAACCGTGCATCAGGACGGCGGAACCTCCGTGAAGCCGTGGCTGGAAATCTCCTCTGATGATCGGGAAGCGCTGTCGTCCGGGCGTTCGCCGATCTGCTATAGGGCCCCGGTCCTAGTCGGGCGTTGGGTCTGGAGCATCAACTCGACCGTCGGAGGCGAACGTCCATCGAATCGTGACCAATCGGTATGGACTGGTCGGCTACCCTCCGGTCACACCCGGCCACCTGCCCTGCTCGTCGGAGACGCACTGCATGTACAGCTACTACGTGTTCGAGTCGTCCTTCCCGGGAAGCGGCGACGGGGGAGACCGGCGAGTCCTCACCGACCCGACGACGATGCGGGAGGTCATCGCCGACTTCCTCCGCACCCGCTGGTCCCCGAACTCCGCGGGCACCCTCGTCATCCGCGTGTACCAGCGGGGCGACGAGGTCGCCGTGCGCGACATCTATCCCTTCATCGGAATCAAGCTCCCCGGGCTGACGGAGATCACTTGGGATCGCGAGCGGCGGGTCCACGGCGGGGAGCCCGAGCCGGCGGCGTACTCGCGCCTCGCGACTCAGAGTCCAGATGGGCGCTGCCGAGTGCTGCCCGCCGAGGAGGTCCTGCCGCCCGTGGAACGCCGGTCGCTCGGCGTGCGGGTCGACTGGGCAGGGCTGGACCTGCTGACGCTGATCCCGCCGGTGCTGCCCGAGCGGGCAGGCGTCGGCCTCGTCGAGCGCCGGCCGGCGCTCGACGGTAACGACTCTCGTTGACCTACATCGCCAGGCCGTTCAGCAGGACGTTAAGGCCGCGGCGGAACTCCTCGTCCACCGTGACCCGTGCCGCCTGCCGCGCCGTCTCGGCGAGAAGCGGGTACTCCGCGGCCGGCAGTGCGGCCATGGTCCGCGTGCCCTCGCCCGACAACGGCCCGAGGTGCTCCAGCTGGATCGCCCCGACCAGGTAGCCGACCAGGCTGCGCAGGGCGACGACCCGCCGCTCGCCCTCGATTCCCGCCTCGGTCAGGATGCCGAGCACCGTCTCCGCCCACCGCAGGCTGCTCGGCGAGCCCTGCCGGTGGGTGAGCGTGAGTGGCACGACGTTCGGGTGCGCGCCGACGGCATCGCGGACGCGCTCGACCATGATCGCGATCCGCTCCCGCCAGGATGAGCCGGGCGGGGGCTCGGTGTCGACGCTGCCGAGGACGAGGGCGACGACCAGGCCCTCGAGCTGTTCGCGGTCGTCGACGTAGCGGTACAGGGACATCGTCCCCATCCCGAGCTCCTTGGCGACCGCGCGCATCGTCAGGGCGGCGAGTCCGTCGCGGTCGATGACGGCGAGCGCGGCCGCCGCGATCTGCGTCTCGGTGAGCGAGCGTGGGCGAGGCATGGTCCCGACAGCGTACAAGGTACGCCTAAACGTGTTAGCGTATGTTGTACGCCTACAGGAGGGATCACGTGATGGCCGCCCACGACGATCTGCGCAGGCCCCGCCCCGGCACCGTCATCGACGAGCGCGAGTTCACCCCCGTCTCCGGCCCGCCGATCCGCGTCCCGTCGCATGGACACCTCGTCCACCTGCAGTTCCGTCGCTTCGCCGGCTGCCCGGTGTGCAACCTGCACCTGCGATCGATCGTGCGGCGCCATGCCGAGATCGAGGCGGCCGGCATCCGTGAGGTCGTCGTCTTCCACTCGCCCGCCGACGAGTTGCGCGAGCACGCGGCCGACCTGCCGTTCGCCGTCATCGCCGACCCGGGCAAACGGCTGTACGTGGAGTTCGGCGTCGAATCGGCGCGCCGGGCGCTCCTGCACCCGCGCGCCTGGGGACCGATCCTCCGAGCCGTCCTGCGCAGCACGTGGGCCATCGTCCGCGGCCGTGAGCGCGGCCCGGCCGCCCGCCCGCAGGGCGGACGCTTCGGCCTGCCCGCCGACCTCCTGATCGCCGAGGACGGCACTGTGGTGGCCTGCAAGTACGGCGAGCACGCCTACGACCAGTGGTCCGTCGACGAACTGCTGGACCTGGCCTCCCGCAGCTCACACCCGGCGACTTCGAAGCCGTGAGAGGCGACTGAGGAGCCCGACCCGGCCGCGACGGTTCTCCCGGCGGGTGGAATCTCCGCGGTTGACCGTCGCGAGGATCGGCGGACACGATCGGTCGTACGGTGTTCCCACAACGTCACGGAGGTGCTGCACGATGCCGAAGGTGCTGATCGTCACGGGCGACGCGGCCGAGGATCTCGAGGTGATGTACCCCTACCAGCGGCTGCTGGAAGAGGGATACGACGTGCACATCGCCGCTCCGACGAAGAAGAAGCTGCAGTTCGTCGTGCACGACTTCGTCGACGGCTTCGACACCTACACCGAGAAGCTCGGCCACACCTGGCCCGCCGACGTCGCGTTCGCCGACGTCGACCCGGCCGACTACGCGGCACTGGTCCTGCCCGGCGGCCGCGCGCCCGAGTACATCCGCGGCGACACCGACTGCCGCCGCATCGTCCGGCACTTCGCCGAGGCGGGCAAGCCGATCGCGGCGCTCTGCCACGGCCCCCTCGTACTCGCCGCGGCAGGGGTCCTGGCGAGCCGCTCGTCCAGCGCGTACCCGGCCCTCGCCCCCGACATCGAGGCGGTCGGCGGGTCCTTCGTCGACAGCGAGGCGCACATCGACGGCTCCATCGTCACCGGCCGCGCCTGGCCGGATCACCCGGCCTGGATGCGCGAGTTCCTCAAGGTCCTGCGGGTCGCCGCTCCGGTCGACTGACCGACCGCATCCGAGCCCACCGCCGCGTGGACCGATGCGGCGGTGGGCGTCCCCGGCTCGCGGGGACGCTCCCGCTCGGGCGGCCTACGCTGCGGACACGCTGCTCTCCTGACTCGGGATCAGCTGTAGAAGTAGTAGGGCCCTCGTGTCACCCACGTGTCCCGCTCCCCCCAGTACGTCCTGACCTCGGCGCGGTAGTAGGTGTCCTCGTAGGCGCTGGACAGGCTCTTGCACCAGGGACCCGGGGCGCCGAAGTAGTTGTTCCTGTCCGTCCACCAGGGGTCCGGGCCGGACCGGCTCAGCGGGACGAGGTGCACCTCCACCAGCCGCGCGCCGTCACTGTCATACGCCTTTGCGCAGAACGTGTCGCTCGCGTCGTCGTAGCTGATGACGCCGTCGCCGACGTTCTGCGAGAACGAGTTGGCCGACGCGGGCGTCGCCAGAGCGAAGGTCACGGCCGCGAGCCCAGCGCCCACCACAGCCGTCTTGAAGAGCTTCCTCATCATCCACCCCTTGGTACGGAGCGGTCCGGGAGACCGCCCGCGACGATCTTGAACCAGTAGGCGATTCCGGCAGAAGAGTCGACATGCATTGTTCGTCGGCTGGTCACGCAGACGTCATCCGCCACGAGGCCCGGAGCGGTCAACGAGATCGAAAGGGGGGCCCGGACCATGATCGAAGCCCCCGGCCGGGCTACCGAGCGCATGAGTCCCGTAGGTGCCCGGTCCTGGCCGGATGGACGATGGTCCCGCTTCTCGGGACGTTCGTCCCTGGTGGAACGCGTACCAGCGGAGAAGAGTGGATGTTGGCCTGCGGGACGTGCGAGGGAGCTCGCCTGAACGGATCGCCGGTAAGGGATTCGTAGGGAGGGCTGAGAGGCCGGAGACGGCGACCTCCACTACCTGACCCGGACAATGCCGGCGAAGGGAAATCGCCTCGCAGGTCTTTGTCGTCTTCACGAGGCGGTTCCGGTTCGTGTCGATCACGAGTGACGGGTGCGCACCCTCGCGGCGGACAACGACGCCAGAGTGCTCGCGCTGTACCGTGGAGCGCTCAACCGGGAACCCGACAAGGCGGGCTTCGACAACTGGACCGGCCTGCTGAACGGCGGCATGCCCTGGGCGACCGTCGTCGACAAGTTCTTCGGCAGTGACGAGTTCGACGCTCTCGTCCCGAAGATCTGCACGGGTGCCACGGCATCAGCCGCTGCCCGCACGTCGACGTCGCCGCATCGATCTCGGCCGGCACCGCCTCGGGCACGTTCTCCCCCACCCTTGTCGATGTCGCATTCGACAGCTGCGTATAGCCATTCTCAAGCCTATCAACAAGGGCGGCTCCCGCAGCGGAGTCGCCTTTTTTTACACCGGCAATAATTGTCGGACAGTCAGGTGGCAACTTCCTTCAGGCCGAGGGTCGGCTATTGATCTATCTGGCCGCCGGTTGACCTAGAGTCGACTCTAGGATGAATAATCCCGCCCAACGCCCCGACACGGACGGGCAGCAGGAGAGGGATTCGTATTCGCATGAAGTACCGCACGATTGGCAGCGATCCGAAGACTCGCCGTGAAGTCAGTGTGCTGAGCCTTGGCGCGATGCTGTTCGGCACCGCCACGGACGAGGCGACGTCATACGCCATCCTCGACCGCTTCGTCGAGGCCGGCGGCACCTTCATCGACACCGCCAATAACTACGCCTACTGGGTCAATGGCACTCAGGGAGGTGAAAGCGAAGCGCTGCTCGGCCGGTGGCGACGCAGCCGCAACGTCACCGACGAGATGGTCATCGCCACCAAACTCGGAGGGCGGCCCAACGCTCCGGCGACCGGCCTCACCCACGACCTTGAGGGCCTGTCCGCCCAGGTGATCCGGGAATCCTCGGAGCGCAGCAGGGAACGGCTCGGCGTGGACAAGCTGGACCTGCTGTACGCACACGCGTACCTCGAGGGTTCCAAGGTGCCACTGGAGGAGACCGTCGAGGCTTTCGCGGGGTTGGTCGAGGACGGCACTGTGGGACTCCTCGGGGCGAGCAACCACTGGGCGTGGCGGCTTGAGCGGTCCAGGAACCTGGCGGCCGCGGCCGGCCTCCCCGGCTATGAGGTCCTGCAGTACCACCACTCGTATCTGCGGCCGCGCATCGATCTGCCGACCCTGCGATCGAAGGACGGAAACCTCGGCGTGGTCGACGGAAACCTGCTCAGCTACCTGCGAGCCGAGCCCGAGCTCACGCTGGTCGCCTACTCGCCCTTGCTGGGCGGCGGCTACGTACGTGACGACAAGCCGCTCGATGCCGCGTTCGACCACCCGGGTACGCCTCGGCGTCGTGCGGCGCTGCGGGAAGTGGCAAAGGGTACGGGAGCGACCGTCAACCAGGTGGTGCTCGCCTGGCTGATGGGCGGCGAGATCCCGGTGATCCCGCTGGTCGGCGCTTCCTCCGTCGAGCAACTGGAGGAGAGCCTGGCCGCGGTGGACCTGGAGCTGACGGCGGAACAGCGGGCGACACTCGACGCCGCGTACTGAGATCAGCCAAGCGCGCCCGTTTCCGCAGTGCATCAAGCATCCGCAGCGTGCCCCGCTGTTCCTCCCGCCGGGCGGTCAAACGCGCTCTAAGTCTCTGCCGGTGCCATGCGCGATTGGTCGACTACGGAACGCAGATATTGACCAGCCGGATGAAGATCGCTAACGTCCGGTTCGCATATTGCCGTCTCCGAATCATTGGCGCCATGACGGCAATGCCGGATAGGGAGATTCCGTCGATCTAGTGGCGCGAATCGCGTATCGACTGAACGGGAGCACGACATCAAAGAATCATTTGGTAGAGACCTGAAAAAGCGTCGCCGTTTCCCGCTCGCCCACGCGATGATTCGAAGTTCTCTCTTCGCTGTCGCCGCTCTTATGTTCGTCGCGTCCATCCTCGTCTCTGGTGTCGCCGGCGGCGCCGAATCCCGGGCCCGGGCGACGGCTGCGGGTGTCTTGGCCATCGAGGCGCGGCCTAACGATGGTTCCGGATATTGGCCGGACTTCTCCAACACGGGCTATGCCAACACTCCGGCCAACGCCGGCGGCCTGGGCTTGGGTGCGTATCCAGGCCACCTTACCGACTATGCGTCGGGTATGAGTGCCGACAAACCACTGACACTCGATTAACCGGACAACAGCGTCATCTCCTTCACGCACTTTTTGGCGGGCAAGGTAATTATCTACGGCGACAATCTCACGTTCGTTGGCTGCTTGTTCGAGGGTACCGATCCCAACGATAATCTTGTGCAGATATACTCCGACAACAACATCAAGTTCCTGTACTCGACGTTCAAGCCCAACTCCTACTCGATGCCGCCTGGTAATGATGGCACCGTCTCGTCATCGCATTCCACGCCTGGTACGCCTTTCGACAAGTCCTGGCAGTTGGCCACGACGATGAAGGAAGCCGCTGCCGTCATGGACCACAATGACATCTGGGGTAACGCGGGCTTGGAGATGGTCACGGGCTTCCCGGGACGCCCATCGACCTGGACTAACAACTACATTCACGATATGGCCGATACGTCACACGACGTATATCACCACGACGGCATAGGGCCACAGAGCGAAGGTGATGGCGGCCCCATGATCGTCGACCACAACACCCTGGCCTCTCTGGGCAACACCAACGCCCTGGCCCTGCAGGGCGGCGGTGTCTACGATCACATTTCATTTACGAACAACTATGTTTCCGGCTGGGGTTATGCCGTGCATATCGGCGACGTCAACAACGCCACCAACATCACCGTCACCGGAAATATATTCTCGGCCGAACTCGAGCAGCTGTACGGCTTCCTGTACGGCAATATCTGGGGCGGATCGGCTCGCGGCTCCACCTGGCGTGGCAATCTCATTCAAGCTCGTTCCGGAGACGGCAACCACACCTATTCGACGGCCGACAACGGCAGATATCTGTGGCCGACCGACGGTGCAAGCCATACCACCGACTACACAGGATGAGTCAGAGCCGTGCGTACCCGCCAGGTCGAATGCTCGGGAACCGAGTGCCGAGGACCCGATCGCACGGTTGAAGCCGCTCCGTCTCGCTCATTTCGGCCAACGGCGCGTCCATCGAGCTGATCGCGCCTGGTCGGCCACACGACTACGCCGACGACGGAAGCCGTCTACCGTCACGAGCTCCGCCCTGTCATCACCGAGGGAACCGAGATCATCGGCAAGGCGTTCGGGGCGAAGTCGGCCTGGCCGGAGGCGATAGGCGGCCGACCATGGACAGAGGCCCTGTACCGTCGCGGTACAGGGCCTCTGGGCTGGTCGGGGTGGCTCAGGAACTGAGGCTCTTGCGGCGGGCACGGAACGTGTACGTGGTGCCGTTCGCGTCCGTGTGGTAACCCCAGCCGCCGGTGACCGCCAGGTCCCAACCGCGTTGGATGTCAGTCGGGAACCGGGCCGAGCATGCGCCGGGAGAGATCGGCGAACTTGTGCAGCTCGGGCATTGTCCGGTGTTCCATGTATGCGAGGGCGACCATCCGCGGGGCAACGTCCTCGAGCGTCAGGTACTCAACATCACGCCGACGGTAGAAATCGGCCATGCCGGACGGCATGACGTAGAAACCCGCACCTGATGCCACGGCCTCCAGGCACTCCTCGATCGTCACCGGGAGGCTGCTCAGATCCCTCCCCGGCGCGGCCGGGCTGTAAGAGGCACCGCCCCGCCACTCGGGAACGTCTCTGGGGTCCTGCAGCAGCGGTATGTCACGCAGGTCGTCGATGCCGACCGCCTTGCGGTGTGCAAGAGGGTGCTCACTTGGCAGGGCCGCGACGCGGGGCTCGGGAAAGAGCGGGACGACCTCGAACATGCCGGGAGGCAACGGCAACCTGACATAACACACGTCGACGCGCCCGTCGAGCAGGTAGTCGACCTGATGGGTGATCGAGGTGTGGACGACGTCGACCCGGAGATCCGGCGCCATCCGGGAGAACTCCCTGATGATGGGGGTGACCACGACACCGGGCATGAACCCCACGGTGAAGTGGTTCTCCTCGCGGGCCGCGGTCCGCACCCGCTGCTCCAAGGCCACCGCCGCGGCCAGCATCGGCCGGGCATCCTCCAGCAGTTGACGCCCCGCGCGGGTCAGCGCCGTCCCCTGCCGGTCGCGGACGAAGAGCGCAACGTCGAAATCCTCCTCCAGCGCCCGGATCTGACGGCTCAGGGCCGGCTGCGTCATGTAGAGGCGCGCCGCAGCCCGGACGAAGCTGCTCTCCTCGGCCACGGCGACGAAGTAGCGCAGTCGCCGGATGTCGAGATCCATGGCAGGCATGGTAACCGCCCATACCGGTCCGGCATCGCCCATGCCGGACCGGCATCACGGAGGAGGAGATCGGCATTGGCGGTGCCGGAAGTCGCGGGCCCACCATGGAATGGTCGGCGGAACGCCATTGGGCCCACGGTCCGCTCCGGGCCCGTCGTCGCTGACCGCGACCGCATCGGGGCTCGCGCCGAGAAGTTGGGAAGAGATGAAACACTATGACCTCGTCGTGCTCGGGGCGGGCAGCGGAAACATGCTGCTTGGCCCGGAGACGGCGCACCTGCGGACCGCCATCGTGGAGCCCGCCCGGTTCGGGGGGACCTGCCTGAACCGCGGGTGCATCCCGTCGAAGATGTTCGTCGTGGCCGCCGACGCGGCCACCACGGCCAGGTCGGCGAAGCGGCTGGGCGTACACGCCACGGTCGATCACGTCGACTGGAAGGCCATCCGCGACCGGGTGTTCGGCCGGATCGACCCGCTCCACGACAGCGCGGTCGCATACCGCCGCCTTGCGATGGACGTCTACACCGAACCCGCGCGCTTCGTCTCGCCGACGGTGGTGGAGGTCGGATCGCAACGGATCAGCTCCGACTCGTTCGTCGTCGCGGTGGGGGCACGTCCGGTGGTGCCGGCGATCCCGGGCCTGGAGGATGTCCCCTTCCACACCTCCGACACGATTATGCGGATCGAAGAGGTCCCCGAGTCCCTGGTGATCGTCGGAGGCGGGTTCATCGCGGCCGAACTGGGTTACGTCTTCGGTGCGTTGGGATCAAGCGTCACGATCGTGCAGCGGGGGCCGCGGCTGCTGCCGCAGGAGGACGAGCAGGTGTCGGCCCGGTTCACCGAACTCGCCGCCGAGCGCCACCGGCTCCTGCTGAACACCGAGGTCATGTCCGTCGAGGCCCGGGGGCACGGCGTCGCGGTCCACGTCGCCGGAGCCGCTGGGCGCGAGCCGGGTGAGACAGTCGAAGCAGCCGCGCTGCTCATCGCCGTGGGTCGCCGGCCCAACACCGACCGCCTCGACGCCGCGGCCGCCGGACTGGACCTCGATGAGCACGGCCACATCGTGACCGACGACGCCTACCGTACTTCGGTCCCGCGTATCTGGTCGCTCGGCGACGCCACGAACCACTTCCAGCTCAAGCACATGGCCAACGCCGAAGTACGTGTGGTGCGCCACAACCTCCTGCACCCCGACGACATCCGCACGCTTTCCCCCCGCCTGGTTCCGCACGCGGTCTTCTCCGACCCACAGATAGCCAGTGTCGGGCTGACTGAACGGCAGGCGCGGGAGCGCGGAATCGACTGCCTGATCGGCGTCCGTGACTACGCCGACACCGCTTACGGCTGGGCGCTGGAGGACACCACAGGCTTCGTCAAGGTGCTTGCGGATCCCCGCGACCGGACGCTGATCGGAGCGCACATCATCGGCCCGCAGGCCGCGACATTGATCCAGCCCCTGATTCAGGCGATGACGCTGGGCCTGACCGCGGACCGGATCGCCCGTGAGGTCCTCTACATCCATCCCGCTCTCACCGAAGTGGTCGAACAAGCGCTGCTGGCGCTGTGACGGGCAGCCCACCGTGTCCGCAATCCTTCGCCGATCGAGAACTGCGGTGGGGCGAGCAGCCTCTTTCAGGCCGTGCGGCGAGCCGATGGCCGCGTGATCGTTCACCAGGGCGAGCACACCTGCAGAGCACCGGGCTGCTCTGCTCCTGCTGCCCGGTCCGTACCCGCATGTCCTCGTCTTCCGGCTCGGCGAATCAACTATCAACTGGAGGTAAGTAATGGCGAAGCTTGAGCTGCCGACGTGGCTTGAGGAATACGTCGACGCGGTCAACACGCACGCCCCGGTCGACGTCGTCGCGATGATGAGCGAGGACGTCGTAGTGGTCGACACGGCCTTCGGCGGCTCGTACGCCGGCAGGGCGGCCGTGGAACAGCTGTTGTCGGGTATGGATGCCGGCCTTTCCAGCGACTATCGGTTCACCGTCAAGAAGTTCATCGTCTCCGGCGACTCCTACGCATTCGAGTGGGACTTCTCCGGAACGAACGACCGGGCGAATCCGGCCATGGGCCTTCCCGGAACAGGACAGGAGTTCACTGTCCCAGGTCTCACCATCGGGGAACGACGCAACGGCCTGATCTCGGAGAACCGGGACTACTGGAACGTAGCGGCGCTCTTGATGCAGCTCGGCGTCATGCCCGCACCGGGCGGCGAGCCGAAGTGACCCGCCCGAGGCTCACACGCTGATTTGGAAAGGCTTGTTGGTCAGGCCGAGTTGGCAACTGTGCTGCGGTCATGCTCGATCGGCATGACGGTCCACAAGAACCCAACGCCTTCGGGGCGGGGTTGAGGTCCGTGGGCTCCGACGTCGGCGTCAGGCTGTAACCGCCTTCCGCCTGACGGAGGGCCCGAGCATGGAAGAGGTACCAGAGTATGCCCAGCACACAGTGGCGCGAAGTTTTCCTGCCGGACGAAAGTGACCAGCACGCGGTTCAGGCACGAGTTTTCAGTGAACTGCAGCGTCAACGGTTGGGGAAGCATGGTCACGGGAGGGCGTTGCACCGCAAACAGGTGGCCGCTCTGAGGGCCACGCTCACTGTGGAAGAAGGTCTTCCTGACTATGCGAGCCAGGGAATATTCTCCACTCCATCTGTTTATGACGCACATGTGAGGCTGTCCAACGGGAATTTCTCCTCTGACCGGGCTCCTGATATCCGCGGCTTCGCAATAAAGGTGCTCAGTGCCTCTACGCCGTCGACTGCCGATGTCGAGCAGAACTTCACCCTGGTCAGCCAGGAGACGCTGAAGGTCAGCGGCAGCGCCGAAGTCGTCGGAATCGTCGAACTCTCCACAGGTGCGCCCGGCGCTGCACTTCGTAAAGTCGCCACGAAGCCGCATCTGACTCGCAGTGCCGTTGCGAACTTCCGCGACATGGTGAAGCCGTTCAGCGGATTCGCCACGCATGAATTCTTCAGCATCATGCCGATCGCCTTCGGTGCCTACGCGGCCCGGGTGAAGCTGTGCGCCGCCTCGACGGCGATCAACAAGGAAGCCCGCAAGAATCTGGCCGCTGACCTTTATGGGCGACTGGCCGGAGGCGACCTGGAGTTCCTTTTTCAAGCTCAGTTCTTCGAGGACGAGGGCCGTACGCCCATCGAGAACCCGGCGGTCCGCTGGGACGCGCCGTGGCTCACTGTGGCGCGACTGCGCGTGCCCCGGCAAACGCCGGAGGAAGAACTGGCCCGGACAGTCGAGAAGAGCAGCTTCAACCCTTGGATCACGGCGCCGGAGCATCGCCCCCTCGGAGAGTTGATGCGCGCTCGCCAGGAAGCCTACTCACTCAGCTGGCGCAACCGCGACGTCGCTCCCTGACACCTGCGTCCGCGCGTGACTGTCGTCTTCGCGGGTCTCGAGCCGGCGCTTTCGCTCGTCGGGCAGAGGGCCGACGTTCCTGCGGGAGTGGTGGCATGTCGTGCCACCGCTCCAGTGGAGGTCCTGGACGCCTTAGTGGCCGGGCTGCTGGAACGGTGCGTGGCCGTTGCTCACCTTTGGGCGGACAAGCTGCGGGAGGAGGCTGACCGGGTCAGGGCCGAGCCTGCCACTGTGCCCTCAGCCGTCGCACTTCAGACGGCCTCACCGGTCACCCCCTGAGAGAAGCCGACCAAGATCTTCTCCCAGATTTCTCCCAAACGATCTCCATAAACCCGCCAGGGGCCTGATCCACTTGGTGAATCAGGCCCCTGGCCTGGTATTTCTCTGTCGGGGTGGCGGGATTTGAACCCACGACCTCTTCGTCCCGAACGAAGCGCGCTGCCAAGCTGCGCTACACCCCGGTGGTCACAGGTCGTCTTCAACGCCTGCGCCTCGACGAGTCTAGCGGACTTTTCACCGTGCCCGCGCCACAGTATTCCCGGCAACCGATCGACTGCGCCCGTACGAGCCGGTCCCCGAAGCGGCTCGTACGGGCTCGATGGGGTGGTTCAGGCGGCGACGGCGTCGATCGCGGGGGTGCGGATGGTCCGCCGTGCGGTGCCGATGCTCGCGGTGAAGGTCAGGACCACGGCGAGGGCGACCATGCCCAGGAAGATGCCGACGCCGGAGTCCGGGAGGAGAGTGTCGGCGCGGGCGCTGCTGTAGGCGATGCTGGTGAAGAGGGAGGCGGCCGCGCCGAACAGGACGCCGGTGGCGGTCAGCACGGTGCTCTCGAGCGCGACCACGCGCAGGACCTGCACGGGCGTCGCGCCGGCCAGCCGCTGCTGCCCGAATTCGCGGCGGCGGTGGGTCGTCGCGGCGACCAGGGTGTTGATCAGCATGATCGCCGCGAACAGCGCGATCATCGCGATGACGACGAGGTTGAGGGTCTCGATGTTCTTCTGATCGGCGGTCTTGGCGACTCCTGCGGCGGCGGTGACGGCGTTCTCGGTGCTCTGCATACAGAGGGTGCCGATGCTGATGCCGGTGAACAGGATGATCGGCATCAGCGCGGTGGCCATCTGGTCACTACGCCGGCGGAGGTTCTCCACGGCCAGGTGGCCGCTCGCCCCGCCCAGGCGCTCCAGCGGAACGGCCGCGATCGCGATGACCTTCCGGATCAGTGCCGGCCCGAGCAGCGCGAACCCGATGGCGGCGAGGCCGTCGGCCGAGCCGGCCGTCGACATCGCGTCCGTGGCCTTGCCTCGCATCGCGGTGACGGTCAGCACGGCCAAGTAAACGCCGAGGGCGAGGAAGACGCATGCTGTGGCGATCCGCTTCTTGGTCATCCGGCCGGGTTCGGTCGTGGCCTCGATCATGGCCTCCGCCGCCCGTACACGGGTGGCACGCCGGGCCGCCAGCATCGCGGCGGCGGTCGCGGCGACGAACGTGATGCCGAGCCCCATGCTGATGGCGATCGGCCCGAAGGTGTACTCGACGTTCGGCGCGATCTGGTGGGTGTCGACGAGCATGGCGAACAGCCCGTGGCCGGCCAGGAGCGCCAGGGGTATGGCCGATGCGGCCGCGATGACGGCGACGACGGCCGACTCACCGACGATCATCCGGCGGATCTGGGCGGGCGTCGCGCCGATGCTCTTCAGCAACGCGAGCTCGGTGCCGCGCTGGCGCACCGACAGGGTCAGGGTGGAGGCGACGGCGAAGATCACGATGAGGAGGCCCCAGCCGCCGACGACGTTCGCCATCGTGACCAACGTCTCCCGGTTCGCCGACGGCACTCCCTTGCCCAGGGAGGTGTCGAGGAGGGAGGCGAAGGCCATGAGGATCGCCGCACCGAGGAAGATCGCCAGGAAGGTCGCCGTGAACGCGCCGGCGCGTCGCCGCAGTGATCGGAGGGCGAGAGCGAACATGGTCACACCACCGCGATCGCGTGCCGCTCGGCGACGGCGTCACCGAGATGGGTCATGCGCTCCGCGACCGCCTCGGCCGTGGGGTGTGTCATCCGCCCGACGATCCGGCCGTCGGCCAGGAACAGCACCGCGTCGGCATAGGAAGCCGCGACCGGGTCGTGGGTCACCATCACCACCGTCTGCCCGAACGTGCGCACGGCCTCCTGGAGAAGGGCGAGGACCTCGCGGGCGCTTCGGGTGTCCAGGGCCCCGGTCGGCTCGTCGGCGAAGATCACACTCGGCCGGGACACCAGCGTCCGGGCGATCGCGACGCGCTGCTGCTGACCACCCGACAACTCCGCCGGCAGGTGGTCGAGCCGGCCGCTCAGACCAACCCGCTGGAGGATCGTCTCGCAGTACGCGCGGTCCACCTTCCGCCGGGCCAACCGCATCGGGAGCATGACGTTCTGCAGGACGGTCAGCGTCGGCAGCAGGTTGAAGTGCTGGAAGATGAACCCGACGTGCTCCCGGCGGAACTTCGTCAGGGCCGTCTCGTCGTCTCCGGTCATCTCGGCCCCGGCCACGAGGACGTGTCCTCGCGTCGGCCGGTCGAGGCCCGCGGCGCACTGCAACAGCGTGCTCTTGCCCGAGCCCGATGGCCCCATCACCGCCGTGAACGTTCCGGACGGCAGCGTCAGCGACACGTTGTCGAGCGCCGTGACCTGGGTACTCGCCTCACCGTACGTCTTGCTGACCGCGAAGAGCCGCAGGGCCTCGGCCGTCCGGTGCTGTGCGGTGCTTCCGCCCCGTGTTCCCGCCATCGTCCACCTCCCGGTGGGCGCCCCGTGCGCCCTACAGGGAAGACGCTATGGGCGGCCGAAGTTCGGGACGATCGGCGTAACAGGCCGATCGGGGGTGGAGGTAGCGACACCCTCGCCGGGGGTCTGGACCGGCCCGGCGACCTCGTCGCGACGCCACGACCCTCATTGAAGATCGCGTGCAACCATCCACCGATCGCGTCCCATCTATCGGGCATGGAGCAAGCGACGTGAGCCGCGTGGACGACGAGTACACCGCGCACGTCCAGGAGCTGCTGCCCCGGCTGCGGCGGACGGCGTATCTGCTGTGCGCCGACTGGCACCGGGCCGACGACCTCGTCCAGGCCACGATCACCCGGCTGTACGTGAAGTGGAGGCGGGCGCGGATGGCGGACAACCTGGACGCCTACGTGCGGACCATGCTCGTGCGGCAGTTCCTCGGTGAGCAGCGGACCGGGTGGCGGTCCCGGGTGAGCGTGGTCGAGAGCACTCCGGAGCCGGCGGCGACCGGTTCGGACGTGGAAGCGGGGCTGGACGTACGGCGGGCGCTGACGGCCGTACCGGCGCGGCAGCGGGCGACGCTGGTGCTGCGCTTCTACTGCGACCTCACCGTCGACCAGACCGCCGAGGTCCTCGGGTGTTCGTCCGGAACCGTCAAGAGCCAGACGTCCAAGGGGCTGGCCGCGCTGCGGCGGATTCTCGAACCGGCGTCCGTACGTGAGGAGGGGGCCCATGGGCGAGCATGAGGCCAGGTCGCTGATCACCACGCTGGCCGCCGAGCCGCAGCCGCCGTCCACGATCGACGTGGAGCGGGCCGTACGGGACGGGCACCGCAGGCGGAGGCGGCGGCTGCTCATGGAGTGCGGGGCCGTCGTCGCGGCGGTGGCTCTCGTCGCGGGTGGCGTGGGCCTGCTCGGCAGGAGCGGTGGACGCAGCGCTCCGGCGCCCGTCGCGGCCCCGGCACCCACGCGGTTCGACCCGCTCGTGCGGTACGCCGACTTCGGGTGGCTGCCGCCGGGCATGTCGGAGCGGTCGGTGTCGGTGTCGAGCGACGGTATCGTCCTCGAAGCCCGGACCCCGAAGGGGAAACCGTACGAGTGGTTCGAATCGCAGGTCGGCGTTGCTCTCTCCCCTGCCGGTCGTAACGTGGACGACGAGTCGCTGGTGCCCATATCCCAGGGCTCGGACGAGAACTGTCCGCACGATGAGCAGGCCGGTGCCGCGTCCGCGATTCAGGGGCGACCCGCGCAGTGGGTCTTCCGGAGCGACGTCGCCGGCACGCATTGCCGCTGGACTGCGACCGAGCTTCGCTGGCAGTACGCCCCAGGCGCGTGGGCGGCCGCGAGGATCGCGCGAGCACCCGGCGTCACGGACATCCCGGCGACGCTCGTCCACATCGCCGAGACTCTTCAAGTGGACCGGAAGGAACCGGTGCGCATGCCGTTCCAGGCCCGGTACGTTCCGGCCGGGCTGCGGCTCGCCGAGAGCCTGAGTGATCAGGGCGTTCCCGGCTCGAAGAAGTGGCGCGTCGAGCTCTACTTCGAGCCCTCGGGCAGGAAGCCGTCCTCGGGCGTCGGTTCCCAGGACGACGATTCCGGGCCTGGTGTGTCGATCGACGTCCTCCCGATGTCCGCCAGCGACCCGAACGACGAGACGGGACCGCCGAACACGACCGTGGACGGCCACCCGGCGGTACGCATGAGGACCAAGAACGGGTCGGGGACCGACGAGGTGCTCCGCGTTCTCGACGTCCGGGGCTTCGAGGTCTCGATCATGACGTCCCGGCTACGCAAGGGCGAGCCGGAGCGGATCCTGCGCGGGCTGACGCTCCTCGGCCCCGACCGTACGGCGTGGACGACGAGGCCGCTCGGCTGACCGTTGCGCCCGCCAGGGTCAGGCGGACGGGACCAGCGTCAGGAGGGAGGCCTCCGGCGGGCAGCAGAAGCGCACCGGCGCCCATGGGGAGGTGCCGAGGCCCGCGGAGACGTGCAGCCAGGCGGGGCCGTGCCGGTTGAGGCCCTTGACGCGGGCGCGGTCGATGCCGCAGTTCGTGACCAGCGCGCCGAACATCGGCACGCAGAGCTGGCCGCCGTGCGTGTGGCCGGCCAGCAGGAGCTGGTAGCCGTCGCCGGCGAACCGGTCGAGGTTGCGCGGCTCGGGCGAGTGCATGACGCCGATGCTGAGCGGGCCCTGGGCCGGGCCGGCGATCTCGTCGTAGCGGTCCTTGCCGATGTGGGAGTCGTTGATGCCGCCGAACCAGATCTCGGTGTCGCCGGCCTTGAGCGTGCCGGTGGCGTTGTTGAGGTCGAGCCAGCCGGCGGCGGTCATCGCGGCGCCGAGCTCGCGGTACGGCAGGTCGGGGACCGTGCGCCTGTTGTAGTCGGTCCGGCTGGTGCGCCAGAGGTAGCGCGCGGGGTTCTTCGGGACCGGGGAGTACATGTCGTTCGAGCCGTAGACGAACACGCCGGGGCGGTCCAGCAGCGGCCCGAGCAGGTCGAGGAACGGGCCGATGGCGTCGCGGTGCGAGATCGAGTCGCCGGTGTTGACGACGAGGTCGGGCTCGAGGGCGTCGAGCGCGCTGACCCACTTGATCATCCGGCGGCGGCCCGGCGTCAGGTGCGTGTCGGAGATGTGCAGGATCTTGATCGGCCGACGGCCGGGAGCGAGCACCGGCACGTCGTAGCGGCGCAGCCGGAACCAGTTTCGCTCGATCACCGAGGCGTAGCCGACTCCGGCGATCCCGGTGCCGACGACGCCCAGGGGGACCGCGTATCTCTTTCGCACGCTCCCATCGTGCCAGAACGACGCCCCGATTATTGCCGGGCGCCGAAGCCCGTGAGCAGGGCAAGATTGTTCTCATGTTGAAGGAGAAGCTGCAGGCCGACCTGTCGGCCGCGATGAAGGCACGCGATGAGGTGCGCACCCGTACGCTCCGCATGGCGCTGACGGCCGTCACCAACGAGGAGGTCGCGGGCAAGCAGGCGCGCGAGCTCTCCGACGACGACGTCGTCAAGGTGCTGCAGCGGGAGTCCAAGAAGCGCCGTGAGGCGGCCGAGGCGTTCGCCGACGCGGGCCGTACGGAGCAGGCGGAGGCGGAGCGGGCGGAGGGCGTCGTCCTGGACGACTACCTTCCGGCCCAGCTGTCCGACGAGGAGCTCGCCGAGCTCGTCCGCGCGACGATCGCCGAGACGGGCGCGGAGGGGCCCCGGGCCATGGGCCAGGTGATGAAGGCCGTGACGCCGAAGGTCGCCGGCCGCGCCGACGGCAAGCGGGTGTCGGGAGAGGTCAAGCGCCAGCTCGCCGGCTGACGGGCGAAAGAGAAAGGTCCCGTACGCGGCCGGAGCCGCGCACGGGACCTTTCGTTCCGGTCAGTTGCCGAACGGGAAGGTCGGCCCGCCCTTGCGGGGCTTGCCGTTCTTCTTGCCCCGGCCGGGGCCGGCGGCGCCACTGCCGTTGCTGACGAACAGCATCACGGTGGTGGCCTGGTCGGTCTGGCTGCCGCCGCTCGGCGAGGTGTACGCGACGGTGCCGGCCGGCTGGTCCGACTGCACCGCGCGCGGGGAGACCTGCACCGAGAAGCCGGCCTTCTCGATCTGCTTCGTTGCCTGGTCCACGGGCATGCCCTGGACGTTCGGCACCTTCGCCTGGTCGAGGTTGCCGAAGTCGTTCACCGGCGTGTGAAACGACGACGGGCTCACCCCGCTCAGCGCGCCGTTCATCGACGCCCGCCAGATCGGTGCGACGTCCTTGCCGAAGACGTTGTAGTTCCGGTTCGCCCACGGCGCCGCGGGGTCGCCGTACCAGACGGCCGCCGCGAGATCCGGGGTGTACCCGGCGAACACCGCGCAGGTGAAGCTCTCGCACGTGCCGGTCTTGCCCGCCGCGGGACGGTTGAGGCCCATGCCGGCCGCCGTGCCCTTGGTGAGAACGCCCTGGAGGATCTTGGTGACCTCGTCGGCGGTCTCCGTGTCGACCGCCGTGGAGCACTTGGACTTCGGCACCCGGATCTTCTTGCCCGCGCTGTCGGTCACGTCGGTGATCGCGATCGGCGTGCAGTACTTACCGCGGGCGCCCAACCCGGCGTAGGCGGCGGCGAGGTGCGTGACGTCGATCTCGTTGGCGCCGAGCACCTGGGAGGGCACCTGCTTCAGCGGCTTGCCGTCCGCGCGCTTCAGGCCGAAGGCCTCCGCCATCTTGACGGCGTCGCACAGGCCGACCCGCTGCTCGAGCTCGGCGTAGAAGGTGTTGACCGATTCCCAGGTGCCGGTCTGCAGGTTGGCGCTCTTGCCCTTGGACTTCTCGGCGTTCTGCACGGGCCACGGTGCGGAGCCGTTGCCCTTGCAGTCGCGGAAGCCCGAGACCGTCGTGCTGTACGGCGCGGGGAGCGAGGTGCCCACGTCGATGCCCTTGTCGAGCGCCGCGGCCAGCGTGAAGACCTTGAAGGTGGACCCGGCGGAGTAGCCGAGGTTGCCGCCGTGCGCGTAGTCGGCGGCGAGGTTCAGGGTCGTCTCGCCCTTCTTGACGCTGTCGCCGTACGTCTTGCTGACCACCATCGCCTTGATCTCGCCGGTGCCCGGCTTGACCATCGCCTCGGTGGCGGTCCGGCTGTGGCTCGGGCGCCGGGCGAGCGCCTGCTGCGCGGCCCTCTGGGCCTTCATGTCGATCGTCGTGCGGATCGTGAGGCCGCCCCGGTAGAGCAGCCGTTCACGGTCCTTGGACGTCTTGCCGAACGCCGGGTTGCCCATGATCTCGTACTTGAGGTACTCGCAGAAGAACGGCGTCTTGCTGTCGACGCAGTCGCTCTTGGGCAGTTTGGGGTGCAGCTTGATCTTCTGGGCGGCGGCCTGGTCGGCCTGCTGCTTGGTGATGATCTTCAGCTCGGCCATGCGGTAGAGCACGGTGTTCCGCCGCTGCAGCGCGTGGTCCGGGTGGAGCGTGGGGTCGTAGAGGACAGGGCTGTTCGTGATGCCGGCCAGGAGCGCCGCCTCCGGGAGCGTGAGCTGGGAGGCGTCCTTGCTGAAGTAGCGTTGGGCCGCCGCCTCGACGCCGTACGCGCTCGCGCCGAAGTAGGCGAT
Source organism: Actinoallomurus vinaceus (assembly GCF_039542055.1). Classification (NCBI taxonomy): domain Bacteria; kingdom Bacillati; phylum Actinomycetota; class Actinomycetes; order Streptosporangiales; family Thermomonosporaceae; genus Actinoallomurus; species Actinoallomurus vinaceus. The sequence goes on from NZ_BAABHK010000011.1 coordinate 91,669, forward strand.
GTTGAGGTAGCCCTGCAGGATCTGGTCCTTGGTGAGCCGCTTCTCGATGTTCACCGCGTAGCGCAGCTCCCGCAGCTTCCGTCCCACGTTCGGGGCGTTCGCGGCGGCCAGCTCGGCTGGCGTGTCCGCGGCCTCGACCAGCAGGTTCTTGACGTACTGCTGGGTGAGCGTGGAACCGCCCTGCTTGACGCCGCCCTCCTGGGCGTTGGTGATCAGCGCCCGGACGGAGCCCTTCATGTCGAGGGGGCCGTGCTGGTAGAAGCGGGAGTCCTCGATCGCGACGACCGCCTTCTGCATGATCGGCGCGACGTGGTCGAGGCTTACGGACTCCCGGTTGTGGTGGTAGAACGTCGCGATCACCTGGCCGTCCGCGGAGTAGACCGTGGTCCGTTCCGGCGGCGGCTGGATGTTGAAGTCGTCCGGGAGGTTCTTGAAACCGTCGGCCGCGTCCCGGGTCGCCATGCCGGCGCTGCCGACGGCCGGTAGGGCGATGAGACCGACCAGAAGCCCGGCCACGATCGCTGCCCCGAGGAGGCGTAGCAGCTTGATGATGGCGTGTTCCTGATCTGATCTCTGAGTCACGCGACATAGGTTACGCGGGACGAGAGGTGCATATGGGACAGCACGCGAAGAGGGATGACTAGTTCGTTGCCGTCACATGGCCCGTAGGGGCTATCTCAAGAATGGACCCTACGGGGGCTGTTGAAGCGCCGCGCTCTTCCGTAAGTTTCTCCCCACGGCTTTCGTATGGCGGCCTGACGTCCGCGCCCGTCCGGCCGGGGCTCGCAAACGACAACCGACCCAAGGGGAGTGGGGCCAAGATGTGGATCACGGATTGGACCGCCCGCGCCGCCTGCCGTAACGCGGATCCCGACGCGTTGTTCGTGCAGGGGGCGGCTCAGAATCGGGCCAAGCTGATCTGCCGCGGCTGCCCAGTGCGCACCGAGTGTCTCGCCGACGCTCTCGACAACCGCATCGAGTTCGGTGTCTGGGGTGGCATGACGGAGCGCGAGCGCCGCGCGTTGCTCCGCCGGCGCCCGGACGTCTCGTCGTGGCGAGAGCTCCTCGAGACCGCCAAGGAGCAGTACGAGCAGACGCAGGACCCGGACGAAGAGCTCGTCGCGAGCTGATCGGCGGATCGACGGCCTGGCCGCGCCCGGCCGGCCAGGCTCAAGCACACGGATCGGCCTCTCAGGCGGCCGGTTCCTCCAGTTCGCCGGCGAGTTCGCTCGCGATGCACCGAAGCCCTTCGAGGTCGTGGACGTCTTCGGCCATGGCCGCGACGGTGGCCCGGGGCACGGTCGGGTGCGATGAGGTGAAGCTCTCGCACAGCCGCGTCTCCCGCGCGGTGACCTGCATCCGCTCGGCGTGCAGGCGCAGCAGCGCGGCGGTCAGCGGGTGCGCGCCGCGGTCGTCCAGCGTCTCCGCGGCGGCCTGGCTGCGTACGGCCGACAGCTCCGACGCGTCCGAACGGTGCACGCGGTTGACGACCATTCCGGCCAGCGGCATCTGCTCCTCGGCGAGCCGCTCGATGAAGTAGGACGCCTCGCGCAGCGCGTCGGGCTCCGGAGCGGCGACGACGAGGAACGCCGTGCCGGGCGCCTGGAGCAACCGGTAGGTCTGCTCCGCCCGCTCGCGGAACCCGCCGAACATCGTGTCGAAGGCCAGCACGAACGTCTGGACGTCCTTCAGGAGCTGCCCGCCGAGCACCTTCGTGATCGCGCTGGTGAACATCCCGAAGCCGGCGGTCACGACCTTCATCCCGAAGCGCCCGCCTGCCTTCGCGGGGGCCATCAGGATCTTGATGAGGCGGCCGTCGAGGAACCGTCCCATCCGCTCCGGCGCGTCGAGGAAGTCCAGGGCCGACCGGGACGGCGGGGTGTCGACGACGATGAGGTCCCAGTCGCCGGACCGGTGCAGCTGGCCCAGCTTCTCCATCGCCATGTACTCCTGCGTGCCCGACAGGCTGGACGACAGCGACTGGTAGAAGGGGTTGGCCAGGATCTGCCGCGCGCGTTCGGGCTCGGCGTGCGCCTCGACGATCTCGTCGAAGGTGCGCTTCATGTCGAGCATCATCGCGTACAGCTCGCCGTCGACGTCGTCGACGAGGCGTGGGGTGTTGTCCAGCTCGGTGAGCCCGAGGGCCTGGGCGAGCCGGCGGGCCGGGTCGACGGTCAGGACGACGACGTCCCGGCCGCGTTCGGCGGCGCGGACGCCCACGGCGGCGGCCGTCGTGGTCTTGCCGACCCCTCCGGACCCGCAGCAGACGATGATCTTCGTCTCGGGGTCGTCGATCAGGTCGTCGATGCAGAAGGCCGGCGGGTCCTTCTCGGCTGCGGCGCTCACGCTGCTCCTTGCGTCCTCAGATCGGCGGCGAGCTCGTACAGGCCGGCGAGGTCCATGCCGTCGCTGAGCATCGGCAGTTCGTACTGCGGCGCGTGGGCCTCGGCCAGGCGGGCCTTCTCGCGCTCCTGCAGGGCGGTGCGGCGCGCGTGGTCGGCGGCCTCGACGGCGAGGGCGTCGGCGAGCTCGGCGGTGCGGTCCTCGATGCCGGCCGCCTTGATCCCCATGCGGATCGCCTCGACGTCGAGCTCGTCGCGGGCGGCCAGGACGAGATCCTCCGGGTCGAGCAGCGGCGGCCGCACCATGTTGACCACCAGGCCGCCGACGGGCAGGCCGATCTCCCGCAGCTCCGTGATCCCGTCCAGGGTCTCCTGGACCGGCATCTCCTCCAGGAGCGTGACGAAGTGGACCGCGGTCTCCGGGCTGCGGATCACCTTCATCACGGTGTCCGCGTGGTTGCGGATCGGGCCGACCTTCGCCAGCCCCGCGACCTCGGCGTTGACGTTGAGAAACCGGCCGATGCGGCCGGTCGGCGGGGCGTCCATCACCACCGCGTCGTAGACGAACCGGCCGCTCTTGTCGCGGCGGCGGACCGCCTCGCTGGCCTTGCCGGTGAGCAGGACGTCGCGCAGGCCTGGGGCGATGGCGGTCGCGAAGTCGATGAGGCCCAGCTTGGTGAGCGCCTTGCCCGCCCGCTTGAGGTTGTAGAACATCTCGAGGTAGTCGAGCATCGCCTCTTCGGGATCGACCGCGAGGGCGTAGACGTCGCCGCCGTCGGGCGCGACCGCGACCTTGCGCTCCTCGTACGGCAGCGGCGGGCAGTCGAACAGCTGGGCGATGCCCTGGCGGCCCTCGACCTCGGTGAGCAGGACCTTCTGGCCGCCTGCGGCCAGCGCCAACGCGAGGGAGGCGGCCACCGTGGTCTTCCCGGTGCCGCCCTTACCGGTGACGACGTGCAGCCGTACACCGTCCCAGTCGGTGTCTCTCCCGCTCACTCTTGTGAGGTTATCGTCCGTCCGCCGACGCGTTCGCAGCGCCGGAAAGTGACCTCTGACACCTCGGGGTATCCGACGACTAGTGTCGGACATGAGGGAATCGGCCGTCAGAAAGGTGAGCGCCGTGGCTGAAGCGGCATTCGTGCTCCTGGGAATCCTCGGATTCCTGATATTGCTGGTCATCCTGTCGTCGATCAAGGTCGTTCAGCAGGTCGAACGCGGCGTGGTCTTCCGCCTCGGTCAGGTGCAGCCACACTTTCGGCCGCCGGGCCTGACGCTGATCTTCCCCGTGATCGACCGGATGACGAAGGTCAACATGCAGACGGTCGCCATGGGGGTCCCCGCGCAAGAGGGCATCACGCAGGACAACGTCAGCGTTCGCGTCGACGCCGTCGTCTACTTCCGGGTGATCGACCCCGTGAAGGCGATCGTCAACGTGCAGAACTACAACTGGGCGATCTCGCAGGTGGCCCAGACGTCGCTGCGTGCGGTCATCGGCCGGGCCGACATGCAGCAGCTGCTGTCCGACCGTGAGTCGATCAACGCCGAGCTCCGCCAGATCATGGACGGCATGACCGAGGCGCCCTGGGGCGTCAAGATCGAGCGCGTTGAGATCAAGGACGTCTCGCTGCCGGAGGGCATGAAGCGGTCCATGGCCCGCCAGGCCGAGGCGGAACGGGAGCGCCGGGCCCGCATCATCGCCGCCGACGGTGAGTTCCAGGCGTCCAAGCGGCTGGCGGCCGCCGCCGAGGTCATGGCCCAGGACCCCGCCTCCCTCCAGCTGCGTCTCCTCCAGACGGTCGTCGAGGTGGCCGCGGAGAAGAACAGCACCCTCGTGATGCCCTTCCCCGTCGAGCTGCTGCGCTTCTTCGACCGCGCCGCCGGCGGCGACCAGACGCCGCGCGAGGGCACGGGCCGGCCCGACCTGGCCGAGCGCCTGGCCAAGGCCGAGGAGGAGCTCGCGCAGGCCGGCGAGCCGGTCTCGATCGACTCGGCCGACAAGGTGCCGCCCGTGGCCGGCATGGAGACGAAGGAACAGCCGGGCATCGCCCCGCCCGTACAACAGGAGGAGCCGCCCGCGCAGCGCTAGGAGACCGCGCCCGTACGACACGAGGTGCCGCCCGCGCGGCGGTGAGGCGCGCCACTAGTGTTCACCCCATGAAGAAGTGGGAGTACGCGACCGTTCCGCTGCTCGTGCACGCCACGAAGCAGATCCTCGACAACTGGGGCGAGGACGGGTGGGAGCTCGTCACCGTCATCCCCGGTCCCAACCCGGAGAACCTCGTGGCCTACCTCAAGCGGGAGAAGCAGTGACCACGCCGGAGGAGCGGGTACGGGAGCTCGGGCTGGAGATCCCGGACGTCGTGCCGCCCGTGGCGTCGTACGTCCCGACCGCCCGGACCGGAAACCTGGTCTACACGTCGGGGCAGGTGCCCATGGTCGACGGCAAGCTGCCCGCGACCGGCAAGGTCGGGGCCGAGGTGAGCGAGGAGCAGGCCACCGAGCTCGCCCGTACGGCCGCGTTCAACGCGGTCGCCGCGCTCAAGGCCGAGGTCGGGGAGCTGTCGCGGGTACGCCGCATCGTCAAGGTCGTCGGCTTCGTGGCCAGCGCGCCGGACTTCTTCGGTCAGCCGAAGGTGATCAACGGGGCGAGCGACCTGCTGGCCGAGGTGTTCGGCGACGCGGGCCGGCACGCGCGCAGCGCCGTGGGCGTGGCGGTGCTGCCGCTGAACGCCCCGGTCGAGGTCGAACTGATCGCCGAAGTCGAATAGCGTTCGGTCTGGAAGCCCGGCGGGGCGTCGTCCTGCGCGGACGGCGTCCCGGCCCACGCCTGAACGAGGAGGCTCCGTTGGCGGACGTCCCCGGCCTTCGGCTACCGGATGAGCTGGCCGAACGCGCGCGCGACATCGAGGAGGGCCGGGCGGAGCCGGCCGTGTCACGGGACGCCTCGACGGTCGTTCTGCTCCGTGACGCCCCCGACGGCGGCATCGAGGTGTACATGCTGCGCCGGGTGACGTCGATGCCGTTCGCACCCGGCGCGTACGTCTTCCCGGGCGGTTCGGTGGACGCGCGGGACGGCGACCGTACGGTCGGCTGGTCCGGGCCGTCACCGGAGGAGTGGGGCACCGCGTTCGGGGCCGGGGAGACCCTCGCGCGCGAGCTGGTGTGCGCCGCCGTACGCGAGACGTTCGAGGAGTCGGGCGTCCTCCTCGCCGGGCCCGCCCCCGACACGATCGCCGGCGACATCAGCGGCGACGACTGGGAGGCGGACCGCCTGGCCCTGCTCGACCGCTCGCTGTCGCTCGCCGCGCTGCTCGACAAGCGCGGCCTGGTCCTGCGGAGCGACCTGCTGCGCCCCTGGGCACACTGGATCACGCCGGTGATCGAGGAACGCCGGTACGACACGCGCTTCTTCGTCGCGGCCCTGCCGGCCGGGCAGCGCACCCGCGACGTGAGCACCGAGTCCGACCGGGTCGCGTGGGTACGGCCGCATGAGGCGGTGGAGACCGCCCGGCGCGGCGAGATGGCGCTGCTGCCACCGACCTTCGTCACGCTCACCGAGTTGGCGGCGTACGACTCGGTCGCCGCGGTGCTGGCCGCCGAACGGGACGTACGCCCGCGGCTGCCCGAGACCCGCGTGACCGATGACGGCGCCTATCTGATCCTGCCGCCGGAGCTCGACGGGCACGTCCCGGGGGCCCGGCCGTGACGGACGGGAACGCGATGACGGACATCGACGGAATGGCCACCGAGCGGGTGCGGCCGTGACGGATGGGGGCGCGATGACGGGCATCGACGGAATGGGCACCGAGCGGGCGCGGTGCGTGCTGGCCCCGAACCCCTCGCCCATGACGCTGGACGGCACCAACACCTGGGTGCTGCGTGAACCGGGCGCCGAGCGGTCGATCGTCGTCGACCCCGGGCCGGAGCACGAGGAGCACCTGCGCCGGGTCGTCGCCGAGGCGGGACGCGTGGTCCTGGTGCTGCTCACGCACGGCCATCCGGACCACGCCGAGGGCGCGCGGCGGTTCGCCGAGCTGGCCGCCGACGGCACCCGGCCCGTGCCCGTGCGGGCCCTGGACCCGGCGCTGCGGCTGGGCGAGGAGGGACTGGCCGAGGGCGACGTCGTCGAGCTGGACGGGCTGGAGCTGCGCGTCATGGAGACGCCGGGCCACACCCCCGACTCGCTGTGCTTCTGGCTGCCCGGCGACCGGGCCGTGCTCACCGGCGACACCGTGCTCGGCTACGGCACCACCGTGGTGCACCGGCTCGGGGACTACCTCGGCTCCCTCGACCGGCTGCGGGCGATGGCCGAGGGGACGAGCGTGATCCTGCCGGGCCACGGTCCCCGGCTCGACGACCCCGTGGGCGCGCTCGACCACTACATCGCCCACCGGCGCGAACGCCTCCAGCAGGTCGAGGCCGCGGTCGCGGCCGGCGCGCGTACGGCCCGGGACGTCGTGGAACGCGTGTACGCCGACGTCGACCGGTCGCTGTGGCCGGCCGCCGAGTGGGCGGTCCAGGCCCAGCTGGACTATCTCGCCGAGCGAGGGGTGGTCTAGTCGCGACGGTTGAGGGCCTCGCGGACGGCTTCGGCGTGAGGTCCGTCGCCGTTTACCCCCAGCCAGGTCTGGGCGTGGCCCTTGACGTAGGTCAGGCGAGGCTCGATCACGCGAAGATCGTCGAGTAGCGCGACGAGGATGATGCCTGAGGGGCTTCGCTCCGCCTGGGCGGCGAGGTAGGTCAGGGCGTACTCCACCGTCCCGTCGAAATGGTCGTCCGTCAGTTCGGCGTGGCGAGGAAGGAGCTCGCACAGGAGCCGGCCGTAGTCGCTGTTCGGAGGACGGCCGTCGAGCCAGCCGTGGGCGTGGGTGACCGCTCGTGCCAGCGGTTCGCCGACGACGTCACGCCTGGACAGTAGGGCAAGAAGGATGTACCGGGCACCGTTGGTAGTGCCGCGCGTCGTAAGCCAGGAGAAGGCGACCTCAAGCACGAGGTCGAGGGAACCGTGGTGAAGAGGCCAATGGAGTCTCTTGCCAGTGGCGAAACGCGGGATGGCACGGTCGGCGAGTGCGGTGCGGATTTCTCCGGGGATGGCGTATTCGGGCTTCAGGAGGCCGGCGATCTCGTCCAGCGGGGCGTCTTCGTTCGCGTCGATCCACGCGGGGATCCGTTCGGCGAGCACCGTCCGCTGGTCGGAGTCGAGCAATGGATGCTCGAACAGAGGAAGGAACACATAGGGCGCGTTCCGGACGGTGGGGTGCAGTCCCCACCAGGTGACGGCCTCCGCGACGGCCTGGCGCGCGACCTCGCGGTCGAGGTCCTGACGCCGGAGGAGGGCCGCGAGCACGAACGACGCCGCGGCCTCGGAGCCGTGTTCGTCGAGCCAGTCGAACGCGCCGGCCGTGTGGTCGACGAGGACCTTCTCCCGCAGGTCGGGGCGCCTGAGCAGCTTCTCGAGCACGAACCTGGCCTCCCAGGTGACGCCTCGCGGCGGCTTCAGCCACCGACTCGCGTAGGTGATGGCGTCCGAGGCGTCCTGCTCCGGCAGGTCGGAGCGGGCGAGCAGCTTCTCGAGCACGTATGACGCGACGTCCTCGGTGCCATGCTTGTGAAGCCAGCGGAGCGCGTACGTCACGGTGTCGAGGGCATGGCGGCGGCTCCGGAGCAGGTGCTCGAGGACGTAGCTTGCCTCCAGCCTCTCCCAGTGCCTGGTCAACCACTGGAAGGCCTGGTCCAGGGCAGCATGGAGGGCTTCGCCGCTGGACCGCTCGATGAGGCTGACGATGACGGGCCTGGCGTAATAGCCGTCGCCATGCTCCTCGAGCCAGCCGAAGGCCTTCTCCGCGATCGTCTCGGTAGGGACCGGGGAGTCGTGGAGCAGCCGATTGACGATGAAACGAGCCTCGGCGGTGTTCCCATGAAGCTCGAGCCAGGCCAGCCCCAACTCCCGCAACCGGTCCTGCCGGTCGGCGGGGACGGCAGGGTGACCGATGATCGGCGCCAGCAGGAAGCTGGTCTCCAGTGCTTCGGGAGACTGCTCCACGTGCGCGTGGGCCAGCTCCACCGTCGAGGACACGCACTCGCCGGGCATGTCATCCCGGTCCAGGAGCGCCCTGACCACGTAGCCCGCGGCTTCGGGGCCGCAGGTGCCGAGCCACGCGACGGCCCTGGCTCCGACCGCATTGAGCGTGTCCGGCGGCAGATCGGGTCGCCGGAGCAGAGACATGAGCAGGAAGCTCGCGTTGTCTCGTGAGCCGTACCGTTTGAGCCAGCGGAACGCGAGGCTCGTCACGGAGCCGAGGGGCACGTCGGTGAGATCGTCCGCGTCGAGCAGGGCGCAGAGGAGATGGTCCTGCTCCAGACGGGGCGGCCGGTCGGCGAGCGTGCGGATGGTGTCACGGGCGAGCCGGGCTCTGCGGTCAGGGTCGAGTGACTTCAGCCCGTACTCCAGCACGCGGAGAGCGGGAAGCGTTCCGCCATGGCGTTCGAACCAGGGGCCGGCCAGTTCGTCCCAGCGGGAGGAGACCACGGGTCTCAGGACCGCGCTGTTGATGAGGGCGGTGAGGGTGGTGGCGCCCTCGGTGGTGGGCTCGGCCAGCAGCGCGCCGATCCGCTCGGCGTGGCCCTCGACCCAGCCGACGTACCGCTGCTCCAGCTCATTGGGCCGGCCGGGGACGTCCAGCTCTCGGATCAGGCGGGTCAGGTTGGCGGCGTGTCGGGCGATGCTCCGCCCCCTGTGCAGACCGCCGTCGAGCATCCGGTCGAGGATCTCGCCGCGCAACACACCGCTGCCGGGGCGGAGTAGACACTGTTCGAGCAGGTGGTCGGCGACGATGTCATGGACGGTCGCGAGCCCCTGCGGGGTGTCGACCAGCCACCCCATGCCGCGCACGAGGCCGAGCAGGTGACGGGTGTTCTCCTCGTCGTCGAGGACGCCCGCGGCGCAGTCGAGAAGGGACTGTTCGTCCTGCGGGGCGGCGGCGACCATCGCGGTGATCGCCTGGAGGTACGCGGGGGGCGGCTTGGGCGGCTGATCGCTGAGCGGCTTGCCGTCGTCCGGCACCGCCAGTCCGTCCTCGCGCAGCCGGCGGCGCAGCCAGTCGATGAGCATGCCGGAGCGGGGGGTCGGGCCGTCCGCGGTGAGCGTTCCCCGTTCGGTGCTCGCCTGAAGTTCGGCGGCGATCAGCATCGCGATGACGGGACGAGTGCCGCACAGGGCGGCGACCTTCTCCTCGGTGAGGATGCGGCAGGCGTCCTTGGCGAGGCGGTTGATGACCGTGTCGCGGATGGAGCCGCTCTGAACGTCATCCGGTTCCAGATCGACCTTGCGAAAGAGCCGGGACAGGTATGGATCGTCCTGGTTCCTTTGATTGAACCAGGCGGTGCGGGCCGAGGCGAGCAGGGCGACGCGCCTGCCTTCGCGGCGGGCGTCCGGGAGGACTCGCGCGTGCAGGGTGGAAAGACTGAGGGTGCTCTCGTGGAGATAGTCGACGATGACCAGGACGTCGCCCGTGGTGGCCGCGATCGCGGCGGCGAGCTGCTCGGTGGTCACGGCCGGCTCGCCGGTCCGCACGTGCAGGACGGTCCAGCCGTGCTCCTCCTCGGCGAGGGTGCCGACCTCCAGGCAGGTCCTCGTCTTACCGACGCCGGCCGCGCCGACGAGCAGGACGCCCCGGTCGTCGGTGGGATCGGAGAGCAGGGACAGCAGCTGTTGCGGGTGCGTGTCGGAGGTCTCGGCGGGGGCGACGAACGGCAGTCGGTCCTCGGTGAGGTTCGCCCGCATGCCGGCGAGCCCGCGGATCTCGTCGGAGTGCCTGACGATTCCGTCGGCGAACGTTTCTTCGTCGGTCGGCGGCCAGGGCACCGGCTCGCCCGCACCAAGGAACCGGCGGAAGGCGGAGTCCTTCAAGAGCGCGGAAGCACGGATCGCTTCGGTGCTCCCCAGGTACCGCGCAGGGTCGACGACGACCAGGCCGAGGACGACGGTCTCGTCCTCGCTGAGGAGGGCGGCCCCGGACAGACCGGCCCAGGGTGAGCGGTACTCCTTGGTCTTCGGATCGGGTTCCCGGTCACGGGGCAAGGCCATCGTGGTGCTGATCAGGTATCGGCCGGTCTCGGCGCCGGTCGTGCCCATGGCCGTCCAGGGGCGATTCTCATGCCGGCAGACTCCGGCGATCTTCCGCACGATCGGATACCCGTAGGTCACGCAGTCGGCCCGATCGGCCGGCTCGGTGAGCTCGCCGAATCTCAGCGGGAACAGGTCCTCGGCCCAGGGGCCGGCGCCGTCGAGCTCGATGAGGGCCGCGTCGAGGTGGGGATCGTCCGGCTTCCAGAGGACCTTGCCCGTGAGCCTCACGCCCCCGTGTGGGGTGACGTGCCAGACCTGCCGAACCGGCTCGACCACATGACGGCAGGTCAGCACGAGGTCGGGTCCGACGGCGAAACCGGATCCCCAACTGTCGGAGTCGTCGGGGTCCTCGATCAGGCAGAGGAGGCGAAGGCCTGGGCGATCAGTACTCCCCATGACCCTTGATGCTGACCTCGGTGATCTCCCCGCGGTCGGTGTGCTGGGGCTTGAGCTTGAGGATCATGCGGTGGGTCTCCTGCCGTCCCCTCTCGCGGCCGCCCCCTGCCGACACCTTCCACAGGCCGAGCCTGCCGTCGTACTTGTTGCGGGTGTCGAGTACGAGGTTCAGCTCGAGATCGATGGACTCGACCGTGAATTTCAGGCCCTCCGCCTGGCCCTCCTCCGTCGCCGCGAGGAGTTCGGCCCGGAGTTGCCGGACGGCCTCCGCGAGCGGCAGCCCGGATTCTTCGTCGAAGGATTGCGCCTCGGACATGGCCCTCCAATGGTAAAGGCGGCGAAATCCCTTATACCACCATTGAAAAGCTCGGGGCCGAGGTGAGCCGACGGCCCGCATCCGCCGATACGGGTACGTCCGGCGTCGCGCGCCGACGGCGACCCGCCTGTGATCTGATGCGTGGCCGCCGGCCGCCGGGGACACCGGCGGCCGGAACGGCGGCACTGGACTTTCGATGGTCTCCAGGCCGCTCGATTACAGGGATGAGAATGGGCGAGCTTTCGGCGGCTGGCCTTCTATCCCTTATTAACGGGTGTGACCACTTCTATCCCGTTTTTCCGTAGCGCTTCCCACGGTGTCCGCCACTTGCCGCGGTCTGGCGGTGAGCGTTCGCCGCCGTATCAGCGGGAGCGCTTGCGAAGGCGGTCGATGTCGAGGACCTGCACGGCGCGGGCCTCGATCCGCAGCCAGCCGCGCTGGGCGAAGTCCGCGAGGGCCTTGTTCACCGTCTCCCGGGACGCGCCGACGAGCTGGGCGAGCTCCTCCTGCGTCAGGTCGTGGTGGACGTGCAGTCCGCTCTCGCTGGGCTGGCCGAACCGTTCGGCGAGGTCGAGCAGGGCCTTGGCGACCCGGCCGGGCACGTCGGTGAAGACGAGGTCCGCCATGTTCTCGTTGGTCCGACGCAGCCGCTGGGCGAGGGCCCGCAGCAGGTGAATGCTGATCTCCGGGTGCCCCTTGAGGAACGGCCACAGGTCGCTGTGGCCCAGCGCGGCCAGGCGCGCCTCGGTCACGGCGATGGCGCTGGCCGTGCGCGGCCTCGGGTCGAACAGGGACAGCTCGCCGAACATCTCGCTGGGGCCGAGCACGCTCAGGAGGTTCTCTCGCCCGTCGGGCGCCGTCCGGGTCAGCTTGATCTTGCCCTCGAGGACGACGTAGAGTCGGTCGCCTTCTTGATCTTCGGAGAAGAGGGTCTGACCGCGGGACAGGTGGACCTCTGACACGATGGCGCGCAGCGCCTTGGCCCCCTCCTCGTCGAGAGCTTCGAACAGCGGGGCCCGTCCCAGAACCTCCACGTCGCGGTCGTTCACGTTTCCTCCTCGCTCACGTACGACCACAGTGTGACGTACATCGCAGGATGAGTTTTGGGCGACCCCCCCGTTACCCTTGCGTTCGTGCCACGCAAACCGGAGTCGCGTCTCGCCCTGGTACGCCGGGCTCGCCGGATCAACCGAGAACTGGCGGAAGTGTACCCGGACGCACACTGTGAGTTGGATTTCGACAACCCGTTCCAACTGCTGGTTGCGACGATCTTGTCCGCGCAGACGACGGACAAGCGGGTCAATATGGTCACCCCGACCCTCTTCGCCCGCTACCCGGCCGCAGCGGACCTCGCGGCGGCCGACCGCGAGGACGTCGAGAAGATCATTCAGTCGACGGGCTTCTTCCGGGCGAAGACCAACAGCCTGCTCAAACTCGGCCAGGAGCTGTGCGACCGCTTCGGCGGCGAGGTGCCGCGCACCCTCGAGGAGCTCGTGACGCTGCCCGGCGTGGGCCGCAAGACCGCCAACGTCGTACTCGGCAACGCCTTCGACGTCCCGGGCATCACGGTCGACACCCACTTCCAGCGGCTGACCAGGCGGTTCGGCTGGACCACCGAGACCGACCCGGTGAAGATCGAGTACGAGGTCGGGGAGCTGATCCCGCGCAAGGACTGGACGATCCTGTCCCACCGGCTGATCTGGCACGGCCGGCGCATCTGCCACGCCCGGCGCCCGGCCTGCGGCGTCTGCCCGATCGCCCGCCTCTGCCCGTCGTACGGCGAGGGCCCCACCGACGAGGAGACCGCCCGCAAGCTGGTCAAGTCCGGTCCCTTCTCGTGACCGGGAAGGATCCGGAGGCCGACTCCGTTGAACCCTCAATGATGTCGGTCGAACCCCCCATGGCGACGGACTGCCCGGAGTGGCTACGTGACTTCGCGGCCACGGCCTCCCGCGTCCAGGTCCCCGCCCTGTTGCGTCCGCCCGCGAACGGCGCCCGCGCCGCCGCGGTGCTCATCCTGTTCGGTGAGGGACCCGACGGTCCCGACGTCCTGCTCCTCCAGCGCGCGGACACCCTCCGCAAGCACGCCGGGCAGCCGGCCTTCCCCGGCGGCGGCATCGACCCCGGCGACGGCGGACCGGAGGGCGCCGCCCTGCGCGAGGCCGTCGAGGAGACCGGCCTCGACCCCTCCGGCGTGACCCTCCTGGCCACGATGCCGGAGCTGTACATCCCCTACAGCAGGTACCGCGTCACCCCGGTCGTCGCCTGGTGGCGGGAGCCGTCCTCCGTCGCCGCCGCCGACCCTCGCGAGGTCGCCTCGGTCGCCCGGGTTCCGCTGTCCGAGCTGACGGACCCCGCCAACCGGCTGCGCGTCCGCAGCCCCTCCGGCCACCTCGGCCCGGCGTTCCGCGTCCAGGGGATGCTGGTGTGGGGATTCACCGCCGGCCTCCTGCACACGGTGCTCGAGGCGGCCGGCTGGGATCGCCCCTGGGACAAGAGCCGGGTCGAGGACCTTCCGGCCGAGGTCATCGACCTCGCCGGCAGCGAGTAGTCCTCCGTTCGTACGCCGTCGAAGCGGAACTGGTCCGGGGAGGGGACGTCCTCGGACCCCGAACCGCTATACGGTTGTCCGGTGCTGGGCGATCACATCCTTGATCTCATCCTGCTCGTGCTCGTCGTGCTGTTCGCCATCTCGGGCTACCGGCAGGGCTTCATCGTGGGCGTGCTCAGCTTCGTCGGCTTCGTCGGGGGCGTCGTCCTCGGCATGCTGATCGCCCCGCCGCTGGTCAAAGCGGTCGTCGACGGCGCCGCGCAACAGGCGCTGCTCGCCGTCGTCATCGCCTTCCTGGCCGCGACCCTGGGGCAGCTGATCGCCTCCTCCGTCGGTTCCGCCCTGCGCAGCCGCGTCACCTGGGAGTCGGCCCGCAGCGTCGACGCCGTCGGCGGGGCGTGCGTCAGCAGCGTCGCGTTGCTCGTGGTGGCGTGGTTCATCGGCAGCGCCCTGGTGACGTCGCCGATCGTCTGGCTGCGCACCCAGGTCAAGAACTCCGAGGTGCTGCACGGCGTCGACGCGTTCATGCCGCAGCAGGCCAACACCTGGTTCTCCTCCTTCCGCGGCTTCGTCTCGAAGACGGAGTTCCCCCAGGTGTTCGGCGGGCTCGGCGGTGAGCCCATCGCCGAGGTGCCGCCCCCGGACACCAAGGTCCTCAACACCCCGGAGCTGCTCGCGGCCGAGAAGAGCATCGTCAAGATCATGGGGACGGCGCACAGCTGCCAGCGCCGGATCGAGGGCACCGGCTTCGTGTACGCCCCCGGCCGCGTGATGACCAACGCCCACGTCGTCGCGGGCGTCGACAGCGGCCCCACGGTGTACCCCCTGGGCAAGAGGGGCCTCCCAGCCAAGGTCGTGCTGTACGACGACAAACGCGACATCGCCGTCCTCGACGTCCCGAGCCTGCGCCTCCCCTCCCTGCAGTTCGACGAGGGCGGGCAGAGCCGCGACAACGCCGTCGTCGCCGGCTACCCGAAGAACCAGAATTTCACCCCGCGCGCCGCCCGGATCCGCGCCAAGCAGAAGGCCAAGGGCCCGGACATCTACCACTCCGGCCAGGTCACGCGCGAGATCTTCGCCATCCGCGCGCTGGTCGAACAGGGCAACTCCGGTGGTCCGCTGCTCGCGCCGAGCGGCAAGGTGTACGGCGTGGTCTTCGCCGCCGCCCTCGACAACAAGGACACCGGATACGCCCTGACGGCCCACGAGGTCGCCCCGGACGCCCAAGCGGGCGTCAACGCCAGCGGAAGCGTCTCGACGGAGGCCTGCTCGGACTGAGCGCCTCCAGGACTAGCCGCGCAGCCGGGGAGCCAGGTCCGCGTCCGTGACCGCGTCCAGGCCGTCGCGTTCGATGCGGTCGGCCAGCGCGTAGGCCGCGCGGGCGAGTTCGGCGACCGCGATCCCGTGCGGCGTGCTCCCGGCGTACGGGGCGATGCGGTCGGCGGCGCGGCGCAGCAGCGTGGCGGCCCCTCGCGCGTTGCCGCGCCGTACGTGCGTGAATCCGACGGCCAACTGGGCCAGCCCCTGCCACAGGGCGCGCTCGGCGTCCGGAGCGGCCTTCCAGGCGGCCTCCAGGACCTCGTGAGCATGGAAGGGACGGTCGGCGTCGAGCAGCCGCTGTGCCTCGGTCAGCGCCTCCGCCGGCTCCGCGGCGTAGTCGTCGGGGACGCGTTCCTCTCCGACGGCGTCGTGCGGCAGCGGCCGGCCGTACGCGTCCCGGGGCCGTGCGTTGCGTGCCCGTCCCACCTCATCCCGATCGCGCATGCCCCTATTGTCCGGCCTCAGGCCGCGCACGCCCCATCGTCGGTCCCCGTCCTCCTCGCGTTCGCGCATATGCCTATTGTCCGGCTGCGAGCCAGGAGAGGAGCTCGGTGTCGAAGGCCTCGGGGCGTTCCTCGTGGGGGAAGTGCCCGACCCCCTCGATCAGCCTCCATCGGTAGGGCGCGTCGACGTACCGGCCCGAACCCTGGGCGCTTCGGGGCAGCACGTAGCGGTCCAGCGAGCCGTGCAGCTGCAGCGTGGGGACGCGGACGGGGGCGCGCATCCGGCGGGCGTACCGCAGGCCGTCCGGGCGCACGATCGAGCGCACCGCCCAGCGGTGGTACTCCAGCGCGCAGTGCGCGACTCCGGGGATCTGGAAGGCCGAGCGGTACAGTCGCTCGCCGGCGGTGTCGGGCCAGCCGGGGGCCGACCAGGCGCGCAGCAGGTGGCCGACCTGGGCGGCGTCGTCCCGGACGAGCAGCCGCTCCGGCCCCATCGGCAGTTGGAAGCCGAGCGTGTGCCGGGCCGCCCAGCCCTGACCGAGTGGATCCGTCGCGATCGCGGTGCGCAGGCGCAGCGGGTGGGGCGCCGACACCACGGCGAGCCGCTGGACGACTCGGGGCTGGTAGACACCCATCGTCCAGGCCAGCAGGCCGCCCCAGTCGTGCCCGACGACGGTGGCACTGGCCGCGCCGAGCGCGCGGACCAGCCCGGCGGCGTCCCGGGTCAGCGTGATCAGGTCGTACCCGCGCGGTGGTTTGTCGCTTCCGCCGTATCCACGCAGGTCGACGGCTGCCGCGCGGAACCCCGCCCCGGCCAGCGACACCAGCTGACGGTGCCACGACCACCAGAACTGCGGGAACCCGTGCAGCAGCAGCACGAGCGGACCCTCCCCGGCCTCGACGACGTGGAAGCGCGTGCCCCCCGCGCTCACCGACCGGTGCCGCCACGGACCATCGATCTGGACGACGGACTCGTCGGCCATGTCCGGCCCCCTCTTCATCGGCCCGCGGGCGTCACCCCGCCCCGCCGGCGGACGTCACTCGGTCAGCGCGGGCTTCTCGTCGTCCGAACCGCTGTTTCGCCGCAGCATGGCGAAGTCCTCCATCACGGACTGCCGGGACCGTTTGGCGCCGCTCATCTTCTTCATCCGCCACAGGCCGATGAGGATGAGCACGGCCGCCAGAAGTACGTAGAAGCCCGCCACGATGAGGAACGCCGCCCATTGCCAGATACCGGCCGCGACCAGGCCGTACGCGGCAGCGATCGACAGCAGGATGACGACGACGCCGCCGATGACCCCGGCCACGGCGAAGAGGGTCCCGCCGAGCGCCGCCTTCTTGGCGTCGCCCTTCAGCTCCAGCTTGGCGAGCTCGATCTCCGACTTGACGAGGCGTGACACGCTGCCCGTGGCGATGGCGACCAGCTCGCCGAGTGATTTGTCGTCATACTGCCCGTTCGGATACTGCCCGTCCGGCCGTACCTCGGTCATGTTTCTCCTCTCAGTGCCGGTCGCCACTCTCTCGGATGGCGCGTGATCCGAATAGGCCGAATCGCCGATGAGGAAGTGAACCAGCGAACTACCGGCGCAAGAACGGCTTCTCGGCACAGGACTGTCCGAGGTTACCGGTGGCGGGGCGGGCCGATTCGCGCGGTGGGCCGTTATCGCCGCGCGGCCGTCACCCGCCGTGACACGGCCGTACGGCCGGGGCCGGGAAGGTGGAATGAGAGAGCGCGGCCCCGGGAGGCGGGGCCGCGCTCGGTCGTCGCTATTCGTCGCCCGACGCGGACGGCATCTTCGTCTTGATGAGGTCCATCACCGTGCTGTCCGTCAGCGTGGTCACGTCCCCGAGCGAGCGGTTCTCGGCGACGTCACGGAGCAGCCGTCGCATGATCTTCCCGGACCGCGTCTTGGGCAGCTCCGGAACGATCATGATCTGGCGGGGCTTGGCGATCGGGCCCAGGTGCTTGGCGACGTGGTCGCGCAGCTCGGCGACGAGCGCCTCGCCGTTGTCGACGGTCTCCCCGCGCAGGATGACGAACGCGACGATGGCCTGCCCGGTGACCGGGTCGGTGGAGCCGACCACCGCCGCCTCGGCGACCTTGGAGTTCGACACCAGCGCCGATTCGACCTCCGTGGTCGAGATGTTGTGCCCGGAGACGAGCATGACGTCGTCCACCCGGCCGAGCAGCCAGAAGTCGCCGTCGTCGTCCTTCTTCGCGCCGTCGCCCGCGAAGTACAGGCCGTCAAAGCGCGACCAGTACGTCTTGATGTACCGCTCGTCGTCGCCCCAGATCGTGCGCAGCATCGACGGCCACGGCTCCTTGACGACGAGGAAGCCGCCTCCGCCGTTCGGCACCGGCGTGCCCTGGTCGTCGACGATGTCGGCCTCGATGCCGGGCAGCGGCCGCATCGCCGCGCCGGGCTTGCCGTGCGTCACGCCCGGCAGCGGGCTGATCATGATGGCGCCGGTCTCGGTCTGCCACCAGGTGTCCACCACCGGCGTACGGTCGCCGCCGATGTTGTGGCGGTACCAGACGTACGCCTCCGGGTTGATCGGCTCGCCGACCGAGCCGAGCAGCCGCAGCGACGACAGGTCGTGCTGGGCGGGGATGTCGTCGCCCCACTTCATGAACGTGCGGATCGCGGTCGGCGCGCAGTACAGGATCGACACCTTGTACTTGGCGACGGTCTCCCACCAGCGGCCCTTGTGCGGGGTGTCGGGCGTCCCCTCGTACATGACGCTGGTCGCGCCGTTGGACAGCGGTCCGTAGACGATGTACGAGTGGCCGGTCACCCAGCCGATGTCGGCCGCGGTCCAGTAGACGTCGGTCTCCGGCTTCAGGTCGAACACCGCGTTGTGGGTCCAGGAGACCTGCGTGAGGTAGCCGCCGGTGGTGTGCAGGATGCCCTTCGGCTTGGCGGTCGTGCCCGAGGTGTACATGACGTACAGCGGGTGCTCCGCGTCGTGCGGCTCCGCCTCGTGCTCCTCGCTCTGCCGGTCGACGACGTCGTGCCACCAGACGTCGCGCCCCTCCGTCCAGGCGACGTCCTGGCCGGTGCGGCGGACGACGAGGACGTTCCGTACGTGGTCGATGCCCTCGATGGCCTCGTCGACGTTCGGCTTGAGCGCGCTCGGCGCGCCCCGCCGGTAGCCGCCGTCCGCGGTGATCACGACGTGCGCGTCACAGTCCTCGATACGGCCGCGCAGCGCGTCGGCGGAGAACCCGCCGAACACCACCGTGTGCGGCGCGCCGATGCGGGCACAGGCCAGCATCGCGAACACCGTCTCGGGGATCATCGGCATGTAGATCGCGACCCGGTCGCCCTTCTGGACACCGAGCTCGAGGAGGGCGTTCGCGGCCTTGGACACCTCACGCTGCAGATCGGCGTACGTGATCGTGCGGGTGTCGCCGGGCTCACCCTCCCAGTGGTAGGCGACCCGGTCGCCGATACCCGCCTCGACATGCCGGTCGACGCAGTTGTACGCGGCGTTCAGCTTCCCGCCGACGAACCACTTGGCGAACGGCGGGTTCGACCAGTCCAGCACGGTGTCCCACTCGGTGTTCCAATGCAGGCGCCTCGCCTGCTTCTCCCAGAACGCGAGCCGATCCGCCGCCGCCTCCTCGTACGCCGCCGAGGTGACGTTCGCGGCCTCGGCGAGATCTGCGGGGGGAGCGAACCGCCGGCTCTCCTGGAGCAGGTTGGAGAGTGTCTCGTGTGGGGTTTCCTGCGTCACGACGCGCTCCTCCATCGGTCAGAAGGTCAGGATGGTCCATGCCAACTTCACCAGCTTCGCGTATGTCGTTACAAGGGGCGCACGCCGCGTAGGGTCATGCGATGGCGCCGTCTCCGCCCGTGAGCGGGGATCGCGCCGCGTCCACCCCGCGCCGTGCCGTGACGGCCACCGATGTTCCAAGGAGGAAGCGGCGTCTCCGTACCGGCCCGCCGCCGGGGCGGGCTCCGAACGCCGCGCGTCCGATGAGCGATCCGTTTGCCAACGTCGCGACCCTGCCCGACGTGCCCGAGGCCGTCGAGCGGACCCGGGAGGCCGTCGACCGGCTGCTCGGCCACCGGATCCTGCGGCGGCGCAGCGCCGAGGTCTCCGCGGAGTCGGCACTGCGCGGCGCCCGGGCCTCGGCCGCCCTCGAAGGCGTCTCGGCGCCCCTTGACGAGGTTCGCGGCGGCCTGTCGAACGATCCGGTCGTGCAGGGCGCGCTGCGGGTGTCGGCCGAACTCGGATCGCTCGCGGACATCTGGCGGAAGGCCCCGCGCCAGGCGCTCGCGCGGCTCCACGCCCTGGCGGCCGCGGACGCCGTCGACCCCGACGCGTTGGGCCGGCCACGCCCGGACGACGACGCGGCCGACCCCCTCGAACTCGGCCCGCCGCCGTCGGCCAAGGAGGTCGCCGCGCGCCTCGACGTGCTCAGCGACCTGCTGACCGCCCCGACGGAGGCGCCGGCCGTCGTCGTCGCCGCGATCGTGCACGGCGAGCTGCTGGCGCTGCGGCCGTTCGGCTGGGGCGACGGCATCGTGGCCCGGGCGGCGGCGCGGCTCACCCTGGTCGACCGGGGCCTCGATCCCAAGTCGCTGACCGCCCCGGAGGTCGGGCACCTCGAGCTCCAGGACACGTACGGGAACGCCCTGCGCGGTTACACGACGGGCACTCCGGACGGCGTGGCGCGCTGGGTGTGCCACTGTGCCGAGGCCGTCGAGCTGGGCGCGCGCGACGCGCTCGCGGTCTGCGAGGCGTTCCTGCGCGGCTGAGGCGTCCCGCGCGGTCCGAGACGGCGCCTTGCGGTTGAGGCGTGCCTCGCGGTCGGCGGGGCGCGGGTGACATCTTGCGGTCGACGGGCGCGGACGGTGCTTCGACCGGCGGGATGTGGAGCCGTTCGCTTTTCCGGGCTCTCGGGACACTTTCTCGGTACGGAGAGGCGTTGGTGCCGGCCGTCCGTCAAGGCAATGTCAGGACGCGCGGGGTGATCTCCGCATCGTCGGCGGGGTGAGAGGGTTCAGTCGATCCGGTTACCCCACGTGCGGGTGCCGACGGGTCCATGGACGGCGCGTAATCGATATCGGCGCGGCGGAACGGGGATGGCCGACGACGCAGAGCGAACGGACCGGCGCAAAGCGAACGGCGCTCCCGGAGGAACGCCGTCGCCGACACGTCACACCGGGTTACCAAGCGTGCACCTCTATTCGTCGGATCGGGTCAAGCCCGTCTCGACGCGCCTCCCGCGGCTGGTCGCGCGTGGGTGCCCGGCTGCCGTGCTCGGACACTAGGTCCGTGCAACCTGTCTACGCCGAATCAGCCCAGTTGGCAAGCCCTCGATTCGCCGGACCGGGGTACGCGAGGCGATCTTCGAGGGCGGAACCGTGAACCCGCACAAGAGATCGACTTCGGAAATGCGGCATTGGTCGCGGTGGTCGGGCGTCACTCCGGCGACGGGAAAAAGATCACGCAGTGTGATCTACCTCTGTATCAATCAAGCGTGCCCGAGCGCAGAACGATCTCGCCTGCTTCCGCTACGCTGCAGCCACTTACGGCAGGCGTTCTCGACGCACCCCCCGCGTAGCAAACGCCCGAATACTCCCGTTATGGGCGGTCGGCCAATGATCACGAATTGGTCGCCACTTCGACGGAACACCGAGTGATCGGGCGACATTATGTTGAACCTGCATACACTGGGGGGCGCCGGGTTTACCGTCCGCTGACGAGTGCCTGGCTTCGACTTGGCCTTCGAGACCTCCCGGGAAAACGGGACCGGCTCTACCCCCCCGGAGCCGGACCGTCCGGCGACCCCCGCTCTCCCCCCCGGCGGGGGTCGTCTCGTATCCCCAGCCGTTTTGTCTCCTGGCGGCACCGCCGACGACGGAGTTATCCACAGGTTGGGGAAGGCTTCTTTCGGCGTCGACGACGGTGGGCGCATCGTTGACCTCGCGAAAGCGAGGAGATGCCATGTCCGCCATCGTGCTGATCGCCTCTGCCGATTCCGTGCTCGTCGACGACCTGCTGCGCCTGGCCGCGGCGGCGGACGTCGAGACCCGGCTCGCCGCCGACCCGGCGGGCGCCCGGGCCGCCTGGCGCGATGCCGCGCTCGTCGTGGTCGGCGCCGACTTAGCCGGGGACCTCGCCCGGTCATCGCCCGAGCGGCGGCCGGGCGTGATCCTCGCCATGGACGAGACCGGCGGCGACGACGTCTACCGGTTCGCCGTGGAGATCGGGGCGCAGCAGGTGGTGGCCCTGCCCGAGGCCGAGACCTGGCTGGTCGACCAGATGGCGGCGGCCGCCGAGCCGGCCGGCGGGCGGGCTGCGCTGGTCGGCGTCCTGGGCGGGCGCGGCGGGGCGGGCGCGAGCGTGCTGGCCGCGGCACTGGCCGGCGTCGCCGCGCGGTGCCGCCTTCGCACGCTGCTCCTCGACGGGGATCCGCTCGGCGGCGGCATCGACCTGGTCCTGGGCGCGGAGGGGACGCCCGGGGCCAGGTGGTCCGACTACGCCGACCGGCAGGGGCGGTTGAGCACGGCCGCGCTCCACGACTCCCTGCCGGCGCGTGACGGGCTGGCGGTGCTCTCGTGGCATCGCGGGGCGGCCGAGCCGGTCTCGGCCGAGACGATGCGGTCGGTGCTCGACGCGGCGGTCCGCGGCTACGACCTGGTGGTCGCGGACCTGCCGCGGCAGGTCACCGACGCGAGCGCGGAGGTCCTGGCCTCCGCCGACACCACGCTGCTCGTCGTCCCCGCGGAGGTGCGCGCCACCGTCGCGGCCGACCGGGTCGCGGGGCTGGTCCGCGCCTACTCACGCGACCTCCGGGTCGTCGTCCGCGGTCCCGCACCCGGTGGTCTGAAGCCCGCCGTCATCGCCGAGTCGCTGCGCCTGCCTCTGGCCGGCGTCGTGTCCACGGACAGGCGACTGGCGAGCGCGATCGAGCGGGGCGACCGCCCAGGGAGGGGCGGTGCGCTTGATGGGTTCTGCCGCCGGTTCCTCACCGACCTGGCGCACGACCGGCCGCTGCGCGGAGAGATCCGCTGATGGGCGCCGCCGGTCCCGGGGCGGTGCCTCGGCGCTTTGCCCGCCTGCGGCCCACCCGCCGGGACGCGGGCGGTAGTTGCCGGCGATGCCCGGCCCCGACCGCGTCTCCTCGGCCGCTCCCGATGTCCCGGAGCGGACCGGACCCCGGCCGGGCACCGCACCTTGGGGCCGCCCGGCTCAAAGGGTGTCCGGCGGATCTCGTTCGTAGCGAGCGGCGGTCCAGAGCGTGCCTCGCAAGCGTTCAGGCGGAAGGAGTGCTCACCTGCCGACGGCCACCAGGCACCGAGCCCGCCGGACAGCAGCTCGGCAAACACTTGCGGAGAAGGGAGGCGGCCCGGCGTCGGCCGGCGACTCCTCCCGGGGTCCCCGCGGAGACGCGGAGGCCGGCGGGGCCGTCTCTGCGCGTTTTCGTGGGATGGGCCGGCAACGCGGCGAGGCGCGCTCTGGGCGCCACGCGGCCGGACAGAGATCCACCGGGCACCTCTGGGGCGGCCCGCACAGCGATCACGAAAGGGAGGGCGTCATGAGCGATCTGACCGAGGCGGTCCGCGGGCGGCTCGTCGGGACGGGCGCGGCCCCGACCGCCGCGCACGTGGCGGCCGCACTGAGAGCGGAGGAGCGGGTGCTCGGCGACACGGAGGTGCTGTCCCTCGCGGACGAGGTCCGGGCCGACCTGGTGGGCGCGGGCCCTCTCGAGCCTCTGCTCCGCGCCCCCGAGGTGACCGACGTCCTGGTCAACGGCCCAGGCGAGGTCTGGGTCGACACCGGCGCGGGTCTGCGCCTTACCCGCGTGCGATTCCCCGACGACGTCGCGGTGCGCCGACTGGCCCAGCGGCTCGCCGCCGCGGCCGGCCGACGGCTCGACGACACCGCCCCGTACGCCGACGCCCGGCTGCCCGGCGGGGTCCGGCTGCACGCCGTGCTGCCGCCGATCGCCTCAGGGGGCACCACACTGTCGCTGCGCCTGCCGCGGCACCGGGCCTTCACGCTCACCGAGCTCATCTCCGCCGGGGCCGTCCCGCCGGAAGGCGCCCACCTGCTGGACGCCCTGGTCGCCGCCCGACTGGCCTTCCTCATCACCGGCGGTACGGGCACGGGGAAGACGACCGTCCTGTCGGCACTGCTCTCGCTGGCCGACCCGGGCGAGCGCCTGGTCCTGGTGGAGGACTCCGCCGAGCTGCGGCCCGCGCACCCGCACGTCGTGGGTCTGGAGACCCGCCCGCCGAACATCGAGGGAGCCGGCGGTGTCACCCTCCACGACCTCGTCCGCCAGGCCCTGCGGATGCGACCAGACCGCCTCGTGGTGGGCGAGGTCCGCGGCGCGGAGGTCGTCGACCTGCTGGCCGCCCTCAACACCGGGCACGAGGGCGGCTGCGCCACCCTGCACGCCAACGCCCCAGCCGACGTACCCGCCCGGCTCGAGGCCCTCGCGTGCGCGGCCGGGCTGAGCCGCGAGGCCGTGCACAGCCAGCTCGCCGCGGCCCTCGACGTCGTCGTGCACCTCGTCCGCGAGGCGCCGGGCGGGCGACGCCGGGTGGCCGAGATCTGTGTATTCCAACGGCGGTCGGACGGCCTCGTGGAGGTGGTCCCGGCCGTCTCCTACGGCGCCGACGGCGCGATCCACGAGGGCCCGGGCGCCCCGGCCCTGGCCGCCCGGCTCGGCGGGCCACCGCCGTGATCGCCTTCCTGGCCGTGGCGTGCGTGTCCGCCGGCGTTTGGGTCCTGTCGCTGCCCTCGCCGGCCGCGTTCCGGCTGACCTCGGTCATGCCGGCGCGGTCCGGGGCGGCGTCCGAGCGGGTCTCCGGTCCCCGCATGATCGACCGGATGCATCGCCTGCGCGACGTGCTCACCGGCGGGCGACGCGACCTCGCGGCACGGCGGGCCGCGGTCGTCGAGCTGTGCGACGGGATCTCGGCCGAGCTCGCGGCCGGACGCCCACCCGGTGCCGCGCTGTCCGGTGCCGCCGAGGGCCTGTCCCTTCCCCGGTTCGGACTCGTCGTGGAAGCCGCCCGGTCGGGCGACGACGTCGCGACGTGCCTCGAACGAGCGGCCGCGACCCCTGGCTGCGAGGGGCTCCGCCTGCTCGCCGGCTGCTGGCGCATCGGGGTCGACCGCGGCGGCATGCTCGCCCGCGTCATCGACGGTCTCGCCGCGGCGCTCCGCGACGAGCAGGAGCACCGTGAGGAGGTCGCCCTCCAACTCGCCGGCCCGCGTGCGACGGCGCGGCTGCTCGCCGGGCTGCCCCTCCTCGGCCTGCTCATGGCCGTCGCCCTGGGCGCCCGGCCGTTCGCCTTCCTGTCCGGCACGGTGCCCGGAGCACTGTGTCTGGGATTCGGCGTCGGTCTGGACGTCCTCGGCCTCTGGTGGACCAGGCGCCTGGCCGCCGCCGCCGAGGAGATCCGGTGACGCGACAGCGCCCGGCCGACGCCGACGGCATGCGGTTCTGCCCGGCCCGAGCACACGACGCCGTGGTTGCTTCTGGGGGCGGCGGGTCTTTGGTGGGGCTTCGGTGGTGGTCTTCGGATGCGCGCCGTGGCCGCTTCTGGGGGCGGCGGGTCTCCGGAGGGGCTCCGGTGGTGGTCCTCGGACGCGCGCCGTGGCCGCTCCTGCGGGCGACGGGTCTTCCGCAGGACCCCGACGACCACCGTCGAACATGCCGCCTGCCGACCCCGGCGGAAGCCGAAGCGGAGCGCATCCGACTGTGCGGAGGGATCATCGATGTTCCTCGAGCTGACCGTGATCGGCTGTGCCGGCCTCGCGGGGTTCATCGCCGTCTCGGGCGACTCGGCGGGTGGGCGGCTCGGCAGGCTGTTCGCCGATAGGCGTCGGCCTGCCGATACAGAGGCCGCAGCGGCGTGGACGGAGAGCCGCTCACGGCAGCTTGTGAGCCCTGCGGGAGCGGCCGTGAGCCGTTCTCGTGGACAGACCACACGTCGTTCTCATCGATCGCTCTGGGGCCGTTCTGGAACGGTCGCGGGCCGCACGGGGAGCCCGGACGACGGCTCGGCGGCCGTCGACGGCCGCCGGAGGTCGGCCGAGGGCCGCCCGGACCCGGGCGAAGAGCGGAGGAATGATCGCCTCAAGCCCGGAGTGAGTGTGTTGGCCGGCATCACCTGCGCGCTGCTGCTGGGAGGTCCGGTGGGCTGGGTGGCGGGCGTCCTGGTCGCGGTGGGGCTCATGCGCTTCCTCGGGCGGCTGGAGCCGAAGGCGGCTCGCGAACGCCGAGGCCGCGTCGTCGCCGAGCTGCCCATCGCGATCGATCTACTGGCGGCGTGCCTTCGGGGCGGCGGCGCCTGGCACGAGTCGGTCGAGGCCGTGGCCGGTGCCGTCGGCGGACCGCTCGGCGCCGAACTGGCCCGCGTGGCGGCCCGTATCCGGCTCGGCGCGGACCCTGCCGTGGAGTGGCTCACGCTCGCCCAGGACCCTGTCCTGGCGCCGCTGGGCCGCGCGGCGGCCCGTGCCGCGTCCGGGGGCGCACCCCTTGCCGCCACTCTCGCCCGTCTGGCGCGCGACCAGCGGCGCGTCGCGCGGGTGGCCGCCGCGAAGCGTGCGAGGGCCGCGGGGGTCCGAGCCGTCGCCCCGCTCGGCCTGTGCTTCTTGCCGGCATTCATCCTGCTGGGCATCGTCCCGGCCGTCGCCGGCATCGCGGCCACGTTGCTCCTGCCCTGAGCACTCCGCTCGCCTGCCGGCCTCGCGTCCAGAACCCGGTACGGGGACCCGCAGCGGTGATCTGGGCCTTCGCGATGCTTCGGGGCGGCCGGTCAGGGGTTGCCGAAGGTGATGATGCCGCCCGCTGATTCCTGCACCCGGCCTCCCCGAAGGCCTGTCCTTCGGCCGGGTCACGGCCAGGGCAGGCTTGCGAACACCCATCGGTTGGCGGCCAGTGCGTCGTGCCGTTCGGGCTCGGGGTGGGGGCCGCGCCCGTGGCGGCGGGTGAATTCGAACGCGGTGTGGACCGATGTGGACCAGCCCTGGGCGGCCAGGTCCGCGGCGGAGTCGGGCCTCGGCTCCTCTCCGAACAGGACGAGAAGATCGATGCCGATCCGTCGCCTGGCAGCCGAGTAGATCGGGCTTGCGCGGACGGCCGCAGACTCCGTACCGATCTTGACCTCGTAGGCCAGAGCGCTCCCCGCCGCGCTCAGCCTGTCCACTGCCTCGATGAGGGCGCGTTCGGCTGCATGGGGAAGGTAGAGCAACAGCCCCTCGGCGAGCCAGGCGGTCGGTGCCGCCGGGTCGAAGCCCGCGTCGGTCAGCTCCCGAGCCCATTCGAGGCGTAGATCGCCCCCGATCGTGATGCGCTCGGCCTTCGGCACGGCACGCAGCTCGTCGAGCACGCGGTTCTTGAACGCGAGGACGTCCTCCTGGTCGATTTCAAAGATCGTGCAGCCGGGCGGCCAGCCGAGCCGGTACGCCCGCGTGTCCAGGCCGGCCCCGAGGAGGACGACCTGCCGGGTCCCCGCGCGCACCTGCCGTAGAAGGAAGTCGTCGAGGACCCTCGTCCGCAGGCCGAAGTAGCGCGCGAACCGGCCCCAGAACGGATCGGCGTCGCCGTCTGGAACCTGCTGCAGGCGCACCGGCCAGGCCGCGGACGCCCGTGCCGCTCGAACGAAATGCTCGGCGTAGACGTCCCGCGCCAGGGCGTCGTGGCGGTGGGTCTCGATCGCCCGCGCTGCGGCGACCATGAGGGCGGTCCGTCCGACACCTTCTTCCACGCCGGTGTTACCGGCCATGGGCTCTCCTCTCCGGGCCCCACGCACGGTCGGCGAGTTCATCCTCGAACCGTCAGGCGCAGGTGAGACGGGGAACATGCGTCGAGCCGATGGCCGGCATCGACACCGGTCGCCGGGGTGTCAGACCAGCGTGTCGCTGACGGCGTGGCTGCCTTTGGCGAGGAAGAAGTCCTCGATGGCGGTCCGCCACTCGCTCCTGGAGATCAGGCCGGTGCCTTGTGGGTCGAGCGCCTGGGAGAGCCGTTCGATGTTCTCCACGGGGAAGCCCACAGCCCCCAGACCCCGCACGAGGTCGGCGTGCTGGACGAAGCCGTCGTCATCGCGATCGCATATCGCGGTCAGCGCCTCCGCGTAGGGCCGGACGTTCTCCTCGTACCCGTTAGGTTCGTGGAACCGGGCGTACTCCTCAGAGCTCAGCCTCCCGTCGTTGTTCCGGTCGAGGCTGTCGACCAGTCCCTGCCAGTAGAGCCGGCAGCTCGTGTGGAGCGCTTGGGCCTTGGGCGAGCTCTCCGCCACGTTCAGAGCCTGGATGATCCGGTGCCCGAGCCCGTCGAAGTCCTCCGCTTCCAGGTAGCCGTTGGAGTTCGTGTCGAGAGCGTCGAACGCGGCCTTGATTCGATCCAGACGTGCATCCATCGGGGGAACCTCCAGCAAGGAGTCGATGCAGACAGTAGTAGTATAACTACATAAAGTGATCAATCAAGAGTCACTCGCATCACGGGCACGGAGACCCGGCAGGGTCATGTCATTCGGCGGGGATGTGGCCGTTCCGTCGTTGCTCAAGCCCCGTATCCGCCGGTTGCCGCCGGCGCCAGTTTTCCACAGAACCGTGTTCGGGAGTGGTCGGACTCTGGGCGTCCCGCGAGGCTGATGACGGGCGCTCTCGCGTCCGTCGTCCGGATAGGAGGATCACATGCGCATCGTCTCCGCGCTGAGGTGCCGTCGGCGTCGCTACGGGAGCGACGACGGCATGTCCACCGCCGAATACGCCGTCGGCACGGTGGCGGCCGCCGCGTTCGCCGGCCTGTTGTTCAAGATCGTGACCAGCCCCGAAGTCCGGCAAATGCTCTTAACGATCATCCATCGCGCGCTCAACCTCGTCGGTTGAACGGCTGCAATGCGGGCGATGATCAGCGGGGGCGGGTCTCAGCCGTGGCTTCGGGTCCCATGCTCATCGGACTGGGGGCGGTGACCGGATCCGAGAGCGCCGCGATGGGGTGCGGGCGTGTCGGCGAGTCCGGGCAGGCCGTACGGGATGTCGCACGGATCGATGCGCCGACGGGTGCCCGGATTCCGGCCGCGGCGGTCGCCGGAGGCTCTGGCGGTCAATGCGGGACACCGATACGACGCCGAGCGGGCACGGCGGATGCGGGCCACACGGCCCGCACCGCACCGCCCGGTGGCCCGGTACGGCGACGCGGAGTCCTCAAGTCCGGTGATCGAGGGTCGGTGACCGTCGAGACGGCGGTTGCCTTCCCGGCGCTCGTCCTCATCCTCGCGATCGCGATGTGGGGGGTCAGCGCCGCGGCCGCCCAGGTCGCATGCGTGGACGCCGCGAGAGCCGGTGCCCGCGCCGCCGCCCGAGGCGAGCCCCTGGCCGAGGTCAGGGCAGCCGCTCGGCGTGCGGCCCCTCCAGGCGCGAGCGTCTGGATCGACCGAGACCCTCGGACCACCCGTGTGGTCGTACGAGCCGTGGTGAGCCCTCCGGTGCGGAGCCTCTTTCCATCCCTGAGGTTGCGAGCGCAGGCCGCCGCCGCCACCGAGCCGGAAGGAGGCACCCAGACGCCGGCCACCCGCGGCTGAAGTGTCGAAGATCCGGCGGAAACGCTGGTAGGGCGGGAGTCCCGAGGGTGGGGGTGCCGGGGTGGAGGTGCCGAGGGCGGAGGTGCTTAGGGCGGAGGTGCTGAGGGGCAGGTGCTGAGGGGCAGGTGCTGAGGGGGAGGTGCTGAGCAGGGAGGAGTTTGAGGGGGAGGTTCTGGGCGGATGGGAGTCTGTAGAGGGATGGGAGGTCGGAGCAGAGGCGCTGCGGGAAACGGCGTCGGTATCGGCGCGCTGACGCGCAGGACGATCGAGAGCGCACGCTGGTCCAGGAAGAGGGACTCCGGCGACCGAGGTTCGGGCACCGTGTGGACGGTCGCGCTGATCGGAGCCGTCTGGGCGGTGGCCGCCATGGCGATGGTCGTGGGTGGGGCACGCGCCGCCCGGCATCGTGCGTACGCCGCAGCCGATCTCGCGGCACTCGCAGCAGCCGCACACGCGGCCGAGGGATCCGAGCGTGCCTGCCTGCTCGCGGCACGAGTGGCGCGCGACTCTCAGGCGCGGCTCCACGAGTGCGGGGTTCACGGCTCGGTTGCGGACGTCATCGTCACTTCCCAGGTCCGGTCGCTGCCGCGATTGGGTCGGCTGACCGTCACCGCCCGAGCCCGCGCCGGCCCGGTGGACGGCGGCGGCGTGCCGGAACCTGATTCACCGGGGAAGGGCGTGACCGGAGGCGACTTGGCTCGTTGAATCCGTAGATGGGATGCGTACCTCTGCCCCACGCATAGTGGGGCATTGGTATGGATCTGTGACTCTATTGGAGATAGTGTCCGATAAGCTGCTGCGAACAATTACCACCATCGGCTTCAGAAACCCCTAGAGTCACTCGGAACGGCCGTGACGTTCTTCTCACCCGGTCGTTTCGATCAAGGGATCGGCGTCGTCGCCGGTGTTCCGAGCCGGTGCGACGGAAGAGTTGTCGAGGAAGGGACGGCGTCGTGAGGAAGGTCGCCAAGGCCGCCGCAGTCGCCCTGATGACTCCACTGACCGTAGCCGTCATCGCCGTCGGTGAGAGCGGCCCCGCGAACGCCGAGGACTCGTGCTGGTACGGCCTGGCGAGTGCTTCGATCACTCCTCCCTCCGGGTCGATCACCGCCGGATCGAGCGTCCACGTCAGTGCGAAGGTCAGCGGCATGCTCGCCGGCGCCCACCTCCAGATCTCCGGGCCCGGTCTCGACCGGCAGATAGGACCGACCGTCCACGACGGCACTATCTCGGGAGACGTGGCTGTTCAGGAGGACGGATACTTCGTACTGAAGGTGATCGGCAACCTCACCACCTGCACGTACGACACGAGCGGGTTCTCGGTGAACGCCCGTTCGACCTCGCCGAAGCCCAAGCCGACGCACCACAAGACGACGCCGAGCAAGACGCCGAAGTCCGGCGGTTACCCGACGGTTCCAGGATCGGGCCCGACCCTGCCCAGCGGCACCGGGACCGGCACCGGCGGTGTCCCGACGCAGCCGCTGGGCAACAACTCGCCGTTCAGTCTGCCGTCGTTGGGCCCGGGCGGCTCGGGGGTCGGATTCCAGTACCCCACGCCGGATCCGCAGATCGCCGCTCCGAACACCAAGCAGGTGCGGGCGGACAATGTCTCCGCGACCACTCCGATCAAGTGGGGTCAGAGCGTCGCGGCCGCGTTGGTGCTCCTGCTGCTGTCCGCGCACTTCGGCATGTGGTCCCGCCGTCAGCGACTGGCGGCGGAGGCACGCGCCGCCCAGACCGGCCCCGGCGGTCGCACCGGTCGTGCCGGTGGGAAGTCGTCCCGTGGAGGGACGCCGACCGTCCGGCGGCGGCGAAGGGCACCGGTGACCGAGCTCGCCACTACGGGCGCTGGGACGGCCGAAGCGGCCGATGACGCCCGGGACGCGGGGACAGGCGATTCCAAAACCGCTGCTTCGGTTGTGGAAGCCGCCGCCGGCCCGCGCCAGAAGGCCGATGGCGCGGCGGTAGCAGAGGATCGGGCCGGCGACCACCAGAAGGCCGGGGAGGCCCGGGAGGAATCTTCCGCAGACGTCGGCCACCGGGAGGCTGCCCCTGCCCGCCGCGGCTACCGCGGGCGGCGGCGCCGGAGCTGACCTCCGACGGACGACCTCGTCCGTCGCTGCGCGCGAGGCGTGTGCCCGGCAGCGATGCTTGTGCCCCGCGACACCTGTGCCCTGCACGATGCTGGTGCCCAGCGCAATTCCTGTGCTTTGGGCGATGCCTGTGACATGGCGCGATTCCGCGCCTTGCCTGGCCGCGGCGGGCGCGGGGCCGGCTTTCATGAGGGACGGTTGGCGGGCTCCAGGGCTGGGGGGTGCCAGGAGAGTGCGGGAGCGAGCGCCCTCAGGAGGGAGGAGGACGGGCTCAGGCGCAGGGCTCGGTCCCGCAGGCCGGCGGCGGGCTGCCAACTCCATTGCGCGACCATTCCGATCAGACGGGACCGGCGGGCGATCATCTGCGTGCGGGCGCGGCGCTGGCGGTCGTAGACGGCGAGAGCGGATTCCACGTCCGGGTGTGCGGCGAGCATCGCGGCCAGCGTGACGGCGTCCTCCAGAGCCTGGTTGGCGCCCTGCCCCAGGGTCGGGGTCATGGCGTGCGCGGCGTCGCCGAGCAGTGCGGTGCGGCCATGGACGAAGGTGCGCAACGGCGGCAGTTCGTAGATGTCATGACGCATCACCGTGTCCTCGGAGGCGGCGGCGAGGAGTTCGGGGATCGGCGCGTGCCAGTCGTTGAAACGCCGCCGGATCTCCGCCAGCTCGCCGTCGGGGCTGCGCTGCCCTTCGGGAGCGCTCGCGGCGCCGAAGAAGTAGGTGCTGCCGTCGGCGAGCGGCACGATCCCCGCTCGCTGGCCGCGTCCCCAGGTCTCGCCGACCGCCGACGGATGACCTCCCGTATCGACGATCAGGCGCCAGGCCGTGTATCCCGCGTAGCGGGGTGCGCGATGGTCAGGCCAGAGCGAACGCCGGACGACGCTCCGGATCCCGTCGGCGCCCACCAGCAGGTCGGCTTGGGACACCCCTGCCGTGTGCCGGACCTCGACCCCGGGGCCTGCGGCTTCGACGCCGGTGACCTCGGCGTTCATGTGCAGCGCGGCCGTGGGTACGGCCTGGCGTAGGACCTCGGTCAGATCGGCGCGGTGTACGGCGACGACCGGACCGTATCGGCGTCCCAGTTCTCGTACGTCGGTTCGGGCCAGCCAGCGGCCGGAAACGTTTCGGATGCCGCCTTCGGTCTCCGTCATGGCCCGCCTGCGAACGTTCTCGCCCAGACCCAGCGCGTCCAGGGCGCGTACCCCATTGGGCCACAGGGACAGGCCGGCGCCGACCTCTTCGAAGGCAGGGGCGCGCTCGAGGACCTCCACCTGCCATCCGCATCGGATCAGCGCGACGGCGGCCGCCAGCCCGCCGATTCCACCACCGACCACGATCGCGTTGCGCCCGTTCGTTCCGTTGGCGTGCGCTCTGGCGTCCATCCCGCCGTTCTACACCTGTAGCGGGGGCGGTCAGTCGGTGCGGTCGAAGAACGTGGAGACCGGGTCGCGATTGGGCCTCTGGCCGCCGGCGACAGGGATGTCGTCGGCCGTCCTCGCGGTGCCGCCGGTGGCGCTGCGGGCGCGGGCCAGGTCGCGCTGCAGCTGCTGCTTCTCCATCTCCAGCGTGGTGATCGACTCGCGGTGCTCGTCCCGCAGGTCGCGGAGCTCGCGGCGTGCTCGCAGGGCGCGGCCCATCGTCAGGAAGGCCAGTGCCAGGCCGAGCAGGAACACGAACGCCACGAGTACACCCGCGGCGAAGACCTGTCCTTCGGTCTGCACGCCTGGCACGTGCTGCCCGAAGACGTCGATCGAGGCGGATGATGAGTTCCCGGCGATGACGCCGATGCCAACGGCCACCGCCGCGGCAGCCAGCACGATTCCCAGGATGACCATCGATACGTCTCCTCTCCCATGACCCTGGAACGCGAGCCACGACCCGCGGCGGCATGTCGTGCCACCGGCGATTTGTCGGATGGGCCAAGTTAGCGGGAAGTCGCCGCCTTCAACAGGGGCCACCCCTGCCACAGCGGTCACGGACCAGCCGACCGGACGGCGCGTCAGCGAGCCGGAGAGATGCGACGCCGTCCGGCTCGCCGCAGCGCGGGCAGGGCGGCCGTGGGCGGTCTCGCCGCCCCGCCCGCGGCCGGCTCGGTGATCTGCGGCGCCCTGACCCCCGAAGCCCCCGACCCCGAGGGCTTGCGACCCCCGAGGGGCCCCGACCTCCGAGGGCTCATGAGCCCCGAACAGGTCGCCGCCAACCCCGCCGGTGGCCCGCCCGCGGAGCACCGTGGGCCGGGTCGCGTGATCAGCGAGAGGGTGCCTGCTTCAGCAGGGCGTCGAGCAGGTCGAGCGCGCCCTGCTTGTCCAGGGGATCGTTGCCGTTGCCGCACTTGGGCGACTGGATGCAGGAGGGGCAGCCGTGTTCGCACTCGCAGTCGCCGATGGCCTCGCGAGTCGAGCGCAGCCAGCGTCCGGCCTGTTCGTAGCCGCGTTCGGCGAAGCCCGCGCCGCCGTCGTGGCCGTCGTACACGAAGACCGTCATCCGGCCGGTGTCCGGGTGGAGGGCCGTCGAGACCCCGCCGATGTCCCAGCGGTCGCAGGTCGCGAACAGCGGCAGCAGGCCGATCGAGGCGTGCTCGGCGGCGTGTGCCGAGCCGCCGACGTCGGCGTCGCCCAGGACCCGCAGCGCCTCGTCGGGCAGCGTCCACCAGACCGCGCGGGTGCGCAGCGTACGGGGTGGCAGGTCGAGCGGGCGTTCGCCGAGGACCTCACCGCTCGCGAGGCGGCGCATCTGGTAGGAGACGACCTGCTGGGTCACCTCCACGGTGCCGAAGCACAGGGTCGCCTCGCCCCAGGACGTCGACCGGAGGGTCTCCAGGATGGAGATGTCGGTGACGTCGCGGGCGGTGGTCGTGTAGTCGGGGTCGGCCGCCTCGACCAGCGCCACCGAGTCCTCCAGGTCGAGGGTCTGGACGACGTACGACTCGCCCTGGTGGAGGTAGACGGCGCCCTGGTGGACCGTGGTGTGCGCGGACGGCTCGTCGACGGTGCCGAGGAGGCGTCCGGTGGCGGCCTCGACGACCTGGACGGGCGGGCCGCCGGCGCCGCGGATGTCGGCGAGATCGGTGGCGCGTTCGCGCTTGGTCCAGTACCAGCCGGTGGGCCGGTGCCGCAGGAGCCCGCGGCGTACGAGGTCGGGCAGGAGGTCCTTGACCGACGGGCCGAACAGCGGCAGGTCCTTCTCGGTGAGCGGGAGTTCGGCGGCGGCGGCGCACAGGTGCGGGGCGAGGACGTACGGGTTGTCGGGGTCGAGGACGGTCGCCTCGACGGGCGTGCCGAAGATCGCCGACGGGTGGTGCACGAGGTAGGTGTCGAGGGGGTCGTCGCGGGCGATCAGGACGGCGAGGGCGTCCTGGCCCGAGCGGCCCGCGCGGCCGGCCTGCTGCCACAGCGACGCGCGCGTGCCGGGCCAGCCGCAGATGATCACCGAGTCGAGGCCGGAGACGTCGACGCCGAGTTCGAGGGCGTTCGTGGAGGCGAGCCCGACGAGCTCCCGGGACCGCAGGGCCTTCTCCAGCGCCCGTCGCTCCTCGGGCAGGTATCCGGCCCGGTACGCGGCGACACGGGCGGGCAGGTCCGGAGCGACCTCGGCGAGGGCCCGTTTGGCGCCGAGCGCGACCGCCTCCGCGCCGCGCCGCGAGCGTACGAAGGCCAGGGTCTGCACGTCCTCGATGACGAGGTCGGCGAGGAGGTCGGCGGCCTCGGCCGTGGCCGTGCGGCGTACGGGGGCGCCGTGCTCGCCGCGCAGCTCGGTCAGCGGCGGCTCCCACAGCGCGAACGACGTCGCGCCGCGCGGCGAGGCGTCCTCGGCCACCTCCGCGACATCGACCCCGGTCAGCCGGGACGCCGACACGCCCGGGTCCGAGGCGGTCGCCGACGCGAGGATGAACACCGGCTCGGAGCCGTACCGGGCGCAGACGCGCCGCAGCCGCCGGAGGATCTGGGCGACGTGGGAGCCGAACACCCCGCGGTAGCCGTGCGCCTCGTCGACGATGACGTAGCGGAGCCGCCGCAGGTACGGGGCCCAGCGCGCGTGGCCGGGCAGGACCGTGCGGTGCAGCATGTCGGGGTTGGTGAGGACGTAGTCGGCGAACTGGCGGACCCAGGTGCGCTCGTCGGCCGGAGTGTCGCCGTCGAACGTCGCGGCGCGCAGCTGGGCGAGCTTGAGGCCGCGCAGCGAGCGGAGCTGGTCGGCGGCCAGGGCCTTAGTCGGCGCGAGGTACAGCACGGAGCCGCCGCCGAACACGGCCTCCAGGGCGGGCATGAGGTAGGCCAGCGACTTGCCCGAGGCGGTGCCCGTGGCAATGATCACAGACCGGCCCGCGTGCGCGAGCTCGGCCGCCCGCGCCTGGTGCTCCCAGGGCCGCTCGACGCCGGCCAGGCGCAGGCGCTCGATCAGGAGAGGCGGCACCCAGGCGGGCCAGTCGGCGGTACGGCCCTCGCCTGCGGGAACGCTCTGCACGTGGGTGATACGGCCGTGGCGCCGCGGGTCGTCGCGCAGGCGGCGCAGGATCAGGGGAGCCCGCCCTCGCGGGCCCGTGGCCGGCGAGGTGCCGTCGTCGGAGGGGAGTGCGGAGTCCGCTTCTATGGCCTGCGTCACCCCTTCGGTCGAAAGCGGTTCGGCTTACGGAGGTTTCCAGTCTGGCATCCTGGGCACAACGCTTGCGCCGCCATGCGTGCTACCCCCTGCCCGCACGAGGGCGCCGGCACGCTGGGCGAGGTCGCCCTGTGTGGTGATTTCGTGTAGACACGATGGCGGAGCGTGGTTGAATCACGGCGGGGTTCCATGGCCCCGACTTCCATACGCGGCACGGCGCAGGAGGATCTGTGGACCTGAAGGTGAACGACTACACCACCGACGATGACCTCACCGTCATCAACGTGGAGGGAGAGATCGACGTCTACACCGCGCCGAAACTCCGCGAAAAGCTCATCGACCTGGTGAACAAGGGCAAGTACCACCTCCTCGTCGACATGGAGAAGGTCGAGTTCCTCGACTCCACCGGCCTGGGGGTCCTGGTCGGCGGGCTCAAGCGGGTACGGGCGCACGACGGCTCGCTGGAGCTCGTCTGCACGCAGGAGCGCATCCTGAAGATTTTCCGGATCACCGGCCTGACCAAGGTCTTCGGCATCTTCGACTCGGTCGACGACGCGCGAGAGCACCGCAAGAAGCAGAAGTAGGGCCGGGATGGCGCCCGAGACAGCCATGGTCGAGCTCACGTTCAGCCCCTTGCCGGCTCACGTCCGCACCGCCCGGTTGATCGCGACCGCCGTCGCCCGGCGGGGCGGGGTCGAAGAGACGCTCCTCGACGAGGTGCGATTGGCGGTCGGCGAGGCCTGCTCCCGTGCGGTGGAGGCCCATCGCCAGCAGTGCCCGGAGGAGCCCGTCCGGGTGGAGCTGCGCGACGGTGCGGATCGGTTCGAGGTCGTGGTGACCGACCGCGTGCCCGACGACGATCCGGCGGGCAGCGGCGTCCCGGGGACGCCGGTGGACCTCGTGGAGCTGAACGGCGATCTCAACCTGGGGTTCGCCGTCATCGCGGGTCTGGCCGACGACGTGGACATCGCGTCGACTCCCTCCGGTGTCGAGATCACGATGAGCTGGCCGGTCAAGAAGGACTGAGCCGGCCCGCCGGTCGGCGGCGACCGACCGGCCTGGAAGTCCCCGCCCCCGGGGTCGCGTGAGACGCGGCCCCGGGGGTCTCTGCTTTATACGGCCGCTACACTTTTCCCAGTTTTCGCAGTCCTAATCATGATCGCCCCTTATGGACTGCCTTTTGATCAAGAAGTGGATCGCCCTATAAGTCGCGATTGACCAGCGAAGATGCCCCTCGCTAGCGGCGTAGGATTAATTTCTGGTGCAGCGCGTGTCACATCTCGGTCGCATTACTGTTAAGCAACCGAGCAGGCTTCTAATTCCAGCTACGCCTGCGTAGACTCCCGGCACCATTGCCCCGCCCGACGCGTGGCGGTGGCCGGTCACCCCCCGGGGCGACCGGATCGAACGCGGCTGTCGAGGAGGATGCATGTCTGGGCTTACCCTGCCCGCCCAGGCCAGCGCAGAGGTGAATCTCGGCGGCAGCGACCTGAGTCTGGTGGTCGTTGTCGGTGTGATCGCCTTGTTGGCGCTGGCCGTCGCAGGTGTACTGGTCCGCGAGGTACTCGCGGCAGGCCAGGGCACCGAGAAGATGCAGGAGATCGCACGAGCGGTGCAAGAGGGCGCGTTGGCGTACCTCAAGCGCCAGTTCCGTACGGTGGGCATCTTCGTGGTCCTGATCCCATTCCTGTTGCTCCTGCTACCAGCGGAGTCGACCGGGGTGAAGATCGGCCGATCGGTATTCTTCGTCGTCGGCGCGCTGTTCTCCGGGATCACGGGATTCACCGGCATGTGGCTCGCGGTGCGCGGCAATGTCCGGGTCGCGGCGGCGGCGCGGGAGAGCGGCGAGAAGATCGCGATGCGGATCGCCTTCCGCACCGGTGGCGTCGCCGGAATGTTCACCGTCGGACTCGGCCTGTTCGGCGCCGCCGTCGTCGTGTTCGCCTACAAGGGTCATGCCCCGGGCGTGCTCGAGGGCTTCGGATTCGGCGCGGCCCTGCTGGCGATGTTCATGCGGGTCGGCGGCGGCATCTTCACGAAGGCCGCCGACGTCGGCGCGGACCTGGTCGGCAAGGTCGAGCAGGGCATCCCCGAGGACGACCCGCGCAACGCAGCCACGATCGCCGACAACGTGGGCGACAACGTCGGTGACTGCGCCGGCATGGCGGCCGACCTGTTCGAGTCGTACGCCGTCACGCTCGTCGCGGCCCTCATCCTCGGCCGGGTCGCGTTCGGCACCGAGGGCCTGGTCTTCCCGCTGATCGTGCCGATGATCGGCGTGGTCACCGCGGTGATCGGCATCTTCGCGGTCGCACCGCGGGCCAAGGACCGGTCGGGCATGAGCGCGATCAACCGGGGCTTCTTCATCTCCGCGATCGTCTCCGCGATCGCGGTGGCCGTGGCGACGTTCCTGTACCTGCCCGACTCGTTCGCCAAGCTGCACGGCGCCAACGCCTCAATCAGCGGCGACTCGAACCTCGCGGACGTCGACCCGCGCTGGGTCGCCCTCGGCGCCGTGCTGGTCGGCATCGTGCTGGCCAGCGCCATCCAGCTGCTCACCGGCTACTTCACCGAGACCAACCGCCGCCCGGTCAAGGACGTCACCGACAGCGCCCGTACGGGCCCGGCGACCGTCATCCTGTCCGGCATCTCGCTCGGCCTGGAGTCGGCCGTCTACACCGCGCTGGTGATCGGCGCGGCCGTGTACGGCGCGTTCCTCCTCGGCTTCAACAACACGACCGTCGCGCTGTTCGCGGTCGCGCTGGCCGGTACGGGTCTGCTGACGACGGTCGGCGTGATCGTGTCCATGGACACGTTCGGCCCGGTCTCCGACAACGCCCAGGGCATCGCGGAGATGTCCGGCGACGTCGAGGGCGAGGCCGCGAGCGTGCTGGAGAGCCTCGACGCGGTCGGCAACACCACCAAGGCGATCACCAAGGGCATCGCCATCGCCACGGCGGTACTCGCCGCGACCGCGCTGTTCGGCTCGTTCCGTACGACGGTCGTGGGCGAGCTCAGCGGGGCGAGCGACAGTGTGAAGAAGGCCCTCGGCCCGACGTTCCAGCAGTTCAACCTCGGCGTCGACAACCCGAACGTGCTGATCGGGTTGATCATCGGCGCCTCGGTGGTGTTCCTGTTCTCCGGGCTGGCGATCATGGCGGTCGGCCGCGCGGCCGGCCGGGTCGTGGTCGAGGTGCGCAACCAGTTCCGCACCAAGCCCGGGATCATGGACTTCACCGAGAAGCCCGACTACGACCGCGTGGTCAGCATCTGCACCGCCGACGCCCAGCGCGAGCTCGCCACGCCGGGCCTGCTGGCGATCATGACGCCGATCGCGGTCGGCTTCGCGCTCGGGTACGCGCCCCTCGGCGCGTACCTCGCGGGCGCGATCGCGGCGGGCGCGCTGATGGCGGTGTTCCTGTCCAACTCCGGCGGCGCTTGGGACAATGCCAAGAAGCTCGTCGAAGAGGGCAACCTCGGCGGCAAGGGCTCTCCGGCCCACGAGGCGACGATCATCGGGGACACGGTCGGCGACCCGTTCAAGGACACCGCCGGCCCGGCGATCAACCCGCTGATCAAGGTGATGAACCTTGTGTCGCTGCTGATCGCCCAGGCCGTCGTCACGTACGCCGCGAACACCGCGCTGCGCGTCACCGTTACCGTCGTCTCGGTCGCCGTCATCGTCGGCGCAATCGTCGTGTCGAAGCGGCGGGCCTCCTCCATCGGCGGGGAGACCGAGCCGGCCGTCGAGAGCGGCGACGCGAAGACGCCGGGCGGCGCCGACACCACCGACGAGGAGGAGGCGGCGGCCGCCAAGGCGTCGTGACCTGAGCCAACCCTGGAAAGAAGGGCAGAGGGGGCCGGACGGACCACCGTCCGGCCCTCTCCGCGTCTGCCGACCGCCGTACCCGCCGAGCCCTCTGGTCTCGATGGACAGGGCAGGGGGCCGGCCCCTCCGGGCCGGCCCCCTGTCGTCGTTCTCTCCGCCATGCCTCTTCGGTCGGAAGGCGGGGGGTGGTCGGGGCGCGCGGAGGGCACGGCAGACTGGAGGCATGCAGAAGTCCCAGCCGTCCGGCGCGAAAGGGTTCGCGATCCTCGTCGGCATCATGGTCGCGATCGTCCTTGTGCTCATGCTGATCGCCGTGATCTTCTCGCCGCACCACCGCCTCTGATGCCCACGCTGATCGTGCTCCGGCACGCCAAGGCCGACTCCCCCTTGGGCACACCCGACTTCGATCGACCCCTCGCCGCCCGGGGCCGGCGCGACGCGCGGGCGGCCGGCGACGAGCTGCGCGCCGCCGGCCGGGTACCCGACCGGGTGATCTGCTCGCCCGCCCTGCGCACCCGGCAGACCCTCGAGGGGCTCCGGATCGACGTCCCCGTCGACTTCGAGGAGCGGGTGTACGACAACGACCCCGTGGCGATCCTCGACCTCCTGCGCGCCCAGCACGAGGAGCCCGGCACGCTGCTGCTCGTCGGCCACAACCCGTCGATGCACCGGCTGGTGCTCGACCTCAGTGGCGAGGCGGCCGAGCGCTTTCCGACGGCGGCCACGGCGATCATCGAGTTCGACGGTGACTGGTCCGACCTGTGGCCGGGCATCGGCCGCCTCACCGCGTACTGGACTCCGCGCGCCCGTTGACGCGTGCGACGCCGGGCGAAGAGCTCGGTGAACGCACCGAGCCCACGGCGACTCGCCCCGATTCGACGGTCGTCGCCGTCTGATCATTGAGCCTTCCGCGCGCATCGTTCCCAGGCCGGGCGCGGACACGGCGTCGTCCGCGCCGGTCGGTCCGGCACGGAGCCGAGTCGCGCGAAGACGCAGCGTGGTGACACTCACAGTTACTTACAGGTTTACCTTGTGGCCGGATCCGGCCACACACTCTTGTCGGCGACCCTCTTGTCCGTACTGATCACAGCGTCCGCGACTGGCCGTCAGAAGCCCAGTCACGCCTGTTACGGAACGTCATAGGGGTGCCATTGGCCCCGACCGGATCTCTAACCTGCCGACGGACGCAGGCAGGGGACCGTGCCGGACAACGGCGGGGAGCCGGCGTCGTTCGCTCGGGCCAGCCGATGGCCCGTGCCCGCCGCATCCGAGAGACGGATGGGGCCGAACGAACGGAGAGGTCGTGAAGAGGCTCGCAATCCTCCCCCTCCTCGCACTGCCGATGGCCGCCGTCGCCCCTGCCGCGTCGGCCACGCCCCTAGCGCCCTTGGTCGCAGCCCAGGGCAGTGCGGCGTCCGGTCAGTACATCGTCACCGTCAAATCCGGCACCGCGCGGCGCAGCGACGCGATGGACCGGGTGCCGCAGCGCGCGATCACCCACGTGTTCTCGGCCGTCACGAACGGCTTCTCCGCCCGGCTCGACGCCGCGCAACTG
Source organism: Actinoallomurus vinaceus (assembly GCF_039542055.1). NCBI lineage: Bacteria > Bacillati > Actinomycetota > Actinomycetes > Streptosporangiales > Thermomonosporaceae > Actinoallomurus > Actinoallomurus vinaceus. The sequence continues at coordinate 132,800 of NZ_BAABHK010000011.1, forward strand.
GACCGCCTGCGCCGGGACCCGAACGTCGTCAAGGTCGCGCAGGCGACGACCGTGCACACCATGGAGACCCAGTCGAACGCGGACTGGGGACTGGACCGCCTCGACGCGGCCTCCGGGCTCGACAAGAAGTACACCTACAAGAACACCGGCAAGGGCGTCACCGCGTACATCATCGACACCGGCATCGACGCGTCCGATTCCGACTTCGGTGGCCGCGCGGCGGTCGGCTACGACGCGACCGGCGGTGACGGCAAGGACTGCAACGGCCACGGCACCCACGTCGCGGGCACGATCGGCGGCAAGACGTACGGCGTCGCGAAGGACGTGACGCTGAAGGCCGTCCGCGTGCTGGATTGCCAGGGCTCCGGCACCGACGCGGACGTGGTCGCGGGCATGGACTGGGTGGCCCAGCACGCCGCCAAGCCGGCCGTCGCGAACATGTCCCTCGGCGGCGCCAAGTCCGCCTCCATCGACAACGCCGCGAAGAAGCTCACCGGCGCGGGGGTGTTCCTCGCGGTCGCGGCCGGCAACGAGAGCGCCGACGCCTGCGACGGCTCGCCGTCCGGGGCCAACGGGGTCCTGGCCGTCGCCGCCTCCGACCGGACCGACGCCTCGGCGAGCTTCACCAACTTCGGCAAGTGCGTCCAGGTGTACGCCCCGGGCGTGGACATCACCTCCGACTGGCTGAGCGGCGGCACCAAGACGATCAGCGGGACGTCCATGGCCACCCCGCACGTCGTCGGCGTGGCCGCCCTCTACAAGCAGGCGAACGGAGACGGCTCCCAGTCGGCCGTCACGACCTGGATCACCTCGCACGCGGTCAAGGGCGCGATCAGCGGCGTCCCGGCCGGAACTCCCAACCTGCTGCTGAACTCGGGCGGTCTGTAAGCCGTGCAGGGGGCTGTCCCCGATCCAGCCTCCTGTTGACCGTCTGACGATGCCGGGGCCGCGCGGGCCCCGGCATCGTGCTGTGTGGAGCAGGTGGACGGCGGCCACGTCGTGGTGGTCGATGACGCCAGCAAAAGGGATAAACGGTGTCTTAATTCACGCTGCCCATGCGGCGTGCCGGCCGGTCGTCGTGCTGTAGTAGAGGTGGGTTTTTCGGACAGGGAGGACGCGGATTGCGGTCGTCGCTGGCCTGGCTGCGCGAGACGTACGCCGAGTCCGAAGGGCGCCCGTCGGGCGTGTACGGCGCCGTCGCGTCCATCGGCATCGCCACGCCCCTCGTGATCGGCACGGTGACCGGCCATCCCGCCCAGGGCGGGCTGGCGGCCCTCGGCGCGTTCTTCGTCGTCAACACGACGCCGCAGGGCCCGTACGGCGCCCGGGCCCGCGCCCTGCTGGCCGCGGTGCTCGTCGTGACGGGCACCACCATGTTCGGCGGCCTGCTGGCCGGCCACGGCTGGCTCGCCGTCGCGGTCGTGCCCGTCGTCGCGGCGCTCGCGGTGGCCGTCCCCTGGCTGGGCGTCACGGCGACGCTGTGCACGGTCGTCGCCACGGTGCGGCCGCCGGGCAGTCCGGCCGTGTTCAACGGCCTCATGGAGATGGTCGGCGGGCTGTTCGTGGCCCTGCTGATGGTCGTCCCCCTCCTCACCCACCGCCTGAAGCCGCTGCGGACGGCGCTGGCGGACGCGGGCACGGCGGTGGCCGCCGCGCTCGACGTCCTGGCCGAGCCCGAGCCGTCGAGGGACGAGTGGACTCGGCGCCGCCGCCGGGCGTACGACACGATCCGGAAGGCGCGGGCCACCTACGGGCTGTACCTGGGGGGTGGCCGGGACGACCACCAGCGCCCGAAGAGGCTGATCGAGGCGTTCGCCCGCGTGATGGACGAGGCCGTGGCACTGCAGCTGCTGCACGACGCGGCCCTGGAGGTGCTTCCGCCGGAGGAGTGGGAGCGGGAGCGCCGGGTCGCCGTCGCGGCGATCGCCGCCCGGCTGCGGCTGGTCGCCGGGGCGATCGAGACGCGTGGTGGCGCGGATCTCGGCGCCGACGAGCCGGTCGCGCTGCAACGGTTCACCCGGGTGAGCGAGGACCTCCGCCTGGCGTGGCTGGCGGAGCCGGACCACCTGATCGAGACGGCGCTGATCGTGCAGGTCCGCCGGTTGGTCTCCCGGATGACCGAGAGGGTGGACGGCGCCCGGAAGATCATCGCCCCGGGCTTGAAGATCGGCTTCGACTCGCCGCGCCTCCCGGAGCGGCCGACCGGCGGCTGGACCCGGTTCCGGGAGGCCGTCCGCACGCGCTCACCGGGCTTCCGGTACTCCACGCGCATGGGCGTGGCGATCGCGGTGGCCATGGCCGTGACCACCGCGCTGCGACTGCCGCACGGGCACTGGTTGACGATCACGGTCGTCGTCAGTCTGCGCGACTCGTACGGCGACACGGTCTCGCGGGTCGTCAAGCGGATCGGCGGCACGGCGATCGGCGCGATCGTCGCCGCGCTGGCCCTCGCGCTCGTGCCGCAGCAGGCCACCCTCATCGTCCTCGTCTTCATCGGCGCGGCGCTGGGCTTCACGGTGCGGCCGGTCAACCACGGGCACTGGATGGCCTTCGCCACCCCGATGATCATGCTGCTGGTCGACTACTCCAAACCGATGAGCTGGTCCGCCGCCGCGTGGCGGATCGGGCTCACCATTGCCGGCGGGCTCTTCGCGCTCGTCGCGGCACGGGTGCTGTGGCCGGCCGGCACGGTCGGCCTCCTGCCCGGTCGGCTGGCCCGGCTGATGCGGACGCACGCCCGGCTGGCGCGGACGGTCGCGGCCCACTTCGACGGCGACCGGGAGGTGTCGATCCGCCGCCGCATGGAGGACGCCAACTCGGCGGCATCCGACGTGGAGGAGTCGGCGATCGGGCTCGGCCGCGAACCGGCGCCGCCCGACGACCTCATCCGGCGGCTCCGCCGGGTCGGCGCGGAGGCGCGGCGGCTCCGCGACGACGTGAAGGCCCTCATCGCGCTCCAGGAAGAGGACCGTTCGGATCCCGGCCCGCTGCCCGCGATCCTCGAACGCGTCGCCGACCACCTCGAGGAGGGCGCCGACGCCGTGCTGTCCGACGAGCGGACGGACGCCGAACTACGGCTCGACGATCTGCTGGACGAGTTCGACCAGCACCTGGCCGAGCTGACGCGCCGCCGCCGCGACGAGCTGGACAGCGGCGTCGGCACGGATGCGGTCACGACGCTGCGCCGCTCACTGGTTCAGGTCGCGGCCGCCCGGCACGCCCTGCGCGGGCTCGTCGCGGACGCCGAACGCCTGCGGACCGCCGTCCAGGGCGACGCCGCCTCCTGATCCGGCGCTCCGCCTCCGGCCGCCGGCTCCTCTCGGGGCGGGGCGACAACGCCGCGAGACGGAGCCTCTGGGCGCCGCGCAGCCGGACAGAGATCCGCTGGACCCCTACGGGATGTCCGGGTCCTCGGCGTCGGCGGCGTCGATCTCCTCGCGGGAGATGCCGAGCAGGAAGGCGATGGTGTCCATGTACGGCACGTTGACGGCCGTGTCGGCGGCCTCGCGTACGACGGGCTTGGCGTTGTAGGCGATGCCGAGCCCGGCGGCGGCGAGCATGTCGAGGTCGTTGGCGCCGTCGCCGATCGCGACGGTCTGGCTGACCGGCACGCCCGCGGCGGCCGCGAACCGGCGCAGGGCCGCGGCCTTGCCGGCCCGGTCGATGATGGGGCCGACGAGGCGGCCGGTGAGCTTGCCCTCCTCGACCTCGAGGACGTTGGCGGCCGTGTAGTCGATGCCGAGATCCGCGGCGAGCGCGTCGGTGATCTGCGTGAACCCGCCGCTGACGATCGCGAACTTGTAGTCGAGGCGCTTGAGCGTACGGACGAGGGTGCGCACGCCCGGCGAGAACTCGATGCGGTCGCGGACCTTCTCCAGCACGGCCTCGTCGAGGCCGGCGAGCATCGCGACCCGCTCGCGCAGCGCGCCCTCGAAGTCGAGCTCGCCGCGCATCGCCGCCTCGGTGATCTCGGCGACCTGGCCGGCCAGCCCGGCGTGCTCGGCGATGAACTCGATGACCTCGCCCTGGATGAGGGTCGAGTCGACGTCCATGACGATGAGCCGTTTGGCCCGCCGGGCGAGGCCGCCGCGCTGGACGGCGACGTCGACGTGCTGTTCGGCGGCCTCCGCGGCGAGCGCGGCGCGCAGGCCGTCCGGGTCGGCGCCGGAGACGTCCATCTCGATGCACGTGACCGGGTGGTGGGCGAGCCGCTCGATGCGGTCGATGTTGGCGCCGTGCGCGGCGACGCGGCCCGCGATCCCGGCCATCGCGGCGGGCGTGAGCGGGTTGCCGAGGATGGTGACGTGCAGCCGCCCCCGGCGCCGCGGGCCGCCGTTGCCGGTGCCGGTGGCCAGCTCGATCTCCAGCCCGAGATCGGCGGCGATCTTCTCGGCGGCCGCCCAGACCCGCCCGATGTCGGTGTCGGAGCCGTACGAGACGAGCACGCCGAGGACCAGGCGGCCGCGGATCACGACCTGTTCGACGTCGGCGACGACCACGGGAAAGGCGGCGAGGGTGCTGAACAGGCGAGACGTGACCCCGGGACGGTCACGGCCGGTGAGCGTGATGAGCAGTGTGCGCGTCTTGGCATTCATGCTGTTCACCACGGTACTTGGCTCTGATCGCGCCTTGCGCGGCGGTCCACCATGCGGACACCAGGGCTTCCGCGCCTGTTCGCCGCCGGGCCCAGCCGCGCCCACCGAGGGTTCATCCGGCGTTCGAGAGCCGTCCTGCGGGGCGGGCGCGCTCCTTAGCGAACCGGGAGATCGGTCGGGGCCGGGAGGTCGGTCGGGGTCGGTTGGTCGGGAGAAGCCGGTTGGTCGGGAGAAGCCGGTTGGTCGGGAGAAGCCGGTTGGTCGGGAGAGAACCGGATCATATGCCGGAACGAAGATCATTCGTCATGGAAGCAGCAGGTTCAGGTCGCCGAACTCGTGCCAGCGGTAGCCGCCCGCCAGGGCCTCGGCGTAGACGCGCTCGAGCAGGCCCTCGCCGGCGATCGCGGTCAGCATCCGCAGGTGGGAGGAGCGCGGCTCGTGCAGGCCGGTGAGCAGGCCGTCCACCACCCGTACGCCCCCCTCCGGGCTGACCACGTGCGAGGTCCAGCCACGGGACGCCCGGACGAACCCGTCACCGGCGACGGCGGTCTCCAGCGCCCGCACGACGGTCGTGCCGACGGCGATCACCTTGCCGCCTTCCCAGCGGACGTGATTGACGAGCGCCGCCGTCGAGGCCGGGATGTCGTACCGCTCCGGGTACGGCGGTTCGTCCTTCTCCGGGGACGCCACGCCGGTGTGCAGGGTCAGCGGCGCGATCAGGACTCCCCGGGACACCAGGCGGGTCACCAGCTCCGGGGTGAAGGGACGCGCCGCGCTGGGCATCTCGGCGCTGCCAGGGCGGCCCTCCGCGGCGAGCGCGTCGGCGAAGACGGTCTGGTAGGCCGCGGTCGGATGGTCGTGGTCGACGTAGCCGTAGCGGATCGGCACGCCGTACCGCCGAAGGTACGGCTCGACGTCGGTGTCGAGCCGCGCCCGCCACAGCCGGGGCGTGTAGCGCTCCAGGAGGGTCAGCGTCGCGCCGCCGGGCAGGGGGAACCACTCGCCCCGGCATCCGCCGGCGTACGGCTCGGTCGCCCGACCGGTGCGCAGCCGCAGTTCGACGAGCCAGGAGTCCGGCTCGGCGGGCATCGGCCCGGAGAAGTGCACGGCGATGCGGTCGAGCCGTACGGCGGCGGGCAGGGTGGCCGAGGTGTTCACGACGAGCAGGTCCCCGGGCCGGAGCAGGTCGGGCAGGTCGGTGAAGGCGTGGTGGGTCACGCCGTCCCGGGTGGCCGCGAGGAGGCGGACGGCGTCGCGGCGAGGCGGGGGTTCGTGCGCCTCGAGGGTCGGGGGAAGGGCGAAGTCAAGCACGGGAGACCTCCACACGATGGGCGGCCGCGGCCGCCACGAGGCCGATGGCGAGGGTCCAGGCGAGCCCGGCTCCCAGGCCCGCGGCGTTGACGAGGGCCCCGGCCACGCCGACGGCGAGCGACGAGCCGAGGGTGTCGCTGACCTGCAGGGCCGAGGAGTTGGTGCCCTGCTCGGACGGTGCGGAGAGGCTCAGCACCTGGACGCTGAGGGTGGGGAAGGCCATGCCCATCCCGACCCCGGCGACGATCCAGGCGGGGACGGCCGCCCAGCCGGAGATGTACAGGGCCAGCGTGATCCCGGCGACGCCGGTGGCGAGCAGGGCGGCGCCCAGCACCGCGAACCGCGCCCGCGAGGCGTCCGTGAACCTGCCCTGCCACCAGGAGCCCGCGCTCCAGCCGAGGGCCCCGGAGGTGAGCACGACCCCGGCGGCCGTCGGGGTGAAGCCGTGCCGCGTGACCAGGGCGAGCGGGATGAACGCCTCCGTCCCGGCCATCGTGCCCATCATGAGCCCGCGCATGGCGATCGCGGTCGGCAGTCCTCGGCCGAGGCGCAGCGTGCCGCGCGGCAGCAGGACCCGCAGCCCGTACACGAGCCCGGCCAGGCCCGGCAGCGCGAGCGGCGAGCGGTGGTCGATGCCCCAGAGCAGGAGGGCGGCGCCGGCGGCCAGCGCGCCGGCGGCGAGCGTACGGCCCCGGGGGAGCGCGCCGTGCGTCCGTGAGCCGCGCAGGACCGGTGTCAGCATGACCGCCGCGGGGAGCACGAGGGGGACCAGCCCGAGGAAGACCCAGCGCCAGCCCACGTGCTCGGCGACGAGCCCGCCGACGGACGGACCGACCAGTGACGGCACGACCCACGCGGCCGACATCGCCGCGAACACCTTCGGCCGGGACTCCTCCGGGTAGACGTGCGCCACGATGACGTACAGCGGGACGACCGCCAGGCCCGAGCCGAAGCCCTGGACGGCGCGCCCCGCGACGAACCAGGCCATCCCGGGGGCGGCGCCCGCGATGACGAGCCCGGCCACGAACACCGCCAGCCCGGTGAACAGCGGGTGGGCGGGCCCCCGAGCGTCCGCCCAGCCGCCCGCGAGGACGTTGGCGACCAGGCCGCTGATGAACACCGCGCTGAAGCCCCAGGCGTACATCGACAGGCCGTGCAGCTCGCGCGCCGCGACCGGCATCACCGTGCCGACCGCCATCTGCTCGAACGCCAGCAGCGTGACGACGAGCAGGATCCCGACCGTGGCCGTGCGGTACGGGCCGGCCAGCAGGCGGGGGCGCCGGACCGCCCCCGCCGCCGGGTCGACCGTCTCCACAGGGGCGCTCACAGCGCCTCCTTCGTCGGCACTGTGAGCGAAGCCGCCGTGCCCATTGGTCCGCTCACAGGTCGCCCACCGCGTAACGGCCGCTCGCGGGCCGCCCGGCGATCAGGCGGCGCAGGGCGGGGACGGCCACGTCCTCCGGCAGGGGCGCGGCGTCCGCGTCCTCTCCGGCGTCGGCCAGCATCCGCGTGCGCATCTCGCCCGGGTCGACCGACCAGACGGCGACGTCGGTCTCCTCGGCGGCCAGCACGTTGGAGAGCTGGTCGAGGGCGGCCTTGGTCGCGCCGTACCCGCCCCACCCCTCGTACGGCTCACGGGCGGCGTCCGAGGTGACGTTGACGATCGCGCCGCGGCGTTCGCGGAGGGTCGGCAGCAGTCTCTGGATGAGGCCGAGCGGGCCGAGCACGTTGACGGCGAACGCCCGCTCCAACTCGGGCAGCGGGTACCCGGCCAGCCGGGGCAGCGGCGTGGCGCCGAGGGTGCTCGCGTTGTTGACGAGGAGGTCGAGCCCGCCGGACGCGCGGACGAGCGCCTCCCGGTGGGCCGGGTCGGCGATGTCGCCGACGACGGCGGTGGCGTTCAGGTCGGCGGCGATCTTCTCCAGGTCGGGTGCGCCCCGCGCGTCGAGGATCAAAGTCCAGCCGTCCTGGGCGAGCGAGCGGGCCAGCGCCAGGCCGAGTCCGCGGGACGCTCCGGTGATCAGTGCCTTCATGCCCTCGACGGTAGGTAGAGGGCCGTACGGCCGACATCGGTCGCGGGACCGGGGCCGGCAGGGCGGATGGTCGTAGGTCTCTCGGGCACACTCAACGTATGAAGTACGCGATCCGGCGGCCGTGGGGCGTGCCCACACGGGTGGTGCTGCTGCTGACGGGGGTCGTCGGACTCGCCATGCTGCGGATTCCGCGCCCGCCGACGCTGTGCCTGCTACGCCAGGCGACGGGTGTTCCCTGCCCGCTGTGCGGGTTCACCACGGCCGCGGTCCACCTCGGCCACGCCGACGTCGTGGGAGCCCTCGGCGCGTCGCCGCTGGCGGTCGCCACGTGTGCGGCGTTCGTTCTCGTGCCGGTCACCCGGCGTTCCCGGTTGATGACTCGCTGGCGTGAAATGTCGCATAGAACGCGACAAATAGCGCCCGTTGTCGTTATCGTCACGATCCTGATCATTTCGGAAGGCTGGCAGCTCGCCCGCTTCGGCATCATCTGACAGGAGGAACCGTGGGATACCCGCCTCAGGACCAGCCCCCGGGTTACGGCGGCTACCCGCCCCAGGGACCGCCCCCCGGCTACGGCGGCGGATACGGACAACCCGCCCCGCAGCCGCAGTCCAGCACTCCTCAGGTGCTGTCGATCATCGGCATCATCTGCTGGTTCTGCTGCTCGCCGGCCGCGATCGCGCTCGGGCTCGTGGCCCAGAACCAGTTCCGCGCCCAGGGACGGCCGGACACCATCGCCAGGGTGGCCTGGATCGGCGGCATCGTCTTCCTGATCCTGGGAGTCATCGGCACCGTCGTCCGGCTGCAGAACGGCGGCTGACCGACGCCGCCGGGTTTCCCGACCGGATGAGCGGGGACCCGGCGGCGGTACGGTCGGAGCCGTGGAAACGGATCGGGACGCCACACTGCACGCCGTCAGCACGGCGGTGCTCGCGGTCACGCGGCACCTGTCCGTGCACGAGGTCCTGCAGGTGATCGTCCGGGCCGCCGCGCAACTCCTCGACGCCCGGTACGCCGCCCTCGGCGTGCCCGACGACGAGGGGTCGTTCGCCGAGTTCGTCGTGGAAGGCGTCTCGGACGAGCAGTGGAAGCGGATCGGCCCGTTGCCCCGGCAGCACGGGCTGCTCGCCCTGATGCTCCGCGACGACCGGGTGCAGCGGCTGGCGGACGTGCGCCGGGATCCGGCGTTCGAGGGCTGGCCGACAGCGCATCCGGTCCTCAAGGACTTCCTCGGTGTCCCGATCAAGGACGGCACCGAGACCCTCGGCATCATCTTCCTCGCCAACCGGCGCACGCCCGGCGGGTTCACCGCCGCCGACGAGGAGCTCCTCACGCTGTTCGCGGCGCACGCGGCGATCGCGATGACGAACGCCCGGCTGTACGAGCGCAACCGCGAGCTGACGGTGATCGAGGAACGCACCCGGCTCGCGCGGGAGCTGCACGACGCGGTGGCGCAGAAGCTCTTCTCGCTCCGCCTGACGGCCGCCGCCGCGCTGTCCGCGCCGGACCCCCGCGCCGAGCTCGAACGCGTCCAGACCCTCGCCAAGGAGGCCCTGGCCGAGCTGCGCGAGGTCATCTTCGAGCTCCGTCCGGCGGAGCTGGCGGGTGACGGGCTCGCCGAGTCGCTGCGCAAGCACGTTCGCGTCCTGGACCGCGCCTGGGGGGCCGGGCGCGGACGGCGGCCGCGCGTACGGTTCGAGGGCGACGACGTCGCGCTGCCGACCGACGTCGAGGCGGTCGTCTACCGCGTCGCCCAGGAGGCGGTGTACAACGCGCTCCGCCATGGCGATCCTTCGGAGGTGACGGTGCGGCTCACCCCCGGGGTGCTGGAGGTTCGCGACGACGGCGCCGGATTCGACGTCGGGGCCGGCTCCCGCGACGGTCTCGGGCTCGCCTCCATGCGCGACCGCGCCGAGGCGGTGGGCGGCTCCCTGACCATCGATTCCACCGCCGCCGGCACCGTCGTACGCCTGGAGGTACCCGCGTGATCGGGACGCTGATCGCCGGTGGGCGCCCGGCCGTACGCCGGGAGACGCGCGCGTTGCCGATCGCCGGTGGCCCATCCGGCCATACGTCTGCGGGCGCCCGCGTGATCGAGATGGGCCGTCCGGCCGTACGTTTGGGGGTGCCCGCGTGATCCGAGTGCTGATCGCCGACGACCATCCGGTGGTCCGCCAGGGCCTGCGGACGTTCCTCGGCGTGCAGGAGGACGTCGAGGTCGTGGGCGAGGCGGCCGACGGCGCGGAGGCCGTCTCCCGCGCCGAGGCGCTGCGGCCCGACGTGATCCTCCTCGACCTGAAGATGCCCGGCGTCGACGGCCTGACCGCGCTACGGGAGCTTCGCGGGCGCGGCGTCGACGCCCGCGTCCTCATCCTGACGAGCGTGGGCGAGCGGGAGCAGGTCCTGCCGGTCGTCCGCGCCGGCGCGTCCGGATATCTCTACAAGGACGTCGACCCGCAGGCCCTCGTACAGGCGATCCGCGCCGTCCACGACGGGCACATGCTGTTCGCGCCGGAGGCGACGGAGGCGATGCTCACGCCCGCGCCGGCCGACCCGGGCGGCGGAGCGCTGACCGAACGCGAACGCGAGGTCCTCGTCCACATCGCCCAGGGCCGGTCGAACCGCGAGATCGCCCGCGCGCTCGTCGTCTCGGAGAAAACCGTCAAGACCCACGTGTCGAACATCCTCCTGAAGCTCGGCCTGCAGGATCGCACCCAGGCGGCCCTGTACGCTGTGCGCCACGGCCTCGCCGATCGGTGACTCGCGAGTATTCGCGTGAGATCGAGGAGGCGTAAGACGCGCCGGTCGAATATCTTGATGAACCTCAGTAGTCGGCTGAGTGAACCGCATCGCCGAGGACGTCATCGGAATTCACATGAGAGTCGCCATGCGCTACGCCGCGGGATCGGATGTCGGTCGTAACCGCGAGAACAACGAGGATTCGGCGTATGCGGGCCCATGGCTGCTCGCAGTCGCCGACGGTATGGGGGGTCACGTCGGTGGGGAGATCGCAAGCTCCCTCACCGTCCAGACCCTCGCGCCGATCGACGCCGAGGTCTCCCAGGACGCCCTGGTGGAGACCCTCGAACGAGCCGTCCTGTCCGCCAACCAGGCGATCGCCCAGCGCGTCGAACAGGAACCGGCCCTGCAGTCGATGGGCACGACCTGTACGGCCATGCTCTGGTCGGGCACGCACCTGGCCCTCGCGCACATCGGGGACTCCCGTGCGTACATGCTGCGCGAGAGCATCCTCTACCAGATCACCGAGGACCACACGCTGGAGAAGATGCTCACCGGCGAGGACGGGGCAGCGCCGCACCTGGCGAACCGCCTCGTCCGGGTCCTCGACGGCAAACCGGACCGCAAGCCGGACCTGTCGCTGCGCGAGGCCCTGCCGGGCGACCGCTACCTGCTGTGTTCCGACGGGCTGACCGGTCCGGTCGACGCCGAGACGCTGCATCAGGTCCTGACGACCCAGCAGGAGCCGGACGCCGCCGTTCAAACGCTCATCGATCTGGCCAATCAGGGTGGCGGACCGGACAACATCACTGTCATCGTGGTGGACGTCATCGCGGAGGGCGTGGAGGCGCGGCCCCCGGTCGTCGTGGGCGCCGCCCGGCGCTGACGCCGACCCGTTGCCAATGTCTCTGTGCGGTCACGTTCTGAGCTCTGAGGGTTCGGCGACTTGACCGTTGCCCGCCTTACTGCGATATAGGGTCCACAGGGCGTACAACGGCACCGGGTTGGAGGGGCGACTTTGGACGTCGCACGGGGGACTAGGGTCGCCCCTGGTGCGCCGACCGCGCCGGCGCGGATGGTCGACCGTCTCACCTCCGCCGCAGGCGACGGTGTACGGGGCGTGGTGATCCGCACGGGCGGCATGGCCGTCGCGGCGGTGATCGCGGCGTTTGTGCATCGTGCCCACGATCCCGGCATACTGTGTCCGCTTCGGGCTCTTGCCGGAGTCCCCTGTCCTCTGTGTGGCGGTACGACCGTTTTCATGGAGCTGGGGGCCGCCCATCCGGTCAGGGCCGCCCTCGCGAACCCCTTCGCACTCGCGGGGGCGATCAGTGCGGCAACGGCGCCGCTGGGGCTCGGGCGCCGATGGTGGGCGTTCTCACCGCGTACCCGCGCATGGATGCTCGGCGTCGTGGTGACCCTGTCCTGGCTTTGGCAGCTTGCCCGGTTCGGGCTCCTGCAGTGGTGAATTTCATATCTCGTCACGGCGATCGCGGGCCCGGCTTGGCAGACGGGCGTCATTCGATGAAGGAGTAACAGCGTGAGCACCCCCTACGACCCGTACGGCCAGGGTCAGCAGCAGCCTGGCTACGGTCAGCAGCCCGGATATGGGCAGCAGCAGCCGGGCTATGGCCAGCAGCAGCCTGGATACGGGCAGCAGCAGCAGCCCGGGTACGGCCAGCAGCAGCCGGGCTATGGCCAGCAGCAGCCTGGGTACGGGCAGCAGCAGCCGGGCTATGGGCAGCAGCAGCCTGGCTATGGCCAGCAGCAGCCCGGATACGGCCAGGACTACGGGCAGCAGCAGCAGCCTGGGTACGGCCAGCAGCAGCCCGGGTACGGGCAGCAGCAGCAGGGGTACGGCCAGCAGCCCGCCGCGTACGGCCAGCAGTACCCGCAGCAGGGCTACGGCACCGGCTACAACCAGGGCCAGTACGCCAGCTGGTTCTCGCGCGTCGGCGGGTACATCGTCGACGGCCTGATCGTCGGCGTCCCCTACGGCATCTTCTACGGCATCGGCGGGGCGATCGGCGGGGGCGGCGGCGCCGCGCTCATCTTCCTGGGACTGCTGATCGGCTTCGGCCTCGGCCTGTGGCTGTGCTACCAGGAGGGCACGACCGGTCAGACGCCCGGCAAGAAGGTCGTCGGAATCAAGCTCATCAGCGAGACCACGGGTCAGCCCATCGGCTTCGGCATGGCCTTCGTGCGCAGGCTCGCGCACTTCCTCGACGGCCTCGCCTGCTACATCGGCTTCCTCTGGCCGCTGTGGGACGACAAGGGCCAGACGTTCGCCGACAAGGTCTGCACCACCATCGTCGTCCAGGCCTGACACCGAGGCCACACGACAGACGCCTCGGCGACCGCGAAAGCGATCGCCGGGGCGTTTCGCGTACCAGCGGACGGAGTCCAGGGCGCCGTCCCACACCTCGTACGCCGTACCGCTGGGCGTCGGCCGACGGCGCGCGCGGCGCCGGCGGATCAGGCCAGGCGCGCACGCGCGCCGGCACGCCGAGTCGCTTCGCGGCGTGCGCGTGCCGCCCTACCGCTCGGGGTCGGCCGACTGGGCGGGCGTGGAGTCGGCAGATCGGGTTCGGGGCGTCGTTCCAAACGCCCACGCGTGCCGCCGCGTCGCTCGGCGTCGGCCGACTTGGCGGGCGCGGAGTCAGCGGACGGGGTCCAGGACGCTGTTGCAGGCGGCGACCCGGGCCCGCCGCACCGCGCGGTCGAGCGTGCGCAGCGCCTCGGCGCGGCGCTGGACGTGCGCGGCGGACAGCCCCACGTTCTCGGTGGAACGTGCCAGGTCCACCACCACCGCCAGTCGACTCGCGAGCGCCGCGACCCGGTGCGCGCGTGCGGCGTACCCCGGTGCGAGGCCGCCGACCTGCTCGTGGCGGTGAGACTCGCGCAGCGCGCTGAGCGCCTCGGCGATCTCCGGTCGCCACTCCTGGCCGCCGTCCACGGACAGCAGCGCCTCGGTGGCCTCGCGGACGACCATCGTCAGCTGATGATCGGCCTCCGGCAGCGACGGCGTGTCCGGGGTGCCCTGGCGCGTGTCGTGTATCTCCCAGCGCGTACCGACGTACGACGAACCCCGCCGGTCCTCCGCCGGGATCAGCCCGAGCGACCGCTCGCCGACCGCGGCGAGCACGGCCTCTCCGGCGTCGATGGCCGCCGTGTTGAAGTCCGGCGGACCGGTCAGCCCGAGCGGGTCGCCGGGCGCGGGCAGCGCGAGGCGCAGCGCGGTGAGTCCCGTCACGCGGAGCGCACCGAGGCCCCGCCGCAACGGCAGCTCGCCGTCCTCGCCGGGTACGCCGACGACCACGTGCGGACCGCCATGACGCTCGACGGCGTCGGCGGCCTCGTCGAGCCCCACGTGGCCGGTCAGCCAGGCGTTGCCCCAGGCGACAAGCCCGGTGGAAGGGTGAGTGAGGCGCATGCCGACCACCATAAGCCGTTCATAATGCCGTAGGTTCGTTCCGAGACCCGACAGCGCCCGGCGGCACTCCGCCGGCCGCTCCGCGCGCTTGGGGAAGGATGCGATGGCCGGCGAGGTACTCCGACTCAAGGGCGTCGAGGTCCGGCGCGAAGGCGCGTCGCTGCTGCGCGACGTGGACTGGACGGTCGCGGAAGACGAGCGGTGGGTCATCGTCGGTCCCAATGGCGCCGGCAAGACGACGCTGCTGCAGGTCGCGGCCGCCATGCTGTTCCCCACCGAGGGCAGTGTCGAACTGCTGGGGGAGACCCTCGGCAAGACCGACGTCTTCGAACTCCGGCCCCGCATCGGCCTGTCCAGCGCGGCGATCGCCGACAAGATCCCGTCCGACGAGAAGGTCATCGACATCGTCCTGACGGCGTCGTACGCCATCATCGGCCGATGGAAAGAGGAGTACGACTCGACGGACGTCACCCGCGCCGTCGAGCTCCTCGACGCCCTCGGCTGCGCGCACCTGATCCGCCGCCGGTTCTCCACCCTGTCGGAAGGTGAGCGCAAGCGGGTGTCGATCGCCCGCGCCCTGATGCCCGACCCCGAGCTGCTCCTCCTGGACGAACCGGCCGCCGGCCTCGACCTCGGCGGCCGCGAGGACCTCGTGGCCCGCCTCACGGCCCTGGCCACCGACCGTCTCGCGCCGACGATGGCCCTCGTCACCCACCACGTCGAGGAGGTGCCCGAGGGGTTCACCCACGCGTTGCTGCTGCGCCGCGGCTCGGTGGTCGGCACGGGCAAGGTCGACGAGGTGTTCACCGACGAGCTGCTGTCCGAGTGCTTCGGCCTGCCCTTGAAGGTCGAGCGACAGGACGGCCGCTGGCACGCCCGCGCCGTGTCCCCGCGCGCCTGAACGAAGGACGCGTGACGGTCACCACCGACCGGCCGGCCACGATCTCGACGACCAGGGGACCCGTGCCGCGCGGATCATTGCCGAGGCGTTCGCGCTGTGGGTGCCCGCCGACGCAAAGTGCCGCGGACCGGCAGGTGATTGCGTGACCACTTGATTACTTTCGGCGTCTGATGCATGATGATCGCAGCCTCGGGCACTAGCCTGAGAAGTGAGCCCGACTCCTGTCCGGACGGTCAGCAGTCGGGTTTCGCGCTTTCAAGAGACATCGCCGACGTTCGTGGTCGGTTTCGATGACGGGTCGCGTGCGGCGCTTCCGATCACCTTCCGCTCCATACGCCCATGCGATTGCGTCGGGTAGCCACAGCCCTGGCTCTTCGTGTGGTTTGAGATGCACGTAGTTCAAGGGCGCGGACGTCTTACGGAGTGTCTCGAGAAGGCATCCTGCGGACATCCTCCTCGCCGTGGCCGCGGCGCTGACGTATTCGGTGCCGCCCCATATCTCGCTGCCGCGTTCGCAGTTCTCCTCGCAGCTCACAGCCTCTTACGAACACCGTCCAGGGCGCGGGACCTCAAATCCGTTGACTTTTCCGCCAGCTTCCAGTGAACAAGATCACAATCGCGACCTATCCGGCCCATGCCCACGAGACGAACCGTGATCATGTAACTGGTCTCCCCGCCGAAGGAACCGCGTGTGTGCCGTATGGAAGCCGTCCGGCCCGTCGTTTCTCGCGGGGGAGTGTCATCACACATGCCGTCCGCTCAAAAAGATGAGGACATCGCCGATGAAGAAGGTTCTGCTGTCGAGCGCGGCCGCCGCCGTGTTCACGGTCACGGGTCTCGGCCTGGCCGGCGCCGCGTCCGCCGCCACGCCGGCCCTCCAGCCCCAGTCCCCCACCGTGTCGGCCACCAAGCACTGCGGTACGGGCTACGAGCTCAAGGCGCGGTACAACGTTGGGATCCGCAAGAAGCCGACCATGGCGAAGAAGGGCAACCCCATCCTCGGCACGTTCCTCGCCAACGGGCGATGGGTCTGCGAAGACAAGTTCCAGGTGGGCGGAAAGTACAAGTACACGGACAAGTGCAAGCACAGGCCGGGATCGGGCTACAAGAACGGTTGGTCCCACATCACCTACCGGCAGAAGAAGAACAGCCCAACGATCAAGGGCTGGGTTCCCACCGACTGCGTTGCGTGGAAGTACCTCGGCCGCTGACGTGACGAGCTCCTGAGCTCATCACGTACAGCGCGATCAGAAACCGGCTCCGCGTCGCCCAACCCCCTGGGGCGCGGGGCCGTCCGCTGTCCGGGGGCGTCCGGTGCGTTTCTTGCCGGGCAGCATCCGGCCCTCGGCCTCGCGGCGCTTGGCCGCGACGATCCCTTCGGCCTGACGCTCGGCGCGCAGCTCGACCGCCACCGCGGCCGATCCGCTCGACGGCCGGACGCCTGCTCCTCGAACAACGCGTCATAGCCGTGCTCGCGCAACGCGTCGAGCTGGAGTTGGGGGTTCTGACGGTTGGGGGGTAGATCGGCGGGTATTAATCGAATATGCGTTCGAAAGGGGTGCGGTGTGAAGGGTGACCGGGTTGAGATCGTGATCGATGCCGGAGGGGCGACCCGCACCTATGAGGTCGTGGCGACGCGCGCGGGTCGCCGGGTCGAGGTCGTCACGCGCCGGGGTGTCGTCGAGGTCATCGAGGTCACGCGTACCGGTACGCCCGTACGGACCGCTCGCTTCATGGCGAGTCGCATCCTCGCGCTGGTCGAGCACCCGGTGAACGATCGGGGAGAGTCGCGGGCCGAAGCCGAGGACTAGGAGCCCTATCGGGCGGGGCGTACCTGGATCATGCCGTTGTCGCCGACCCGTGTCTCGAAGGCGGGCTGGCGGCCGGTGGCGGGGCCGTGGACGACGGTGCCGTCGCTGACCCGGAAGGTGCTGCCGTGCCAGGGGCAGACCACGCACGTCTCCTCGTCGACCTCGATCATGCGGCCCTGGTGCAGTGGCCCGTCGAGGTGGGAGCAGCGGTCGGCGAGGACGTAGACGTCATCGCCCTCCCGCAGGACGAACAGGCTGATGTAGCCGAGGTTCCGGTGGACCGGCCAGCCGTCGGGCAGCTCCTCCACCGTGCACAGGTCGTGCCAGCCCAGTGGGCCGAGGTGCGTGATCGACTCGGCGTGGCTCGGCCCGGCTCCCTGCCGGAACGCCAGGTGCCCGCCGAGGTACGCGCCGGCGACCAGCGCGGTCAGGCCGGCGAAGGAGAGTGCCTTGCCGGTGCCGAAATAGCCGCGCCTGCGGGCGACGAGCGAGGCGGTGTAGAACGTGCCCGCGGTGATGTTGCTGACCGCGTGGACCAGGCCGACGCGCTGCTGCTCACTGTGCAGGGACGACCAGTCCGCGATCCCCGTGAGCGCGGTCGGCACGGAGGCCGCCAAGCCGGTCGCCACGAGCACTTCGGCCGCCCGATCGGTCCCCGGGAGCAGGTCGAGCACGGCGGCCGACATGAAACAGCCGATCGGA
Source organism: Actinoallomurus vinaceus (assembly GCF_039542055.1). Taxonomy (NCBI): domain Bacteria; kingdom Bacillati; phylum Actinomycetota; class Actinomycetes; order Streptosporangiales; family Thermomonosporaceae; genus Actinoallomurus; species Actinoallomurus vinaceus. Next base: position 150,325 of record NZ_BAABHK010000011.1, read on the forward strand.
ATGTCGGTCAACGGTGGATGGGCGGGATGGCCCACCGGGACTCCGTGCAGCAGATCCTTGACGGGACCTGGGGGCAGCAACCGCCGTACGACCTTGGTGAAGAACCGGGAGGACCCGTCGAGGGCGTCGGCGTGTTCGAGATCTTCGGCGACCTGCAAGGGCCGGGGCCGCACCAGCGACCGGGAGATCCTGCTCACCCGTTGGCGGTTCACCGCACCTCCTCGGCTGGCTTCGCTTTTCGGACACTAGTCTGCCGTCCTTACGTCCCCGGCACCCGGGGTCCTACCCGTAACGATTTTCCCCGGCACCCGGGAGGACGGTCGGGGCCGGGAGGTCGGTCGGGGTCGGTTGGTCGGGGTCGGTTGGTCGGGAAGAGCAGGTTGGTCGGGAGAGATTCCGCGGGCACGACGTGATTCCTCGAAGTATCGCCCGTTCGGGCGGCGGCAATCGGCGCGTGCGGAGTTACCGTGGATTCAGGGCCGTGCGTCCTTGAAGGAGTGCCCCATGCCGGCGTGGGTGGTCTGGCTGGTCGTGGCGGCGGTTCTCGGAATCGCCGAGGTGACCACGTTGACGTTCGCGCTCGGCCTGATGGCGGTCGGCGCGCTCGTCGCCGCCGTGACCGCGTCGGCCGGGCTTCCCTTGGTGGTGCAGGTGATCGCGTTCGGCGCGACCTCGGCGGCCGGGCTGGCCGCGGTACGCCCGATCGCCGTCCGGCACATCCGGCAGCCACCGCTGCTCCGCAGCGGCACCGCGGCGCTCGTCGGCCGTGAGGCGCTGGCCCTCACCGAGGTCTCCCGCTACTCGGGCCGGGTGCGCATCGGCGGCGAGGAGTGGAGCGCGCGCCCGTACGACCCCGGAGTCGTCATTCCTGAGGGGGCGGCCGTGGACGTCCTCGCCATCGAAGGCGTCACCGCCCTCGTTCATCCCAGGGAGGACCCATGGCCGACCTCGCCCTAGCGGTCATCATCGCGCTGGTCATCGGACTGCTCATGGTGGCGACCGTGGTGATGCGGACCGTCTGGATCGTTCCCCAGGCCCGCGCGCGGAACGTCGAGCGCTTCGGGCGCTACCGCAAGACCCTGCAGCCGGGCCTGAACGTCATCGTGCCGTTCGTCGACCGGGTCAAGCCGCTGATCGACCTGCGCGAGCAGGTGGTGGCGTTCCAGGGACAGCCGGTCATCACCGAGGACAACGTCGTCGTGCACATCGACACGGTGCTGTTCTTCCAGGTCACCGACCCGCGGGCGGCCGACTACGAGATCGTCGACTACATCAAGGCGATCGAGCAGCTGACCGCGACGCAGCTGCGGAACGTCATCGGCACGCTGGACCTGGAGGCGACGCTGTCGTCCCGCGACCGGATCAACACGGCGCTGCGCGGCGTGCTGGACGACGCCTCCGGCAAGTGGGGCATCCGCGTGACGCGGGTGGAGATCAAGGCGATCGAGCCGCCGCAGTCCATCAAGGACGCGATGGAGAAGCAGATGCGGGCGGAGCGGGAGAAGCGCGCCACCATCCTGCAGGCCGAAGGCGTCCGCCAGTCCCGGATCCTGACCGCCGAGGGGGAGAAACAGGGCGCGATCCTGCAGGCGGAAGGCGCGCGGCAGGCCGCGATCCTCAAGGCCGAGGGCGAGGCCAAGGCCATCGCGCAGGTCTTCACCTCGATCCACGAGAACGATCCCGACCCGAAACTGCTCGCCTACCAGTACCTCCAGACGCTGCCGAAGCTCGCCGCCGGTGAGGGGAACACCTTCTGGGTCATCCCGGGCGAGATGACGTCCGCGCTGCGGGCCGTCACCGCGGCGTTCGGCGGTGCGGCTCAGGAGTCCGAGACTCCGGAGGGGGAGCGGGGCCGGCGGTCCCGGGCGGCCGAGGTGCCGGAGCCGCGGCCCGGAGCCATCGACGCGGCTGATGAGCAGAACGCCCTGCACGAGCACACGCCGCCGTTCGAGCTCGCCCCGGGCCGGGTGGACGCCGCCAAAGAGTGATCACCCGGAATCGCCGCGTGACCAGGGAAAACGTGGCGCGGGTTTTGTGGGTTATGTGACAAGCGTCACGCAAGGACCTCGGTTACGTTCGCGTGGCCGGGCGCCGGCCCGGCCACGCTCCAGTGCCGTGCCGAGGTGCGAATGTCTCTTCAGCCACGCCTGCAGCCGAACGCCGTGATGGCGATCGTCACCGCCGGTCTCCTCGCGGACGCGCTGTGGCGGCGGAGCCGCGCCGCGCGCCTCCAGCCACTCCCGCCCGCACCGGACACGCTTCCCGATTCCGCGCGGCAATACCGCGTCATCACCGCGGCCGGAGTCGACGTCGACGAACCGACCCGCCGGGCGGCCGTCGCGTACGCCCACCGTGAGGGTCTCGCCGTCCTCGACCTGGTACCGCGCGGGCTGGACGCGTTACGCGCCATGGAACTGGTACGACGCCTGGACCCGGCGTCGTACCGGACCGCGCGGCTGGCCCGCGGCGAAGGCGGCGGCCACGCCCTGCTGGTCGCGGCCGACGTGGTGGAGCGCGCCGGCCTCACCCGCTTCGAGGGCCTGACCACCGCCGAGATGGACGCGTTGACCGAGAGGCTCAAACGGTACGCGTCCGTGGCCACCGACCTGGCCGTGACGCCGGCGATCGACCCCGTCGACGCGACGGCCGCGGACCGGAGGGCGATTCTGCGCCGCCGCTGGCTGAGCGACCTTCCCACGTACCTGACCGCGAGAACCTGCTGGGCCTCGGGGCGTTCGCCGCCGGCGTCCTGCTCAGCCCCGGGTGGGGCACCAGCCGCTCGACCTGACCATGATCACGATGCTCGTCGTGCACCGGATGGTGCCCGATCCGGGCAAGCCGTGGCGCTATGAACCGTATCCCCGGCTGCGGGGCGCGGCCCGTACCGCCGCGTTCGTCACCGGAGGTCCGGTCATGCTCGCCGCCGCGATGGCCGACCAGCTGGCCTATCCCGTCATCCGGCGGAGCGGCCGGGGCAACGCGTACCGGGTGCTCGCCCGCAAGCGGGTGCGCTGAGCCCGGTCCAAGGCCGCCGTAAAGAAACCGTAAGCGCTCTCCCGCATGGTGAAGCCACGAAAGTGGGAGGGCGACATGGTGCGGCTGGCGGTCATCATCGCGAGCACCCGTAAGGGCCGGTTCGGTCCCACGGTGGCCGAGTGGTTCGCCGCCCGGGCCCGCCGACGCGGAGACCTTGAGGTCGATCTCGTCGACCTGGCCGCGATCCGTCTGCCCTCGACTCTCGGCGACCACGACGAGGCGGTACCGCCGCGGGTGGCGGAGTTCGGCACGCTCCTGGCGGCGGCCGACGCGTTCGTGGTCGTGACGCCGGAGTACAACCAGAGCTTCCCCGCCCCGCTCAAGACCGCGATCGACTGGCTGTACGAGGAGTGGCACGCCAAGCCGGTGGCCTTCGTCTCGTACGGCCGGGAGTCCGGCGGCCTGCTCGCCGTGGCCCAGCTGCGGCAGATCTTCACCGAACTGCACGCGGTGCCGATCGCGACGGCGATCAGTCTCCCGTGCTACTGGGATCTGTTCGCCGCGGACGGCAGCTGGCCGAAGGCCACCGCCTCCTGCAACACCGCTGTCAAGCCCCTGCTCGACCAGCTCGTCTGGTGGGCCCGCGCCCTGCGCGACGCCCGCACCGCCCGGCCCTACCCGGTCTGAACGACGATCACTCGGCCAGCGCCCGCGCGAAGGCCTCGTGGACATCGGCGGTGAACAGCACGAACCGCACCTCCTCCACTCGGCTCGGCGTCGCCCGTACGGTGCCGACCGCGACACGGGCCGCGTCGTCCAGCGGCCAGCCGTAGATCCCGGCGGACACGGCGGGGAAGGCGACCGTCGCGGCGCCGAGCTCGTCGGCGACCCGCAGCGATTCCCGGTAGCACGAGGCGAGCAGCTCGGACCGGTCCTCGGACCGGGAGTACACCGGCCCGACCGTGTGGATCACCCAGCGAGCGGGCAGCCGGCCCGCTGTCGTGGCCACCGCCTGCCCCGTCGGCAGGCCCTTGCCGTACTGGGACGCCCGCAGCTCGCGGCAGGCCGCGAGGATCTCCGGCCCGCCGCGGCGATGGATCGCGCCGTCCACGCCGCCCCCGCCGAGAAGCGAGGAGTTCGCGGCGTTGACGATCGCGTCGACCTCCTGCTCGGTGATGTCTCCCTGAACCAGCGTGATGGACGTCATCCGACCATCCAATCGCCTGCCGGTCCCGCCGTCGACCGCTCGGGCGGGGCACTCGCGGCATCGAAATTCCGCTCGATACCAATGTCGATGTTGGCGGCCATATTACGACCTTCTGGGGTTTTGGGTCGATTGGCGGGTGATACTGGCTACGTGACGCCCTGAAATGTGATCTTAAAAGGGCGTAAGGGGCAATAATTGCGCACCTCAAGGTAAGAAGGTGACTTAACGTGCTGAAAAAGGCGATTGCCGTCTGCGGTCTGGTAACCGCTGCCACGGCGGGTTCGCTGGGCATTACATCGTCCGCGTCCGCCCAGCAGTATCCGCCCGTCAACTACACTCCGACGGCGCTGACGCCCGGCGTGTCGTACACGCCGGCCATAGCGACCTACACGCCGTCCTTCGTTCCCGGGGGGCTCGTCACCGTCCCGACGCAGATCACCCAACCGGTCATCCTCCCTGGGCGGCTGGGCACCGTTGAGCTGCAGAAACTGGGGGAGCAGCTGAGCTCGCAGGCGGTCCAGATGCGTCTCCAGCATCAGCAGACGATGGAGCAGCTGAGCTCCCAGGCGCGCCAGACCGCCCTCCAGCACGACATCGCCATCGAGCAGATGAGGTCCCAGGAGCGCCAGACGGCTCTGGAGAATCAACGACTCGCCGAGCAGATGAGGTCTCAAGAGGCGCAGACCAGCCTCGAGAACGAGAAGCTGATGCAGCAGGCGACGAGTCGGCAGCGGTCCAGCGAGCTCCAGAGGGGACGCCCGACCGGCGGCGTCATCTTCGCCCAGACCTCATCGGAGCGGGTCTCGTCCGTCGGCTCGGAGGAAGCGACCAGCCCGCGGCAGGACGGGGACGGGTACGGGTACGGCGGCGAGGAGACTGCGGTGGAACAACCCTCGGAGAACGGCACGACGAGCGAGGGCTCTGCCGAAGGTGGCGGTTATTGATCGCGATACCGGCGTGCTCTCCGACGCCGGGTAGAAGTGAGCCGGGCCACCGATTCGGTCGGTGGTCCGGCATCGCGTCTGTGGTGAATCGTCAGTTTTTGCAGTGGACGGCGCGCATCCGTGAATAGGGCGCCGACGCTCCGCTGAGAACAGGTTCCGGCCGTGACCGTACGGCGTGGTCGAGGAACGCGGCCAGGTACACGCCGGTGATCCGCAACCCCAGGCCGCCGTCGATGGGGCCGAGGTCGAGAAGGCGGCGGAGAGGCGCGGCCAGGTAGTAGGAGGCGTAGTCGCTGAAGTTGAAGTGGTGGCTTCCCGCCAGCTCGTAGCACCACGCCGCTCCGGTGCTGGCGGCCAGCAGCGTACGGGCGGCGGCGGCGTCGGCGCGGCTCACGGCGTCGGTGGCCCGGCATACGCCGGTCACGCAGGATCCCGCACTGCCCACGATCATCGTCGGCCGGCCGAGCCCCGTCCGTACGACCGGCCCGAACTGGGTGCCGTCCAGGTCCACGGCGCCCGCGCAGTGCGCGTCGAGACGACAGGCCTCCAGCGACGCCGCACCGCCGAAGGAGTGTCCGACGTACGCCGGGTGCGCCGCGTCGACGTGGCCCGCGAACGGCTGCCCCAGCCCGGCCACCTGTCCCGCGGCGAAGCGCGCGTCGGCGGCCCAGATCGCCATGAGCGGGTCGCCGGCCTGGGCGGCGGCGCCGGTGCGGAGGTTGGCGGCGTTGAGCGCCGGGGGATTCCCCGCCGCCGTCGCGCGCACGGCGCGGCCGTGCAGCACGGTGAGGTTCGCGGTGTACGTCGGGGTGACGCCGGCGACGAGGTATCCGTGGCTCGCCAGGTCCTCGGCCAGCGCGGTGTACTGCGGCGCGGCGAGGCCCAGCCCGGGCAGCAGGACGACGATCGGAAACCGGCCGGCCGCCAGCGGCGCACCCTCGTACGCGTGCACCCGGACGGCGCCGAATCCCGTCTCGCCCAGCCCGGGCAGGCTCCCGAAGTGCAGACCGTTCCACGCGCCGGGCAGGTACGCCGCGCGCCGTCCGCCGGAGGGTACGGCCGGGTACCAGAGCCAGACCGACAGCTCGCGCGGGGTGCCGGGACGCGGGGCCAGCGGGTCGGTGCGCGTCCGGTCCGTCCAGTCGAACGTCGCCCGGCCCACGGCGTACGGACCGGTCGGAGTGGGCAGCGTGACCGGCCGGTCGTGCCGGATCGCGGCATAGCCGACGTACGTCCCGGTGGCGAGCACGACGGCGGACAGGATCGCCAGTGTCACCGTCACGACCGCCCGCCATCTCGGGCGTTCGCGCGTCGCAGGGTTCCGTTCGCTCATGTCGGGGAATAGTACACGTCGCGTAGTACGTAACGCGTAGTACAGTAGCCGCATGCGGGCGGGCGCCTCGATCCGCTCACCGCCGCCGCGGGTGCCGGCCTGCTCGTGCTGCCTGCGGCGTTCGTGGTCACCCTTCTCGACATCCGCCGCATCCCGACGACCGGCTGAACGCCGCGATCGGTATGGCCTTGCTCTCCCGGCACACCGGATCGCCCGACCGGGCGGCCCCCCAATGGAGGTGACGATGCCCACCCTTCTTCACGCGCTCTACGCCCGCCGCCTGCGTCGACAGGTCATGAACGGCCCGCTCCCCGAGCACGTCGGGCTGATCATGGACGGCAATCGCCGCTGGGCGCGGCAGATGGGCCTGGAGAACCCGAGTCTCGGGCACAAGTACGGCGCCGAGCACGCCGAGAACGTCCTGTCCTGGTGCGAGGCCGTGGGGATCAAGCACGCGACCGTGTTCCTGTGCTCGACGGAGAACCTCCAGAACCGCGGCGACGCCGAGGTCGCCTTCCTCATGCAGGTCATCGAGCGAATGGTGGCGGATCGGCTCGGCCGCCGGGACGCCCGCTGGCAGGTCCACGTCGCCGGCATGCTCGACGCGCTCCCCGACACGACCGCCCGCGCCCTGAAGGACGCCGTCGAGGCCACCCGCGACTGCGCGACCGGCGCGCACGTCACCCTGGCCGTCGGTTACGGAGGCCGGCAGGAGGTCATCGACGCCCTGCGTGATCACCTGTACGAACGAGGCGAGGCCGGAGAGTCCTTGGCCGACGTGGCATCGACCTTGAGGGTGGATGACATCGCCCGGCACCTCTACACGGCCGGGCAGCCCGACCCGGACCTCATCATCCGCACCAGCGGCGAACAACGAATGTCGAACTTCCTGCTCTGGCAGAGCGCCTACTCGGAGCTGTACTTCTGTGAGGCCAACTGGCCCGCGTTCCGTGAGATCGACTTTCTCCGGGCGCTACGCAGCTTCGCCGGCAGGCAGCGGCGCTACGGGTCCTGAACCGCCCCTCCCCGGGCTCCCCGGCCATCGCGCACCGCGTGGCCGGTCGAGGGCCGCCGCAGAAGAGCCGCTGTCCGTCGCGGCGTCGGCCGGATGCGGCGTGCCGCGCCACAGCGCGGGGCGCCAGGTGGCGGACGGCGAACGCACGCCTCCTGTCGCTGAGGGGGCTCCGCACCGGCCCGGATGGCCGCTACGGCTCGAAATCACACTCGATAGCGCTGCCGCAACGAATGGTCCGATTTGCGCTGTTATTACACTTTTATGGTCGATGGTGCCGCTTATCTGGACATACTGAACTCATGACCACCCTGAAGTTAGATGGTAAAGGGTGGAAGGAGTAATAGTTACCTAAGTTAAGGTAAGAGGGTGACCTGACATGTTGAAAAAGGCAATCGCTGCTTGCGGCGTGGTGACCGCCGCGTCGGCCGCATCGCTGATCGCCGCGTCACCGGCGTTCGCCCAGCAGTACCCGCCGCCTTATACGCCTACGACGGTCTACACGCCAACGACGGTGTACACACCGACCAACGTGCCCTTGTATCCGCCGAGCGTCTCGCCGATGTTCAACCCTTACGTCTCGCCGATGTTCAACCCTTACATCTCACCGGCGATCAATCCAAACATTTCACCGGCGATCAACCCTAATATCTCGCCAGCGATCAACCCAAACATCTCGCCGGTGATCAACCCGAATATCTCACCAGTGATCAACCCTAATATCTCGCCGACGATCAACCCAAACATTTCACCGGTGATCAATCCTAATATCTCACCGGCGATCAACCCTTATATCTCGCCGACGACGGTGCCACCGGGGCTCTACCCGCAACAGCCGACAACAGTGGTGGTCGTGACGCCGCGTTCACCGCAGTATGTCGCAGGCGCGGGGCAGAGTTCGCCCACGCGGGAGCGGGGCACGGAGCAGGGTTCACTCCAGCGCCAGAGCTCGGGCATGGAACAGAGTTCATCTGAGCAGGCGCCCGGCACGGAGCAGGGTTCACTCCAACGGCAGAGCTCGGGCACGGAACAGAGCTCATTCGAGCAGGCGCCCGGCACGGAGCAGGGTTCACTCCAGCGCCAGAGCTCGGGCATGGAACAGAGTTCATCCGAGCAGGCGCCCGGCACGGAGCAGAGTTCGGTCGAGGGGACGACCGGCATGGAGCAGAGCTCGGCTGAGGGGACGGCCGGCATGGAGCAGAGCACCGGCACGAGCCAGAGCTCTGGCGAAGAGAGCCTGGGTTGACGCCGACACTGAGTGAGAATTCTCAAGAGAGCCGGGCCCACGATCGATCGTCGGCCCGGCTCGGCGATGTCGGCTCCAACGGCCGTCTCGGTATGGCCGAGCGGTCGGCGCGGTGTCATGATCAGTCCGTGGAGACGCCCTTAGCGACGTGGCGGATGGGGACCGGCATCCGGGTCTTCGTGGGCCTGGTCATCGTCGCCCTGGCCGTGTTGGAGATCGGGTTCGCGAGCGTGCTGGTCGATCGGCGTGACCCGGGGTTGGTCGCCCCGTTGCTGTTGCTCCCCGGCTTGGCCGGGTGGCTCTGGTGGAGCTTCTTCCGGCCCTCGATCAGCCTCACGTCCACCGAACTCGTGCTCCGCAACAAGAGCCGGACCGAGCGGGTCGACCTGCGGACGATCGAGGCGGTCATGCCGAGCTCCGAGGGGCTGGTCGTCTTCGTCGGTGGCCGGCCCGCGTACGTCGGCTGGGCGGTCCAGAAGTCGAACCTCGCCATGTGGCTGCGCCGGGTGGGCCGCGCCGACCAGGTGGCGGAGCAGATCAGGCAGGCGGCGTTGGCCGTCGGCGCGCCCGTACGGCCGGCGTTCGGACTGCCGGACACGCCGCCGCCCGACTCACCCGCATGAACGCCTACCTCGATGCGGCTTATGCGACTCTTTATCACTTTCGGTGTGATCGCGCGCCGTTGATTTGCGGGCGGTCGCCTATTTCTCGGGAGGCGGAAGGGAGATAGTCCAGGTCCCCGCATCCGGAAGGTCCGGTGCCCCCACACTGGAGTGACCGATGAGACCGACGGTGTCCAGAACCGCTCTCATCCTGCCGATCGCCGCTGCCGCCCTGACCCTCGTGGCGGGCACCGCGTCGGCGGTCGACCCGCCGCCCGCCGGCTCGGTCCCCCCGGACCAGGACCCCTTCTACAGCGCGCCGGCCGACATCGGGTCCTACCGGCCGGGTCAGGTCGTCGACGAGCGGAAGATCACCCCGAAGGCCGGTGACCTGGCCGACAAGGTCGACGCCCGGCAGATCTCCTTCCGCACCGACGACTCGCACGACGGGCCCGAGCTGGCGGTCACGACCCTGCTCGTCCCGAAGAAGGCCTGGACCGGCGGCGGCTCCCGGCCCGTCGTCTCGGTGCAGGCGGCCGAGGACTCCACCGGCACCCAGTGCGCGCCGTCGTACGGGATCTCCTCGGGCGATGGGTACGCCGCGTCGTCCGCCTTGTTCGCCGGTTCCGTCCTCGACAAGGGCTGGGCGGTGGCGATGCCCGACTTCGAGGGGCCGAAGTCGGTGTTCATGGGCGGCCCGCAGGCCGGGCACGCCGTGCTCGACGGCATCCGGGCGGTGAGGAACCTCGGCGCGGGCGGCGTCGGCGCGAGCAACCCGTGGGCGCTGGACGGCTACTCCGGCGGCGCCCAGGCGACCGGCTGGGCCGCCGAACTCCAGCCCTCCTACGCTCCGGACGTACGGCTCGCCGGCGTGGCCATGGGCGGCACCCCGGCCGACCCGACGGCGGTGGCGCGGTCGCTGGACGGCGGGGCGTTCTCCGGCTTCGAGGCCGCCGCCACCGTGAGCCTGGCCGCGGAGTACCCCGAGGCGGGCATCGACGACCTGACCAACGCTCAGGGCAAGGAGGCGCTGCAGAAGGCGCGCGGTAAGTGCCTGACCGACCTGATCACCGGGTTCGCCTTCAAGAGGCTCGCGGACTACACGACCGTGCCCGACCCGCTGTCCGTGCCGTCCGTCGCCGCGATGCTCCAGAAGAACACCATGGGCGCGGCCGCCCCGGCGGCACCGGTCTACGACTACCACGCGAACACCGACGAGATCGTGCCCGTGGCCCAGGCCGACGCGCTGACCAGGGCATGGTGTGCCAAGGGCGCCACCGTGCAGGTCGTCCGGGACGTCATCGGCGAGCACGCCCTGGAGGCCGTCGTCCGAGGCGGCGACGCGCTGTCCTACCTCGCGGACCGCTTCGCCGGCAGGACACCCCCCGACACCTGCGCGTAGGCGCCACGGAGTCGTCGCGGATCAGGCGGCGGACCGCGGATTCCGCGCGGGCTCGGAGCGCGGCATCCAGCGGCGTACCGCCCAGACGAGGATCGCGAGGACGAACCCGTACACGGCGACCAGGCCGTGGCCGTTCTCCTGCAGGAACCACATCAGCAGCCCGACCACCGGGACGCCGATCGCCAGGGCCTGGTGCTTCCTGATCCTGGCCTGGGTCAGCAGGGCCAGGGCCAGGGTCGCGCCGAGGAAATAGGTGGCACCGGAGCTTCCGGCGAAGTTGCGGGGGTCGGTGCTGCGGCTCCCCAGGCCGAGCAGGGCGTCGATCTGCTCCGGAAGGAGGATGCCGGCGAGGAAGAAGGCGACGGTCAGCCGGCCGCCCCAGTACCACTGGGCGAGCGCGGCGACGATGGCGAGCGTGGCGATGTTCCAGGCGGCGCCGGAGACACCGCCGTTCTGCATGAAGACGGAGGTGAACACCCGCCACCAGCCGGCCTTGGAGGGGTCGTCGTCGAGCGCGGCCATGGCCCCCGACCAGCACAGCTGCAGGGCGACGCCGGCCAGGGCCAGCGCGGTCAGGCCGACGGCGGCCCACGGGATGGGACGCCCGCGCAGCGAGTCACGTCCAACGACCGCGAGCCCGCTGTTGATCATCATGATCATCAGCGCGGCCGTGGTCGCGAAGAACAGGAGTCCGCCCATGGCAGCCGCCCTTTCCAACACCGTTCGAAAGCAGTGAGGACACGCTAGCACAGGATTCAAACGGTGTTCGAAAATCGGGGTACGGTAGGGGCATGAAGCTCACCAAGGAGCGGATCGTCGACGCCGGCATGGCCACGTACGCGGAGGTCGGATACCACGGACTGTCCATGCGCCAAGTGGCGGAACGACTCGGCGCGCACGCGGGCAGCCTGTACTACCACGTGCGCAACAAGAACGACCTGCTCACGATGATGGCCGACCGCGTCTGCCGGCAGGCCTACGACGCCGGCACCGCCGCCTTGACCGCGCTCCCACCCGAGTCCACCTGGCAGGACGAGATCGAAGCCCAGGCCACCGCGCTGCGCCGCGTCATCGGCGAACACGCCGGCGGGGCCATCCTGCTGGCCGAGAGCCCCAAGATGCTCAGCCCCGGCGCCATGTCGATCATGGAACGCCTCCTGCGGACCCTCCTGAAGGCCGGCGTGCCCATCGACCATCGCATCGTCGCCGCCGACACCCTTCTCAGCCACGTCACCGGGTTCGTCCTCCAGGAACAGGCGACGTTCGAGACCCCGGCCGTCACCCAGGAGACCTACGCCGACCTGCTCACCCGCTTCCCGCACGTCTTCGAGGAGGCGCCCCGCCTGAGCCAGGACGAGAAGTTCCGGCACAGCGTCCGCCTCCTGTGCACGGCCGTCGAGGCCCTCATCAAGAGGTGAGCGCGGCGACGAGGGCGTGGAGTGGTCCCATCACAGTCGTCCGCGGTACCGCGTTCGGGTATCACGTCGCCGTCCCGGCTCTTTGCGGCGCATCGAGATGACGGAGGCCGCACCGGACGCCGCCGTACCGAGTCCGGCGATGACGGCCCCGATCGCGGCGAGCAGCGCCGTGCCGTCCGGTCCGCCACCCTGGCCCCCGCTGAGCGGTCCGATGGTCGGCAGAGCGGTGACGGTAACCGTGACCGTGGGGACCGGGTCGCTGGTGGAACTGGGCGATGGGGCGGTGGTGGAGGTCGGTGAAGAGACGGTGGGTGACTCCACGGACTGGGTCGTGCCAGGTCCGGGGGGCGAACCGTTGTTGCCCGACCCGCTCGAGAGCACCATCACCACCGCGCCGGAGAGGACGATCAGGGCGAGGACGGCCCCCGCGGCGAATCCGACGCAGCCCGGTCGGCGCGCAGCCGAGCTCGTCGTCTTCGCCTGGGGCGGTGCCGGGAAAGGTGCCGCTGGTGGGCCCGGCCAGGTCGGCTCATACTCCACGCGACGAGCCGGAGCCGGCTCGTCGGGCTCCCCGGCGAAGGGCTCCGATCGGCGGTTCTGCCGGAGCTGTAAACCGGCGAGCGTAACGCCGAGCGCGCCAATGATCGCTGCGAGGAGTGCGGTCATCGTCGCCGTCTGCATGTATGGAGACTAAGGTCCGTCACGGAAAGTGGGCACCGGATGGCTGAATGTGGCCTGGTCCGTAACGGCCACGGCAGGTCGAGGGCCATGTCCGCCGACGCGAGACGCACCGGCGTGAACTCGGCTCCCGGCTTGTGGCGAGATACGGGTGACCGATCCCCCGAGTGAAAGGGCCGCCCATGCCCGGACAGGCCACCCCGAGATGATCGCGGAGCCCGTGACACAGCCGGACTCCGTGGTCATCGCGGCCTCCCGCGACGATCCGGACGCCTTCGCCGCGATCTTCGATCGGTATTCCGCGATGCTCTACCGGTACGTCGTCAAGCGCCTCGGACCGGAGGTCGCGGAGGACCTGGTCGGTGAGACGTTCCTCATCGCCTTCCAGAAGCGTCACCGGTACGACCAGGATCACGCCGACGCCCGGCCGTGGCTGTTCGGCATCATCACCAAGCTGATCTCGCGGTATCGCCGCCGGGAGGCGGCCCGATACCGGGCGCTGGAGCGCACCCCAGCGGAGCACGCCGCCGTCGGCCCGGACGAACAGGTGCTGGCGGACGTCACCGCGCAGACGGCGCGCCCCGAGCTGGCGCGGGCGCTCGCGGGGCTGTCGCGCGGCGACCGTGACGTGCTGCTGCTGATCGCCTGGGCCGACCTTTCGTACGAGGAGACCGCGGGCGCGCTCGGCATCCCGATCGGCACGGTGCGCTCGCGCCTCAACCGCGCCCGGCGCAAGCTCCGCGACGCACTCGGCGGAACCGACCCCACGAAGGAGCGGAACGATGGATGAGATGACGATGCTCCGAGAGCTCGGCGAGCGGCTCAACCAGGAACCCCCCAGCACGCTCGCCCGCCAGCGAAATCGTCTGTCGGCCGGTCCCGCACGCGCCCGCGCGGTATGGCGGTGGCGGGCGGCCGTCGCCGGCGGACTCGCCGTGATCCTCGCCGTGGCATTCGCCCTGGTCCAGACCGTACGGTTCGGATCCCGGGAACCGGCCGCGTCGGCGCAGGCGGCGGACGTGCTCATCAGGGCGGCCGCGACCGCGGCGAAGGAACCGGCACCACGTCCGGGCCAGTTCGCGTTCGTGCACTTCAAAGAGGGGCAGGACGGGGAGACGCAGGAAGGAACGGACTGGCTGTCGGTGGACGGGCGCCATGTCGGGCTGCTTCGCAGAAATCCGCCTCTCGGCGGGCCACCCGGCCGTACGGGATGGGGCCAGGAGTGGGCGTGCGAGGAGGGAGACCACCCCGCGACCGACCTTCGGCATCCGCCGTCCTGCGAACCGTCGCGGACGTACCGGAGCGATCTGCCCACCGACGCGGGCCGGATGCTGGCCTATCTCTACGAGCAGGGCGAGGACGGTTCCAAGGCGGACGCCGCATGGGAGCAGGCCTCGGATCTGACGGCAGAGGTTCTCCCTCCCAGGTCACGGGCGGCGCTGTTCGGCGCGATGGCCCGGATCCCGGGGGCGACGGTCGTCAAGGACGTGGCCGACGAAGCCGGGCGCCGGGGCATCGGGGTGGCCTACGTGAGCGGGAGCACCGAGCACCGGGAGCGGGACATCTTGATCTTTGATCGGAGCACGTACGCGTTCCTGGGTGAGAAGGACGTGCTCGTGAAGAGCTACGACGGTCGTCCGCCGGGGACGGTCTTCGCCTACAGCGTGCTGTTGCGCACGGCGTACGTCGACCGGGTCGGGCAGCTCCCGTGACACACAGGGGCGGTCCCGGGCATCCGGGGCCGCCCCTCGTGAGGTGTCAGAGTGCGGTGATGAGCTGCCGGATCTCGTCCTCGGTGGTGTAGTAGTGCACCGACGCGCGTACCCGGGGTGCCGGCCGCACGCCCTCGTCGTACCGGTACGTCTGCTCGGAGACCCGCACGTTGATCCATCGCTCGGCGAGCGACGCGACGATCTCGGCGGGCTCCCGGTCGCGGTGCGTGAAGGTCACGATGCCCGACCGGTGCAGGCCCCGGTCCCGTACGGTGACGGCCGGGTTCTCGGCCAGGGCCGCCCGCAGCAGCGCGCCGAGCTCCAGCACGCGCCGTTCGATCGCCTCCATGCCGACCTCCAGGGCGTACTCCGCGGCGGCGCCGAGGCCGAGCTGCCCGGCGACCGAGCGTTCCCACGACTCGAACCGGCGCGCGTCGCCGCGCAGCTCGTACGAGTCCGGTCCCGTCCAGTCGGCGGCGCGCAGGTCCAGGAACGGTGGGTCGAGGCGGTCCAGTACCGACCGCCGTACGTAGAGGAAGCCGGTGCCGCGCGGGCCGCGCAGGAACTTGCGGCCCGTGGCCGACAGCACGTCGCAGCCGATCTCCTCGACGTCCACGACGAGCTGGCCGACGGACTGGCAGGCGTCGAGGAGGTAGAGGGCCCCCGCGGCGCGGGTCAGGCGGCCGACCTCGGCGGCCGGGTTGATCAGTCCGTCGTGGGTGGGGACGTGGTTGATCGCCACGAGCCGTACGTCGTCGTCGAGCGCGTTCGCCAGGGCGTCGAGCGAGATCTGGCCGTACTCGTCGTCCGGCACGACCTCGACCTTCACGCCGTGCCGGCGGACCGCGTGGAGGTACGCGATCGTGTTGCTGGAGTACTCGCTCGCCGTCGTGAGGATGCGGTCGCCCGTGCGGAAGGGGATGCCGTAGAACGCCATGTCCCAGGCGCGCGTGGCGTTCTCCGCGTAGGCGATCTCGTCGGGGTGCGCGCCGATGAGGCGGGCCAGGGAGTCGTACGTGCCGGTGATCCGGGAAAGGACGGCGTCGGCCGCCTCGTACCCGCCGATGCGCGCCTCGAGGTCCAGGTGGTCGCGTACCGCGTCGATCACGGCCCGTGGGGGCAGCGCCGCTCCGGCGTTGTTGAGGTGGACGACCTCCGCGCACCCGGGGGTCTCTGCGCGAATGCCCGAGATGTCCAGCAAGATCACTCCATTATCCGTGACGGGCGAAACGTGCCATCCTTGTGACCTTTCCCGGGGGAAGGGGGTGTGATGCGGCGTACGGTTGCGGCGGCGGCGCTGGTCGGTCTGGCCGGCGTGGCGGCGGCCTGTGGCGGTGGCGGCGACGCGAAGCGTCCACCGAAGGCCTCCGCTCCGTCCGGCCCGGTGGCGGGCGGTGTGCAGGACGGGCCGATCACGGTGGGGTTCGCCGGTGACGTCCACTTCAACGGGCCGCTCGCCAAGCGCCTCGCCGACCCGGCCACCGCGCTGGGGCCGACGATTCCCGAGCTGAAGCGTCCCGACCTCATGATGGTCAACCTGGAGACGGCCATCACGACGCGGGGGAAGAAGGCGCCGAAGGAGTTCACGTTCCGCGCTCCGGCGAGCGCGTTCGACGCGCTGCGGTCCGCCGGCATCGACGTGGTGACCATGGCCAACAACCACGCGATGGACTACGGGACGGTCGGCCTGCGCGACTCGCTCGCCGCCATCAGGAAGTCGCGGTTCCCCGTCGTCGGCATCGGCGCGAACGCCGCCCAGGCGTACCGGCCCTACTACGTGACGGTGAAGGGGAACCGGATCGCGGTGCTCGGCGCCACCCAGGTCCTGGACGACAACCTGGTCACGGCGTGGACGGCGACCCCGAAGAAGGGCGGCCTGGCCTCGGCGAAGAACGTCCCGCGCCTCGTCCAGGAGGTCCGCGCGGCGCGCAAGAAGGCCGACACCGTCATCGTCTACCTGCACTGGGGCCAGGAGCTGAATCCCTGCCCGCTGCCCCGCCAGAAGAGCCTGGCCCGCGCCCTCGTGCGGGCGGGCGCCGACGTGGTCGTCGGAGGGCACGCGCACATCCCGCTCGGCGGCGGCTTCATGAAGGGCCGGTACGTCGACTATGGGTTCGGCAACTTCTTCTTCACCGCACCGGACCGGAACGACCCCCACTCCGGCATCCTCGAGTTGACCCTCCGCAAGCGGAAGATCCTGAATGCCGAGTGGAAGCCGGCGTACATCACCAAGGGCGTGCCGCGGCTGCTCACCGGCGCGGCGGCGACCCGCGATCATACGAAGTGGGACAAGCTGCGCCGCTGCACCGGCCTCATCGCCACCCCCTGATCAGGAGGTGGCCGCGATGAGGTCGCGATACCAGGCGTACGACGCGCGCGGCGTCCGCTTCTGCGTCGCGTAGTCGACGTGGACGAGGCCGAAGCGCGGATGGTAGCCCTCGGCCCACTCGAAGTTGTCCAGCAGCGACCACACGTAGTAGCCGCGTACGTCGATGCCGTCGCTCATCGCCCCCCGTACGGCGCCGACGTGCGCGTTCAGGTAGCCGATCCGGGCGGTGTCGTCGAGTGACTCGTCGTAGGAGCAGCCGCTCTCGGTGATGTACACCGGCGGCAGCGCTGCACCGTACCGCTCCCGCAGGTCGACCAGCAGCCGGTGCAGGCCGTCGGGGACGATCGGCCAGCCCATGCCCGTCGTCGGGAAGCCGGTCAGGTCCCGCATCGCGAACGGCAGGGTGTCGTCGTCGGGGGCCGCGACTCCGGTCGGGTTGTAGTAGTTGACGCCCAGCGCGTCGATGGGCGCGGCGATGACCTCCAGGTCGCCGTCCCGGACGTAGGACAGGTCCAGGCCGAGGCCGGGGTAGCGGCCCAGCAGGATCGGGTCGGTGAACTGCCAGTTCAGCAGGGCGTCGAAGGCCACGGCCGCCGTGACGTCCTCGGGGCCGTCGCCGGCCGGCCAGGCGGGCGTGTAGTGGTTGGCGATCCCGATCCGGCCCGCTCCCTCGGCGCGCAGGGCGGTCGTGGCGAGGCCGTGGCCGAGCAGCTGGTGGTGGGCGGTGGGCAGGGCGTCGAGCATCATCGCCCGCCCCGGCGCGTACAAACCGAAGGCGTAGCCGTAGGCCATCACGACCATCGGCTCGTTCAGCGTGATCCACAGGTCGACCCGGTCGGCCAGCCGTTCGGCGACCAGCGCGGCGTACTCGGCGAACCGGTGGGCGGTGTCACGGTTCATCCAGCCGCCCTCGTCCTCCAGCGGCTGCGGCAGGTCCCAGTGGTACAGCGTGGGCACGGCCGCCACCCCGCGTTCGGCGAGACCGTCGACGAGCCGGTCGTAGAAGTCCAGGCCCTTGGGATTGGCGGGACCGCTGCCGGTGGGCTGGATCCGAGGCCAGGCGATGGAGAAGCGGTACGCGCGGGCGCCGAGCCCGGCGATCAGGTCGAGGTCCTCGGCCCAGCGGTGGTAGTGGTCACAGGCGACGTCGGCGGTGTGCCCGTCGCGTACCCGGCCGGACTGCCGGCAGAAGGTGTCCCACGTGGACGGGCCCCGGCCGTCCTCCGTCGTCGCGCCCTCGATCTGGTACGCCGATGTGGCAACGCCCCATTGGAAGTCAGAGGGGAACACGGGCGGCCTCCGCAGAACGTGAATGGTTCTCGGATCCTACGCGCCGGTATACGCGTCGTAAAAGGCATGATTGGACGTGTGACGACGGATAGCTCGGCGCTGCGGCGCCGACCTGCGCAACGACGGAGTGCCGAACGCGTCCAGCGCATGCTGGACGCCTGTGCGGAGATCCTCGACGAATCCGGGTACGACGGCCTGTCCACCACCAAGATCGCCCAGCGGGCGGACGTCGCGATCGGCTCGGTCTACCAGTTCTTCCCCGACAAGAAGGCCATCGCCCAGCAGCTCGCGCTGCGCAACCTCGACATGTTCGGCGACCGAGTAGGGGAGGCGCTCGCCGCGGAGGAGTTCGCGCACTGGTACGACGCCGTCGGCATCGTGATCGAGATCTTCGTGGACATGCACCGGACGGTCCCGGGCTTCCGCGTCCTGCGCTTCGGGGACATCGCCGACGTCCACCTGCTCGACGTCGCGGCCGAGAACAACGCCGTCGTCGCCGACCGGCTGAAGGCACTGCTCGTCTCGGCCTTCGACCTGCCGGACAACGGGGAGTTCGCCACCGCGCTCGCCGTCGCCGTCGAGGCGGCGGACGCGGTGCTCAAGCTCGCGTTCCGCCACGATCCCGAGGGCGACCCGGCGCTGCTCGCCGAGGTGAAACGCCTGATCCACGGATACCTGGCGGATCACCTCGGCGGACGATGACGACGCGGGCCCGCCCCCGGTACGGGGCGGGGCCCGCAGGTGGCGTCTGTCGGGGAAGAAACCCGGCCGCGTAGACGGGGACCGGGCCCGCGTCGTGCCGATGCGGCCCGGGCCGGCGCGCCGGAGACGGCGCCCGGCCGGACCGTCAGATCAGCGGCGGAGGAGCCGCCAGGCGCCGGGCAGCAGTCCGGCGGCGAGGGCGATCTTGATCGCGTCGCCGATGAGGAACGGCCGGACGCCCAAGCTCAGCGCCTTGCCCAGGTCGCTGTGGGTCCAGGCCATCAGCCACGGCACCCCGGCGGCGTAGATCACCGCGAGACCGATCGCCATCGTGCCCACGGTCCGCAGCGGCGACCGGTCGCCACCGCGCGCGGCCAGGGCGCCCACGACGGCCCCGGCGAGCACGAAACCGATGATGTAACCGAACGACGCCATGTGCCAGCCCGAGGCGCCCTCGGCGAACCACGGCACGCCGACCATCCCGGCGAGCGCGTACAGCAGCATGGAGGCGGCACCTCGGCCGAGCCCGAGCGCAGCCCCGGACAGCAGCACGGCGAACGTCTGGCCGCTCACCGGCACCGGCGTTCCGGGGATGGGCACGCTCACCTGCGCGGCGATCCCGACGAAGACGGCCGCGCCGACGACGAGCGCGACGTCACGAACCAGCCGGCCCGGCACCAGATCGCCGAGGACGGCCGGACGGGTCGCCACAGCCTGCGTGTTGGACACGAAGTACCTCCCTTTCGAGGGTTATCGCGCTCATTGTCGCTTCTAGGGGCCGCTCTCGGCGGGCGGCGTTCCCGCCAAAAGATGCCACCCCGGCTTTGTAATCCCGCTCGCGTCGCAGTGGAGACCGTCGGCAGGTCGTCCTCACCGTTGTCCGTCGGCGACGGACAGCAGGACGTCGACCAGCCGGTCGGCCGCGTCAGGACGGCCCATGGAACGGGCATGCTGCGCCATCGTCGTACGCCGGGCAGGGTCGGTGAGCAGCGGCTCGACGGCGGCGCCCAGGGCCTCCGGCGTGGCCTCACCGACCAGCGCGACGGCGGCGCCGACCTCCTGCAGGTGGCGCGCGTTGTGCGCCTGCTCGTCACCCGCCGAGGAGGCGAGGGGGATGAACACGGCCGCCTTGCCCAGGGCGGTCAGCTCCGCGATCGTGCCCGCGCCGCTCCGGGAGATCACCACGTCGGCCAGGGCGAGGACGTCGGGCAGCTCCGGACCCACGTAGCCGGTCAGCAGGTAGCGCGCCGCGGCCTCGTCCGGCAGACCGGCGGTGTGCTGCCGCAGGTCGGCGAGGTTGTCCGGCCCGCACTGGTGGATGACGTTGGCGTGGGACAGCAGCCACGGCAGGATGGCGGCGACGAGGGTGTTGATCTGCTGTGACCCCTGGGCGCCGCCGGTGACGTACACGGTGGGGCGGCGCGGGTCGAAGCGGTGCAGGCCGAGCCCGTGGATCGCCTTGTCCGGCTGCCCGGACAGCACCTCGGGCCGTACCGGGTTGCCGGTGACCACCGCCGCCGAGCGCACCGACTCGGGAAGCAGCGGCAGAGTGGACTCCGAGGACACGGCGACGCGTGTCGCCCGGCCGGCGAGGGACCGGTTGGCCAGACCGAGGCGGACGGTCTGCTCGTGGACCACCAGGGGACGGCGGCGCATGCTGGCCGCCAGACCGACCGGAACGGCGACATAGCCGCCCGTGGCCAGCACCACGTCGGGCCGGAATCGCTTGACGATCCGGCGAGCCTGGAGCACGCCCAGCGGCACCCGCAGCATGTCCTTCACATTGGCCGGCGACAGCATCTTCAACGGGTTGCTGGACCGGCGGATCTTGCCGGTGGCGACCGACGCGAACCGGATGCCCTCGCCGGTCGCGACCCGGGACTCCAGACTGTCGGCGGTCCCCACCCACAGGACCTCCAGCCCCCGGCCGGAGGCCGCGAGCCTGGCCTGCAGCGTACGAACGGCGGTGAGAGCGGGGTACGTGTGGCCGCCCGTCCCACCACCCGTGACGATCAGGCGGAAGACCTGATCCGGAGCGGACGGGAGACGGCCGGCGGTATCGCTGTACACGGAGAGAGCGCCAATCTGATCACGTGGACGGAATCCATCCCACGGTATAAGTGATCAAGGCACTCCCTGCCGACAACGAGAGATCGCCCGGTCTTCATCCCCAGCCGTGGAGGGCGAGGGGCGTGCCGGTCAGGTAGGCGTTGATGCCGGCGGCCGGGTAGCTGATGGTGTTGGACGGCCCGGTCGCGAAGAACATGCCCAGCCGGGCGAGATCCGGTTGCCGGCAGTGGTGGACGACGGCGGCCAGGCGCAGGTCGGAAGGATCGATCCGGACGCCGACCTCCTCGCGCGCTTCTCGCGCGGCGCCGTCGGTGACGGATTCGCCCTGCTCAAGATGGCCGCTGGGCAGGTGGAACATGCCGTCGCCGTACCCGGTGCCCTGGCGTTCCAGAAGCAGGATCTCGTCGCCGCGTTCCAGGATGACGTGCACGTCGATGATCGACCGATACCGCTCCGGCATGCGCCCCCTGTTCACGTAAAGACGATTCCGAAAATGCGCCACAGCATGGCCGTATCTCTCGGCCGGGTGCTCACTCAGGCCTTTGGGTTTGAGGGGACCCGGAGCCTCCCTTTGTCGGCGAGCGATCGGATCTCCAGCGCGGCCCTGGGCAGGTTCGCCGCGTAGGGCTGTCACAAACATGGGAGCCGTCTTGTCCTTACTGCGGACAGTCTCTGTTTGGAGGAATACATGAGCGCTGAGCACGCACACCTGCCCCCGGGCGTTGAGGTGATCGCGACCCTGCCGGAGGCGGCGGCCCGGATCCCGGCCGGTGCCGAGGCCAGGACCGTCCGGATCACCCTGTCGCCCGGTGACCCCGGCGCACCGCCGCACCGGCACCCCGGGCCGATCTTCGGCTACGTGACCCAGGGCGAGATCCTCTTCGAGCTGGAGGGGCAGCCGCCCCGGGTGCTCAAGGCCGGTGACGCCGTGTTCGAGCCCGGGGGCGACGTGATCCACTACCAGGGCGGCAACAACCTTTCCGACGCGCAGTCGCAGCTGGTGGTGACCATGTTCGCGCAGCCGGGTACCCCGATTCTGACCGTGGTCAGCGCGGAGGAACTGGCCGAACGACGACACCTCCGGTTTACCCGGCCATGATGGCCACCGGTGCCCCGGATCTCCCTTTCCGCGCTGGCCGAGCAACAGCCGGCCGCCCCCACGGCGGCTAGCAGCGGCCGCAGCGCGGTCACCGTGCACCGGCGGGCACGGTTCTGACGTGAGACAGCGGCAGGACCGTGTTCCGGCCGTACGGCCCTCAGGTCGGGGGTCGTACGGCCGGCTTGCAGAGGACGGCGGCGAGGTCTGGCATAACGCCTGAATGCCGCCAACGGGCGAGGGTCTTTGTTCTGCGCTGTACCTTCAGGCGGGAAAATTGTCGTGTGGCGGGACAGCGCAGAACGAGGGCAGCCGTCCCGGCCGGAAAAGGGTCCCGTTTGCTCCAGGGATCGCCCAGGTTGCGTCAGCTCTTGAGGTCCTCCAGGCCGGTCGCCACCAGTAGCGGCGTGAACTCGGTGATGCTGTGCTCGGCGACGCCGTTGATGAGGTACGGGTCGGTGGCGAGCATGCGGTCGAGCTCTTCGGCGGGCATGTCGGGGACGAGGTAGATTCCGCCGATCAACGGGACCTGGCGTCCGGCGACGAGGAGCAGGCGTCGTGAGATGAGGTCCTTGAGCCAGTCGCCGTGCGCCGGGCGCAACGGGTCCACGTCCTCCAGTGGTGCGGTGTAGGTCACCGTGACGATGAACATGCGTGGATTGTGGCAGAAGTGGATCATGACACGGCGTCGCGGAGCCGGATCCTCTAGAGCCAGCCCTGGCGTTGGGCGGCGCGTACGGCCTCGATGCGGTTGCGGGCGCCGGTTTTGCGGATCGCGGCGGACAGGTAGTTGCGCACCGTGCCCTCCGAGAGGTGCAGTTTCCGGGCCACGTCGCCGATGGTGGAGCCGTCGGCCGCGGCGGCCAGTGCCTCGCGTTCGCGGGGGGACAGGGGGTTGGGGCCGGCGCTGAGTGCGGCGGCCGCGAGGGCCGGGTCGATCACCCGCTCGCCGGCCAGGACGCGCCGGATCGCGGCCGCCAGTTCCCGCGCGGGGCTGTCCTTGACCAGGAATGCCGACGCACCCGCCTCCATGGCGCTGCGCAGGTAGCCGGGACGGCCGAACGTCGTCAGGATGATCACACGGCAGTCGGGCAGCGTGTCGTGGAGAGCGGCGGCGGTGTCGATGCCGTTGCGGCCCGGCATCTCGATGTCGAGCAGCGCCACGTCGGGGTGGGTGCGGGCGGCGACGGTGAGTGCCTCGTCGCCGTCGGCGGCCTCGCCGACCACCTCGATGTCGTCCTCGAGGTTCAGCAGGGTGGCGAGCGCGCCCCGGACCATGCCCTGATCCTCGGCCAGCAGTACGCGAATCATCCCGTGATCCTCAAGCACCCGATGACCCTCTCACGCGGACGCGGCCGGCGCGTCGAGCGGAGCGCGGACGACCAGCCGGAAGCCTCCGGCCGGGCCTGGGCCGGACTCGATCGATCCGCCGACCTCGGCCACGCGTTCGCCGAGCCCCGTCAGCCCGTTTCCGCCGGTGTCCGGGGGATCGTCCGTCGCGGCCGGGCCGGACCCGTCGTCGATGATCTGCAGGACGGCGCCCTCGTCCCGGCGGGTGATCGAGATGCCGGCGGTACGGGCGCGGGAGTGCCGGACGATGTTGGTCACGCCCTCGCGGACCGCCCAGGCGAACAGGTCGTCGAGTCCCTCCGGCAGCGGCGTGCCGAAGGTGCTGATGGACGGCTCGATGTCGGCGGCGGCCAGGACTCCGCGGGCGTTGTCGAGCTCCTCGGCGAGGCTGCGCCGCCGGTACCCGGTGACGGCCGCGCGGACGTCCGTCAGGCCCTGCCGGGCGACGGTCTCGATGTCCTTGATCTCTGCCAGGCTCCTGGCCGGATCGCGGTCGGCGATCCGCACCGCGACCTCGCTCTTCAGGACGATCAGTGAGAGCGTGTGGCCGAGCAGGTCGTGCAGGTCGCGGGCGATGCGCAGTCGCTCCTCGTTCGCGGCCAGCCGGGCGACCTCGCTCCGTGCCTCCTGCAGCTGGACGACCAGCATCCGGCTGCCCCGGAAGCCCAGCAGGATCAGGCTGATGCTCAGCGTCTGGAAGGCCAGGAACGGGAGCGTCGTGCCGGATACGTGCGTCGCCAGGCCGAGGGCCGCCGTCAGCGCGGTCGCGACCAGGACGCCGCGCAGGGCCCACGCGGGCGGCAGCGTCATCGCGTAGGCGACGCCCAGGTAGATCGGCAGGCCGTCCCACTGTCCCCCGAGCAAAAGGGGGAAGCCGATCGCCATGGCCGTGACGATTCCGAGCAGGACCCAGGTGCGGCGGCTGGTCTCCCTACTCCCCAGCCTGTTGCCGATGGCCAGGGCGAGGAAGAACCCGATGAACGCCGCCAGGGCCACCAGCGACACCACGATGCGCGCCGTCGACCGTTCGTGCTGCAGGAGCTCGGCCAGGGGCCAGAAGAAGAGGTAGGCCAGGCCCATCGACATCCACACAAGGCGGTGCCACCGAGGCGTGGTGGTCTCGGCGGCGCCTCGGGGCAGGAAAGCGTTCATCAGGAGCGCACGGTAGCGCGACGGTACGCCGCGAGGGCGAGGACGCCGAGGAGGAGGCCCCATCCGGCCAGTACGAGCCCGTCCGAGGCGGACGGCGCGTGCCCGCCGACGATGCTCCAGCCCAGCCCGGCGAACCGGTTGGAGGGCAGCCAGTGCGCGACGTGCCGCAGCGTCTTGGGCAGCGAGTCGACCGGCATCCACAGCCCGCCGAGGATGGACAGTGTGAAGTAGCAGACCAGCGTCACCGGCTGGGCGGCGTCGGCGCCGACGAGGGAGCCGATCAGCGTGCCGAGCGCGGCGAACGGCAGGGTGCCCAGCCACATCAGGCTGATCATCCCGGCCCACTCACCGGCCGACAGGTGGACGTGCTGCGTCAGTACGCCGGCGAGGCCGACCAGGATGATCGCCGGGAGTGCGAGGCACATCGACGCGATGATCTTTGCGGTGATCACGGCCCAGGGGCGCAGCGGGGTCACCTGGAGCTGCCGTAGCCAGCCGATCTGCCGTTCGGTCGCGAGCCGGGCCCCGGTCGTCGTCAGCGCGGCCCCTACGGCGCCGTAGGAGGCCATCGACACGAGCAGGTAGGCCCGGGCGTTCAGATCCGTCCCGGCGACGGAGCCGGAGCTCTTGCCGTAGACGTTCGCCCACAGGAGGTAGAAGGCGACCGGGATGGCCATGGTGAAGAAGATGAAGCGCCGGTCGCGGATCGTGCGCCGGATCTCCACGCCCAGGTAGCGAAGCATTGTGCGGTCCTTTCCGAAAAAGCCGTGGTCGTCGGGTCAGCGGTCGCGCGTGAGGGAGACGAAGGCGTCCTCGAGGTCGGCGCCCTTGACCTCCAGGCCGGTGACGCGCAGGCCCGTGGCGTACAGCGCCTGGACGGTCGCGTCCGGGTCGGTGGTCCGCAACTGCGCGATCGGCCCGCGGATGTCGACCGTGTGCACGCCCGGCAGCGCGTCGAGCCCGGCCGTGGGCTGGTCCCCGATCGTGAACTGGACGGTGCCGGTGCCGACCATCGCCTTGATCTGCCGCGGGGTGCCGTCCGCGACGACCCGGCCCCGGGCGATGACGATGACCCGGTCGGCGTTCTCGTCCGCCTCCTCCAGATAGTGGGTGGCGAAGAGGATCGTCCGGCCGCCGTTGACGTAGTCCCGCATGCTCGCCCAGAACGACCGGCGGGACTCCACGTCCATCGCCGCCGTGGGCTCGTCCAGCACCAGCAGCCGGGGCGCGCCGGCGATGGCGATCGCGAACCGCACCCGCTGCGTCTGCCCGCCGGACAGCCGGTCGACCCGGCGCCCGGCGATGTCGGTCAGGTTCGCCAGCTCCAGGATCCGCTCCAGCGGCATCGGCTCGGGGTACATGCTCCGGACGAAGGAGACGACCTCCCGGACGGTCAGGCCGGGGACGAGCGCGCCGTCCTGCAGCATCGCGCCGACCTGGCCGCGCTTGACGGCGGTGTCGGGGGTCTCGCCGAAGACACGGACCTCGCCCGCCGTCGGCCGTACGAGGCCGAGCAGCATCCCGATCGAGGTGGACTTGCCGGCCCCGTTCGGGCCGAGCAGTGCGACGGTGCTGCCGGCGTCGATCGTGACGTCCAGCGCCTCGACGGCGCGGACCGTTCCGTAGCTCTTGGACACCCCGGTGAAGGCGATTGCGTTCATGCCTAGAACGCTAGATTCGCGCCGGTCAGCGCCCTAGTGTGCTCGATCCTCGGTTCGCGATGACATTTGTCATCGCCGTTCCGGTGACCGAGGTCGTACGAGCCCCTTGTCGTAGGCGAAGATCACCAGCTGGACCCGGTCGCGGGCGTGCAGCTTCGTCATGATCCGGTGCACGTACGTCTTGGCGGTGGCGGGACTGAGATGCAGCTTCGTCGCGATCTCCTCGTTCGTCAGGCCGATCGCGATCTGCAGCAGGACCTCCCGTTCCCGCTCGCTCAGCACGTCCAGGTCCTTGGACCCCGGCTCCGGCTGCTGCGGCTGCGCCGCGAACTCCTTGATCACCCGGCTGGTCAGTCCCCGGCCGAGGAGCGCCTCTCCGGAGGCGACGACCCGGATCGCGTCCAGGAGATCGTCCGGATCGGTGTCCTTCAGCAGGAATCCGCCGGCGCCGGCCCGGAGAGCGCCGAAGATGTACTCGTCGTGCTCGAACGTCGTGAGGATCAGGACGTGCACGGTGGACAGCGCCGGGTCGGACGTGATCCGGCGCGTGGCCTCGATGCCGTCCATTCCGGGCATCCGGACGTCCATGAGGACCACGTCGGGCACCGTGGCGCGGGCCATCTCGACGGCGCGGGCGCCGTCGGCCGCCTCGGCCACGACGTGCATGTCCTCGGTCGAGTCGATGAGCATCCGGAACCCCGCCCGTACGGTGGTCTGGTCATCGGCCAGTAGGACACGAATCGTCATCGGGATGCCTCCTTCAGCGGCAGACGCGCGTGTACGCGGAACCCGCCGCCGGGAAGCGCCGTGGTGTCGAGGCGGCCCCCGATGGCGGTGACGCGTTCGCGCATGCCCTGGATGCCGATGCCGCCGCCCTCGACGATGGAGGCCGGAGCGCCGTCGTTCACGACGGTGACATCCAGGTGATCGTTTGCACAGATGACGGCGACAATGACTCTGGTGACGTCTTTGGCGTGCCGGGTGATGTTGGTCAGGCTCTCCTGGACGATGCGGTACACCGTGAAGCCGATGATCGCCGGGATGCCCCGGTCGGTCATGGACTCCTTCAGCGTCACCGGCAGGCCGCTCAGCCGGGACTGGTCGATGAGCGCCTCGAGGTCGTCGAGTCCGCGTTCGGGGCTTTTGAGTGGTTCGGTGCCCTCCCGCAGCAGGCTCAGCGTGCTGCGGATCTCCCGCAGCGCCGAGTTGCTGACCTCGCTGATCGTCCGCAGCGCGTCCCGTCCCGCCCGGGTGTCGCGTTCGATGATCCGGGAGCTCACGGACGACAGGACGTTGATCGACATGAGCGCGTGGCCGACGATGTCGTGCAGCTCCCGGGCGATGCGCACGCGCTCCTCCGCGACCCTGCGCCGTGCCTCTTCCTCGCGGCCGCGCTCGGCGCGCTCGGCCCGCTCCTCGACGTCACGAACGTACGTCTTCTGGGTCCGCACCCACGCACCGGCGAGAATCGCGAAGACCACCCAGCCGAGGTTCACGACGTTGTGCAGGGTGTACGACGGGATGCTCGCGGCCACCTGGGCGACGGCGAACCCGATCAGGATCGTCACCACCGCCGCCGCCAGCGCCACGCTGCGAGAGCAGTAACGGCCGACCGCGTACAGGGCGATGAAGGTCGCCGGGGTCACGGGGTAGGACCGTCGCAGCAGCACCGACAGTATCCATGTCAACAGCAGACACCCGGCGAGCGTTATCAGTGGGAATCGTTTCTTCGCGAGCAACAGGCCGGCGTTCGCGGCGCCGAGCGACAGCGTGAGGTGCAGATTGTCACTCGTGTGAATGTAGGGAATGAACACCGCGAACACCCCGGCCGACAGAATGACGTCGGCCAGACTCACGCGTCCGCCGGCCCTCGCCGGCGACCCCCTCACAGTCACATTCCGATCATCGGTCGATACTTGCCTTGCCAACCCCAAAAGAGGGCAAAGCCGCAGGTCAACCGGGGGTGTACGGGGAAGTGTCAACCAGAGGTGGACGGAATGCCGCTTCCGTCTCACGTACCGTAGCTACTGCAAGAACACGGACCACCCTATACGGCTGACGCGTCGCGATGAATTGGGGGATTCAACGGGGGACGCGATGCGACGGCCGGATCCGCAGGCTTGGATCTGTACCCGTCCAAGCCGCAGGAAGGTGAACGTCCGCGGGTTGAGCTTCTTTGGGGGAAGGGGCCTACCCGCGGGCGTTCACTCATTTTAGGCGGGGATCGTCCTCAGACGGGGATCATCCGCTCAAATTCCCGCCAACACCTCGTACCGCACCGGGATGACGCCCGAGAGCACCCCTCCGACCACCCGCATCGCCGCCGTGGACAGGTCCAGGCATCGCCCCGGCACGAACGGCCCCCGGTCGTTGATCCGTACGACGACGGACCGGGCGTTGCCCAGGTTGGTGACGCGGACCAGCGAGCCCATCGGCAGCGTACGGTGCGCGGCGGTCAGCGCCCGCGGATCGAACGGCGCGCCGCTCGCGGTCGCCGGGCCCGTCCCGTAGAACGACGCCTCGCAGGTCCCCTGGTCCACCACCTCGGTCCGCGTTGCCGTACGGCGCGCCCTCTTCCGCACCGTACGATGCCGCGCCGACCGGGCCCGGAGCGGACTGCGGCGGTGCGCCCGGCTCGCCCGTTCGGGGACGATCGGCGGGGCCGCGGGGGCCACCGCCGCCCCGACGTCAGCCCGGGGCGCGGACCGGCCGGATCCGATCAGGGTCGCGACGGCGGCCGCGAGCAAGGCGGCGGCCAGACCCGCGATCGCGAGCAGGCGCGTACGGAGACGTGTGAATCGATGGACCCGGCGATGTCGGCCCGAACCACCCACAGAGCGTCCTTCGGTAGGGGACAGGACATCGGGCCTCGGCCGGAGGCCGGTAAGGCCCGAGCGGCACCGCGCCCGGAGGCGCCGCGCACAAGTCCCCGACGATAGGGGTAGCGGTCTGTGATCGTGGGTAACTCACCGGTTTCGGCATGCTGGAGCCGCGCCACCCGCCGGTGACCAGGGGCACCCCCCGGCGGTGACCGGGCGTGCGCCGCCCGGCGTTGATCGAGAGCCGTCCGACGGTGACGGGACCGTCCACCCGGCGGTGCCAACGGTCGGCCACCCGGCGGTGACCCGGTTGCCCCTTCCGGGATGACGCCGGAGGGCGGGCTACTCCGCGGCGCCGTCGGCGATCGCCGCCTGGACCTCTGCCCGGCGCTCGGCGAGCTCGCGCTCGTGCTTGGCCCGGTCGACCTCCTCGGCGATCTCCTCATCCTGCTTCATCAGCTGGACCAGATCGCCCTTGGCGGCGTCGAGCACGCCCATGTCGGCGTAGGCCTTCTGCACCTTGTCGCCCCACAGGCCGATGTCGCGGACGCATGGGACGATCCGGCTGAACAGCAGCGACTGGTACAGCGAGTAGATCGGCCCGTTGTCGACGTACTCCATGCACTCCTTGACCGGCATCCCGAGGTTCTCGAAGATCTCCCTGCCCTTGAACCGGTCGCGCATCAGGTAGCAGCCCTCGACGACGAACTCCTCGCGCTCCGCGCGCTCCTTCTCCGTGAGCTCGGCGTAGTAGTCCTTCAGCGCCAGCCGGCCGAACGCGACGTGCCGCGCCTCGTCCTGCATGACGTACGCGAGGAGCTGCTTGACCAGCGGGTTGGTCGACATGTCGCGGTAGAGCCCGAAGGACGCCAGGGCCAGGCCCTCGATGAGGACCTGCATGCCGAGGTAGGGCAGGTCCCAGCGGCCGTCGGTCAGCGACTCCTCCAGGAGTTTCGCGAGGTCCTGGTTGATCGGGTAGTACATGCCGAGCTTCTCGTCGACGAACTTCTTGTACAGCTCGACGTGCCGGGCCTCGTCCATCACCTGGGTGGCGGCGTAGAACTTGGAATCGAGGTCGGGCACCGACTCGACGATCCGCGCGGAGACGGTCAGCGCGCCCTGCTCCCCGTGCAGGAACTGGCTGAACAGCCAGGCGCCCTGGTGACGGCCGAACTCATCGCGCCCGTCCTGGGGCATGCGCTCCCAGATGTCGGATCCGACGAGCGGGTTGAACTCGTCGGGCAGCCCGGCGACGTTGTTGACGTCGACCGGCAGGTCCCACTCGATGCGCTTCTGGGCGTCCCACTGCTTGTCCTTGCCCTTCTGGTAGAGGGACAGCAGGCGGTCGCGGCCGTCGTCGTACTCCCACGAGAACCGCGCGGCGCCGGCGGCGGGCACCTCCCACGTCATGTCGGTGACAGGGGTGGTGTAGCGGTCGCGCATCGTCATCGGGGGACCTCCCGAGGGACCCGAGGGTTTGGCTTTACATTTGTTGGTAGCACGTAAAGCAGATGCCGTCGAGGTCGTTACCGGAACATCTCTATGAGGCTCTCGCCGCGCGGCGTACGGGACACGTGCACCTGGCGTCCGCGCCGCTCGCGCTGGACCAGGCCGATGGCCGCCAGCCGCTCGCAGTGGTACGTGACCGCGCTCGGCGCCAGCTCCGTGAGCGCCGCCAGCTCTCCCATCGTCTGCGGCCGCGCCAGAACGCCCAGCACCTGAGCGCGTACCGGACCGAGCAGAAGCTCTAGGGCGTCGTCGCCGACCGATTCGGGCTCGCCGCGGAAGAGCCGTTCCACGCCCGGCATCGGATAGCCGATCCACACGGCGTCGGGCCGGTCGAAGTTGCAGATCAGCGCGTCACCGCCGGACAGCATCGGCACCAGCACGAGCGGCCGGCCGCCGAGCTCGAATCGGGTCGGCTCCGGGTCGCTGATCTTGAGGACGCCGTCCTCGTACCGGCTGCGCGGATGCAATCCGCCGAGGACCACGTCGAGCCGGCCGCGTACCGCCGCGGTGCCCACCCGCTCGACCTCGCGGTGGAGCAGCGGGCGGGCCTGCTGCCACAGCGGCCGTACCGCGGACCAGGCCTCCCTCGTGGCCTCCGCGTGGTGGTACAGCCAGTACCGCGGGCGCTTGGCCACCGACCCCCAGTCCGCGGGCGGCCGCCCGCCGAAGACGCCTTCCACGTCCGACCGGAGCTCGTCGGCGGAGATGTCGCGCAGCCGCTCGATGAGGTCCGTGACCGGAGCCTCCGCCACCGGGTTGATCGGCGTCACGGACTCCGGCACCACGGAGCGCCCCGGCGCCACCATCGGGCGGATCGCCGCCGCGTTGGGAGGCGAGATCGTGGCGCGGATCCGATGGCGCCACCGTTCCGGAGCCCCTCGGCGTCGCCCGAGGGCGTCGGTCGTGAGAGCCAGCAGTGAGATGTACGGATCGAGGGCCACACGGACACGTGAGGCGTCGGGTCCGCTGATGTGCAGTTCGGTCATTCCTGCGTGAGTTCCGGGCACCGTTTCCCCGTTCCGCGTTCTTATTCGGATCTGGGACGTCGGCATCCATGATGAGGTTCCGCGGTCGCTCGCGGAACGGTCATCGGAACATCGTGTGGTTCAGGTCTGGCGCGCGGCGAAATAGACGGCGGCCATGTCCTCGTCGCCGTGGCCCAACTCGATGGCGCGGCGCAGCTGGTCGCGTACGGCCTCGGCGACCCGGGGATTCGCCCCGGCGGACCGCCCGTCCGAGGCGACCAGGGCGGCGTCCTTGGCGGCGCTGACCGCCTTGAAGGTCGGCGCCAGCTCACCGGTCAGGATCGCCTTGCCCTTCATCTGGGCGTACTGCGAGTCGAGAGACCCGCCCGCGATCGTCTCGAGGAACCGCCGGGGATCCAGGCCGAACGCCTCCGACAGCGCGAGCGCCTCGCCCGTGGCCGCGGTCAGCGCGAGGACCCAGCTGTTCAGGACCAGCTTCATGCGCGATGCCTCCGTGCCCTGGCCCAGCCACACCGTACGAGAGCCGACCGCGGCGAAGACCTGCTCCGCGCGCTCGTCGCGCGGACCGGAGGCGAGGACGATGAGCGCCCCGTCCTCGGCGGCCTTGCGGCTGCCGAGCACGGGACAGTCGATGAAGGGCACGTCACGCTTGCCGGCGAGGTCCGCGAGGCGGTCGGCGGCCTCGGCCCCGACGGTGCTCATCTGTGCCCACACCGCCTCTTCCTCCATCGCCGGGAGCACTCCGGCCATGACGTGCTCGACGGTCTCGCCGTCGTGGAGCATCGTGACGACGACGTCCGCACCGTCGGCCGCCTCGGCGGGCTCGTCGCACACCCGTGCGCCGTCCGCGGCGAGCGGCTCGGCCTTGGCCCGCGTGCGGTTCCACACGCGTACCAGGTGTCCGGCGCCCAACAGGTTGCGGGCGATCGGCTCGCCCATGATCCCGGTCCCGAGTACGGCGACGGTGAGCTCGTTCATGGCGGTTCCATTACCCAGAGCGCGGTGCGACGACCCTGATCCGCCCGATATTTCCCCACTTGATAGGCGCGGGACGACTGAACGGACGGCCTCGTTCGACGGCCGGCCACCGCAGGGCTCAGGCCCACGCCGGTAGGGCTCAGGCCGACAGGCGCCGGGCGAGCTGTCCGGCGGTACGGCGCATGATGGGCACGACGTCCTCGATCACCTCGTGGGTGAGGCGGCCGTGCGGTCCGGACACCGAGATCGCCGCCGGAGTGGGCGTGCCGGTCACCGGGACGGCGACGCACCGCACGCCGATCTCCTGTTCCTGCTCGTCGAGGGCGTACCCGCGCTGCCGGATACGCGCCAGCTCCTCCATCAGCGCGGCCACGTCGGTGATGGTGTGCGGGGTGTACGCGGGCATGCCGGTACGGCCGATGATCTCCCGGACCATCGGCTCGGGCAGCTGCGACAGCAGGGCCTTGCCCACGCCGGTGCAGTGCGGCAGGACACGCCGGCCGACCTCGGTGAACATGCGCATCGAGTGCCGGGACGGGACCTGCGCGACGTAGACCGCCTCGTCGCCCTCGAGCAGCGCCATGTTGGCCGTCTCCCCGACCTCGTCGACGAGCTGGGCGAGCGCCGGCCGCGCCCACGAGCCGAGCAGCCGCTCCGAGGTCTCCCCGAGCCGGATCAGCCGCGGGCCGAGCGCGTACCGTTTGGACGGCTCCTGACGGACGTATCCGCGGTTCACCAGGGTCCGCATCAGCCGGTAGATGGTCGGCATCGGCAGCCCGGAGACCTCGGCCAACTCGGTGAGGGCCAGTTGGCCGCCCGCGTCGGCCAGATGCTCCAGCAGTTCGAACGCCCGCTCCAGCGAGCGCACACTGGACGCCGAGCGCTCAGGCGTGGCCGCCCGTGCCTCCCCGTCGATCGCCACTCGAACTCCTCTCGACATCTGTCGGAAGTGTAGAAAGCCGGGAGGTCGGTCGGGGCCGGGAGGTCGGTCGGGGTCGGTTGGTCGGGAAAGACGTCGGTCGGTCGGGAAAGACAACGTGTCGCTTCCCCGAAACGCCCGCCGGGCCGTGGTTACGGCCGGCGATCGTGCGGTAGTAGTGGGAAGCGATCACCTCGCGGGCTCCCGGCCCGTCCCCCCGGAGGAAGACGGGCGTGCGTGTGGGGGGAAGCTCGATGAAGGCGGTGTCCAAGACCGTTCTGACCGCCATCGGTACCACTGCGATGACCGTTCCGGCGGTCACGTGGTCGGTCCCACTGCCAGGGCAGGTCACGCCCGCGTCGGCGGTCACCGTACCGGTGGTCGCGTCACCCACGTCGACGGCGTCACCCGCGTCGGTGGTGTCGATGGCGTCGCCCGCGTCGGTGGTGTCGCCGGCGACGCCTGCGGAGGCGACGCCATCCATCTCCGCGACCGCGGCTCCGGCGACACCGGGCCGCGAGGTGCGTCTTGAGACCACCGTCCTCGTCGTCGCGGTGACGCCCGGGGCGGTCGAGTACGCGGTCACGGTACGCCCGGTCGGCGGACCGGCGATCGGCGTACGGCTGGTGCTGACGACCGCACAGCCCGCCAGCTGGGAGAACTCCGAGACCGCCTGCGCGGCCATCCGGTCGGCGACCGTGCTCGGCTGCGACCTCGGCGACCTGACGGCGGCGCGAACACTCCACGTGTCGGTACGGACGGGCGCGTCCGTGCCGATGGAGCCGCCCGTCACGGTGGAGGCGAGCGCGGTCAACGCCCCCCGCCGTTCGCTGGTGGCACTCCAGGCCATCCAACTCCCGGCCGCCGGTTCGCTCACCCGGCCCGTCTCCACAGCGGCCCCCTCTGGCGCCACTCCCAAACGGAGCCCGGAATCACCATCCGCCCCCACCGGCTCACCCGCGCCTGCGTCCCTCGGTCTCACGGGCCACGCCATCCCACCGGCCGGCCCACTGGGGTCCAACAGGCCGGCGGGCCTAGTCGGCTCGGCTGCGGGCAGCAGCCCTGCGGGCCCGGCCGGTTCCTCGGTACCCGCGTCGTCCGATCTCGCGGGTGCCGCGCCTCCGGTCGGCCCATCGGCTTCCGATCAACCCGCGGGTCCGGTCGATCCGGCTGTGGAGGGAAGCCCCGCAGGGCCGGTCGGCCCGACCATGGGGAGCGGTCCTGCGGGTCCGGGCGGCTCGGCTGTGAGCGGCGGCCCTGCGGGCTCCGCTAGCCCGGCCGTGGGTACCGGCCCTGCGAGCCCGGCCGGCTCGTCGGCGTCCGACGGCTTCCCGGCCGCTACGCCTGCGGCTGCCGGGCCCCTGGCCCAGGGGCCGTTCGCCGTGTTCCCAGGGCCGTCGTCGTCGCCGGTCGCGACCGGCGGTGCTGTACCGCCGGCCTCGTCGGCTCCGCGAGCGGCCGCCTCTCCTGGCGCGACGGCCTCGTCGCCGGGGGTGCCGCGAGGGGGTGCCTCGCCTGGGCAGGCGTCCGCGACGGCCTCGTCGTCGGCGGTGCCGCGAGTGGCCGCCGCCGGCGGGCGGCCGTCCCGTACTGCGGCTCCGGCGCGGGCCGGGTCCGCATCCGGCGCAGCGGCGGGAGGCACGGTCGCGAAGGCGACGCCGCGCCGGGCCGGCGCGGTGCCGCCGCGTCTCCCGGTGGGCGGTGTGCGGAGCGGCCTGCCCGCGCGACTCGCCGCGCCGACCGGAGCACACGCCGCGGGACTGGTGCCGTCTCCGATCTCCGCCGTCCCGACCCCGGCGGCGGGTGCGCCGTCCGCGAGCGGCGCGATAGGGCGGCCGGGCGACGCGGCGAAGACCGGCATGCCCATCAGGTCGGTCAAGTCCGCCAAGCATGCGCACAACGCGGCGCCCGTCGCGCCTCCCGCGCCGGTCGGGCCCGTGGGCGGTGCCGGGGCGGGGGCCCCTGCCGGACCGGGCTCGGTGGTCGGCCCGGCGGGGGCGGGTTCCCCGATCGGGACGGGTTCCCCGGCCGGCCCGCCGAACGCGCTGGCGGGTGGAGCGACGTCGTCGTCCTCTCAGGCGGCCGTACCGCTGCTCCCGAGCGTCGCTCCGGACCGGACGCCGTCGGGGTCCCGGCCGGAGGGCACCTCCGAGTTGACGGCCGTCGCGCCGGCCGGGTCACTGCGGGAGGGGCGGCGGTCCTGGACGGCGGCGCTCGGTATCGCTGTGGTCGCCGAGGCGCTCCTGCTGTGGCTCGCCGGTTTGGTCATCGTGCGGCGCGACCGCGTGAGGCTGCCGTTCGGGAAGCGGAGCCGTCCCGTACGGGCGGAGAGCCCCGAGCCGACGCGCTGAACGCGGCGGCCTCACACCCCGTTTCGGCCGGGCCGTTCCGCGCGGTGACCGGGACTTCGCCGCAGGATCGACGTTCACACGCCGATCCTGCGGCGTTCGGTTCATTGCGTGAAACCTGCCGAGCCCATTGTGATCATTACCGCGCCACGTGAAAAACGTTCCCTCAAAGGGCGAAGGTTATTAGTCTTGCCTGATCGTCGAATTCGTTCACAGGGGAGCCACAATGGCTGCGACGGGGATGACGTGTCCGAAGTGTTCCGGGGTTTGGGACACGCGGGTGCGCAACGGGGTGATGATCGAGGAATGCGTCGGCTGCCAGGGCGTATTCCTCGACCGTGGGGAGCTGGAGCGGCTGATCGACGCGGAGAGTGACTACCTCGCCAAGCTCGATCCGGGCACCGACGACGTCAACGCGTCGTACCACGGCCGCCATCGACGGGGGATCATGCACCAGATCTTCACGCCCGCCGAATAGCGGGGGCGGTGCTCTGGAGGCGTTCCGCCTCCCAGAGGTCGCGATAGGGGCCGTGTCGTTCGACGAGGTCGCGGTGGGCGCCGCGCTGGACGATCCGGCCCCGGTCGAGCACGATCACCTCATCGGCGGCCGCCAGGGGCGCGAGCCGGTGGGTGACCAGCACGACCGTACGCCGCTCGGCCAGCAGGGCGGAGACGAGGCGGTCCGCGGTCGCGAGGTCGAGTCCTTCGGTGGGCTCGTCGAGGACGAGCACCGGCGGATCGGCGAGCAGTGCGCGGGCGAGCAGTAGCCGTTGCCGTTGCCCGCCGGACAGCCGGGTGTCGCCGGCGAGGGTGTCCCAGCCGTCGGGCAGCCCGTCGATCCAGTCGAGCAGACCGGCGCGGCGTGCGGCGTCGGCCGCTTCGGCGTCGGGGGCGTCCGGCCGCGCCAGCGCCACATTCGCCCGGATCGAGGCGTCGAACACGTGCGCGTCCTGGGTGAGGCCGCGGACGGCCGCGCGTACGTCCCTGGGGTCGTAGGCGCTCTGGGGCGCGTCTCCCAGCAGCACCATGCCCTCGGGCCGTACCTCGCCGGACAGGACGCCGAGCAGGGTGCTCTTGCCCGCGCCGCTCGCGCCGACCACGGCGATCTTCCGTCCGGCGGGGACACGCAGGTCGATCCCGTCCAGCGCGGTCACGGAGCCGTACGACACCCGGACGCCGCGCAGCTCGATCGCGGGGCGCAGGAGCGGTGGCGCGGCGAACCCACGGTGGATGCGCCGCCGTCCGCCGGCCCGCAGCAGGTCGGCGACCCGGCGCGCGGCCGGGCGGATCTCCGACAGCCGCCGCGCGGCATCCGCGACGGGCAGTACGGCGTCGACCGCGGCGAGCGCCGTCAGGGCGAGAACCGTGACGAGTACGCCGTCCGCGCCGTGCCGCCGTGCCGTCCAGATCACGGCGAGCACGGTCGCGCCCTGGACGGCCGCGCCGAGTGCCGCGATCGCCGCCTCGACCGCCCCGGACCGTTGCTCCAGCCGTTCCAGCCTTGCCGCCGCCGCGTCCGCGCGGGCGGCGAAGCGCTCGGTCGCGCCGAACGCGGCGAGGTCCACCGCGCCGCGTTCCAGATCGAGGCCGTGAACGGCGAGGTCGGCGCGGGCGTCGGCGGCGCGGCGGGCGTCCGCCCGGGCGGCGAGGGTCGCGAGGGCGGGCAGGAGCGTTCCGGCGAGGACCACCCCGCCGGCCAGGACCGCCCCCGCCGCGGGCAGCAGCAGCGAGGTCACCACGATCGCGGCCACACCGGTGATCCAGGAGACCGCGGCCGGAAGGAGGCAGCGCAGCAGCAGGTCCTGGACCGCCTCGACGTCGGAGACCATCCGCTGGACCGCGTCCGCGTCCCGGATCGGCGCCGAAGAGCCGTGTTCGGCCGGGTCCGTGGAGCGGCGCAGCGCCTCGTACACGCGGACGCGCAGACCGGCGAGGACACGGAGCGCGGCGTCGTGGCCGGCGAGCCGCTCGGTATAGCGGAGGACGCCCCGGAACAGCGCGAACGCCCGTACGCCCACGATCGCCAGGGCGAGCACCGACAGCGGCGGGTGCTGTCCCGCCCGCGCGATCAGCCAGGCGGCGGTCGCGGTGAGCGCGACCGCGCACAGCTCCGCGCCCGCGCCGGCGGCCAGCGCGGCGGCCAGCCGAGGCGCCTCACGTGGACCGAACAGCCGAAGCATCGCCCCCCTGGACGTCAGACGTGCGTCACGTTCACTGATCACGCGTACACCTCACGTCCGGGCAGGTGGATCACGCGATCGGCGAGGGACAGCAGCGCCGGGCGGTGGGCGACGAGCAGCGCGGTGCGCCCGTCGAGCAGCCGGCGGGCGGCCTCGGCGACCGCCGCCTCGGCCGCCAGATCGAGCCGCGCTGTGGGCTCGTCCAGCACCACGATCGGCGCGTCCAACAGGTACGCGCGGGCGATCGCGATGCGCTGCCGCTGGCCGGTGGACAGGCCGACCCCTCGTTCGCCGAGCGGCGTCTCGTATCCGCCGGGCAGCCCGATGATGAAGTCGTGGGCGGCGGCGGCCTCCGCGGCGGCGCGTACGGCATCGTGCCCCGCGCCCGGGCGGCCGAGCCGGATGTTGTCGGCGACCGTACCGGCGAACAAGTGCGGACGCTGCGGCACGTACGCGACGCGGCGTCGCCACCCGGCCAGGTCGAGGTCGGCGAGGTCGACGCCGTCGACGAGGATCCGGCCGCTCTCGGGGACGACGAAGCCGAGCACCGCCCGCAGAAGCGTGCTCTTGCCGGCGCCGCTCGGACCGGCGAGCGCCACCCGCTCGCCAGGCGCGACGGTCAACGCGAAGCCGTCCAGAGCGGGCACGTCCACACCGGGGTACCGGACGACGAGATCCGCAACCTCGATCCGCGCGGCCAGCGCCGCACCGCCCCGTTCGGAGGACACGGACCCGGCAAGGCCCGTCCCCGTGCCGGGCTGCTGGGATGCGGCGCGTTCGGCGAGAGTCGCCGTCCCCGTGCCGGGCCGCTGCGGAGTGGCGGGTTCGGTGAGGATCGCCGTCACCTGGTCGAGGACGGCGCGTCCCTCGGCCGCGGCGTGGAACCGGGTGCCGAGGATTCGCAGTGGCAGGTACGCCTCGGGGGCCAGCAGCAGGACCAGCAGCGCCGTCCGGAGGTCGAGCGAACCGTCCAGCAGCCGCAGCCCGGCCGGTACGGCCACCAGCGCCACCGACAGCGTGCCGACGATCTCCAGCACGAACGAGGACAGGAACGCGATCCGCAGTGTGCGTACGGTCGCCTGCCGGTGGCCGTCCGCCATCGCCCGGACCACTGCCGTCTGCGCCTCGTCCCGGCCGTACGCCCGGAGTGTCGGCAGCCCGGCCACCACGTCGAGGAAGTGGCCGCCGAGCCGGTGCAGCAGGACCCACTGCCGTTCGGTGGCCTGCTTGGTCTTCCATCCGACGAGCGCGCCGAAGACCGGGATGAGCGGCAGCGTCACCAGGATGACGAGTGCCGACGGCCAGTCCGCGACGGCCAGCCGTACGAGCACGATCAAAGGGACGACCGCGGCGGCGTACCTCTGGGGCAGGTAGCCGCCGAAGTAGGGATCGAGGGCGTCGAGGCCGCGCCCGAGCAGCGTCACGTCGCCCCGCGAGCCGCCGGCGCGGCCGACGCGACCGGAGCCGTCGTTTGAGCCGCTTGAGCCACCAGCCTCATGGCGCAGCAGCCGGGTGCGCAGCTCGCGCTTACGCCGGGCCGCCGCCCACCGGAACGCGGTGCCCTGTCCTGCGAGGAGGACGGCGCGGCCGGCGACGACCGCGACCAGCGGCAGCAGCAGGGCGCTTCCGGCAAGCACCCGGGACAGCAGGTCGGCCTGGGTCACGACGAGCGCGCCCTGGGCAAGCGCGAACAGCAGGTACGTCATCACAGGTACGACGGTTCTTCGACGCGGCCGCGGAAGGTCCACCACATCCACGCCTGGGCGGCGACCAGGAGCGGGGTCACCGGGCCGACGACCGCGAGCGTGAGGGCGGCTTCGTGCGCGAGGTCGGCGTCCGGCAGGTTCAACCCGGCGAGGACAGGCACCGTCGTGATCGCGAGTGCGGACGCCGCCAGCGCCAGGCCGTCCCGAGCCCTGCCGTTCCGAGCCTGGCCGCCCGCCGGGCGGGCGAGGGCCATCCACACCCCGGCGAGCGCCGCCGCGAGCAAAGCCGCTACGGGAACCGTCGCCGCCAGGTCGTCGGCTCCCGCGCCGACGGCACAGGGCACGCCCACCAGGAGAGCCGCCCGTACGATCCACCGCGCCACCGCACGCGCGGTCTCGGTCCCCAGCCGTACCGTGGCGAAGACCGCGCCGTGCAGCGCGAACAGGCCGCACGTCGTCACGGCGAACAGCGGACCGCCGCCGCCCAGGAGCGCGCCGACCGCCACGCCCCACGACGCTGCGACTCCCCAGCTGCCCGCGACGATCGCTCCGTCCCAGGCCGTCCGCCACGTACGTTCCGTACGGCGTCCGCGCAGCCACAGGCCCATGTCGCGGAGGATCCAGGCGGGGACGAGGACGCTCAGCGCGCCCCAGACGCGGCCGAACAGGTCCGCCTCGAGGACGGGGAACAGCGCGGTCAGCAGGCCGGCGGAGCCGACCAGCCACACCTCGTTGCCGAGGAAGAACGGCGCGATCGCCGCGATGGTCAGCCGGCGTTCACGGTCGAGGAACGGCAGCAACATGCCCACGCCGATGTCGGCGCCGGCGAGCACGAAGTAGCCGACGAGGAAGAAACCGAGCAGGCAGAACGCGAAGGTGTCCATGGGGAAGGCTCCGGTCAGAACGAGGGGACGGGCTCGGGCCGGGCGGCGGGTTCGGGCCGCCCGAGCGCGGAGCCGTCGGGGCCGCCGCGCGCGTACCGCCGCAGCAGCGCGATGTTGACCACGACGAGGACCGCGAACAGAGTCGTCACGCCCGCGAACACCGCGATCATCGCTCCGTGCCCGATCGGGCGTACGGCGTCCTCGGTGCGCAGCACGCCGTAGATCAGCCAGGGCTGGCGGCCGCTCTCCCGATAGATCCAGCCGGCGAGCATCGCCACGTACGGCACGGGGAGGGTCATCATCACGACGCGAAGGAAGATCCGTCCTCGCATGAGCCAGGCGGTGAACGGCAGCTTCACCAGTGCCATGACGGCCACGACGAACATCCACGCCCAGGCGAACATCATCGTCGCGACGGCGAGCCCGGTCGCGGGCTGCGCGCCCACGGTCTCGCGGATGAAACCGAACTGGACGCCGCCGAACACGGCCGACGGCACGATGGCGACGACG
The DNA here is from genome assembly GCF_039542055.1 of Actinoallomurus vinaceus. Lineage (NCBI taxonomy): Bacteria > Bacillati > Actinomycetota > Actinomycetes > Streptosporangiales > Thermomonosporaceae > Actinoallomurus > Actinoallomurus vinaceus. Next base: position 191,344 of record NZ_BAABHK010000011.1, read on the forward strand.
ACCGAGATCAGGCCGATCCGCAGCGACCGGCGGTAGAACTCCGGCTCCTCGGACCGGCGCAGGTGCCACGCGCTCACTCCGGCCATGAAGAAGCCCGCGGTGAGGAACGCGCCGGCCGTGATGTGGCCGAGCGGCAGCAGCGCCGCCGGGTTGGTGAAGAGCGTGCCGGCGGAGTCGACGCGCAGCTCGCCGCCGAACCGCACGTACCCGACCGGGTTCTTAAGGAAGCCGTTGGCGACGAGGATGAAGTACGCGGAGGCGTACGCGGTCAGCGTGACGACCCAGATCAGCGTGAGGTGGGCGTACCGGTTCAGCCGGTCCCAGCCGAAGATCCACAGGCCGAGGAACGTCGACTCGATGAAGAACGCGACGAGGGTCTCCATCGCGAGCGGCGCCCCGAAGACGTCACGGGCGTGATCGGTCAGTCCGGGCCAGTTCAGCCCGAACTGGAACTCCATCAGCAGACCAGTGACGATCCCCACCGCGTAGTTGATGACGTACAGCTGCCCCCAGAACCGCACCATGCGGAAATGCACGGCACTGTCCCCGAAGACCGCCCTGGTCTGCATGATCGCGACGAGCGTCGCCAGCCCGAGTGTCAGAGCGACGAACAGGAAATGAGTGCCCGCCGTCAGGGCGAACAGCGATCGGGCAAGCGACAGTGTGCTCAACGATCCCTCCAGGTCTGGTCGCGGGATCCGCGACGAGGCCCCTGAGGAGGTCCCGGGGGCCGACACCCTGGAAGCAAATCGGACACGGCGGGCGTACGGCGTCCTGCTGTGCTCGACATTCGCCGTACATCTCGCGATGAACCCGGCACCCGCGCCGTACCGCGCGGAGTGTAGGACCTCGTCCGTAAGGAGGAGCGAGGGCTACCGGGGGATGATCAGCCGAGCCAGCCCGGGCGTACCAGCCCGGACTCGTACGCCAGCACGACGAGTTGCGCGCGGTCGCGGGCGCGCAGCTTGGTGAGGACCCGGCTGACGTGCGTCTTCGCCGTCGCCGGGCTGACGACGAGCCGTTCGGCGATCTCGTCGTTGGACAGTCCGGCCGCGACGAGTTCGAGGACCTCTCGTTCGCGGTCGGTGAGGGCGTTGAGCTCGACGGACGGCGGGGGCTCCTTGATCCGCGCCGCGAACTCGCCGATCAGCCGGCGGGTGACCGAGGGCGCGAGCAGCGCGTCGCCCCGGGCGGCGACGCGGACCGCGTGGATCAGCTCGATCGGCTCGGTGTCCTTCACCATGAACCCGCTGGCCCCGGCCTTCAGCGCGCTGTACACGTAGTCGTCCAGGTCGAACGTCGTCAGGATCACGACCTTGACGTCACGGAGCCGCTCGTCGGCGACGATCCGCCGGGTCGCCTCCAGCCCGTCGAGCACGGGCATCCGGATGTCCATGAGGACGACGTCGGGCCGCTCGGCGGCCGCGAGGCGCACCGCCTCGGCCCCGTCACCGGCCTCGGCGATCACACTGATGTCGTCCTCGTTGTCGAGGATCGAGCGGAACCCCGCCCGTACGAGCGTCTGGTCGTCGGCCAGGACGACCCTGATCGGGGAGTGCACGCCCCAATCATCACATCCCGTCGTAGAACCCGCCCCCGCCCGACGTGATCACAGTGACTCGGTCCTGTCCAAGCAGGTCGCCGTGTTGGAGAAGGCCGGTTACGTCAAGGTCACCAAGGGCTATGTCGGCAAGCGGCCGCGTACGTGGCCGGCGCTGACCCGCGAGGGCCACGCGGCTTTCAAGGCCCACTGCCAGGCGCTGCGCGCCATCGCGGGTGATGCCTGACCCACTGCCGCCGTAGCAGCATCCGGGTTCGGTGAGCGGACCGGCGTCGTTGCCCGGCTCGTGCCCGCATCGGAGTATCGGTGCCCCCGCTCGTCCGGTCCACCACGTCCCAGCGATGGCGGGAGCAGACGGGCATGGCCAGTGGGAGGCTCATTGCGCTCCACCATCCGGCGAGGAATCGTGGCCATCGCGATCCTCATGGCTTCGGCGGCCGGCGTGTCGCCGATATCGGCGTCAGCGGCTTCACCCTCATCGACGGTGTCAACCGACAAGGGCGCGGTCGAGGGCGCCGCCGTGGACGGAATCGACAGGCTCCTCGGCATCCCGTACGCCGCGCCGCCGGTCGGCGGTCTGCGGTGGCAGCCGCCCGCGCCCGCGGCGAAATGGTCGGGGGTTCGGTCGGCGACCGGCTACGGTTCGCGCTGTCCCCAGGCGGCCACCGACAGCAGCGTGGGCATGAACGAGGACTGCCTGTACCTCAACGTCTACACCCCGACCAAGCGAACGAACCGCCCGCTGCCCGTGCTGTTCTGGATTCACGGTGGCGGCTTTATGAGCGGCTCGGGCGACCTCTACGACGGCTCGACGATCGCACGGACCAACAACATCGTGGTCGTGACGATCAACTATCGGCTCGGCGTGCTCGGCTTCCTCGACGTGCCCGGGCTGAGCGAGCGCGGCGGAGGCAACTACGGCCTGCTCGACCAGGAGGCGGCGCTGCGCTGGACCCAGCGCAACATCGCCGCGTTCGGCGGGGACCCCAGCCGCGTGACCATCGCGGGTGAGTCGGCGGGCGGCCACTCCGTTTGTGCGCTGCTGGCCTCGCCGCCGGCACACGGCCTGTTCGGCGGAGCGATCATCCAGAGTGGTGGGTGTCCGAGTCATACGGTCGCGCATGCGACGGCGAAGGGCGAGACCTTCGCAGCGGCGGCCGGCTGTTCCGATTCGGCGACCCGAGCGACGTGCCTGCGGGCCAAGTCGTCCAGCGAGTTGCTGACCGCGGGCAAGGACTTCGGCGGCATCCTGACCGGCCCCCTGCCCGTCGCCGGGGTCCCGGAGCTGTCGGTCGCGCCGGACGTCGCGGTGCGATCCGGCCGGTTCAACAACGTCCCCATCGTCATCGGCGCCACGCGCGACGAGGTTCGGCAGTGGGCGTTGCCGTTCGCGAACGCGACCCAGGTTCAGTACGAGCGGGCGATCCGGCAGGAGTACGGCGCCCACGCCGACGAGGTGCTGGCGCGCTACCCGTACAGCGCCTATGAAAGCCCGTACCGCGCGACATACGCGCTCGGCGCGGTGTGGACCGACAGCAGCGTCTTCTACGGCCTCGGCGGCTGCCAGTACCAGAGCCTCGCGGGACGGTTCGCGACCCGGCAGCCGAGGACCTTCTTCTATGAGTTCGACGATCCGCACCCGCCCGTCCTCGGCTCCATGCCGCCCGGTTTCGACTCAGGCGCCCCGCACGCCTCGGAACTCGCCTACCTGTGGCCCAGCGCCGCTTCGAAGTCGCTGACGCCGGCCCAGCAGGAACTGTCCCAGGCGATGGTGCGGTACTGGGGTGCGTTCGTGAGGAACGCCAACCCCACCGCCGGTGGACAGGCGGACTGGCCGTCGTACCGAAGCGGCAAACTGATGTCGCTACTGCCCGGCGACGGCAGCCATGCCGTCACAAGCGCGGCGTACTCCACGCAGCACAAGTGCACCCTCTGGAACCGGATCAGTTACAACTGGCTCCCCGACAATCCGGATCGCCTCGCCACACAGGCCGGGGTTCCAACGTCCTGACCTCCGGCAGATCGTCGGCACCCAGCGGCAAGCCCGGTAATGCCATGCACGGTCATCCTGTCTCGCCCGCCGGCCACCGGCGGGCGAGACAGGATCTTCCGCCCTCAGGCGACGCGGCATGCCACCAGTGGGCTGCAACACGCCTGCCACGCCACACATCGACTAGCCACCGAGATGGTCCCCCGGCCGGTTCCGGGCGCGCACCACTCTGACGACCGCGGTCACGACGAGCGTCGCGAGGCCCAGCACGGCCGTGGTGAGAACCCCGAAGATTCCGTTCCACCACCAGCGGACCTCGTTTATCGAGAAGCAGAGATTGTCCGGCGAGCAATAGGTGCCGTTCAATTCCGCTCGGGCAGCGAGCATGCCGGCCGGGAAGCAGAGGATCGCCAGGAGCAGTCCGGCGACGAAGAACCACAGCGGCACCCGTCGGCGGGTCGCCCACAGCGTGAGCCAGGCCAGGAGAAGCATCGTCGGCAGAACCCAGATGAGCGGTAGGGCCGAGGAGTAGGTCATGCTGTGCCTCCGGCTGCACAGGGGTGGCGCGCCGACGAAGATCGTGCCGCGCGGCCCGAATCATGTCAGCCGTCCGCCACATCCGCAAAGATCGCGTCGGTCCGGGTGAGGGTCTCCCGCCCGGTCAGGCGCTGCGTCGTTGTGGTGGCACCGGATGCCACCACAACGACGACCGGGTGCTTGACGCCGGGCAACTGACGATCCGGAACACGGTGGCGATCTTGAGGCGAACGTTCTCGATTCGCCGGTCGCACCGTGATCGAAGCCGAACCCGTACGTACACAAACTCGTCCTTCGGCGTGCGTTCTCCCAGGAGAGTCGAGATCGCGGAGCCCATTTGTGTGCGTACCGGTGCGGCCTATCGGCGGGTGGCTGGCCCGCAACCCGTCCGCTCCCGGGCCGCACTGATTCGAGGGACGTATGGCCGTTACCCGCACCGGCCGTACGCAGAGCCTCGCCCGCCCATGGCCGCCCGGCCTCGCCAGCGTATTCACCGGCGAGGTCGGCACTTCACGCGACGAGGCGCGCCACCAGCGGACGTTCGTGCTTGGGCAACTCGGCCAGCCCGCGGCGCACGACGAGAGCGGCGGAGATCAGCGCGCAGGCGCGCGCGGTCTCGACGGCCACGTGGTCCACTTCGCCGAGCTTCGCACCATGGAGCCAAGCGGACACATCTGCCCAGGAGTACAGGCTCGCCTTAGGCCGAGCCACTCGGGGGGCGGGAAAATCGCCTGGCCCCCGATCGCCGCTGATCCAGTACCGCGCCGACGCGGCCGTGACCCTGGCGCGGTCGGCGATATCCTCGGCCGTCACCAGGTCTTCAGTGACACCGATCGCCGTCATCCCGGCCTTCTCCACGTCCATGACCGCCGAGATGATCGCTTGCACCGCGTCGTCGGCCTCTCGGGAGAACATGACCGACCCGCCGTCCCGTCCCGCCTGGATCGTGGCGTCGATGCCGTCGGCGGCAGTCAGCACCTCTCCCAGGGCCTCGGCGTGGGCCTCGGTGGCGGGCCCGGCCACATTGACGTCGAACCAGTACATGTTCACTCGTCCTCCTCACTGCCGGAACAGGTATGCGGGCAGCGCGTCAGCATCCGCTGGATCTTCTTCGCCTCGTGTTCCAGGACCTTCGGCGTACCGTAGATCATGAGAGGAGCGCATCCCTCGTGGCCTCCTGGGCAGAGCGCCTTCGCATAAGTGTGGGCGTGTCCGGAAGCGATGATGACGCGCCAGCCGGCAGCCTCTAAATCGCGGATCGCTGCGACGATCTCCTTGGCAGGCATGTTGCGTACAATACAACTATCGTTGTTCCCAGGAAAACAATCACCACACATCGACTAGCCAGCGAGATGATCCCGCGGCCGGTTCCGGGCGCGCACCACACACCGTGATGGAAGCCGGACCCGTACGCACACAAACTCGTCCTTCGGCAGGCGTTGCCCCAGGAGAGTCGAGATCGCGGAGCCCATTTGTGTGCGTACGGGTCCGGCCTCTCGGCGGATCGCTGGTCCGCCAGCGATCGCTGCGCTCTGGAACGCAGCGGACACCGGGGATCACGAGCCCATGGATGAGGGCGCATCGGCGGTTGTCAGCGGGAGGGAGGCGCGGACGAGGAAGCCGCCGCCGGGGCGGGTGGTCGCGGTCAGGGTGCCGCCGACGGTGGCGGCGCGCTCGCGCATCCCGCGGATGCCGTTGCCCGCGGCGGCGTCGGAGCCGCGCCCGTCGTCGGCGATCTCCACGGTCACCTGGTCGGCGTCGTACCGGACCAGGACCGTCGCGGTGGCGGGGCCGGCGTGGCGGAGGGCGTTGGTCAGGGCCTCCTGGACGATGCGGTAGGCGGTCAGGTCGACCGTCGACGGCAGCGGGGGCCGGTCGCCGGAGACGGTCAGCTCGACGGGGAGCCCGGCGCTCCGCGTCCGGGAGATGAGGTCGTCCAGGTGGTCGAGTGACGGTGCGGGCGCGAGCGGCTGGGCCTCGTCGACCTGGCGGAGCACGCCGAGCGTGGTGCGCAGTTCGCGCAGAGTCTCCTTGCTCGCGTCCTTGATCGCGCTCAGCGCGGCGTACGCCTGCTCGGGGTCGCGCCGGTGCAGCGCCGCGCCCGCCTGCACGTTGATGAGCGAGATCTTGTGCGCGAGCACGTCGTGCAGTTCCCGGGCGATGCGCAGGCGCTCCTCGGTGGCCCGCCGCAGCGCCTCCTCCTCGCGGGTGCGCTCGGCCTCCGCGACCCGTCTCCGGGCCTCGTGGATGTAGGCGCGGTGGTAGCGGGTGACCTCGCCGGCGATGACGATGACCAGCACCCACGCCAGCACGCCGAGGAACCGGAACACGTCCGGCCGATGCCCGATGCCGAACTCGGCGACCGCGAAGACCGACAGTCCCGCCGCCGTGCCGACGTACGCGGCGACCCGCTGGCCCTGGGCGGCGGCCAGGTAGGAGGCGACCGCGAACGTCGCCATCTCCATGCCGTCCGGGAACGGGCCGACGTAGTAATACGCGGTCGAGACGGCGACGACCGTCGTCGCGAGGACCGGCGCGCGGCGGCGGAAGGCCAGCGCGACGACGCCGACGCCCATCATGAGGTACGCCTTGGGCCCGACCGCCGCGATGCCGCCGGCGTGCCACATCGTGCTGACGATCACGATCACGGCGACGACCGCGGCGATGAGGAAGTCGACGCGTTGCGCGCTGGGCCGCCGGGGCTTCTTCACCTCTCGCACGGTATCCGAGCCCGCTGGGTTGTCACGCAGGTGACAACAGGGCTCCGGCGAATGTGGTGTGCGAGGCAAGTCGCCGCTTCGCGCCCTGCGATAGCGTCACGCGGTCACGATGATCACGGGTGGTGTCGGCCTCGGCGCCGCGGCGAGGCAGGGAGTGCGGACATGGCACTGATCGGTCGCCGTCTCGACTCCGGAACCCTGAACGAGCCGCTCATCACCTTGGTGGCCCGCTGGGCGGCGGAGATGCCGTCCGCGCCGGCCTTCACGTTCGTCGACTACGCCGCCGACCCGGCGGGAGAAAAACACACGCTCACGTGGGGTCAGGTGCACCGGCGGGCGCGGGCCATCGCCGCCCGGCTGCGTGAGGTCGCCGAGCCCGGGGAGCGCGTCGCGCTGCTCATGCCGCAGGGCCTCGAGTACCTCACCACGATGATCGGCGCGTTGTACGCCCGGCTCATCGCGGTCCCGCTCTTCTCCCCGGACCTGCCCGGTCACGCCGACCGGCTGATCCGTGTGTACGGCGACGCGGACCCGTCCGTGGTCGTCACCACCACCACCGCGCTTCCGCAGGTGGAGCGGTTCCTGGACGAGCAGAGCGCGCCGCGTCCCAAGGACATGGTCCTCGCCGACGCGGTCGCCGTCTCGCTCGCCGCCTCGTGGCAGGGCGAGGAGCTCGCCCTCGACGACGTCGCGTACCTGCAGTACACATCGGGGTCGACCCGGGCCCCGGCCGGCGTCCAGATCACGCATCGGAACCTCACCGCCAACGCCCTGCAGGTGTGGACCGCGTACGACGCGCGGCCCGGGGAGACCTCCGGCGTGAGCTGGCTGCCGCTGTTCCACGACATGGGCCTGATCCTGTCGCTGGCGCTGCCGGTGGTGCACGGCAACCACGTGGTGCTCACCGACCCGGTGGCGTTCGTGATGCAGCCGCTGCGCTGGCTGGAGCTGCTGTCCGAGCACGACGACGTGGTCACCGCGGGGCCGAACTTCGCGTACGAGTACTGCGCCTCCCGCGTCACCGCGGAGGAGAAGGCCCGGCTCCGGCTCGGCGGCGTACGGGTCGCGCTGAACGGCGCGGAGCCGATCCGCCCCAGCACCGTGGGCGGCTTCGCGGACGCGTTCGCCGAGGCGGGGCTGCGCTCCGAGGCGCAGTCACCGGCGTACGGCCTCGCCGAGGCCACGGTCTACGTCACCAGCACGACGCGCGGGGGACCGCGGTTCACCGCCTTCGACCGGGCGGCGCTGACGGAGGGCGTGGCGCGGCCGGGCACGGACGCCACCCTCGTCTCCTGCGGAACGCCGACCGGCCAGGTCGTCGCCATCGTCGACCCCGAGACGCGGGCCGAGGTGCCCGACGGGCGGGTCGGCGAGATCTGGGTGAACGGGCCGAACGTCTCGCCCGGCTACTGGCGCAACCCCGAGAAGACCGCCGAGGTGTTCAGCGCCGTGCTGGAGGACCCGGCCGACGGGCTGCCCGCCGAGGGCTGGCTGCGCACCGGCGACCTCGGCGTCGTCCACGAGGGCGAGCTGTACGTCACCGGCCGGATCAAGGACCTCATCATCATCGACGGCCGCAACCACTATCCCCAGGATGTGGAGGTCAGCGCGCAGCAGGCGCACGAGGGGATCAGACGCGACCACGTGGCGGCCTTCGCGCTCTCCGGTGAGGACGGCGATCGGGTCGTGGTCGTCGCCGAGCGCGGTCGGCGCGGCGAGGGCGTCCCCGCCGAGGACATCGGGCGCGCGGTCCGCAGCGCCGTGAACGCCGTCCATGAGCTGCGCGTGGACGACTTCGTGCTCGTGGAGCCGGGCGGGGTCCCGCGGACGTCCAGCGGCAAGATCGCGCGGAGTGCCTGCCGGGAGCGGTACCTGGCCGGGACACTGCCCGTCGTCCCCTAGCGAAGGGCAGCGATGTTCGCAGGTCTGGGACGGCTCGTCCATCGACGACGGCTGACCTGCCTCGCGCTGTGCCTGATCTTCATGGTCGTGTCCGGCATGTGGGGGGCGGGCGCGGTCGCACGCCTGAAGAGCGGCGGCTTCGACGACCCGCACTCCTCCTCGTCGCTCGTGGCCAAGCTGTCCGCACAGTACTTCAGCAACTCCACGCCCGACGTCTTCGTCATCTACCGCAGCGACCGGCTGACCGTCGACGACCCCCGCTTCCGGGGCGCGGTCACCACGGCGCTCGCCCGCCTGCCCAAGGACAAGATCCGCAACGTCCTGACGTACTGGAGCCAGACGCCCCGGGTGGCCGAGCTCGCGTCCAAGGACCGGTACGCGACGTTCGCCGCCGTGCAGCTGGCCGGGGACGACACGGCGAAGGTCAAGGAGTACGACGCCGTCGCCGGGCTGTTCACCGCGTCCGGCCTGAGCGTACGGGTCGGCGGCGGCGTGCCGCTCGCCAAGGAGTTCAACACCCAGACTCAGCGTGACCTGGCCCGGGCGGAGACGATCTCGTTCCCGGTGCTGCTCGTCCTGATGCTCTTCGTGTTCGGCAGCCTCGGGGCCTTCTGGCTCCCGCTCGTCGTCGGGGTCTTCTCCATCGTCGGCGCGTTCACCGTCCTGCGGCTGCTGACGATGGTCACCGACATCTCCTCGTTCAGCGCCGAGGTCATCACGATGATGGGGCTCGGCCTGGCGATCGACTACTCGCTGTTCATCGTCAACCGGTTCCGGGAGGAGTTGGCGCGCGGCACCGACCGGCCGACGGCCCTCGCCAACACGATGGCGACCGCCGGCCGCACCATCGCCTTCTCCGGCATCACGGTGACGACCGCGCTCAGCGGGCTGCTGCTGTTCCCGCAGATGTTCCTGCGCTCGGTCGGCATCGGCGGCATGGCGGTCGTCGCCGTCGCGATCGTCGGCGCGCTGTTCCTGCTGCCCTCGCTGCTCGCCCTTCTCGGTCACCGCGTCGAGTTCGGCCGCATGCCCTGGCGCCGCCGATCGCGGGGGGACCGGCGTACGAGCGGCCCGTGGTACCGCCTCGCGACCAGCGTCATGCGCCACCCGATCCTGTACTTCATCGCCGTCATGACGGTCCTCGGCGTCCTGACCACGCCGTTCCTGCACGTCCGGTTCGGCACCACCGACGTGCGGGTGCTGCCCGTGAGCAGCCCGAACCGCCAGCTGTATGAGGCGTTCCAGCGGGAGTTCCCGACCGGCTCGAAGGACCCGATCGACGTCGTCCTGTCCGGCGACCTCGTGCCGAAGAACTTCGTGCCAACGAAGAAGCGGCCGGTCCCGTCGTTCATCACCGACTACGAGGCGCGGCTGCGGCAACTGCCCGGCGTCACCAGCGTGGAGATCACCGGGTACGCCGAGAAGTACGCCGCCGTCCGGATCTCGGTACGGCACCAGTACGGGGCAATGACCGACCAGGCACGGGACCTGGTGCGGCGCATCCGCGTGATCCCCCTGCACCGCGAGGCGCTGTACGCCGACGTGGGCGGGGGCACGGCCGCCCAGATGGATCTGATGGACAGCCTGAAACGCGGCCTGCCCACGGTCGGCGCGATCATCGGGCTCGTCACGTTCGTGCTGCTGTTCATGGCGTTCGGGTCGCTCGTGCTGCCGCTCAAGGCCGTCGCCATGAACCTGCTGTCCCTCGGCGCGTCCTTCGGCGCCATCGTCTGGGGGTTCCAGGACGGCCACCTCGCGCGCCTGCTGCACTTCACCCCGACCGGCACGACCGAGCCGACGACCATCATCCTCGTCCTGCTCACGGTCTTCGGGCTGTCCATGGACTACGAGGTGTTCCTGCTCAGCCGGGTCCGCGAGGAGTGGGACCGTACGAGGGACAACGCGCGGTCGGTCGCCGTCGGGCTGCAGCGCACCGGCGGCATCATCTCCAGTGCGGCGCTGCTGTTCCTCGTGGTGATCGCGGTGTTCTCGACCGCGGACATCATGCTGGTCAAGCTGATCGGCGTCGGCATGTTCGTCGCGATCGTCGTCGACGCCTCCCTCGTGCGCATGCTGCTGGTCCCGGCGACGATGCGCTTCCTCGGCGCGGCGAACTGGTGGCTCCCCCGCCCGCTGCGCGCCCTCCACTCCCACCTCGACCTGGGCGAACACGACGACCCTCCACCCGCCGCGACCGTACAGGCCGGGAAGAGCGCGCCCACTCCCGAGCACGTACGACCAGCGGAGACCGCACTCACGCCCGGGACCGTACGGGCACCGGGGGAAGAACTCGCGCCGGGGAGCGTACGGGCGTCTGGGAGTGAACCTGCGCCGGCGAGCGTACGGGTGTCTGAGAGCGAACCTGCGCCTGCACGCGTACGGGTGCCCGGGGGCGAACCCGCGCCTGCGCGCGTACGGGCGACGGAGCGCACTGTTCTGGGGCACGCTCCCGAGAGCCCGCCCGCGCCGAGGGTGCGGCGGCAGGCGGCGCGGCTGGCCGAGCTTCGGGCGGAGCGCCGGGCGCTCCGGACCGTACCCGAGCGGGCGGCCCCCACCGACACGGCGTTCCGGACCGGCTCCGAACGAGCCGCCCCCACCGACGCGGCGGACGAGCCCACGCTCGCCGACGAGATCCTGCGCCGGGTCGCGGAGGTCAACGGCCGCGCCCCGGCATCCCCGGAGACGCGCGAGACGGCACCCGGCCGCCACGCGTCCCGCCCCCAGCGAGAGATCGTTCCCAACCCGGATGGACCCGGGTGGCACTGGAAGACACCGGAGGATTGAGCATGCCAGCTAGTCCGCTGCGCCGCGCCGTCGCGTCGACCCTGGGCGCAGCCCTGGCCGTCGCCATGGCGGGGGCCGCTCCCGCCGCGGCGGCGAGCAAGCCGAGTTCGAAGGTTCCGAAGAGCGCCAAGGCGAGCGACGGGGCGCGGGTCACCGCCCAGAAGTGGCTGACGAGCCATGAGGTCGATCTGACGGTCAAGTCGGTCGCGCTCGGCCAGACGGTCAAGGTGCGGATCCTGGTGCCGAAGGCCTGGAAGACCTCGACGACCAAGAAGTTCCCGGTGCTGTACGCGCTGCACGGCGGCCGCGACCACTACGTGTCGTGGACGCGGAGCACCGACATCGAGACCTACGCGTACCGGTACAACGTCATGGTCGTCATGCCGGAAGGCGGCGTGAACGGGTCATATACGAACTGGTACAACTACGGCAAGTACGGCAGCCCGCAGTGGGAGACCTTCCACAACTTCGAAGTCCGGGAGATCGTGGAGCGCGCCTACCACGCGGGCACCTCCCGGGCCGTGATGGGCAACTCCTCCGGCGGGCAGGGCGCGATCACCTACGCGGAGCGGTACCCGGGCCTGTACCGCTACGCCGCCTCGTTCAGCGGCCTGCTGTCGATCCGGTCGGTCGGCGTGCCGGCGCTGCTGATGTTCACGATCGTCGGGGCGGGTGACGGCACCGACCCGTTCCGCATCTGGGGCGTTCCCGGGGCCGACGACGTCAACTGGCGCCAGCACGACCCGCTGTACCTGATCCAGCGGCTCAAGGGCACCGGCGTCTACATCTCGGCCGGCACCACCGGCAAGCCCGGCCCCGGCGACAACCCCAAGACCGCTCCGTGGGACATCGGCCTGCTCAGCGAGCGGGTCGTCGGCGCCACGGACGTGACGTTCCTCCAGAAGGCCCAGCAGCTCGGCGTTCCGATCACTTCGCACATCTACGGCAACGGCCGTCACGCGTGGCCCGCCTGGACCCGCGAGATGCACAACGCCTGGCCCAAGCTCATGGCGGCCATCGGCGCCAAGCGCGTCTGACTCCTACCCTCGGCCCGCCGCATACCGCCGCCGAAATCCTCGGTGGTCGCGGCGGGCCGGGCCGGCACATTCCCTGGTTCTACGCGGACCGCGGGTAGCGGTTGGCCCCAGCGTAGAAATCGTTGGACGCGGCTGCGTTGCTCGCCCAGACCGTATTCGGCACCGTCCGGTCGTACTTATGTACGTTCGGATCGAACTGCGGCGCTTGATCTACGATGAACTGCGGTGTGTTGTATTGCCAGTTCGCATAGCCCGGGATGAAGGTGTTTCCCGCGAACTGGTAGTAGCCGTTGGTTTCCTCCTTGACGTGCACGTGACCGACGACGTGCACGATCCAGTTCTTGAGGGAGACCTGGTGGTAGAGGACGAAAGAGTGTTGGTAGTCCTTGTTGCTGGGATGGGCATCGTGCATCGTGATGAACAGCGGTTGCGCGTTGCTTTTTTGCAACTCGTCGATCACTTCTTGGCCGGTAAAGGTCGGTGTCCCGCCAACGCACTTCTTCGGATCCCACTGCGGAGGTACTAACTTTCTTCCTTTTTGCCCTGATGGCATCATGTCGGATCCTCCAGACATGTGAGGGAAAGTGCGCTCAGTCTATGACCGGTGGTTGCGCTGTGGAAGCGGACGACCACCGTCAGTTCTGGCCGATCCTGGCCGACCGAGACACCCTGTACCACCACGGCCTCCGCCTGCGTGCTCACGAATCGGCCGCCTGTCAGCAGCCGCCGGTCCTCTCGTTTGGTGAGCAGCCGGGGGTATTTCAGCCCCCGACTCTCGCGATCGAGACAGTGCTCGGACGCCGCCTCGACGACCCCGAAGACCTCCTCCGCGTCCAGCTCGCAGTCCTCGCTCTGCACCTTCTCCAGGACCCGCTCAGTGGGCCGTGGTGAGCAGGTGCAGAGCGAGGACGCAGATCACGATGCTGGAGGTCACGGTCGTGATCAGCCGCCCTCGGCTGCCGGTCAGCGCGCGGCCGAGCAGTGCTCCACCGCCGGCCAGGAGCAGTTGCCAGCTGGCGGACGCGGCGAAGGCGCCCAGGACGAACACCGCTTGTCGCAGGTGATCCGGTGCCGCCGTGCTCTGGTCGCCGAGCACGAGTGCGGCGAAGTAGATCACGGTGATGGGGTTCATCATGGTCAGTCCCAGCAGCGCCACGTAGGCCCGGACGGGGCTGATCGGCGTCTCACCGTCCTGGGCCGTCGCCTGGGTCCTGCGGTACTGACGGATCGTCCGGGCCGCGGATCGGACCGCCAGCGCGATCAGCACCAGGGCCGAGGCCCAGCGCAGGGGTGTCATGATCGGCTGGATCGCCGGGGCGACCGCTGAGCCCGCCAACGCGGCGATCAGCGCATACAGGCCGTCGGCGGTCGCGACGCCGAGTGCGGCGAAGGCGCCGATCCGCAGGGTCGTCCGAGCGGTGAGGGCCACCAGGTATGTCGCGACGGCTCCCACCGGCATGGCGATGCCATAGCCGGCGAACAGGCCCGCGACCAGGGCGGCGATCACGCTCGGAAGAGCGTCGGCCTCCACGGTCGGCCGGACTGCTGCTGGCCCCGCACCGATCGGACGGTGTGGAACAGCGGCAGCGAGACAGTGGTCCTGGTCATAGCGAGATCCTCAGTGTGGCGAGCGTGCCTGCGCAACTCAATTTCAGCTCGGAGTGCCCCTCGCGGTGGTGCGGCGTCGCTCACGAGTCGGCTGCCGCGGCGAACGCCGTCAGTTCGCCGGCGATGTCCGGGCCGGCGGGGGTGTACACGACCTCGGTCACTCCGGCGGTGCCGGCCTCGTCGAACCGGGCGGCGATGACGCCGGCGTCGCCGGTCCAGCCTGGCTCCAGGATCGCCGGTCCGGCGGCGGCGACGATGGAGCGGTCGCGTTCGGTCAGCCGGGACAGGTGGCCCTGGTGGGCGACGAGGTGCCGTTGACCCTCGGGCCGCGCGGTCTCGACGGCGGCGCGCCACTCCTTCCCGCCGGGCATCGCGTCGACCGCGTCACCCGCGTTCTGCCAGACGGCGTGCACGATGCTCGCGTAGCCGGGACCGGCGGCCTCGATGACGCGGGTCGTGGTGTGGTCTTCGCCCGGCCGCAGGACGGTGCCGAACCTGAGCAGCGCGCACTGCGCCCACCCTCGATCGCCGTCCGCGGGGATCGCCGTCATGACGACGCCCGGCGCGGCGAGCGCCCGTGCCGTCGCGAACCCCTTCGGGCCCGAGGCCGCCACCCACAGGGGCACGTCGATCGGGCGCGCGGGCCCGTGACCGGGCAGGTGCATCATCTGACAGGGGCGGCCGTCGACCTCGACGACCTCGCCGTCGAGCAGCGCCCGTACCTGCCGGTACTGACGGGCGAGGTCGGCCCATGCGATGGGCTTGCGCCCCACAGCGTACCGGGCCGTGTAGCCGGTTCCGAAGGCGACGATGAGGCGGCCGGGCGCCAGCTCATGGATGGAGCCGATGGCCGACGCGGTCACCATGGGATGACGCAGGCTCGGCACGGCCACGCCGGTGGCGAGCCCGATCCGCTCGGTTCCGGCGGCGACGCGCGCCAGCGCCACCCACACGTCGCCGTGCAGGGCCGGCGAGTCGAACAGCCAGACGCGCCGATACCCGAGTCGTTCGGCGAGCCGGGCCTGGTCGACGACGTCCACGGTCGGCGGAAGCGCGCAGGAGTGCGCGGGCCGCGCCGTCACGACAGGCTCGCGGCAGGCTCCCACAGCGCGACAAGGGCGCCTTCGGGATCCTCGATGACGAGCACGGAACCCACGGGAAGATCCACCCGCGGCCGGGCGATGGTCGCCCCCAGCTCCGTCGCCCGTTTCGCCGCGTCATCCAGGCCGGCCACCTCCACGTAGGGGATCCACTGCGGCTTCCGATCGTCGTCCGGGGCGAGCTGCGTGAGCCCTCCCCACGGTCCTTCCGCGTCGACGAACATCGGAACGGCCGAGGGCCCGGCGGGGACGTCGGCGACGGTCCAGCCGAACAGCTCGGTGTAGAAGCGCCGGGAAGTCTCGGCGTCGGCGGTCCGCAGATCCATGAAGACGAACGGTGGGGTCACGACTGCTCTCTCTCGTCGGTGCGATGCGTCCGTACGCTCCGGGTTTCAGGACGCGTGTCCTAGGACGCGTGTCCCAACTTAGGACACGCGTCCTGATCGTGCAATGAAACGAGTACGCTCCTCGCCTATGGGGTCATCCGCGGAGAGGCGAGGGTCGCCGAGCCGGCGTGCCAAGAAGGAGCAGATCATCGAGGCGGCCATGGAGGTCCTCGCGCGGGACGGCCTGGCCGCGTGCACCGCGCGAGCCGTGGCCGACGCCAGCCCGCTGACCAAGAGCGCGATCCATTACTACTTCGATGACATGGACGAGATCATCGACGGCGCGATGGACCGGCATATGCGCGGCTGTCTCGTACGCATCGGTGAGGCCGCGGACCGGCATGAGCGCCCGGCCGATCGCTTCTGGGCGGCCGTCGAGGCGTACCTGGAGATCTTCGCCGAGCGGCCGAACGCGGCCCTCCTGTGGTTCAGCTACTGGGTCGATGTCGGGCAGAAGGGCCGCCTCGAGCCGATCGACCGGATGCACCGGGCGATGATCGACGTCCTTCGCGACCTGCTGGCCGAGATCCCGGTCGACGACCCGCCCAGGCGAGCCCACGCGCTCTTCTCCTACCTGCTCGGCACCCTTATGCAGCAGGCCGTACGCCCCCTGCCGTTCGCGGACCTGAGGCCGGAGATCGCCACCGTGTGCCGCCTGGACTCCGCGCTCTCCCTCTAGCCCGCGAGTGCGAGAAGGAGTGATCGTGATGCGAATCGACGTGCACGCCCATCTGTGGACCGACGAGTACCTGGATCTGGTCGAGCCGTACGGGCAGAACACCTCCGCGCACCGCGGCGTCGGCGCGGGCGGTAGCCCCGAGGAGCTGGAGGCCCGGCTCGCGCTGATGGATTCGGCCGGCGTCGACCGGCAGGTGCTGTCGGTCGCCCCGCGGGTGCCGCACTTCGCCGACGAGGCGCAGGCGGTGCACGCGGCCCGGCTCGCGAACGACCTGTACGCCGGGTTCACCACGCGGTATCCGCAGCGGTTCTCGGCGTTCGCCGCCCTGCCCCTGCCGCACCTGGACGCGGCGCTGAAGGAACTGGCGCGAGGGCTGGACGACCTGGGAATGGTCGGCGCGACGGTGACCACGGCGGTGCTCGGTGGCTCACTGGCCGACCCGTCGCTGGCGCCGTTGTGGGAGGAACTGGACCGGCGCGGCACCGTCCTCTACGTACACCCGTCCGGGGAGGCGGCGCGTACCCCGCTCATCGCCGAGCACAACATGCGGTGGATGGTGGGCGCGCCGGTCGAGGACACGATCGCGGTGACGCACCTGCTGCTGGCGGGCATCCCCGGCCGTTACCCGAACGTGAAGATCATCATCTCCCACCTGGGTGGCGCGCTGCCGATGCTGCTGCAGCGGATCGACAACCAGTACGGCTGGGAGTCGCCCGGCACGCCGGAGAAGCCGAGCGACGCGGCCCGGCGCCTCTGGTACGACACGGTCGGACACGGGCACGTGCCGGCGGTGCGGGCCGCCGCCGAGACGCTCGGCGCCGACCGGCTCGTGCTCGGCACCGACTTCCCATACGAGAACGGTGACCTGTTCCGCCGCGCGATCGGCTACATCCAGGAGGGCCTCGGCGCGGACGCCGCAGGGGTGCTCGACCGCAACGCCGCCGCCCTGCTCGGACTGTGACGCCGGGGAGCCGTCAGGCGGTGCTGGTTCGCGCGGCGGTGGCCGCCAGTGTGGTGTACGGCATCGTGAATCCGCCCCCGACCTTGTCGATGGCGGCCCCGACGTCTTCCAGCACCTCCGCGAGCTTGTCCTGCGGGAGCTGGGTGAGGGCGCCTGTGGTGGGCAGCAGGTCCAGCCACTCGTCCCGGGTGTAGGACTGCTCCCAGTCGAACCGCCACTGCTCCGGTTCGCCGAACCCGCCCGCCTGCCGGATCCCGTCGGCGGCCGCGGCGAACATCGCCTGGTAGATGTCCATGGGCGTCCTGGCCGGCCCCGCCGACGGGAGGTTCACCGGCGAGTCGGGTGCCACCCGCCGGAGTGCCGAGGCGAGGGCCTCCCTCGCCTCGGGCGGGGCGTCGAACACGTGCCCGAACACCGCCAGCCGGCCGCCGGGCCGCAGGACCTGCGCCGCCTTGGCCACGCCCGCGACCGGATCCACCCAGTGCCAGGCCTGCCCGGCGATGACCGCGTCGAACACCCGGCCGGCGGGGTCCCACGCCTCGAAGGTCGCCACTTCGACCTCGACCCCGGTCCGCCGGGCGAACTCGGCCATCCGCGCGTCGGGGTCGACGCCGAGCACCGTGCAGCCGGCCGCCTGGAACTGCCGGGCCTCGATGCCGGTGCCGCAGCCGACGTCGAGGACGTCGCGGCCGGGGCCGGCGGCGACGATCCGCTCCACCAGGGCGTCGGGGTAGCGGGGCCGGGCTCGGTCGTAGCGTTCGGGGTCCACCCCGAACGACTCCGCCATCGCGCGGGCTCGATGCGCCTCACGAGCCTCGCGCTCGGAAGGACGTGGCTGCTCCTGCGGTATAGTGGGCATGCGCCCACCTTAGTGGGCGCATGCCCACTCGGTCAACGGGCGAGGCTCGTTCGAGGTACGGAGGGATGCACGATGCCGACCGGAGTGCACATCCGCGACGCGCGTCAGCAGCTGTTCGACGCCGCCGAACGCGTCCTGCTCCGGGACGGGCCGAGCGCGCTGACCAGCCGGGCCGTCACCACCGAAGCGGGCGTCGCCAAGGGAGTCCTGCACCGGCACTTCGCCGACTTCGACGCCTTCCTCGCGGAGCTCGTCCACGACCGCATCGCCCGCGTCGAGGGCCAGGCCGTCGCCCTGCGCCAGTCCGCCGGAACCGGCACCGTCGCCGGCAACCTCACCGACGCGCTGATCGAGCTGTTCGACCCGGTCGCCGTCGGGATCGTCGGTCTCGTCATCTTCCGGGACGAGCTGCGCGCCCGGCTGCGCCAATCCGGCCTGGCCCAGGGCATCCCGATCATGACGGAGGCCAGCGCCATGATCATCTCCTACCTCACCGAAGAGCGCGCACTGGGCCGTATCGCGGCCGACGCCGACGTCGACTCGCTCGCGCTCTCGCTGATCGGCGGCGGGCACATGCTGTTCGCCGACCGGAAGGGCACCCCACCGGACGCCGAAGCCGTCGACAAGGTCGTGACCACGGTCATCGCCGACGTCGTGCAACGACGACTGCTCTGAGCCGCCCGGCGGCAACCTGGCTCCGATCGATCGGCCCGATGCGCGGAACGACCGGTCTCGAGATTCGGCTTTCGCATAATCCAGGTTTTGTCCGGAGTTATCCGGTAGAACTCTGGGCGTCCCCCTTCGTCACGCGTCCCTGCTGAAGGATCTCGACGTCCTTGGTCGCGTCCGCTCCTGAGCCCTCCGGCGCCTGCGGCTGCTAACCGCTGGAGTCCTCCGTATCGCCCGGCAGCGCGCGGCAAGGCGTCGACCTGCACCCCCTCTCACTCATCGGCTGACGCCCCCACAGATTCGGGTTGTGACCCCCATGAAGATCCTCTGCCTCGAATGCCGGACCGCCGAATACGCCTTGGAATACCCCACTCAGGCCAGTGCCGAAGTCGACCATGCGATGCCGCCGCCACTCGCGTGGGACAATTGCCTGCTGCTTCTTGTCGCAGTTGAACCCGGAGATCTGGCGAAAATTCGTCACGCGGCGAAAGCGATACGTAGAGTCCTCCGTAAGACCGATGCCAAGTCGGTTGTGATCAATGCTTTCGCGCACCTATCGCATACGCTGGCGTCACCCGAAGAATCGCACCAGGCCATCGCCGACCTACGTGATCGACTTACGGAGAGCGTGCTCTGCCAGGTGGAGATGACGCCTTTCGGCTGGCAGAAGAGCTTCAAGCTCGACGTGTTGGGAAACACGGGATCGCAGCGGTTCATTCACATATAGCGAGTCGCTTAGGTCCGCCGGGCTCGCCCAGGGGGGACGGCCTGAGAGTGGACCGTCGAGAGGTCGCAACGTCCCGAATGCTCCTCTCGACGGCCGCCGTCTTGGGGCCGCCGGGCCCGTCCCCTCAAACGGACCCGGCGGCGGTGTCCCGACCCGGCTCGGGGTGGCTTGGGGCCGGGACGTCTTTGGGCTGGGCCGCCAGGCGGAGGGCGCGACCGCCCAGGGAGTGGGGACGGCCGCGCGGGAGTACGGTGACTTACGGGCTCATGCGGCCGCCAACTCGATCGCGCGGCACTGCTGTATGAGCCGCGCCGGGTCGGCCTCGTCGATGATCACGGGACGCTTCGTACACGCGCCGAACGCCGTGTAGGCGCGACGCCACCGCGACCACATGATCAGCCAGCCCGTGCAGGCGGCCTGCAGGGCGGCCAGGTCTCGGGGAGAGGGATCTGGCACATTCATTAACCACGATCGGGGCGGCACCGGTTCGGCCGGCTCGAACCCCAGCAGCCGACGGGCGCCGGCGATCACCGCTCGGCTCCGGTCGGTTCGGTGATGCTGAGGACGGTGATGATCCGGCGGGCCGCCTCCTCGACGTCATCCGCGGCCACCATCGGTTCGAGTTCGGGTGGTGCGTCACGGCTCGGCCCGGACCACGCCCAATGCCAAAAGAGAGCGCCTTGGTGCTCGCGGAGGACGAGGGGTTGCCTCATCCGGAGGTCGCGGGGGTTTCGTACTTCGACGGTTCCGTCTCGGCTGACGGTGACGTTTAGGTCCTGGCGGATGAGCAGGGGCGCGAGTCGTAGGGCCGCCGTCTGGACGACGTCGATCGGCGGCGGAGGGGTGGTGTGTGCGTGCACCCGGTCTCCCGGTTTCCGTAGCGAATGCGTCACTGATAGTGAAGTCCTGCGGATCCGGTGACGTCACCGTGATACTGGGGGACACGCGCGGATATGCGTCCCTGAATTCGTGACCCCCACTCGGCCGAGGTGCACGCAACATGTCAGCCGATAACGCCCGTATCGGTGCTCGCCTGCGCACTGAACGCAAAGCCCGGCGAATGACCGTCGAGGCACTCGCCGAAGCCTTCCGTGAGCACGCCACCGAGCGTGACCGCCAACGCCTCCCCAAGATCAAGGATCTATGCCGCACGATCCGTGGCCACGAAGCCGGCGAACACCCTCCCGGTCCCCGCTATCGGATGCTGTACGCGGCCGTGTTCGACATGACGGAAGACGACCTTTTCGGTGACGACAGAGACGTTCAGATGTCACCATGGCGCCTCCCCGGCGTCGAACTGAACGATCGGTTCACACCCGATGACGAGGACCGACTCATAGTGGCCACCAGGCGCAGAATGCGGCCCGACTCGCACATCGTGGAGTGCTTGGCGGCCATCCTGGCCGAGCAGCGCCGACTAGAGGACGCTGTGGGTTCAGTGCCGGTCCTGCAGTCCGTCCGGGCGCAACTTCCGATGGTGCAGCGGCTCGTCACCGAGGCTCGCGGCCCGGTACGGCCGAAGATGGTCGACGTCGCGGCTCAGTGGGCACAGTTCTCCGGCTGGTTGAACATCGCCGCAGGGGACGCGCCGGCAGCCCGCATGTCGCTCGACCGCGCGGCCGAACACGCCGAGGAGATCGGCGACACCTCCATGGTGGGGACGGTGCTGTCGTGGAAGGCGTATCTCGCCGAACGCATCGGGCAGGTCGGCCCGATGGTCGGAATGGCGCAAGCGGCACAGCGCAATCGCATCGGTCCTGGCCACGCCTATGACCTTTTTCTCGAAGCACGCGGGCACGCCCTCGCTGGTGAACCGTGCGCGGCAGAGCGGCTTCTTGACGAGGCACAAACAGCCGTAGCCAACGCCGACCCCGCCAGCGCTCGGCCATGGGAGTACTACTACCTGGAGCCTGGATTCTTTGCCCTTGAGGCAGGGGTTACGAACGTCTATCTCGGGCGGGACGACTTGGGGCGGAACGCTCGGGCCGTCGAGCACTTGGCGGCCGGTCTCGCCGAGTTGCCCGCTGCGATGCGCCGCGCCGAGTGGGCGGGTGAGTACATCGCTCACCAGGCCGTCGCGCATCTTCAAGCGTTGGAGGCTGAGGCCGCATGCGCGGCTGTGCTCGAAGCAGCAGGGATCGCGCGTGCGACGTCGTCTGAGTCGTTGCTGAGGAGGTTGCGGGACATCTACCACCAGATGTGCAGCAGGTGGCCGACCGATCCGGCTGTCACCGAGCTGCTCGACGCTCTGGTCTGATGCCCGCGTGCACCGGCACCGCGTCAGCTAGTCAGACCGGGGGGCGGTGCGCAGGAGGCTGTAGGTCACGCCGCGTGCGGGACCTTCGCGAACGCCGTGGCAACCGCCGACGAGCGGATCGAACCGCGCTCCCTCAGCGTTGCTCCGCTCACCGCTGAAGGCCGATACGTTCGAGGACATGGGCAAACACCGCCGACCGGGACCACCGAATCAGCCGTCGCGCGCCACACCGCGCGTGGACCCCGCCGACCCGCTCGCGTCGTACGAGAAACGACGCCGCCCGCCCGTTGATCAATACCGGCGTCACCGTCCGATCCATGGCGGTGCCAGTCACCTTCGCCCTGACGAACCCCGTGTCCTTGAGGAGTGGGACGGCTTCATCTATGCGCCGGTCGGGACCGCGCCCGACCTGGCGACTGCCCAGATATGGGTGAACGATCTCGCTCCGGGCGACGAGCCTGCCGGATAGGCCTGGTACGGGGCTGTCCTTATCGA
Organism: Actinoallomurus vinaceus; assembly: GCF_039542055.1. Lineage (NCBI taxonomy): Bacteria > Bacillati > Actinomycetota > Actinomycetes > Streptosporangiales > Thermomonosporaceae > Actinoallomurus > Actinoallomurus vinaceus. The sequence continues at coordinate 213,616 of NZ_BAABHK010000011.1, forward strand.
TGGTGAGTGGTCGTGGATCGTGGCGTGCACGACGCATTGCACCAGACGAGCCGACCGGGGGCAGCTCGAGGTCCGCGGAGCAGCCCCAGGCCAAGATACGGAGTGACTTCTCAGGACGTTGTCCGGCTCACTGTGTTGCGGTCAGAAGTGTGGCCAGGTCGAGGTGTTCGCCGTGGATGTCGGCGAGCCATGGGTCGTGGACGTATTCGAACTCGTCGGTCCGGGTGTCGAGTAGGCCGATGCTGCCTGGCGTGACCTGTTGCCGGGGGTTGACCGAGGTGGAGTCTCTTATGTTCACCTTGGGGCCGACGAGTAGGCCCAGGGCGTAGGAGGTCGTCGCCCCGTAGTGGCGTGGGCCGTTTTGATGGTGGTAGTGGCCGCTGATGTGCAGGCGGGGCTGTAGGCGTTCGATGAGTTCGGTCAGTTTCCTGGACCCTTGGGTGGTGCCGCGCCAAGACGACATGCCGTACGGACCGTCGTGAGTGACCAGGATGTCCACGCTGCCGGGTTCGAGGGCCAGGAGCCGGGTGTAGGCGTCATCGTCGAAGTCCATCGAGCCCGGCCATTCGATCTTTCCCAGGAACGCCACGCGTTGTCCTGCGACTTCGGTGATGTGTCCGCAGGTGACATGGCGGTAGGCGCCTAGTGGATCAACTGGCGTCACGGGGGAGTCGGCGGCGTGGTGCAGACCGGCGAGCCATTGGTGATCCTCGTGGTTGCCGCTGACGAACAGGAACGGGGGGATCTCCCGAAGGGCGAGGCGGACGCCCTCCGCCAGACGCGGTGAGGGGGCCAGGAGGCGGAAGAAATCACTCTGAGCTGGATTGTCTGCTCCGAACCGACGGCTTGCCTCGTCCCACCGCTCAGGTGACGGGAATGCGCCCAGATCTCCGACCTGGATCACCGCGTCGAGCTGGATGCCCCGGTGGCGGGCGAGCGTGACGGCTGCTCCCAACGCATGCAGCACGCAACCGTGGACATCGCCGAAGAACGCGACCTTCATCCGTCAGACCGCTGGGTCGGTGCGCAGGAGGCTGTAGGTGACGCCGTCACGCCAGGCGCCGTCGCGCCACCCGCAGCCGCGCATCACGCCTTCGCGGCTGAAGCCAGCCTTCTCCAGGGCGCGCTGTTCGGCGACGTTCTCGACCTCGGTGTCGGCCTCGATGCGGTGCACGGTGGTGTGCGCGAACAGGTAGCGCGCCAGCAGCCGGTGCGCTTCGGTGCCGTACCCCCGGCCGCGGGCCTCCGGGAGAAGCGCGATGCCCATGCTCCAGCAGTAGGCCGCCGGTGTGGTCTGCCGGCGACGCCAGGCCACGAACCCGAGCCGCTCGTCGCCGTCGACCACCAGCAGTGTGCCGCCGTCCTCGCCGATCAGGCCGTTCTCGGCCCACCGGCGCCGGTAGCGGCCCGGGTCGAACCAGCCGAACCGCGCGAACTCCCCTGCCTTCTCCGGGTCCTGCGTCAGATCCTCCAGGATCTGGAGGTCGTCCTCCTCGACCGGCCGCAGCCCTATCTGATCACCCATGTGCCGATCATCCGTTCCGGAAGAGCGCCGCGTCCGGCTTTCTTCGCAAGTCTCGGCACCAGATGTTCGGGAGCCCGGCCGCAACGCCGTGCCGCGGATCAGCCGGTTGCCGGAACAGGGGCTGCCTGAGCGAGCCGGCTGATATCAGTCGCGGTCCTGCCAGGTGCACAGGCAGACCCGGTTGCCTTCGGGGTCGGCGAGCACCCAGAAGCTCGGTGCCTCCGCGTCGCTGACCAGCGTGCCGCCGGCGGCGAGCGCGGCATTTATGCGCGGCCGGACCTGCGCGGGATCCACCCACAAGTCCACGTGCCAGCGCTGGCGGGGTTCCTCACTGCCGGACGCCTGGAACCACACGGTCGGCAGAACGTCGCCCGGGTCGCGAACCTCGTCGGTGACGTCGGGCCCGGACAGATGTTCCATCGCCAGCACCGCGGCCCAGAACGGCGGAATCGCCTCGCCGGCCGGCGTGTCGAGGGCGAGTTCGAGCCGGGAGACGTTCGAGGACTCCAGCCGTACCCCGGCATCGGCGGCGATGGAGGAGATGGCGCGGCCCAGCCGGATGTCGCGGTCTGTGACCGCGCGCTCATCGTGGCTGGTCAGCCGGACGTCCACATGGGTGTGGCGCAGGTCGAGGTCGGGATGATGGTTCATCTCCTCGGCTGCCGCGCCGATGGCGTTGACGACCGAGAGCCCGGTCGCGAAGTTCTCGGTGTGGATGCGGGTCTGCAGGCCGCCGAGCAGGTACGCCCACCCGTCCAGCCCCTCGTCTGCGATCTGCTGTCCGGTCAGCTTGCTCATGGGACACCCTTGCATGTCGGTGAAGCCTGGCGACGAGGCGGTCACACATGCGCACGGGCCCGTGGCCACGTCGTCTCAGCCGATCACGCCGAGGCGTTCTCCGACCGTCGTCAGGATCGGGCCGGAGCGCGGGAGCAGGTAGAAGTGGTCGCCGGGATGGGCGTCGAGGGCGAACTCCGCGGTGGTCAGCTCCGCCCAGCGCTTCATCTCCGCGGGCTTGACGATGGGGTCGTCGTCCGCGGCGAACGCGGTGATCGGGCGGTCGAGCGGCGGACCGTGCTCGTGCTCGTACGTCTCGACCAGCCGGAAGTCGCCCCGGATGTACGGGAGCACGAGCTCGCGCAGCTGCGGGTCGGCGAGGATCTCCACGTCGGTGCCGCCGAGCCGGTTCAGCGCCCCGACCAGGGTCTCGTCGTCCTTGTCGTGGATGATCTCGTCGTCGCCCGGACGGTCGTGGGCGGCCCGGGAGGCGGAGACGAACAGCTGCATCGGCGGGTGCCCGCGCGCGGTGAGCAGGCGCGCCGTCTCGTACGCGACGGTCGCCCCCATACTGTGCCCGAACAGCGCGACCGGCCGGCCCGGCAGCGGCGTCAGCGCGTCCGCGACGGCGCGGGCGAGCGATCCGATGTCATCGGCCAGGGGATCGCCCAACCGGTCCGCGCGCCCGGGGTACTGCACGGCATGGACCTCGATCCCCGGCGGCGCGGCCCTCGCCCACGGGCGGTAGAACGCGGCCGACCCACCGGCGTGCGGAAAACACAGCAGCCGGACGGCGGCGGACGGCCGCGCGTCGAAGCATCGGAACCAGCCCGGCACCCTCAGCCTTCCTGTTCCATGGCCGCGATGAGGCTCTTCGGCCGCATGTCGGTCCAGTGCTCGTTCACGTAGTCGAGGCAGGCCTGCCGGGTGTCCTCGCCGTGGGCGATCGTCCACGCGGCGGGGATGTCGATGAACACCGGCCACAGCGAGTGCTGCCCCTCGTCGTTGACGAGCACGAGGTAGCGGCCGTCGGGATCCTCGAACGGGTTGGTCATGGTTCCAGAGTCTCCTTCAATCTCGCGGCGATCCGGGCCAGCGGACCGGGATCGGCCATCTCGGTGTGCGCGCAGTCGACGACGTGCTCCTCGACGCGTGCGGCGTACGGCCGCCAGACGTCGGGAGACGGTCGCTCGTCGTTGCGGGCTGCGGTGAACAGCAAGAGGTTCCCGTCGAATCGCCCGGGAACGAACCGGCGCCCGTTGCGCAGGGCGTTCAGGTAGGCGCGGTACATCCCCTCCAGGTGACGGCCGTCGATCCCGCCGAGCGTGCCGCCCTCCAGGAGGGCGGCGACGTCCCCGGTCGTGACGTCGTCGGCCACGTCGAATCCCAGGTCGCGCAGCAGGTCGGGAAGGGGTACGTCGGCGTCCGGATCCCCGTCGAGCGGGTAGGCGTCCATGAGCGCGAGCAGCGCCACCCGCTCGCCCTCGGCCCGCAGCCGTACGGCCATGGCATGCGCGATCAGGCCGCCGAGTGACCAGCCCAGCAGGTGGTACGGCCCGGCGGGCTGGACGGCGCGGAGCACCGCGACGTAGTCGGCGGCCGTCTCCTCGATCGACCGGGGCAGCTCCTCGTCGCGGGCGATGCCGCGCGCCTGCAGGCCGTACACCGGGCGGTCCGGAAGCTGCCGGATCAGGCCCGCGTACGACCAGGCCACCCCGATCGCGGGATGCACACAGAACAGCGGCGGCCGGTCTCCTCGCGTGCGGAGCGGCAGGAGCACCTCCAGTGGCGCCATGCCCCCGGATCCGGTCACGCCGGAGTCCGTCGCATCGTCGGCGCCGGCGGGGTGTGCCGTGCCGAGCCGGCGGGACAGCGTCGCGACCGTCGGCGCCTCGAACAGCGTGCGGACCGGCGTCTCGACGCCGAGTTCGGTGTGGATCCGGCCGGCCAGGCGTGTGGCGAGGAGGGAGTCGCCGCCGAGTTCGAAGAACCCGTCGTCGACCCCGACCCGGTCCAGGCCCAGGACCTCCGCGAACAGGCCGCACAGGATCTCTTCCAGCGGCCCGAGCGGCGGCCGGGAGGCCTGGCAGAGCTCCGGGGCGGGCAGCGCCGCGCGGTCGAGCTTGCCGCTCGGGCCCAGCGGGAGGGCGTCCAGGACGACGACGGCGGAGGGGACCATGTGGCCGGGCAGGGTCCGCGCCACCGCCCGCCGCAGCTCCGCCGGGTCGGCGTCTCCGGTGACGTACGCGACGAGGCGGCGGTCGTCCGGCCGGTCCTCGCGGACGACGACGGCGGCCTGGGCGACGCCCGCCTGCTCGGTGAGCACCGCCTCGATCTCGTCGAGCTCGATCCGGAAGCCGCGGACCTTGACCTGCGCGTCGGTGCGTCCGAGGTACTCCAGGCCGCCGTCGGCCCGCCGGCGGACGAGGTCCCCGGTCCGGTACATGCGGCCGGGCGCGAAGGGGTCGGCCACGAACCGCTCGGCGGTCAGGGCGGGGCGGTTCAGGTAGCCGCGGGCCAGGCCGATCCCGGCGACGTACAGCTCACCGGGCACACCGGGGGGCACCGGCCGCAACCGGCCGTCCAGCACGTACACCCGCGCACCCGTGATCGCCCGGCCGATCGTCGACGCGTCGCGGGTCAGCGGCGCGCTCATCGTCGCCGCGACGGTCGTCTCCGTCGGCCCGTACGCGTTGATCATCCGGCGGCCGGGCGCCCAGCGTTCGGCGAGACCGGGCGGGCATGCCTCGCCGCCGACGACGAGGGTGCGCAGGTTCGCCAGGCCCTCGGGGTCGACACCGGCGAGCACGGCCGGCGGGACGAAGCCGTGCGCGACCTGCCGTAGCGTCTCCGTGAGTGCCTCGCCGCCGTACACGTCCGGGGGCACGATCGTCACCGTTCCACCCGACGTGAGCCCCATGAGCAGCTCGAACACCGACGCGTCGAAGCTCGGCGAGGCGAAGTGCAGCGTCCGGTCGCCCGGGGCGATGCCGAACCCCTCGACCTCGGCCGCGGCGAGGCTCGCCAGCCCCGCGTGCGAGACGACGACACCCTTCGGCCGCCCGGTCGAGCCCGAGGTGTAGATGACGTACGCCGCGTTCTCCGCCCGCACCCGTCGAGCGCGGGAGACCTGCCCGTCCCCAGCCGGGAGGTCCGCCCGCCCCTGTTGAGTAGGGGAGACCCGCCCTTCGGCGGCCGTTGGGAACGGTGATCCTCCCGCGGTCAACGAGGGCGGAGGGAGGCGTGGGCCGTCGTACGGGAGCGGCGCGCCGTCCTGGGCGATCACGCAGGCGGGGCGGGCGTCGTCGAGCATGTACGCGATGCGGTCGGGCGGATAGCCGGGATCGATCGGCAGGTACACGCCGCCCGCCCGGCTTACCGCCAAAGCCGAGACGACGAACTCCGCCGATCGGGGCAGGGCGATCGCCACGATCGTCTCCGGGCCCACACCGAGCCGGGTCAGTTCGGCCGCGAGTTCACCGGCCCGCGCCCACAGCTCCGCATAGGTCAGCGCGTGGTCAGCGAAGGTCACGGCCAGGGCGTCGGGGGTGCGCTCGACCCAGTCACCGACCAGTTCCGGCAGCGTACGGAGCGGTACGGCGGGCGGGCCGGACGCCCAGTCGCCCAGGATCCGCTCGCGTTCGCCGGGCAGCAGGACGTCCAGGTCCGCGACCGGGGCGTCCGGCCGCGCGGCCATCGCGTGCAGCAGTCGCTCGACGCGGGCCAGGAGCAGTTCCGCCTCCGCGCGGTCGTACGCGTCCGGCCGGTGGTCGAGACGGAGCCACAGCCGGTCGGAGCCGAGGGGCGCGGCGACCAGGGCGAGGGGATAGTGCGTCGCGTCGAACAGGTCGACGCGACCCACCCGGACGTCACCGAGCGCGATATCCCCAGGCTGGGGATAATTCTCGAACGCCGTCATCGTGTCGAACAGCGGCGTCCGGCTGATCTCGGTCAGCCCGAGGTGCTGGTGCGGGAACAGCTCAGCCTGCTCGTCCTGCAGACGGGTCAGTAGGGCCGCGACGGATTCGCCCTCGTCGATCCGTACCCGCACCGGGACGGTGTTGATGAACAACCCGACCATTCGCTCCACGCCGGGGATCTCCGGCGGACGCCCGGACACGGCCGTCCCGAACACCACGTCGTCGCGGCCGGTCAGCCGGGACAGCAGCAGGCCCCACGCGCCCTGGACGAGTGTGTTCGCCGTCAGGCCGTGCCGCCGGACGGGGGCCAGGTCCAGGGCGATCTCCGCGGTGACCCGTTCCGGCGGCAGCGGCGGGCCGGTCACGGTCGCCGGGGCGACCAGCGTGGGTTCCTCCACTCCGTCGAGGGCCTTGGCCCACGCCTCCCGGGCGGCCGTACGGTCCCGGCCGGCCAGCCATTCGAGGTACCGCTTGTACGGCGTGACGGGCGGGAGCCCACCGCCGAGGTACAGCGCGAAGAACTCCTCGGCCAGGACCGGCATCGACCAGCCGTCCAGGAGGATGTGGTGACCGGTGACGATGAGCCGGTGCCGGTCCGGGGCCTCCGGGACGAGCGTGAAGCGCAGCAGCGGCGGCCGGGCCAGGTCGAACGGGCGGATCCGCTCGCGCTCGGCGACGGCGTCGGGGTCGTCGGGCGTCTCCTCCCACGGCAGGGCGACCTCGCGGTGTACGAGCTGCACCGGTTCGCCGTTCTTGCGCTGCCGGAAGCCGCACCGCAGGTTCGCGTGCCGTGCGAGCAGGGCCGACGCGGCCCGCTTCAGCGCCGCGACGTCGAGCGGGCCGACCAGGTCGAGGACCAGCTGCGTCGCGTACAGGTCCCGGTCGTCCAGCGCGGCGTGGAAGTACAGCCCCTGCTGGAGGGGGGACAACGGCAGGATGTCCTCCAGCCGCCCGCCGTGGGCCGTCACAGGTCCTCCAGCTCTGCTTCGAACTCGTCGATCTCGTCCTGGCCGACGTCGACGAGGGAGATGTCGGACGGCGTGTGCCCGCCGTCCTCGGTGACGGCCAGCTCCCGCAGCGCCGCCGACCAGGCCTCGGCGAGTTCCCGCACGTCGTCCTCGTCGTACAGGCCGGACGCGTACGACCAGGTGACCTTCAGGTGCGGGCCGTCCGGCAGGTCATGGGTCACCGCGTTGACGTCGATGCCGTGCGGCAGCGGCGTGCCCGCGCCGTGGCCAATACCGAGGAGGTCGGACTCGGGCGCGGTCGACCACTCGCCCTGTCCCGGGGCCACCCGGCCCTGGTAGTTGAATCCGAGCTGCGGCGTGGCCGTGAGCCTGCCGCGCGTCGTCGGGTTCAGGTGGCGCAGCAGCCCGTACCCGAGACCGTCGCCGGGGACGGCCCGCAGCTGCTCCTTGATCCGCTTGAGGGCGCGGCCCGGCTCGGTGGTGCCCGGGGTCAGCCGCACGGGATACAGGCTGGTGAACCACCCGACCGTACGGGACAGGTCCACGTCCAGGTCGGCGCGGCCGTGGCCCTCCAGGTCGACGAGCACGGTGTCGCGGCCCCGCCAGCGCCGTACCGCCAGGGCGAGGGCGGTGAGCAGCACGTCGTTCACCGTGCCGTGGAAGGCCGCCGGGACGGTCGTCAGCAGCGGCTCGGTGACCTCCGGCGGGAGGGCCGACCGCAGGTGGCGCACGGTCTCGGCGGTGTCCTTCGCCGGGTCCAGGGCGCGGGCGGCCAGGGGCGGGTCGTCCTCGAGCGCGGCCCAGAGCGCGAGTTCGTCCACACGCTGTGGATTGTTCGCCGCGGCGACGAGCAGCCCGGCCCATCGCCGGAACGACGTCGGCACCGGGTCGAGCGGATGACCCTCCAGCGCGAGCACGAGATCGGGCAGCAGGATCCGCCACGACACGCCGTCGACGACGAGGTGATGCAGCGTCAGCAGCAACCGGCCCGGCGTGTCGCCCGCGTCGAACCACACCACCCGCACCATCGCGCCGGTCGACGGGTCCAGGGACCGCTGGGCCGCCTCCGCGTGTTCGGCGATCTCCCCGAGGCCCTCGACGCGGGTGACGTGCGGACGCACCGAACCCGGCGGTGTGACCTCGGCGTGCCGCCCGTCGAACCGCAGGCGCAGCGCGTCATGGTGGTCCAGGAGCGTCGCGACCGCCTGCGTCAGCCGGTCCAGGCCGAGGTCGGCCGGCACGGTGAGCAGCGCCGACTGGTGCAGCGACCCGCCCAGCTCCGCGAACCAGCTCATGATCGGCGTGAGCGGCACCGGCCCGACGCCCGCCCCTTCCGGCTCCGGCTCAGCGCCCCCCTCCGCGGCGGGCCGTGCGACCGCCGCCAGCGCGCCCGGCGTCCGATGCCGGAACACCTCCCGCGCCGTGAACGCGAGACCCTCCCTCCGGGCCCGCGCGACGAGCTGGATCGCGACGATGCTGTCCCCGCCCAGGTCGAAGAAGCCGTCGTCGGCACCGGCCGGACCGTCCAAGCCGAGAACCTCCGCGAACAGCCGGCACAGCACCTCCTCCTCCGGCGTGCGCGGTGCCCGGCCCGAGACCCGGTACTCCGGGGCGGGCAGCGCCGCGCGGTCGAGTTTGCCGTTCGCGGTCAGCGGCAGCTGGGGCAACGGCACGACCGCCGCCGGGACCATGTACTCCGGCAGCCGGTCCCGGACGAACCCCCGCAGCCCGGCCGGGTCGGCGTCGCCCACGACGTACGCGACGAGACGCCTGCCGCCCGCGTCGTCCCGTACGACCACGGCAGCCTGCGACACGCCCTCGTGCCCGGCCAGCACCGCCTCGATCTCCCCGGGCTCCACCCGGAATCCACGGATCTTGACCTGGTGGTCCGTACGGCCGAGGTACTCGAGCCGCCCGTCGGCACGCAGCCGGACGAGATCCCCGGTGCGGTACATCCGCTCGCCCGGCGCGCCGTACGGGTCGGCGACGAACCGCTCCGCGGTGAGGCCCGGACGGCCCAGGTAGCCGCGGGCCAGGCTGAGACCTGCCGCGTACAGTTCGCCGGGCACGCCGGGCGGCACCGGCCGCAGGCGCTCGTCCAGCACGTACACGCGGGTGTTCGCCACCGGCGTGCCCATCGGTGGCGTGACCCGGCCGGACAGCGGCGCGCTCACGGTCGTCGCCACGGTCGTCTCCGTCGGCCCGTACGCGTTGATCATGCGATGGTCCCGCGACCAGCGCTCCACCAGCTCGGGCGGGCACGCCTCACCGGCCACGACGAGCGTCAGCCCCGGCGGCAGCCCGTCGAGCGTGGGCAGCGCCGCCGGCGGCAGCGTCACGTGCGTGACCCTCTGCTCGGCGACCAGCTCGGCCATCGGCGCACCCGGGACGAGACGGTCCTCGGGCGCGAGCACGAGCGTCGCCCCCGACAGGAGCGCGACGAGCTCCCAGAACGCCGCATCGAACCCCGGCGACGCGAACTGCAGCACCCGGCTCCCCGGCCCGATCCCCAGCCGCGCTCGCTGCGTCGCCGCCAGACTCGCCACCCCCCGATGCGTCACGACGACCCCCTTGGGCCGTCCCGTCGACCCGGACGTATAGATCACGTACGCCGCACCGTCCACCCCAGCCCGACCCTCAGCAGCCACACGCCGCCCGCCCCGAGAACGACCCCCGACTTCCAAACCGCCTCCGCCCTCCGGGCCGCCTGTGACCTCCGGGCGGACTGCGACGGCCGAGTCGCCTCCGACCTCCGCGCCGCTTGCGACTTTCGGGCCGCCCTCGACAGCCGCGTCGCCTCCAACCCCCCGGTCGGCTGTGACTCCCGGGCCGCCTGCGGCAGCCGAACTCGGAGTGAGGAGCCCGGTCCGCGGAAGGTCCAGGCGCGGTAGGTCGCCTGGGAGTTCGACGCCGGCCCGGGTGACGACGCACACGGGCTTCGCGTCGTCGAGGGCGTACGCGACGCGGTCCTGCGGGTACGCGATGTCGATCGGCAGATACGCCGCGCCGGTCAGGGACACCGCCAGCATCGCCACGACGAGGTCGACGGAGCGGGGCAGGGCGATGGCCACGATCCGCTCCGGCCCGGCGCCCGTTCCGGCGAGCGTGTCGGCGAGTTCCCCGGCGCGCGCCGCCAGCTCGGCGTACGTGAGCTCTTCGCCTTCGAAGACGACCGCCGACGCGTCCGGGGTCCGGGCGACCTGCTGCCCGAACAGCTCAGCGATTGTGGCGGACGGCACAAGCCGGGCGGTGTCGTTGAAGTCCTGGAGGGTCCGCCGTTCGTCCGCCGTGAGGAGATCGACCGCGCCGACGCGGATCTCGGGGTCGGTGGTGACGGCGGCGATCAGCCGACCCAGCCGCGCGACGATCGCCTCGGCGGTCGAGCGGTCGAACAGGTCCGTCGCGTACTCCAGGACGCCCTCGAGGTTCTCCTCCAGGCTCAGCGTCAGGTCGAACTTGGCGGTGCCGGCGTGGAGGTGAAGGGGTTCGGCGGTGAGGCCGGGGAGGGTGAGCTGGGCGCGCGGGTTGTTCTGGAAGGCGAGCATGACCTGGAACAGCGGGTGGCGGGCCATGCTGCGGGGCGGGTTCAGGATCTCCACGAGGCGTTCGAAGGGCAGGTCCTGATGCTGGTACGCGGCCAGGCCGGTGTCCCGCACCCGCGCGACCAGTTCGCGGAACGTGGGGTCGCCGGAAAGGTCCGTGCGCAGGACGAGCGTGTTGACGAACATCCCGACCAGGTCGTCCAGCGCCTGATCGGTCCGCCCCGCGATCGGCGTGCCGATGGGGACGTCGGTGCCCGCGCCCAGCCTGGTCAGCAGTGCCGCCAGCGCCGCCTGCACCACCATGAACACGCTGGCGTTCAGCTGCCGCGCCAGGGCCGTGACGCCGTCCGCGTCGAGCCGTACGGGGACCTGCCCGCCCGCGAAGGACGCCTGGGCGGGGCGGGGGTGGTCGGTGGGCAGGTCGAGCTGGTCGGGCAGTCCGTCCAACGTCGCGTGCCAGTAGGCGATCTGCCGGGAGATCAGGCTGGAGGGGTCGTCCTCGGAGCCGAGCAGTTCGTTCTGCCAGAGCGTGTAGTCGGCGTACTGGGCCGGCAACGGCTCCCAGGAGGGTGCACGTCCTTCGGCGCGTGACGCGTAGGCGCCGATCAGATCGCGGGCCAGTGGCGCGAAGGACCACCCGTCGGCCGCGATGTGGTGCAGCACGACCAGCAGCACGTGCTCGCCGGGCCCGGTCGCGTACAGGTGGGCGCGGACCGGGATCTCGCTCGCCAGGTCGAACCCGCATGCCGCGTCCCGGGCCAGGGCCGCCGCCAGGTCCTCGGGCTCCTCGACCCGCAACTCCGGGCGCTGGTCCTCGAGGATCACCTGGTACGGCCTGCCGTCCGACTCCGGGAAGATCGTCCGGAGCGTCTCGTGCCGGTCGACGAGGTCGGCCAGGGCCGCCCGCAGCGCATTGACGTCCAGGTCGCCGGTCAGGCGCAGCGCCAGCGGCATGGCGTACGTGGCGGTGCGGCCCTCCAGCCGGGCGAGGTACCACAGGCGTCGCTGCGCGTGCGAGAGCCGCGGCGCCGTGAGCGCACGAGGCCGGGGCATCAGCGGCGGGCGAGCGGTGTCCGCTCCCTGCACGGCCTCCGCGAGCCCGGCGACGGTGGGGGTCTCGAACAGCGCACGGACGGGCAGCTCGACGCCGAGCACCGACCGCACACGCGCTACCACCCGCGTCGCCAGCAGCGAGTCCCCGCCCAGGTCGAAGAACCCGTCATCGACCCCCACCGACGCCGTCCCCAGCACCTCGGCGAAGACCCCGCACAACACCTCCTCCACCGGCGTACGCGGACCCCGCGACGACGCCCCCACCTCAGGCGCCGGCAGAGCACGCCGATCCACCTTCCCGTTCGGTGTGAGCGGCAGCGCGTCCAGTGTCACGACCGCCGACGGCACCATGGAAGCGGGCAGGCTCTGGCCCGCGAACTTCCGCAGTTCCCCGGCGTCCACGTCTCCTTCCCGACCAACCAACCCGCGTCTTTCCCAACCAACCGACCCCGGCCGACCTCCCGGCCGACCTCCCGGCCCGACGACGTACGCGGTGACGCGCCGGTCGCCGGGCCGGTCCTCCCGCACGACGGCGACGGCCTGGGAGACCGCGTCGTGCGCGGTGAGCACGGCCTCGATCTCGCCCAGCTCGATCCGGAACCCCCGGACCTTCACCTGGTGGTCCACCCGGCCGAGGTACTCGATCCGCCCGTCGGGAAGGTGCCGGGCGAGGTCGCCGGTGCGGTACATGCGGCCGGGTCCGTACGGGTCGGCGACGAACCGCTCGACGGTCAGGTCCGGGCGGCCGAGGTAACCGCGCGCCAGACCCGCTCCCGCGATGTACAGCTCGCCGGGGACGCCCGGCGGCACCGGCCGCAGCGCGGCGTCCAGGACGTAGACCCGGGTGTTGCCGATGGGACGTCCGATCGGCGGCCGGGCCGCCGTCGCCGCGTCGATCGGCGCACCGGTGGACCAGATCGTCGTCTCGGTCGGTCCGTACAGGTTGAGGACCGGGCATCCGCGGTTCAGCAGGGCCTGGGCGAGCCCGGCGGGCAGCGCCTCCCCGCCCACCAGCACACGGAGTCCTTCGATGCCCGGCAGGTCGACGAGCTCCTGCCACAGCGTCGGCGTGGCCTGCATGATCGTCGCGTCGGCGATGAGCCGGTCGAGCCGGACCGGATCGGCGACCTCCTCCTCCCGCGCCAGCCGGATCCGCGCCCCGGACAGCAGCGGCAGGTAGATCTCGACGACGGAGATGTCGAAGCCGACCGTGGTCACCGCCACGAACGTGTCCTCGGACGTGAGAGGCACCCATTCGGCCATCGAGCCGAGGAGGTTGGTGACGGTCCCGTGCGGAACGACGACACCCTTCGGCCGCCCGGTCGACCCCGAGGTGTAGATGACGTACGCGGGGTGTTCCGGGCGCGAGCGCGGTCGGGCGAGAGCGCCGGTCGAGTCGTCGAGCCGCAGCGGGAGCCGCACTCGGGGCAGGTCGGGAGGCAGCACGTGCGCGGTCGTCTCGCCGGTCACGGCCGCGATCGGACGCGCGTCCTCGATCATCATGGCGATGCGGTCGGCGGGAAAGCGCGTGTCGACCGGCAGGTAGGCGGCGCCCGTCTTGTGCACGGCGAGCATCGCGATGACGAGTTCGGCGGTACGCGGCAGGGCGAGGGCGATGAGCCGTTCCGGACCGGCCCCGTGCTCCTCGATCAGGTGCCGGGCCAGCCGGTCCGCTTCGTCGTTCAGCCGCGCAAAGGTGAACGTCACGGGGGTGGCGGGATCGTCGAGCGTCCCGGCGACGAGCGCCGGCGCGTCCGGCGTCCGCGCGGCCTGCGCCTCGAACAACTCCACCGGCGTCGCGTCGGGGACCGGACAGTCCGTGGCGTTCCACTCCTCCAGGACCCGCTGCCGCTCACGCGTGTCCAGGACGTCGATGTCGCCCACCCGGACGTCCGGGTTCGCGACGGCCGCACGGAGCAGCCGGACGAACCGCGCCACGAGCGTCTCGGCCGTCTCCCGGTCGAACAGATCGGTCGCGTACTCCAGCACCCCGCTCAGCTCATCCCCGTCGTCCTCCAGTACGAAGTGCAGGTCGAACTTGGCGGTGCCGGCATGGAGGTGAAGGGGTTCGGCGGCGAGGCCGGGGAGGGTGAGCTGGGCGCGGGGGTTGTTCTGGAAGGCGAGCATGACCTGGAACAGCGGGTGCCGGGCCATGCTGCGGGGTGGGTTGAGGATCTCTACGAGGCGTTCGAAGGGCAGGTCCTGGTGCTGGTAGGCGGCCAGGTCCCCCTCGCGGACCCGCCCGATCAGCTCCCGGAAGGTGGGGTCCCCGGACAGGTCGGTGCGCAGCACGAGCGTGTTGACGAACATGCCGACCAGGTCGTCCAGGGCCTGGTCGGTCCGTCCGGCGATCGGTGTGCCGATGGGGATGTCGGTCCCGGCCCCGAGCCTGGTGAGCAGCGCGGCCAGCGCCGCCTGCACCACCATGAACAGGCTGCACCGGTCGCGCCGGGCGAGCGCGGCCAGCCCGGCGCGGAGCTCAGCGTCGACCTCGACCGGAACCCGGCCACCTTCGTACGACGCCTGGGCGGGCCGGGCCCGGTCGGTGGGCAGGTCGAGCTGCTCGGGCAGCCCGTCCAACGTCGCGCGCCAGTACGCGACCTGGCGCGCGATGAGGCTGCCGGGGTCGTCCTCGGACCCGAGCATGTCCCGCTGCCAGAGGGCATAGTCGGCGTACTGCACCGGCAGCGGCTCCCAGGCGGACACGTGTCCCTCGGCCCGCGCGGCGTACGCGCTGATCAGGTCGCGGGCGAGCGGGACGAAGGACCAGCCGTCGGCGGCGATGTGATGCAGCACCACCAGCAGCACGTGCTCGCCGGGGCCGGTCGCGTACAGGTGAGCGCGAACGGGGATCTCGCTCGCCAGGTCGAACCCGTACGCCGCGTCCTCGGCCAGGGCCGCCACCACGTCATCGGTCTCGGCGATCCGCAGTTCGAGGCGCGGATCGTCCAGGACGACCTGCCACGGCTCGCCGTCGACCTGCGGGTAGACGGTGCGCAGCACCTCGTGTCGATCGACGACGTCGGCCAGCGCCGCCCGTAGCACGTCGACGTTCAGGCCGCCGGTCAGCCGCAGCGCCAGCGGCATAGTGTACGTGGCGCTGCGCCCCTCGAACTGATCGAGGAACCACAGCCGCCGCTGCGCGTACGACAGCGGGACCTGCTCAGGCCGTGGCACGGGCACGAGCGCCGGCCGAGCCTGGTGACGGGTCTCGTCGACGCGTTCGGCCAGCGCGGCGACGGTCGGGGCGTCGAAGAGGGTGCGGACGCCGAGCTCGACGTCGAGCACGGCCCGGATCCGGCTGACCATGCGGATCGCCAGGAGCGAGTCGCCGCCAAGGGCGAAGAAGCCGTCATCCGGGCCGACTCCGTCGACACCGAGGAGCTCCACGAACAACCCGCACAGGATCTCCTCGGTCGGCGTGCGGGGCGCCCGCGACGAAGAGGCGGCGAACTCCGGCTCCGGCAGGGCCCGGCGGTCCAGCTTTCCGCTGGTGGTCAACGGCAGTTCGGCGAGGACGACGATGGCCGCCGGGACCATGGCGTCCGGAAGGTGGCGCGCGGCGAGCGCGCGCAGATGCACCGCCAACCGGGCGTGATCGTCGACCTGGGCGACGACGTACCCCACGAGCCGCGCCCCGTCCGCCCCGTACGGCCGGGCGACCACCGCGCGGTGGTCGACGTCCTCATGACCGGCGAGCACGGTTTCGATCTCGCCGAGTTCGATGCGGATTCCGCGGATTTTGACTTGGTGGTCGAGGCGGCCGAGGTATTGGAGTTCGCCGTGGGTGTTCCAGCGTGCGAGGTCTCCGGTGCGGTACATGCGGCCGGGTGCGTAGGGGTCGGCGACGAACCGTTCTGCGGTCAGGCCGGGCCGGTCGTGGTAGCCGCGAGCGAGCTGGACGCCTGCGAGATACAGCTCCCCGGGGACACCCGGCGGCACGGGCCGCAGCGCCGAGTCCAGCACGTACGCGCGCGTATTCCAGATCGGCCGCCCGATCGGCACACTCGCCGCTTCCGGAGTGCACTGCCAGGCGGTGACGTCCACCGATGCCTCGGTCGGCCCGTACAGGTTGTGCAGTTCCGCGTCGGGCAGGACCTGGTGGAATCGCGCCGCGAGCTCGGGGGAGAGCGCCTCGCCGCTGCACAGCACCCGCCGCAGCCCCGTACAGTCGGTGGCCTCGGGTTCGGTGAGGAACGCCGCCAGCATCGATGGCACGAAGTGCGCGGTCGTGACCTTCTCCTCGCGGATCAGCGCGGCGAGGTAGCGAGGATCGCGGTGCCCGTCGGGACGGGCGATGACCAGCGTCGCGCCGGTCTGCAGGGGCCAGAAGAACTCCCACACCGACACGTCGAACGTCGCCGGCGTCTTCTGCACCACCCGATCACCGGACTCCAGCCCGTACTCGTCCTGCATCCACAGCAGCCGGTTGACGATCCCGGCGTGCGGAACGACGACTCCCTTGGGCCGGCCGGTGGACCCGGAGGTGTAGATCACGTACGCGGCGTTGCCCGGCGAGACGGCCCGGGCCGGAGCGGTGCCGGGGAACCTGGCCAGTTCCTCTCGTACCTCCGGGTCGTCGAGGATCAGCACCGGCGCGTCGCCGGGCAACCGGTCTGCGACGCCCGCCGTGGTGAGGACCAGTACTGGGTCGGTGTCGGCGAGGACATAGGCGAGGCGGTCCACCGGATGGTCCGAGTCGATCGGCACGTAGGCCGCGCCCGCTTTGACGACCGCGTACATCGCCACCAGCAGGTCGAAGGAGCGGGGCAGGGCCAGGGCGACGCGGCTCTCCGGTCCGATCCCGCATTCGCCCAGGTAGTGCGCCAGCCGGTTGGCCCGCGCGTCGAACTCCGCGTACGTCAGCCCCGCGCCCTCGTACACCAACGCGACCGCATCGGGCGTGCGGGCGACCTGCGCCTCGAACAGGTCCGCCAGCGTCACCGACGGAACCGGGCGCGCCGTGGCGTTCCACTCCTCCAGCACCCATCGCCGTTCGCCGGGCAGCAGCAGGTCCACGGCACCGACGGGCGTGTCGGGCGCGTCGGCGATGGTACCCAGCAGCCGTGAGAACCGCGTGAGGACTGTCGCGGCGGCGTCCGTGTCGACGACGTCGGGCCGGTGGTCGAGGCGGAGGGTCAGCCGGTCGCCGGGGACGACGTACAAGGTCAGGGGATAGTGGGTGGCGTCCCGCTGCGCCGCGCCGGTCAGCCGGAGGCCCGCCACGGACTCGCCCATCGCCGACGGGTCGAACGGATAGTTCTCGAACACGGTGAGCGTGTCGAACAGCGGCGTCCCGGACGGCGTCCCGTCCACCAGGCCGGTGATCTGCGAGAGGCCGAGATACTGGTGGCCGAGCAGCGCGGCCTGTTCGGCCTGGAGGCGGGTGAGCAGCCGGCCGAGGGTCTCGTCGTCCCGGACCCGGAGCCGTACGGGCACGGTGTTCACGAACAGCCCGATCATCTGCTCGACGCCCGGGATCTCCGGCGGGCGGCCGGAGACGACCTGCCCGAACACCACGTCGGACCGGCCGGTCAGCCGCGCGAGCAGCAGCCCCCAGGCGGCCTGGACGAGCGTGTTCACGGTGACGCCGTGCCGGCGGGCCCGCACACGGAGCCGGGCGGTCAGGTCCTCGGGCAGTTCCTCCGAGACGGCCGACGGCAGCACGGGAGGGAGCCCGGCGGCCTCGGGTGCCAGCAGTGTGGGCTCCTCGACTCCGTCCAGGGCGGCCGTCCAGGCGCGGGTCGCGGCGGCCTGGTCCTGCCGCTTCAGCCAGGCGAGGTACTCCTTGTACGGGGTCGCGGCCGGGGGCTCGGCGCCGGCATAGCGGGTCAGCAGCTCGGTGACCAGGATCGGCGTGGACCAGCCGTCGAGCAGGATGTGGTGGTTGGTGAGGACGATCCGGGCGCGGTCGGACCCGAGCCGTACGAGCGTGAGCCGGATGAGCGGCGGGCGGGTGAGGTCGAAGGGCGCGACGCGGTCGGCGTCGGCGATCCGGTCGGCCTCGTCCTCGTCGGCCGCCTCCACCTCCCGGAACGGCAGCTCCACCGCGCGCGGAATCACCTGCACCGGCTTTGTGAGCCGGTCGTGCGGGAACGCCGCGCGCAGGTTCGGGTGGCGGCGCAGCAGGTCCTGGCCCGCCTTCCGGAGCGCGTCGGCGTCGACCGCGCCCGTCACGTCGAGCACCACCTGTGCCGCGTACACGTCCCGCTCGTCGAGGAGTGCGTGGAACAGCAGGCCGTGCTGCAGCGGTGACAGTGGCCAGACGTCCTCGATCTGTGACCGGTTCAACCCTGCTCCCAAAGGTCTTCGAGCGCGTCGATCTCGTCCTGGTCGAGCTCGACGAGGGTCAGATCGGAGGGGGTGTGCCCGCCGCCGTCCGCGGCGGTCAGCTCCCGCAGCGCGGCGAACCACCGGTCGGCGAGGTCGCGCACCTGCTCCTCGGGCAGCCATCCGTCCGGCCAGACCCACGTCGCCCGTAGGTCGCCGTCCCGCGTCACGGCGTCGATCTCCAGGCCGTGTGCGACCGGCATGGCCGGGTCGTGGCCGGTGCCGAGGACGTCGGACTCCGGGGCCAGGCTCCAGTCGCCGTCGCCGCTGTCGACCCTGCCGAGGTAGTTGAAGAGGATCTGCGGTGTGGACAGGGCGGCCAGCCGCTCGCGGGTGCGCGGGTTGAGGTGGCGCAGCAGTCCGTACCCGGTATCGGACGGGACCGCCCGCAGCTGCTCCTTCACCCGCTTGAGCGCCTGTCCCGCGTCGTCCGTGCCGGGGTTGAGACGTACGGGGTGGAGGCTCGTGAACCAGCCGACCGTCCGCGTCAGGTCGAGGCCGTCGCCGTCACCGAGGCCGTCGAGATCATCGCGCCCGTGGCCCTCCAGGTCGATCAGCACGCCCTCGCCCGCGTCCCGCCCGTGGTCGCGGCGCCATGCCGTGACGGCGAGGGCGAGCCCGGTGAGCAGGACGTCGTTCACGCCGCAGTGGAAGGCGGCGGGGACGGCGGTCAGCAGGGGTTCGGCCTGTTCGCGCGGCAGGGTCACGGTGAATCGCCGCAGGTCCGCTCCGGTGTACGCGGTGACGTCCCGCGAGCCCACGCCGAGCGGCGGGTCGGCGACGTCGAGGATCTCGGCCCAGCGCGGGAGTTCGTCCACAACCTGTGGATTGTTTGCGGCCGCCACCAGCCGCTGAGCCCATCGGCGGTACGACGTCGGCACCGGGTCGAGGGCCGCGCCCTCCAGCGCCAGTACGAGGTCGGGCAGCAGGATCCGCCACGACACCCCGTCGACGACCAGGTGGTGCAGGACCAGCAGCAGCCGTCCCGGCGCGTCGCCCGCGTCGAACCACACCACCCGGACCATCGCCCCCGCCTCCGTGTCGAGGCTCCGGCGGGCGGCCTCGGCGCGTGCCGCGATCGTCTCGCGGTCGTACCCCTCGTCGCGGCTGACGCACGCGGCCGCGTCCACCGTGCCTGGCGGCGCCGTCTCCAGCAGCCACGAGACGCCCTCCGTCCGGCGCACCCGCATCCGCAGCGCGTCATGGTGGTCGAGGAGGGCCCGCACCGCCGCGGCGAGCCGCTCTAGGCCCAGGCCCGGCGGCACGGTCAGCAGCATCGCCTGGCTGAACCCGTCGAACCGGCCGCCGCGTTCGGCCAGCCACGACACGATCGGCGGGCGCGGCACCGGACCGACGCCCGCGCCGGGCGGCTCCGGCCGCTCGGCCACGTCGGCGGCTGCCCGGGCGACCGCGGCGAGAGCGGCCGGCGTCCGATGCTCGAACACCTCCCGCGCGCTGATCACAAGCCCGGCGGCCCTGGCCCGCGACACGAGCTGGATCGCGAGGATGCTGTCCCCGCCGAGATCGAAGAACCCGTCCTCGGCCCCGGCCGCATCGACGCCCAGCACCTCGGCGAAGATCTCGCAGAGCTGCCGCTCGGCGGGCGTCCCCGGCGCCCGCGACCCGGCCACGGAGGCGAACACCGGAGCGGGCAGGGCGGCGCGGTCCACCTTCCCGCTGCCGGTCAACGGCAGCTCGGCGAGCACGACCACGGCCGCCGGGACCATCGACTCCGGCAGTACCCGCGCGGCGGCCCGCCGCAGCTCCGCCGGATCGGCGTCGCCGGTGACGTAGGCGACGAGACGCCGGTCGCCCGGACGGTCCTCCCGCGCCACGACGACGACCGAGGTCACGCCCTCCTGCTCGGCCAGGACGGTTTCGATCTCGCCGAGTTCGATGCGGATTCCGCGGATTTTGACTTGGTGGTCGAGGCGGCCGAGGTATTGGAGTTCGCCGTGGGTGTTCCAGCGTGCGAGGTCTCCGGTGCGGTACATGCGGCCGGGTGCGTAGGGGTCGGCGACGAACCGTTCTGCGGTCAGGCCGGGCCGGTCGTGGTAGCCGCGAGCGAGCTGGACGCCTGCGAGATACAGCTCCCCGGGCACGCCTGGTGGCACGGGCCGCAGCGCGGGATCCAGCACGTACGCGCGCGTGTTCCATACCGGCCGGCCGATCGGGACGCTCCCGGATCCCGGGCGATGACGCCATGAGGTCACGTCGACGGATGCCTCGGTCGGCCCGTACAGGTTGTGCAGCTCCACGTCGGGCAGGACCTGGTGGAATCGCGCCGCGAGCTCGGGGGAGAGCGCCTCGCCGCTGCACAGCACCCGCCGCAGCCCCGCGCAGTCGGTGGCCTCGGGTTCGGTGAGGAACGCCGCCAGCATCGATGGCACGAAGTGCGCCGTCGTCACCCGGCGTTCCTGGATCAGCTCGGCCAGATGACCGGCGTCCCGATGGCCGTCCGGCCGGGCGATCACCAGGGCCGAGCCGGTCTGCAGGGGCCAGAAGAACTCCCACACCGACACGTCGAACGTCGCCGGCGTCTTCTGCACCACCCGGTCGTCGGATCCCAGCCCGTACTCGCCCTGGGCCCACAACAGCCGGTTGACGATCCCGGCATGCGGGACCACGACGCCCTTCGGCCGGCCCGTCGACCCCGACGTGTAGATGACGTAGGCGGCGCCGGCGGGCGTCACCGTACGGACGGGAGGATCGGCGGCGAATCCGGCCAGCTCCTCTCGTACCTCCGGGTCGTCGAGGATCAGCACCGGCGCGTCGCCGGTCAGCCGGTCCGCGACGCCCGCCGTGGTCAGGACCAGCACCGGTCGGGTGTCGGTCAGGACGTACGCGACACGGTCGTCGGGATGGTCGGGGTCGATGGGCACGTAGGCCGCGCCCGCTTTGACGACCGCGTACATCGCCACCAGTAGCTCGACCGAGCGCGGCACCGCGAGCGCGACGAATCGCTCCGGCCCGATGCCGCATTCGACCAGGTAGTGCGCCAGCCGGTTGACCCGGGCGTCGAACTCCGCGTACGTCAGCTCCGCGCCCTCGTACACCAACGCGACCGCATCGGGCGTGCGGGCGACCTGGGCCTCGAACAGGTCCGCCAGCGTCACGTCCGGCACCGGACGTGCCGTGGCGTTCCACTCCTCCAGCACCCGCCGCCGCTCGGCGTCGTCGAGCAGGTCGATCGCGCTGATCCGGACGTCCGGGTCGGCCACGGCCGTCTCCAGCACGCGGACGAAACGGGCCGCGATCCGCTCGGCGGTTCCGGCGTCGAACAGGTCGAGGGCGTACTCCAGCGTTCCGCCGAGCCCGGCCGGGCCGCCGTCGGCGCCGCGGTGCTCCTCGAGCATGAGGTGCAGGTCGAACTTTGCCACTCCCGCGTGCACCGGTTCGACGGCCGCCCGCAGTCCGGGCAGGTCGACGGCCGCCCGCTCGGTGTTCTGGAACGCGAGCATGGTCTGGAAGAGCGGGTGCCGGGCCATCGAGCGTTCCGGGGCGACGATCTCGACGAGCCGCTCGAAGGGCAGGTCCTGATGCTGGTAGGCGGCCAGGTCCGTCTCGCGTACCCGGGCCAGGAGTTCCCGGAACGACGGGTCGCCGCTCGTGTCCGTGCGCAGCACCAGCGTGTTGACGAACATGCCGACCAGGTCGTTCAGCGCCTCGTCGGTGCGTCCCGCGATGGGCGAGCCGATCGGGACGTCGGTGCCCGCCCCGAGGCGGGTGAGCAGTGCGGCGAGCGCCGCCTGCGCGACCATGAAGACCGTCGCGCCGCTTTCGCGGGAGAGGGCCTCCAGCCGGGCGTGCAGCGCGGCGTCGACGTCGACGGCGACGGTCGCGCCCCGGTACGACGCGCGCGCGGGGCGCGGCCGGTCGGTGGGCAGGGCGAGCCGGTCGGGAAGGCCCGCGAGGGCGTCCCGCCAGTACGCGATCTGCCGTCCGATGAGGCCGTCGTCGCCGTCCTTGTCGAGGAGGGCCCGCTGCCAGAGGGCGTAGTCGGTGTACCGGACCGGCAGCGGATCCCACTGCGGGGTGTCGCCGTCCGCCCGCGCCGCGTACGCGGTGATCAGGTCGCGGGCCAGCGGGGCGAGCGACCAGCCGTCACAGGCGATGTGGTGGACGACGATGAGCAGCAGGTGCTCGTCCGCGCCGAGCGCGTACAGGTACGCGCGCAGCGGCGTCTCGACCGCCAGGTCGAAGCCCCGCGCGGCGTCCGCCGTCAGGCGCTCGTCGAGTTCCGCGCCGGTCGCCGTGGCGACGTCGGCGACTCGCAGCTCGGGGGCCATGCCGTCGACGACCAGCTGGTACGGCGTGCCCCCGGAGACGGGGAAGACGGTCCGCAGCGGCTCGTGCCGTTCGGCGAGGTCGCACAGCGCGATCCGCAGGGCGGCCTCGTCGAGCTTGCCGGTGAGCCGCAGCGCGATCGGGATGTTGTACGTGCCGGAGGGTTCGTCGTCGAGGCCGTCGAGGAACCAGAGCCGCTGCTGCGCGTACGACAGCGGAACGATCGGCGGGTGCTCCACGGGCCGCAACGGCGGCCGGGCCGAGCCCGCCTCCTCGAGCGCCCGTACGACACCGGCGGGTGTGGGTGCCTCGAACAGCGCCCGGATCGTCGGCTCCACGCCGAACGCCGACCGGATCCGGCTGATGACGCGGGTGGCGAGCAGCGAGTTGCCGCCCAGATCGAAGAAGTCGTCGTCCGGGTCGACCCGCCCGGCCCCCAGGACGTCGGCGAAGATCCCGCAGACGATCTCCTCCGCCGGGGTCCGGGGCGCCCGGGACGTCCCCGTGGCGGACACCTCCGGGGCGGGCAGCGCGGCCCGGTCGAGCTTCCCGCTCGGGCCCAGCGGAAAGGCGTCGAGGACGACGACGGCGGACGGCACCATGTGGCCGGGCAGCCGGTCGGCGGCGAACCCGCGCAGCTCGGCCGGGTCGGCGCCTCCTTCCCGACCAACCTGCTCTTCCCGACCACCCTGTTCTTCCCGACCACCCGGCCCCGACCGATCTCCCGGCCCCGACCGATCTCCCGGCCCCGACCGATCTCCCGGCCCGGTGACGTACGCGACCAGGCGCTGGTCGCCGGGCCGGTCCTCCCGCAGCAGCACGACGGCCTGGCCCACCGCCTCGTGCGCGGCGAGCACGGCCTCGATCTCGCCAGGCTCCACCCGGAAGCCGCGGATCTTCAGCTGATGGTCGGTACGGCCGAGGTACTCCACCTGACCGTCGGCGGTCCAGCGGGCGAGGTCGCCGGTCCGGTACATGCGGCCGGGGCCGAACGGGTTCGCGACGAACCGCTCGGCGGTGAGGCCGGGCCGGTCGTGGTAGCCGCGCGCCAGGCCGCTGCCGGTCAGGTACAGCTCGCCGGGAACACCGACGGGGACGGGATTCAGCCAGGCGTCGAGGACGTACGCGCCGGTGTTGGTCAGCGGCCTGCCGATCGGGGCCCGCGCGTCCGGCGAGCCGTCGTCCTCCCAGGCCAGGGCGTACACCGTCGCCTCGGTGGGACCGTAGATGTTGGCGATGCGGGCCTCCGGCAGGGCGTCCCGCGCCTCGCGGAGCAGCCGCGGCGGAAGCGCCTCACCGGCCAGCGCGAGCGTGCCGGCCTTCGGCCGCGCCCCCTGTGCGAGGACCGCGGACAGCGCCGAGGGCACCGCGCAGATCAGGTCGACGTCGACCGGCCGGTCGAGGAGGGTGAGCAGGTCGGGGACGATCTCGATCGAGCCGCCGACCAGCAGCGGCACGAGCGTGTCGAACACCGAGACGTCGAAGTTGAGCGAGGTCGCGGCCAGCACCCGGGACAGCCGCTCCCGCCCGAAGTCGCGCACGGCCCAGTCGACCAGGTCGACGACGCCCCGGTGCGCGACGACGACACCCTTCGGCCGTCCCGTGGACCCGGAGGTGTAGATCAGATAGGCGGCGCCGTCCGGCCGCACCCGCCGCGCGCCCGTCGCCGCTCCCCGGAACGCCGGCTCGGCGTGGGCCGTCTCCTCCGCGGAGATCGCGTCCGGGGTCTGTTGGAGCGGTTCGGCCGGGACCGGCGCGGGGACGTCCGGCGGCACCCGCGGCAGCGCGCGGGGCAGCACGGTGCCCTCGTGCGCGATGACGCAGGCGGGTCCGGCGTCGTCGAGCAGGAGGGCGATGCGCTCCGCCGGGTGGCTCAGGTCGATGGGGACGTACGCGGCGCCCGCCTTCAGCACCCCCCACAGCGCCACGATCAGCTCCGCCGAGCGCGGCAGCGCGACGGCCACGAAGTCCTCCGGGCCGATACCCCGGGCGACCAGCGCATCCGCCACCCGCTCCGCCCGCGCGTCCAGCTCGGCGTAGGTCAGCTCTTCGTCGTGGCAGACGACCGCCGTCGCGTCCGGCGTCCGGGCGACCTGCTGCTCGAACAGCTCGGCCAGGGAGGCGGGCGGGACCTGCCGGGCGGTGCCGTTGAACTCCTGAAGGATCCGACGGCGTTCGTCCGGGTCGAGGAGGTCGACGGCACCGATGCGCGTGTCGGGGTCGGCTGCGACCGCGGCGATCAGACGGTCGAGCCGTGCGACGAGCGCCTCGGCGGTCGAGCGGTCGAACAGGTCGGTCGCGTACTCCAGCGCCCCCGCCCCACTCGGGTCCAGATCGAGCAGCAGGTCGAACTTGGCGATCCCCACGTCGACCGGCCGTACGGTCGCCGCCAGGCCCGGAAGGTCGAGCTCGACCCGGTCGGTGTTCTGGAAGGCGAGCATGACCTGGAACAGCGGGTGCCGGGCCATGCTGCGGGGTGGGTTGAGGATCTCTACGAGGCGTTCGAAGGGCAGGTCCTGATGCTGGTACGCGGCCAGGTCCGCGTCCCGAACCCGCCCGATCAGCTCCCGGAAGGTGGGGTTTCCGGACAGGTCGGTGCGCAGCACGAGCGTGTTGACGAACATGCCGACGAGGTCGTCCAGGGCTTGGTCGGTGCGTCCGGCGATCGGTGTGCCGATGGGGATGTCGGTCCCGGCCCCGAGCCTGGTGAGCAGCGCCGCCAGCGCCGCCTGCACCACCATGAACACGCTCGCGTCCGTCTCGCGGGCGAGCGCGGCCAGCGCTTTGGGGTCCAGCCGCACCGGAACCCGCGCACCCTCATACGACGCCTGCGCGGGCCGGGGCCGATCCGTGGGCAGGTCGACCTCGTCCGGCAGCCCGTCCAACCGCTCGCGCCAGTATGCGACCTGGCGCGCGATGAGGCTGCCGGGGTCGTCCTCCGACCCGAGCACGTCCTGCTGCCAGAGCGCGTAGTCGGCGTACTGCACGGGCAGCGGCTCCCACGAGGGCGCACGCCCCTCGGCCCGCGCGGCGTATGCGCCGATCAGGTCCCGGGCCAGCGGCGCCGACGACCATCCGTCGGCGGCGATGTGATGGAGCACCACCAGCAGCACGTGTTCGCCGGGGCCGGTCGCGTACAGGTGAGCGCGCAGCGGGATCTCGTCCGCGAGGTCGAACCCGCGCGCGGCGTCCCGGGCCAGCTCGGCGTCCAGGTCGCCGGTCTCGGTCATCGGCAGCTCGGGCCGTACGCCGTCCAGGACCACCTGGCACGGTTCGCCGTCGACCTGCGGGTAGACGGTGCGCAGCACCTCGTGCCGATCGACGAGGTCCGCCAGCGCCGCCCGCAGCGCGCCGACGTCCAGGTCGCCGGTCAGCCGGAGGGCGGCGGGCATGGTGTAGGTCGTCGTGGGGCCGTCCAGCCGGTTCAGGAACCACAGCCGTCGCTGCGCGTACGACAGCGGGACCGGTTCCGGCCGCGCTCTGGCGGCGACGAGTGGGGGCCGGGCCGGTCCGGCGGCGTCCAGGTCGGCGGCGAGTCCGGCGACGGTCGGCGTCTCGAACAGGGCGCGGACGGGCAGTTCCACGCCGAGCACCGACCGGACGCGGGCGACGGCGCGGGTGGCCAGCAGCGAGTCCCCGCCCAGGTCGAAGAACCCGTCATCGATCCCGACCGCCGACGTGCCCAGCACCTCGGCGAAGACCCCGCACAGCACCTCCTCCACCGGCGTACGCGGGCCACGCGACGACGAGGTGATCTCCGGCGCGGGTAGAGCCCGGCGGTCCAGCTTGCCGTTGGGTGTGAGCGGCAGGGCGTCCATCCGTACGACCGCGGCCGGGACCATGTGCGCCGGGAGGTTCCGCCGCGCCAGGTCGCGGAGCGCGGCGGGGTCCGCGCCGGGACCGGTGACGTACGCGACGATCCGCCGGCGCCGGTCGTCGTCCGGCCCGTCCTCGCGGACGACCGCCGCGACCTCGTCGACACCCTCGTGACCGGCGAGCACGGCCTCGATCTCGCCGAGTTCGATGCGGAAGCCGCGCAGCTGGATCTGGTGGTCGGCGCGGCCGACGTACTCCAGACGGCCGTCGGCGTGCCGCCGGGCCAGGTCCCCGGTGCGGTACATGCGGCCGGGCCCGTACGGGTCGGCGACGAACCGCTCGGCGGTCAGATCGGGGCGGCCGAGGTAGCCGCGCGCGAGACCGGCCCCCGCGACGTACAGCTCGCCCGTCACGCCGGGCGGCACCGGCCGCAGCGCCGCGTCCAGGACGTACAGCCGCAGGTCCGGGATGCCCACGCCGATCCCGCCGCCCTGCCTGACACCGATCCCGCCGCCCTGCCCGGCGACGATTCCGCTGCCTTGCCCGACACTGATCCCGCTGTCCTGGCCGACGGCGATCCCGCCGCCCTGGCCGACACCGATTCCGCTGCCTTGCCCGATGGCGATTCCGCCGCCCTGGTCGGCGGTGGTGCTCGCGGCGTCCAGCGGCGCGTAGGTGACGTGCACCGTGGTCTCGGTGATGCCGTACATGTTGACCAGGACGGGCGCGTCGTCGGCGTGCCGGGAGTACCAGTCGGCGAGGCGGGACGGGTCCAGCGCCTCACCGCCGAAGATCACATACCGCAGCATGAGATCCCGGGCCTTGTCCCGGTCGGCGCGCATGAGCTGGTGGAACGCCGACGGCGTCTGGTTGAGGACGGTGACGCGCTCGTCGTCGAGCAGGCGCAGGAAATCCTCGGGGGAGCGGCTGACGTCGTACGGGACGACGACGAGGCGGCCCCCGTACAGCAGGGCGCCCCACAGTTCCCACACCGAGAAGTCGAAGGCGTAGGAGTGGAAGAGCGTCCAGACGTCCGACGGCCCGAACCCGAACCACGGGTCGGTGGCGGCGAGGAGCCGCACGACGTTCTGATGGGGGACTACCACACCCTTCGGCCGTCCGGTCGACCCGGACGTGTAGATGACGTACGCGGGATGCTCGGGCCGCAGTGGCATGACCGGGTCGTCCTCGGGGTACCCGTCGAACGCCTCGTCGTCGAGCATCACCCGTTCGACGCCCGCAGGCAGGTCCGCCGCCGAGGTCGTGAGCACGAGCACGGGCGCGGCGTCCTCCAGCATGGCCGCGACGCGGTTCGCCGGGTAGTCCGGGTCGATCGGGACGTACGCGGCACCGGACTTGAGCACGGCGAGGACCGCCACGACGAGGTCGGCGGACCGGGGGAGGGCCAGGGCGACGAGCCGTTCGGGGCCGGCGCCGAGGGCGATGAGGTGGTGGGCCAGCCGGTTCGCGCGGGCGTTCAGCTCTCCGTACGTCAGGGACGCGTCGGCGTCGGTGACCGCGACCGCTTCCGGGTCGCAGGCGGCGCGGGCCGCGAACAGGCCGGGAATGGTCGCATGTCGGGTCTCCAGCACCTGGGAAGGGCCGACGGCCGCAAACAGGCCCGGGACGGTCGCTTGGTGGGCCTCCGGCGCCCGGGGGTGGCCGAGGGCCGCGAACACGCCGGGGGCGGTCGCTTGGTGGGGCTCCGACAGCCGGGGATGGTCGGGGGCCGTGAACAGGCCGGGGAGCGTCGCGTCATGAGTCTCCGGCGCCCGGGGGTGGCCGTGGGCCGTGAACAGGCCGGGAAGCGTCGCGTCGCGAGTCTCCGGCACCCTGGGGTGGCCGAGGGCCGCCGCCCGCTCCTCCGGGAGGGCGACGTCGAGGACGCCGATCGGTCGGTCCGGGCCAGCGGTCGCGAGCGCGCGCAGGAAGTTCAGGAAGCGGGCGTGGTGGGCGGCGACCTCCGCGGGGGCGTACCGCTCCGGGTGGGCGTCGATGTCGATGCGCGTACCCTCGCCGGCGGAGCCCTCGTACACGTTGACGGCGAGGTCCTCGACCGGGCCGGTGGTCAGCACGTGGGGGACGCCCCGGTGGCCGGCGAAGTCCAGGTCGCGTTCGAACCCCATGATGTTGATCAGTGGCCCGTACAGCGGGCGGGCGTCGCCGAGGAGGCCGAGGTCACGGCGCAGGTCCTCCAGGCGGTACCGCTGGTGCCGCAGCAGCCGCCCGACCTGCTCGGTCACCTGCCTGGTGAGGTCGCGGACCGAGTCGGCGGGCCGGACGCTCAGCCGGAGCGGCAGGACGTTCGACAGCATTCCGGGGGTACGGCGTGCCGCCGGGGTGGTCCTCGCGGTCACGGCCAAGCCGAGGACGACGTCGGAGACGCCGCACAGCCGGGCGGTGTACGCCGCGGCGGCCGCGATCGTCAGCCCGGTGAGAGTGGTGTCGAGCACCCGGGCCGCGGACGCGATCGCTTCGGCCTCGGCCGGGCTCAGCCCGCCGGACTCCCGGATGAACGTCGCGGACGGCCGGGTGCCGTGGGCGGGGCGGACGGACAGCGACGGGGCCTCGGGCAGATCCGCGCAGCGGTCCAGCCAGTACGCGCGGTCGCGTTCGAAGCGGCGGGACGCGCGGTACTCCTCGTCTTCGGTGAGCAGGACCTCCAGTGAGCCCAGGGTCCCCGCGCCGTACGGCCGTCCCTCGGCCATCGCGGTGTACACCTCGGCGAGCCGCCGCGTGATCAGCGGGCCGCTGTAGCCGTCGACGGCGAGGTGGTGGCAGCGCAGGTACCACAGGTGGCGGTCGTCGCCGAGGCGCAGGAGCGCGTTGCCGAACAGCCGCCCGCCCATCAGGGCGACCGGTGTGGAGGAGTCCGCGCGCATCCACGCGTGCGCGGCCGCCATGGGATCGGCCTCGCCGCTCAGGTCGACGACGGGCACCTCGACCGGCGCGACGTCGAGAACCTGCTCCGGCGGCCCCTGCGGCTCCGGCCGGTCCGTGGACCGGCCGGAAGGGCCACCTGGCTCCGGTCGGCCTGTGGACCGGCCGGAAGGGCCACCTGGCTCCGGTCGGCCTGTGGACCGGCCGGAAGGTCCAACCGGCTCCGGTCGGCCCGTGGACCCACCCGGAGGCTCACTCGGCTCCGGTCGGCCCGTCGGCCGACCCGAAGGCGCACCCGGCTCCGGCGCGGACGGCCCAGGGGGCTCGACGAGGCGGACGTGCACCGCCTCGACCTCGTGGGCGCAGGCGCGCACCGCGGCGGCGAAGAGGTCCGGGTCGACCGGCCCGGCGATCTCGACGTACTGCGCCACCTGGACGGGGGCGTCCGGGTTCAGCAGCTGGGCGTACCAGACTCCGCGCTGCGCGGCGGACAGCGGCCAGGGGATGGACATGGGAGGGTCAGGCCGGGAGGTCGGTCGGGGTCGGTTGGTCGGGAAAGGCCGGGAGGTCGGTCGGGGTCGGTTGGTTGGGAAGGACAGCGTCGGGGGCTGGGCGGTCACCGACGCGCTCGCTCAGGTGGGCGGCGAGGGCGTCGATGGTCGGGTGGGTCCAGGCGAGGGTCGGCTCGACGTCCAGGTCGTACTCCGCCTCGATGTCGCCGCACAGGCTCATCGCGTACACCGAGTCCATGCCGTACTCGGCCAGCATGGCCGCCGGGTCGATGTCGGCGGGGGAGCGTTCGAGGTACTCGGCGACGCGCTGCGTGAGCCAGTCGCGGATCAGCGTTTCGCTGGGCAAGAGGGCCTCCGTAGAAGTGGTGCACCGGGTGAGGGGAGCCCGGTCTATCTGCCGGTGAGGGCGCGGAGCTCGGGTTCGAGCTCGGCGTGCAAGGGGCTGATCTCGCCGGCCAGGAACATCTCGCGCATCCGCCGCCGCTGGATCTTGCCGCTGGTGGTCTTGCCGACGCCGCCCCGCTGGACGAGTACGACGTTCATCGAGGGCAGGCCGAAGGCCCTCGCCAGCTCACCCTTGAGCTTTCTGGCGAGGTCCTCGTACGTGAGGTCGCCCAGGTCCTTGGGGCGTACCTCCTGGACCAGCACGACGTGCTCGCGCCCGTCCTCCACGCCGAACGCGGCGGCGGCCCGCGCCGCGGGGTGGACGTCCCGGCTCGTCTCTTCCACATCCTGTGGATAGATGTTCCGGCCGTTGACGATGATCAGATCCTTGAGCCGGCCGGTGACGTACAGCTCGCCGTCGTGCAGGAAACCGAGGTCGCCGGTGCGCAGGAACGGCCCCTCCCCGGTGGCCAGGCGCGCCCGGAAGGTCTCCTCGCTCGCCTCGGCGCGCTGCCAGTACCGCAGCGCGACGCTGCCGCCCGCGACCCAGATCTCGCCGATCCGGCCGTCGGGTAGCGGCTCGGCCGACTCGGGCCGGACGATCCGTACGGTCAGGTCGATGGGCCGGCCGCAGGCGACCAGCTCCACGCTGTCTCCCTCCCGACCAACCCACCCCGACCGACCTCCCGGCCCCTCCCGACCAACCCGTCCCGACGGTCCTTCCCGATCAGCCCGCCCCGGCCGGCCTTCGGGTTCTTCCTGACCGACCTGCTCTTCCCGACCAACCGGCCCCGGCCGACCTCCCGGCCCCGGCCGACCTCCCGGCGCTGACGGCTCGGCGCGGTCCTGCTCCAGCGCGGCGGCGTCGAAGCGGCCGACGACCGGCCCGCGCCCGCGCTCGGTGCCGGTGACGAGCAGCGTCGACTCGGCCATGCCGTAGCCCGGCGCCCAGACCTCCCGGCGGAACCCGAGGGGGCCGAACCGCCGTACGACCTTCTCCAGCGTCGCGGTGCGTACGGGCTCGGCGCCGTTGAGCGCCCAGGCGAGCGAGGACAGGTCCAGCCCGTCGAGCTGGTCGTCCTTGACCCCGCGCACCAGCCACTCGTAGGCGAAGTTCGGCGCGACGGTGTACCCGGCCCGGTAGCGGCTGATCATCCGCAGCCACAGCACCGGCTTCATCACGAACGACACGGGCGAGGTGAACGCCAGGCTGCCGCCCGCGTACAGCGGCTGGAGGAGCAGCCCGATCAGCCCCATGTCGTGGTAGTGCGGCAGCCAGCCCGCGCCGATCCCGTTCTCGGGACGGCCGAGCACCGTGTAGATCTGCGCCGAGTTGTGCAGCAGGTTCCCGTGGGAGAGCAGTACGCCGCGCGGCTCGCTGGTCGAGCCGGAGGTGTACTGCAGGTACGCCGGCGTGTCCGGCTCCAGCTCCGGCGTTCTCCACACGTCCGGGTCGGGGAGCTCGACGGCGTCGGTGGCGACGCACTCCACCCGGCCGTCGAGGCCGGCGTCGCGTAGCCATGCGGCGAGCAGCGGCGCGTTCGCGCTGTCCGTGAGCACCATCCGGATGTCGGCGTCCTTGATGATGCCCTCCGCGCGTTCCAGCGCGCGCGGATCGGTCGACGGCAGCGGCGACGGCACCGCGATCACCTGTGAGTACAGGCAGCCGAGGAACACCCGGAGGAACTCCAGCCCCGCCGGGTAGAGCAGCAGTGCCGCCTCCCCGCCCAGCCCGGCGCGGCCGAGCCACGCGCCCGCCGACCGCGCGCGGCGGTCCAGCTCCGCGAACGTCGCCCGCTCGACCTCGACCAGGTCGCCCTTGCGATCGTCGACGAACGCGTACCAGCGCTCGTCTCCGAAGCGCGCGACCTGGGCGCGCAGGTGGTGCACGAAGCTCGTCATCGACCGTCCCCGTTCATCCGATTCATCGGCCTGTCCAGCGCGGCGCAGGCGCGGCCGACGCCGTCCTCCGCCGCGATGCGCCGGCCGATCAACGCCGCCCGGCGGCGCATCCCGCCGTCGCGTACGGCCCTGGTGATCCGCTCGGCGAGCGACCCCGGCCCGAGCCGCTTGATCGGCAGCGGCGGCGGCCCGGCGCCGATCGCCGCCACCCGGTCGCCCCAGAACGGCTGGTCGCCGAAGAACGGGCAGACGACGGCGGGGATCCCGGCGCGCAGGGCGGCGGCGGTGGTGCCCGCGCCGCCGTGGTGCACGACCGCGAGCGTCCGCGGGAAGAGCCACGAGTGCGGCACGTCGCTCACGACGAGGACGTCGTCGTCCGCGTTCCCGTCGTCCCCGAGGGCGACGATCCCCCGGACGCCCGCGACGCGCAGCGCCGCCCGTACGGTCCGGAAGGTCGCCTCGGGGTCGCGGGGCACCATGCTGCCGAACCCGACGTAGACCGGCGGCGGACCGGAGGCGAGGAAGTCCGCGAGCCGAGGGTCCGGGGTCCAGGAGGGCTCGTCGAGGAACCAGTAGCCGGTGACGTGCACGGACGAGGGCCAGTCCGGCGGCCGCGGTACGAGGGCCTCGCTGAAGCAGGCCAGCACGGGGACGTCCCGGACGCTTCGCATCGGGCCGCTCAGGGAGAGCTTCGGCAGGCTGAGCGTGTCCCGGCGCCACGCGTTGACGATGGGCCGGCCCAGCTGCCAGGCGATCTGGTCGACGAGGTGGAAGCTCAGGCGCTCGGCCCCGAACGCCCGCGGCACGAGCGGGTGCGGGAACGCGTTCGTCGGATGGCTGGGCTGAAAGTGGATCAGCGCCTCGTCGACGCCCAGGTACTCGGCGAGATGGTGCCCGACGAATCCCAGCGTCGGGAACAGCAGCAGGTCGGCGTCCTTGCAGGCGGACCGGATCTCCTCGAGGAGCATCTCGGCCATCGGCCGGATGAGCCGTTTGAACCCGCTGACGAACCGCACGGGGTTGCGGCCGCCCAGCAGCCACTCACGGACCTCGTCGGTCTCCAGGAGCCGGGCCGGGTCGATGGACAGGACGGCGGTGTCGAGTCCCGCGGCCAGCGGCTCGTGGCCGGCGGCGATGATCAACCGTACGGCGTTGCCGCGCGCGGCGAGTTCCCGGCCGAGCGCGACGCAAGGCTGGACGTCCCCCCGGGAGCCGGCCGCCAGTATGACGATGGTGCGCGCCACCGCGGTCACCGGGTGCTCTCGGCAGGCGGCGACCAGGTCAGCAGCGGCGGCCGCTCCGGCGTGTCGGTTTCGGCAGGCGGCGTCCAGGTGAGCAGCGGCGGCGGTTCCAGGGCGGCGGGTGCGTCGGCGGTTGCCGACCGGGTAGGCAGCAGCGGCGGTTCCGGCGAGGCGGTGGTCTCGGCGGGCGGCGTCCAGGTCAGCAGGGGAGGCGGCTCCGGCGTGACGTGAGCGTCGGCGGCCTCGCTCCACGGCGGCCGGGCGTGCCGGGCACGGCGCTTCCGGGCCGGCAGCGTGACGAGGGCGATCAACGCGCCGAGGCAGACCAGGCCGGCGCCGCACAGCAGGCCGATCGAGGTCGCGTGCTGGAACGCTGCGGCGTGAGTCGCTCCGGAGGTCACCTCGGAGTCCTGCCGCGCCGCGATGATCAGACCGATGACGGCGATCCCGAACGCCCCGGAGACCTCCCGCCCGACGCTGAGGATCCCGCCCGCGACGCCGGCCCGCTCGTCGGGGATGGAGGTCAGAACGTACTGGGTGAGCGGCATGTTCAACGCCGAGCCGATGCCGATCAGGGCGACGCCGGGCAGCAGGTCGGTGTAGCCGTCGCCGGGGCGCAGCAGCGCGAACGCCGTCATCCCGACGGCCATGAGCAGCAGGCCCCAGGCGATCGTGGACCGCGCGCCGATCTTCCGGCCCACCCAGAACGACACCGGGGTCAGGAGCGCGATCACCACGGCCGGCGGCAGGAACACCGAGCCCGTCCTGGTCGGGGAGAACCGCAGCACCTCCTGCAGGAACAGCGAGGCGTAGAAGAGCACGCCGTTGAAGCCGACGCCCCACAGGATCTGCACCGCGACGCCGCCCGCGAACGCCCGGCTCCGGAAGAACACCAGGTCGATCATTGGCGTGGCCGCCCACCGCTCGACGACGATCAGCGCCACGAGCCCCACGGCGGCCAGGGCGAACGCGCCGAGCACCAGGCCACTGCCCCACCCGTTCGCGGAGACCTCACTGAGCGCGTACGTGACGGCGAACAGCGTCGTGCCGGAGGCGAGCATGCCGGGCAGGTCGACGCCCTCTGCCGTGGTGTCCCGCGACTCCGGGATGACCAGGAGGCCCAGCAGCACGACCAGCACGCCGGGCGCGAGGTTGATGAGAAAGATCCAGTTCCACGCCCAGTGCTGGGCGATGTACCCGCCGGCCACCGGGCCGAGCGCGAGGGCCAGCGCCGCGGAGCCCACCCAGACGACGGTGCCGGTCGCCTGCTCGCGTTCGGTACGGCCGACGGTGACGAGCGCGAGCCCGGCCGGGATGACCAGTGCGCCGCCGGCGCCCTGGACGACCCGGGCGGCGATGAGCGTCTCGGCGGTCTGCGCCAGCCCGGCGAGCCCCGACGCCGCCGTGAAGATCGTCAGGCCGATCAGGAAGATCTTCTTGCGGCCGTACACGTCCGCCATCCGGCCGCCGGCGAGCATCACGCTGGCGAAGATCAGGATGTACGAGGTGGCGACCCACTCCAGCGTGGGCAGGGAGATGCGCAGGTCACGCTGGATCGACGGCAGCGCGACGTTCACGACCGTGTTGTCCAGCGTGGTCATGAACCCGGCGACCGCGATCACAGTGAGCGTCCATCCATGTCGCGCGCGGGTCATTCGCCCTATAACGCCATATTCGCCACGGGGAGTCTTGTCATCGCAGTGATAAGGCGCGTGGGAGAAAAGTGGCCTATGTGCGCATCGAGACTCATGCCGGATAAGACACGGTGTTCACTCCTCAGCGTCTTTTCCCATGTGACCGTGTGTAATGGGGGTAGCACAAATGGCGGCTACCGAACCGGGCGAAGCCGGCCCCCGCCGACTCGAAAAGTCGGCGATTCGCCGCTTTCTCGTCGACGCCGTGGCGAGCCGATGCCGGGTGCCCTCTTCCGAGGTCGACCCGGACCAGCCGCTGGATGAGTTCGGCCTGACCTCGCGCGATGCGGTCGCCATCGCCGGTGAACTCGAACGCCTCATCGGTATGCGGCTGCCCGCCACCCTCGTTTACGAACATCCGACCATTGCCCGGCTCACCGACGCCATCGCCCACGGTGAATTCTCCGCTCCGGACGGTGATTTCGCGAATCGGCCGGAATCGGCCACAACTGATTTCGCCCACCCTATTGCGGTTGTCGGAATCGGCTGTCGTTTCCCTGGTGGCGTGTCCGGACCGGAGGCGTACTGGCGATTTCTCCTCGACCGCGGCGACGCGATCCGCGAGGTGCCCGACGGCCGCTGGGACGCCTTCGACGACGGCTCACTCGAGGACGTCACCCGGCTCGGCGGGTTCCTCGACGACAT
Source organism: Actinoallomurus vinaceus (assembly GCF_039542055.1). Classification (NCBI taxonomy): domain Bacteria; kingdom Bacillati; phylum Actinomycetota; class Actinomycetes; order Streptosporangiales; family Thermomonosporaceae; genus Actinoallomurus; species Actinoallomurus vinaceus. Next base: position 249,092 of record NZ_BAABHK010000011.1, read on the forward strand.
CGCCGGCTTCGACTCGCGGTTCTTCGGGATCACGCCCGACGAGGCCGACGTCATGGACCCGCAGCAGCGGCTCCTCCTCGAGGTCGCCTGGGAGGCGTTCCAGCACGCGGGCCTCGCGCCCCCGAGCCTGCGCGGCAGCCGCACCGGCGTGTTCGTCGGCGTCTCCGCCCCCGAGTACGGCTACGTCACCGGAACCGCGCCGCTGCGACCCTGGACCGCGACCGGCGCCGCGCTGAGCATCGTCGCGAACCGCCTTTCCTACCTCCTCGACCTCCGCGGCCCCTCGATGATCGTCGACACGGCCTGCTCGTCGTCGCTGGTCGCGACCCACCTGGCCGTACGGTCCCTGCGCGAGGGGGAGAGCGACCTGGCCGTCGCCGGCGGCGTCAACGTCCTGCTCTCCCCGCTGATCACCAAGACGTTCGACCTGGGCGGCGCGACCGCTCAGGACGGCCGCTGCAAGCCGTTCGACGCGTCCGGGGACGGCATGGTGCGCGCCGAGGGCTGCGGCGTGCTGATCCTCAAGCGGCTGTCGGACGCGCAGCGCGACGGCGACCGCGTGCTGGCGCTGATCCGCGGCTCGGCGGTCAACTCCGACGGCCGCTCCAACGGTTTGGTCGCGCCGAACGCCGAGGCCCAGGTCGCGGTCGTCCGGTCGGCGTACGCGGGCCTTCCCCGGCCCGACTACGTGGAGGCGCACGGCACCGGCACGTTCCTCGGCGACCCGATCGAGGCCCGAGCCCTCGGCACCGCCCTGGACTGGATCGGCCCGGCGACGGGTGCCGGGGGCGTGGTCGGGCCGGCGGCGGACGGCCTGGACGGGGAGGGCCGGGACACGGCCGGTCGGCCGGTTCTGATCGGGTCGGTCAAGTCCAATCTCGGGCATATGGAGGCCGCCGCCGGCGTCGCCGGGCTGATCAAGGTCGTTCTCGCGCTGGCCCATCGGCGGATCCCAGCGAGCCTGCACTACCGCGAGCCGAATCCGCACATCGACCTCCCCGGGCTCGGGCTGGCGGTCGCCGCCGACGAGACGCCGTGGCCCGGGACCGGCCGGCCCGCTCTCGCCGGGGTCTCCGGCTTCGGATTCGGCGGCACGAACGCGCACGTCGTCCTCGAAGAGGCCCCCGCGGCGGAGGACCTGCCACGCCCCCGCCGCGGGCCGGCCGTGCACACCCTCCTGCTCTCCGACGTCGAGGCCGACCGGATCGGGCCGTACGCCGCCGACCTCGCCGACCGGCTCGAGGCCGCGCCCGACTCGGCCCTGCCGGACGTCGCCCACACACTGAGCCGCCGCTTCGGGCGGGGCCGCGCGGCCGCCGCCGTCGTCGGCCGCGACCGAACGGCACTCGCCGAGGCGCTCCGCGCGCCGCGCATCACCGGCGCCACGATCGGCCGCGACGCCCGCCCGGTCTGGGTGTTCTCCGGGTACGGCGCGCAGCGGCCCGGCATGGGCCGGCGGCTCCTCGCCGAGGAACCGGCGTTCGCCGCCGCGATCGACGCGCTCGACGGGCCGTTCGCGGCCGAGGCCGGCTTCTCGCTGTGGGACGTGCTGGAGAGCGGTGAACGGGTCACCGGCGTGTACCGCACGATGACCACGCTGTTCGGCCTGCAGGCCGGGCTGGCCGCGCTGCTGCGCTCGTACGGCGCAGAGCCCGGCGCGGTGATCGGCCATTCGATGGGCGAGGTCGCCGCGGCGGTCGCCGCCGGGGCGCTGTCCCTCGCCGACGGCGTCAAGGTGATCACCACCCGCGCGCGCCTGCTCGACGGTCTCGCCGAGACGAGCGACGGGGCGATGCTCGTCCTCGGCTGCGCGGCCGACGACGCGCTCGGCCTCGTACGGGACGGCGCCGACGTGCACGTCGCGGTCCGCTCGTCGCCGCGGCAGACCGTCCTGACCGGAGACGCCGACGAACTCGCCCGGGTCGCCGCCCGTGCCACCGACGATGGCCTGCTGGCCCGGCTCGTCCAGGCGGAAGGCGCCGGCCACTCGCCCGCCGTCGACCCGATCCTCGACCCGCTGCGTGCCGAACTCGCGCACGTCCGCAGCGGCGCGGCCGACGTGCCGTTCTACTCAACCGTGCTGGAGAACCCACGCGAGGCCCCGGCGTTCGACGGCGGCTACTGGGCCGCCAACGCCCGCCGGACCGTACGCCTCGCCGACGCGATCGCCGCCGCCGCCGAGGACGGCTTCACGACGTTCGTCGAGGTGAACGCGCATCCTCTGCTCGCCCAGGCGATCGCGGAGACCGCCGACGGCGCGCTCGTCGTCCCGACGCTGCGCCGCCCTCCCCGGCGCTCCAGGCAGGAGCAGCCATCGGAGGTGGACGACACCGTCACCTTCCACGAGGCCCTCGCCACGCTGACCGTCCACGGCCACCTGCCCGCGCCCTCGCCGCCGGGCCGCGTCGTCGACGTTCCCGTCCCGGCGTGGGAGCACCGCCACCACTGGATCGACATCCCGCCGCGCGGCGTGGCCGGCCAGCATCCGCTGCTCGGTGCGCACGTCGAGCTGCCCGGCGAGGACCGGCACGTCTGGAGCGCCGACGTGGGCACGGCGGCGTCGCCGTGGGCGGACCGGCCGTTCGGGCAGCCGCTCCTGCCCGCCGCCGCGTACGCCGAGATCGCGCTGGCCGCGGGTGCCACGACCCTGGGGCCGGACGTGGCCGTCACCGGGCTGCACCTGGACCGGTTCCTGCCGCTCGAGGAGCACACGACCGTAACCACGTCCCTCACGGTCTCCCACGACGAGGCGGAGGTCGTCGACGTGCACGCGCGCACCGCCGCAGGCACCTGGACCCGCCTGGCCTCCGCCACCGTCACGCCGGCCGGCGGCCTTCCGACCGGCGGCCACCCGGCCGAAGCCCGTCCCACCGGCGACGTTCCGATCGGCGGCACTCCGGCAGGGGACATTCCGGCCAACGGACGGTCGGCCGACTCGGCCGAGGACACCGGAGTGGACGCCGAGGTCGAGATCGGACCGGCCGAGGAGGGCAATCGTCACTTCCGGCTCCACCCCGAGGTATTCGGCCGCTGCCTGGCCGCGCTCGCCGACCTGCTGGACCGCGGCGCGTCCGCCACGGACCCGGCCCGGCCCGCCTGGCTGCCGGAGTCGATCGGCACCGTGCGGGTGTACGGGCCGACGCGGCACGGCGGCCGCTGCCTGATCCGGCTCATCTCGACCAGCGACGGCCGTACCGCCGACCTCCGCCTGCTCGGGGAGGCGGGACGGGTCCTGCTCGAGGCCACCGACATCCGGATGCGCCCGTACGGGCGCACCGAGCTGCCCGTACCGCTGACCACGAAGCTGGCCGAGGTCGTCTGGGAGCCCGCCGAAGCGTCACCGACGACGAACGGCGACTCGTTCGCATCGGTCGGCTCGGGTGGCAGAGCCGCCGGTGTACCCCGCGCTGGAGTGTCGCCGGCGTCGCACGGCGTGCCGTTCGCGGGCGCGGCCGGCTCGGGCGATCGGGCCGCTGGCGTACCGCGCGCTGGAGTGTTGCCGGCGTCGGACGGTGTGTCGTTCGCGGACGTGGTCGTGCTGGCTGCCCCGGGCGACCCGGTCGCCGGCGAGCTGCCTGCCGGAGCGGTCCGCGCGATCGACGACTGGACCGCCGCCGAGCAGGTCGCCCGCGACCTCATGGCCTCAGGGGCGGGCGCCCGTACCCTCGGCAACGCGGCCGATGGCGACGGCGCCCCCGGCAGCACGACGGGCGAGGGCACGGCCGGTCATCCGGCGAGAGATGATGCGGCCGGTCACCCGGTGGGTGTGGACGCGATCGAGCGTCCGGTGGGCGATGACGTGAGCGGGGTTCCGGCGCAGGTCGTGGTCCTCGTGCCCGGCGATCTGACCGGTGAGCGGCTCGTGCTCGCGGTGTCCGGTCTGGTCCGCGGGTTGACGAGCGGGTCTGTGCCGCCTCGCCTGTGGCTGGTCACCCGGGGTGCGCTCCGCCCGACGGGCACGGGAGCGGGCGAGCCGGGGCAGGCGTTCGTCGGTGCGATGGTGCGGGTGCTCGGGTTCGAGACGCCGGCCCTGCGCGCCACCCATTTGGACCTCGACGCCACCGGACCGGCGGCCGTGGCCGCCGCGCAGATCGCCGCCGAGCTGCGCGCCCGCCCGGCCGACACCGAGATCGCCCGGCGCGGCGGCGCCCGGTACGTCGCCCGGCTGGCCGCTGCCCACCTCGGCGACGGAGATGCGCGCCCGGTGCAGGCGAGCGCGGGCCGGGCCACCGGGCACCGCCCGCGCAAGGTCGTCCGGCGGGGAGCCGCGTACGTGATCAGCGGTGGCTACGGCGGCCTGGGCCTGGTCACCGCCCGGCTGCTGGCCGAGCGCGGCGCGGGACGGATCGTGTTGTCCGGGCGCAGCGGTCCGCCGCCCGAGGCGGAGAAGGCCATCAGCGAGCTGCGTGAGGGCGGTGTGGAGGTCGAGGTGGTCCTCGGCGACGTCGCCGCGCCCGGCGTGGCCGAGCGGATGGTCGCCGCCGCCGGGGACCGGCTGCGCGGCGTCGTCCACGCCGCGGGCGCGCTCGCCGACCGGATCTTCGCTGACATCGACGCGGCCGACCTGCGCCGGGTCTGGGCCCCGAAGGTCGACGGCGCGTACCGGCTGTACGAGGCGGCGCGCGGGCACGACCTCGACTGGTGGGTCGCCTACTCCTCGGCCGCCGCCCTGCTCGGCTCCCCGGGCCAGGGCGCGTACGCCGCCGCCAACGCCGCGGTCGACGCCTTCGCCGGATTCCTCCGGGAGCAGGGCGTGCTCGCCGTCACGATCAACTGGGGCACCTGGTCGCGGGTCGGCGGAGCGGCGAACCTGACCGGCGGTCCCGCGAGCGGCATCGACCCGATCACCCCGGAGGAGGGCGCGGAGGCCCTCGAAGCGCTGCTCGCCCACGACCGGGCGGCCACCGGCGTGCTCCGTTTCGACCCGGGCCACGCGGTGAGCGCGTTCCCCGAACTCGGCCGCATGCCGTACTTCTCCGCGCTGGTCGGCGCGCTCCCGGAGGTCGCGGACGACTGGCCCGGCCCGGAGGCGCTGCGCGCCCTCGAACCCGATGCCGCCCGCACGCTGGTCCGCGACCGGGTCGCCGAGCGGGTCACCACCGTCCTCGGGTTCCGCCCCGACCCGGCGCAGTCCCTGACCGACCTCGGCCTGGACTCGCTCGTCGCGGTACGCATCAAGAGCGCGCTGGAACACGACTTCGGGCTCACGGTGCCCGCGACGGTGCTGCTGCAGGGCGGCAGCGTCGAGGTGCTGACCACCTGGGCGCTCACCGAGCTCCGCCTCGCCGACCCGGAGCCGCGTCCCGCCCCAGGCGAGCGGGCCTCCGGCACCGCACGACGCCCCGAACGCCCGGCGTTCGCCGAGACCCGCGATGCCTCCGGGCGCCCGGGGTTCGGCGAGACCCGCGACGCTTCCGGGCACCCGGGGTTCGTCGACGCCCGGGACGCCTCCGAGCGGCTCGTCGTCCGCGTCTTCGAACGTGTCCTCGGCGCCGACGGTGTCTCGGCCACCGACGACTTCTTCGCCCTCGGCGGGCGCGAGGACCAGGCACGTACCGTCCTGGAGATCCTCGAACTCGAGGTGGGCCGTCCGATCGACCACGCGGAGCTGTTCACCCGGCCGACGGTCGAACACCTCGCCTCGGTGATCCGTAAGGGCGAGGAGGATGCAGCGCGGCGCATCGTCCGGCCGCTCAGCCCGGCGACACGCGGACGGCCGTTCTTCTGCGCCCACCCGGCCGGCGGGACGACAGGCGTGTACCGGCAGCTGGCCACGCTCGTCGGCGGCCCGTTCTTCGGGCTGGAGCGCTTCGCCGACGCGCCCAGCGTCGAGGAACGCGCGGCCCGCTACGCCGCGCTGATCCGGGAGGCGCAGCCGCAGGGCCCGTACCGGCTCGGCGGCTGGTCGTTCGGCGGTGTGGTGGCGTACGAGACCGCCCGGATCCTCGGCGACGTCGAACTCCTCGCCCTGATCGACGCGGGGATCCCCCGGCGCGTCGACGACACGGCGGAGGCCGCCGCCCGCAGGTACGCCGACTTCGTCGCCTACCTCAACGAGACCTACGGCCTGGGCGTGACGCTCGACCGGGAGGAGCTGCGCCCGCTCGACGAGGAGGCTCAGCTCGCCCTGGTGATGGAGCGCGCCGCGCCGCTCATGGAGACGCTGCCGCCCGCGATCCTGCACCACCAGCTCACCTCGCACGAGGACACGCGGTCCCTGGAGGCGTACCGGCCGGAACCGTACGACGGGCGCGTGGTCCTCTACCGCGCGACCGAGCCGACGCCATGGACCGTACGGGACGCCCGGTACGAGCTCGACGAGACCAACGGCTTCGGCGACCTGTGCCCGCGCCTGGAGGTCGTTCCGATCCGGGGCGCGCACCACCTGAATCTGCTCGACCCACCGGCCGTCCATGCCCTCGCCGGCCATCTGGGGGCGCTCCTCACTGGGAGGTAATCCATGTCCGATCTGCTCGAAGCGGTCCGCGCGGGCGCCGGGCCCGCCGATCTGCTCTCCTGCGAGCTGCCGACGCGGTTCCGCGCCGCGCACACGCTCAAGGACGAGGTGGGCATCTTCGACGGCGAGACGGACAAGGACGTCCGGCGCTCCATCCACGTCGGCGAGGTGGAGATGCCCGAACCGGCCCCGGACGAGGCCGTCGTCGCGGTGATGGCCGCCGCGATCAACTACAACACGATCTGGTCCGCGATCTTCGAGCCGATCCCGACGTTCGCGTTCCTGGAGAAGCTGGGCCGTACGGGCCGGTGGGGCGCGCGGCACGACCAGCCGTACCACGTCCTCGGCTCCGACGCCACCGGCGTCGTCGTCCGGACCGGCGACGGCGTGCACAACTTCAAGGTCGGGGACCGGGTCGTCGTCCACGCCGGCGTCATGGACCACCAGCACCCCGCCAGCCAGGAGGACGCCGTCTCCAGCCCCGCCCTCGCCTGGGGCTTCGAGAACAACTACGGGGCGTTCGGCGAGTTCACCGTCGTCAAGGCCAACCAGCTGATCCGCAAACCCGCCCACCTGACCTGGGAGGAGGCGGCGGCGAACACGCTGTGCGCGGCGACGGCGTACCGGATGCTGGTCGGCGCCCACGGCGCCCGCATGAAGCAGGGCGACGTCGTCCTGGTCTGGGGCGGCACGGGCGGACTCGGCTCGTACGCGGTGCAGCTCGTCAAGAACGGCGGCGGCATCCCGGTCGCCGTGGTCAGCTCCGAGGAGAAGGCCGAACTGGTCCGGCGCCAGGGCTGCGACCACGTCATCAACCGCGCCGAGCTGGGACTCGGCGAGGAGGGGCTGCGCAGCCCGAAGGCGTGGCGGCGGCTCGGCGAGCGGATCCGCGCCCTCACGGGGGAGGACCCGCACATCGTGTTCGAGTACCTGGGCGCGGAGACGTTCGGGGCGTCGGTGTACGTCGCCCGGCGCGGCGGCAAGATCGTCACGTGCGGTTCGTCGACGGGCTATCGGCACGAGTACGACAACCGGTTCCTGTGGATGAACATCAAGAGCATCGTCGGCAGCCACGGGTTCAACTACCACGAGGCCGTCGAGACCAACCGCCTGATCGGCCTCGGCATGATCCACCCGACGCTGTCCACGGTCTACACCTTGGACGGGGCGGGCGAGGCGACCCGCGCGGTGCAGACCAACCAGCACATCGGCAAGGTCGGCCTGCTCGTCAGCGCGGAGAAGGAGGGACTCGGCGTCGAGGATCCGGCCCTGCGCGAGCGCATCGGCGAGGACAAGCTCACCCTCTACCGCCGCTGACCCACCGCCACGCCCCGCCGAGACCCGACTCCGTCTCGGCGGTGGCCGGCTGGCGGCGACGTATGCCCGGCGGCCCGCGGCCGGGCTCTTCTCGACTCGGCCACGTCGGTCGTCTGTTGGTGGCGCAGGTCACACGGGGTGGGATGTCACAAAGAAACGGGTCGGCGTCGTCTCCTGTTCGACAAGTCATCCCAGCAGGAGGCCAGCATGGACGCTCGCTTGAACCTCATCGCCAGCCCGGTCGCGGCCAAGTTCGGGAAGCACATCGTCTCGGCGAGCAAGGCGCTCTCGGACTCGACGCTGCCGGTCGCGACGCAGCACCTGGTGACGCTGCGCGCCAGCCAGATCAACGGCTGCGGCTTCTGCACCGACATGCACACCAAGGACGCCGAGCACGCCGGAGAGACCTCGGTGCGCCTCAACCTGGTCGCGGCCTGGCGGGAGGCCACGGTGTTCACCGATGCCGAGCGCGCCGCGCTGGAGCTGACCGAGCAGGGCACCCGCATCGCGGACGCGGCCGGTGGTGTCACCGACGAGGCCTGGGCGAACGCCGCCAAGCACTTCGACGAGGAGCAGCTCGCCGCCCTGGTGTGCCTCATCGGCCTCATCAACGCGTTCAACCGCATGAACGTCATCGTCAAGCAGCCCGCCGGCGACTACCAGCCCGGCCAGCACGCATAACCCGCGCATAACCAGAGATCTCCTGGCTCCACCTCGAAGAGTCCCAGCAGCCGGCGTGAGGGTTTCTCACGCCGGCGGGGTCTGTCAGCGCGCGGTGGACGGCCGTCAGCGCAGGAGGGAGCGGGCGGTCGGGGTCAGTGTCAGCCGCTGTGGCTCACCCGTGATCGCCGCCGATAGGTGTGGTAGCAGCTGATCGTTCCAGACCCCGGACTGCTCCAGGTGGCGAAGGTGGGCGGTGAGATCGGCACGGTCGGCGAACCGGGCGAACCACACGAAGACGTTCTCGCCGACGCGTACGGGCAGGGCGGTGTAGGTGTTCTCGGCATGCTCGGTCTGCAGGCACGCGAGCGGTGTCGCTCCGGCCTCGGCCAGCACCGGCCGCACGCGGTCCCGGAAGAAGTCCGCGAACTCCTGATCGAACGGCCGGTCGCGGTGGTAGATCGTCGCGACGACGAGCGACGACGGCGTCTCCGTTTGCCCGATCGGGGACCGGGAGACGGCGGGCATCGGAAAGCCGGACTGCTCGTCCACCGGCCGTAGCAGCAGCGCGTCCGACGTGTCGACCATCGTGGCCCTGGCCGCGTCCCGGTGGGCCGCCCACACAGGCCCACCGTAGAAGGCGCGGAGGGCCGCCTCTCGCCTTCGCATGTCCGGGAAACCGCGCAGCCAGACGAATCGATCGGCGGCGTCCACGTCGCGGAACTGGCCCATCAGTTCCATGCCGGTCGCCTCTTGCGATTCGACGAACTCCCGCTCGAAGAGGTCGATCAGGACATCGCGCTTCCCGTCGTGCAACGTGTACTGCCGCAGTTCCACGACGTTGGATCGGGTGCCGTTCATCGGGCTCCATCTGTAACTGGCTTTATTACATTTCGGCCGTGCCGGATCCGGGCGGCGACGACGCTCACGTCACCTGCAAGGTCTCGCGGAGCACGTCGGCGATCGACGTACGGCCGAGCTCGCGTCGCAGGGCCTGCTCGGCGTCCCCGTAGACCGACCCGAGTGCCGGCCGGATGCCCTTGCCGACCGGGCACTCCAGGTTCGGCTCGGTGTGGTGCATTCCGAAGAGCGGCTCCCGCTCGACCGCGTCGTACACCTCGACGAGAGTGATCTCCTCGGGCGGCCGGGCGAGGCTCCATCCGGCCCCGGCGCCGTGGCGTACGCTCACGAGCCCCGCCCTGCGAAGATCCCCCAGGCTGCGCCGGATGACCACCGGATTGGTGTTGACGCTCGCGGCCACCTGGTCCGAGGTCAGCTCATCGCGCCCCTGCCGCTGGGCCAGTGCCATCCACGCCAGAGCGTGAACGGCGATCGTGAGCCTGCTGTTCGCCGCCATCCCACCTCCTGTAATAAGGAAGGTTACAGAAGGGGCGCCGCGTCGGCGATCACCGGAAGTCGTCGGCGTGGTCGCGGGCCCACTGGGCGAAGGTGCGCGCAGGGCGGCCGGTGATCTCCTCGACGATGGTCGAGGTCTGGGCCGGTGTGCCGTTGCAGGCCGCCCACAGGCGCAGGAACGTCTCGACGCCGATCGCGGGCATGGTCTTCCCCATCTCCGCCCGCGCCTCCTCGACGGAGATCACTTCGAAGCGGACGCTACGGCCGATCGCGTCGCCGATCTGTTCGACCTGCCGCCGCAGGGTGAGCGACTCCACGCCGTGCATGGTGTAGGCCCGCTGCCGGTGGCCCGGTTCGGTCAACGCGGTGACGGCGAGAGCGGCCATGTCCTTCTCGTGGATCGGGGCGGTCTGGGCGTCCGGGTACGGGGTGCGTACGACGGCCTGCTCTCGGATCGACCGCTGCCACCACCACAGGGTGTTGGTGGCGAACATCCCCGGGCGGATGAACGTCCAGGCGATGCCCGACCGTTCGAGGGCCTCCTCGACGGTGCGGTGCTGCCGGGCGATCGGGTTCTGCTCGGCGCCGGGGGCCACGACCGACCCCGACGACAGCAGCACCACGTGCCGGACGCCGGCGGCTTGAGCGGCCTCGACGAATCCCTCGATGCCGTCCGGCTTGGTGTAGAGGAACACCTTGTCCACGCCCTCAAGGGCGGCGGGCAGTGTCTCGGGCCGTTCCAGGTCGGCCGCCACGACCTTCATCCGCGGCGGCAGGCCCGCGACGTCGGGGGTCCGGCTCGTCCCGCGTACCTGCTCGCCGGCGGCGAGCAGACCGTCGGCGACGTACCGGCCCACGTTTCCCCGGGCACCGAAGACGACCGTGACCATGTCGAGGACCTTCCTATTCTCCGGCTCCGCCGAGGAGCCTGATCAGTTGACGGTGGAGCCTCTGCCGGGTCTCGGGCGCCATCGGATCGTCGCCCAGGATGTCCCGGACGAACTGCGGCATCGCGATCGGCGCGAAGACCAGGGCGTAGGCGACCAGGAGCGCGAACTCCGGCTCGATCGCGTCGGTGACCTCCCCGGACCGCTGGCGCAGGCGCATCTTCTCCACCGCCCCGGCCAGCTTGGACCGCTGGGCCTCCGCGTAGCGCTCGCCCTCCTCGGCGTCGGTGAACGGGCAGTCGCCCAGCGCCTGCCAGATCACCAGCCGGGCCCAGTCGGGACGGTCGAGCGTCGCGTCGAGGTACGCGGCGATCGACTCCTCGAAGGACGCGTCGGGGGCCGCGATCGACGACTCGACCCGCTGCCACCGGCGGCGCAACTCCTCCAGCAGGCCCTGCTTACCGCCGAAGTAGTACGAGATCAACTGCTGGTTGACGCCCGCCCGCGCGGCGATCCCGGCGGTGCGCGCGCCCGCGTACCCCTTGGCCCCGAACTCGGCCACGGCGGCGTCGAGGATCCGCTCGCGGGTCTGCTCGGCGGCCTTGCCGCGATCCTCCGGCCGCGGCGCCCTCCGTGTCGGCATGATCGAGACGATAGTCAATCAAGTAAATGAATGACAACTCTCAATCGGATGCCTGACGTCGCCCGCACCCTGGCTCACTCAGGCGCGAAGGAGGGTTATATGACGTCCCGTCGGAGTACGCGCGGTGCTGAGGGCGGTGCGATCCGGCAGGGGCGAGGCGTTCGGCCGGCGATCGAAGATGACGAGGGTGCCGGTGTCCAGCCCCAGGCGGTTGAGGTAGCCGTCCAGCTGAGTCAGGCCCACGGGTAGCGGGTCGGGGCGGCCGGGGTGATGGACCTTCAGTTCGACGGCCTCCCACTGCGACGTGGGTTCGCCGTTCGCCTCGATGCAGGGCCAGCGGACGACGACGTCGATACGGCCGCGTCCGACGCCGTACTCGCGGTCGATGCAGCCGCCGCCGTTCACGACGCGGTGGAGGAAACCCAGGAAGACCAGCTGGCAGGCGGCCTCGTGGTAGGTCTCCCGGTTGGACAGGATCTCTCCGTGCAGCTTCCAGAAGACCACGAACTCCTCCAGGAGCCTGTGGAAGTCCAGGCGGCCCTCGCGGGTGACGAAGCTGCGGGGTTCGGCCGTGACGACCGATTCGGTGCTCCCGGCCAGGACCCGGAGGATCACTTCCTGGTAGATGGGATTGGCCACCTGCACGGGTTGGGCCCGTGAGATCAGGCCGAGATCTCGTGCGTAGGACAGGTCTTCGTCGTACGTGGCCTCCAGGTCAGGAAGCTCGCCCGCGATGAGAGGTTCGATGATGCGCTGTATGCGCGGCTCGTGTAGCCGGGCCACCAGGGAGTCCAGGTGCGTGGCCCTGGTGATGATCAGCCGCTCGACCGCCTGGTCCATGTGCGCATCAGTGATCGGTTCCGGCGGCGCGATCCCCATCGCCCGTGTCGTCTCGTCGGCCAGCGCGTTCACCAGCCAAGGCTGGCCCTGGCTCGCCTCGAACGCGCGCTGCACCGCGGTCGGGGTGAACTTCTGCCCGGTGGCCGACGTGTGCTGTTCGTAGAGCTCGGCCACTTCGTCGGCGGTGAAGTCGTCGAGGCGCAGGGACGCGGCCTTGATGTTGAACGGGCTCGAGGTGCCCAGCCGGTTCGGATCGCCGCCCGAAGCGGCCTTGTAGTCGCGTACATCCCGCAACCCGCACAGTACGACCGAATGCGGGAAGGGAGCGGGCCGGGCGGTGTAGCCGTCGCGCAGCTGGCTCAGCACACTGATCAGGCTGTCGCCCCGGAGCGCGTCGATCTCATCGAAGAACAGCACCAGCGGCAGCGGGCACCGGCTGGCCCAGGCGGTCAGGCCGCGCCGCAGCATCGATCCCGGGGAGGTCTCCGGCCACGGATCCGGCGGCATCTGGTCCGCCGGCACGCTGCCGGCGATCACCTCTTCCCGGATCGCCTGCAGCACCATCCGCTCGGCCGCCGCGTAGTCGTCGCCCGCCGCCCTGGCCCGCTCGCACGAGAAGCGCACCGCGAGGTGACGGCCCTCGCGGGTGAGCTGACCGGCCAGCGCCGCGAGAGTGGTCGTCTTCCCCGTCTGACGGGGCGCGTGCACCACGAAGAACCGGCCCTCGTCGATGAGCGCCCGAGCCTGCGGCAATCGCGGCTGCGGCGGCAGCAGGTAGTGCCGGTCAGCCAGGCACGGCCCCGTGGTGTTGAAGTACTTCACGCAGCGTAGGCTATCGGCCACGCTGTGCTGGGTTTAGTGGTTCGTGTAACGCACTTCGGCCGATCCCGAAGAGGTGTGGATCTCGATGCGGCGGTCGGAGGTGTTGTCCTGCAGGCCCGCGGCGATGTCCGGCTTGGCGAACGACGACTCTCCCTCCACCCGGTAGCGCTGCCCCGGCGGCACGCCGATCGAGATGGAGCCGGAGCTCGTTCGCGCCGTGACGTCCCGCGGCGCGGTCCGGAACTCCAGCGTCGTGGCTCCGGACGACAGCCCGACGTCCACCTGGGACGAGTCGAGGGCCGTTCCGTTGATCACCCCCGAGCTGGCACGCGCCCACACGGGCCCCGCCAACCGCTCCATCGACACGACGCCGGAGCTGGTCTGCAGCCGTACGGCGCCCGTGAGCCCCGTGGCGGAGACCGTTCCGGATGAGGACCTCGCCTGCAGCGCGACCTCGGCCGGGACCTGGATGCGGAGCCCGACGCCGCACTCCAGGCTGCTGAACAGGACGCTTCCCTGCCCGCACACGGCCTTGAGCCGGAGGGTGGTGCCGTCCCACGACCGCTCGACGTGCGGCTTGTTCAGCGCCCACTTCAGCGTCTGGTCCACGGTCACCTGCCCGGCGGGCCCGGCGGTGACCTCGACCTCGCCGGCGCCCACTTCCACCTCCAGCGCCGTGATCGGATGAGGACCGGACATGATCCGGCTGTCGTGGGTCTGGCGGATCAGCCGCCCCCACATCTGCACGCCGTTCGGCACGACCACCACGAACGCGGTCAGCGCCGCGACGGTCAGCCAGAGGCCCTTGCGGCGCGGGCGCTGCGGGGGTGCCTCGGCGGCGGGTTCCCGGGTCGGGGTCTCCGCGAGACCAGGGGACGCGCTCATGATCCACCCTCCAAGAACCGGAGTACGGCGAGGACCCGGCGGTGGTCGGCGCTTGCGCCGCCCACGAGGCCGAGCTTGGCGAAGATGTTGTTGATGTGCTTGGCGACGGCGCTCTCGCTGACGACGAGGGCCTCGGCGATGCCGCTGTTCGAGCGCCCTTCGGCCATCAGCGCCAGGACGTCCCGCTCGCGCGGGGTGAGCCCCTCGAGCGGGTCGTTCTGCCGCCGGACGAGCAGCTGGGCGACGACCTCCGGGTCGAGGGCGGTGCCGCCGGAGGCGACACGGCGCAGCGAGTCGAGGAAGGACGAGACGTCGGCGACCCGGTCCTTGAGCAGGTAGCCGATGCCGCTGGTGTTGGCGGCGAGGAGATCCGCGGCGTACCGCTCCTCGACGTACTGCGACAGCAGCAGCACGGCGACGTCCGGCCACTGCCGGCGGATGACCAGGGCCGCCCGTACGCCTTCGTCGGAGTAGCCCGGGGGCATCCGCACGTCCGTGATCACCGCGTCGGGCCGGTGCTTCTCGACCGCTGCGAGCAGGCCGTCGGCATCCCCCGAGGCGTCGGCCACCTCGAACCCCGACGTCTCGAGCAGCTTGATCAACCCGGCCCGGAGCAGGACGGAATCCTCAGCGATCACAATGCGCACGGCAACTCCACGGTGATGACGGTCGGCCCACCGGCCGGACTGGTGATCCGGAACGTACCGTCGACCGACGCGATGCGCTGCCGCAGCCCGTTGATGCCCGTGCCGCCGGCAGGGTCGGCGCCGCCGATCCCGTCGTCGGTGATGGTCATCCGCAGGATGTCCCCCTGGCGGGCCAGCGCCATCTCGACGTGAGAGGCGCGGGCGTGCTTGGTGACGTTGGTGAGGGCCTCGGAGGCCACGAAGTACGCGACGGCCTCCACGGTCGGCGCGGGGCGTACGGGCACGTCGACGCGCAGCTTCACGGGGAGTGGCGCGCGGGCGGCGATGCCCGACAGCGCGGCGTCCAGGCCCCGGTCGTCGAGGACGGCCGGGTGCAGGCCCCGGACGACGTTCCGCAGTTCGGTGAGGGCCTCCTTGGCCTCCGTGTGCGCCTCGGTGATCACCTGCATGGCGTCGTCGGGCACACCGGTGAGGGTCTCCCGGGCCAGCCCGAGGTTCATCGCGAGCGAGACGAGCCGCTGCTGTACGCCGTCGTGCAGGTCGCGCTCGATGCGGCGGCGTTCGGCGTCCGCCGCGTCGACGACGCCGGCCCGCTTCTCGGCGAGATCCTCGACCTGGCGTTCGAGCTCTTCGGCGCGGCTCGGCCCGAGCAGGGCCCGCGCGGCGCGGGCGTCCAGCCGTGTGACCAGCGTGGCCACGGCGGGCGTGACGAGCAGGATCAGGACACCGGACAGGGTCAGGTTGGTGTACAGCCTGTACTGCCCAGGCATCGCGAGCGGGCTGTGCAGCGGCAGGGCCCACCCGTACGCGTAGAGCAGCGCCAGCCCGAAGCCGGCCGCCCACATCACGATGACCAGCAGCCCGCCCAGGACGAGGACCGGACCCACCAGCGCGTGGTAGGCCACCTGCCGCCACGTCGCCGGGGAGCGCAGGAAGGCCCGGACATCGCGCCCGACTGAGGGAGGCGCCGGGAGGTCGACGCCGAGCAGCCCCCAGAACCGGCTCCGCTGGACGGCCGTCAACGGCTTCAGCAGGACGAGCGGCAGCAGGAGGGAGATCCCGAGGCTGATCAGGACCTCTCCCACCGACTCGATGTCGCCCATTACCGTCCAGGACGCCACGACCATCGAGAGCGCCACGGCGTGGACGGGAACGCCGGCCGTGACGAAGGCCGTGTTCCGCCACGCGCCGCGCGACAACGGAAGGTAGTCGGTCCATCGAGGGGAGGCGCGGTGCTGTGAGACCGCTTGTGTCATGAGAGGACCCTATTCGGGCCGGTCTCCGGCACACCATGAAGCAGACTCCCGATCGAGGGTGAAGCCAGTACCACCCCCAAGTCGGAAAGCGGCGTGACTGACGGTGACGTCGTTGATCGCCAAGCTGTTGACCATGGTCACCAGCACGATCAGCCCGCCCGTCGCCCCGGCGAAGCGTCCTCTCCCGAAGCGCCCCACGGCATCCCCGATCCGGACCCGCCCGCGATGGCCGGCCCGGCTGGGGCTCCTGCTCATCGGCGCCGGCCTGGCGTTGGTGCCCTGGCTGTTCGTACTGGCCTCCAGCCTCCCCGCCACCGCGACCGCCGCGCACTGGCCGATCGCCTGGGTGGGGCTGGACACGCTGGAGGCGCTCGCCCTGATCACGACGGGTGTGCTCGTCACCCGGCGTGACTCCCGGGGGTGCCTGACCGCGATGGTCACCGCGACCCTGCTGGCCGTGGACGCGTGGTTCGACGTGTCCACCGCCGCGCCCGGCGCGGACCAGGTCACGGCGGTGGCGATGGCGGCCTGCCTGGAGATCCCACTGGCCGTCCTGTGCACCGTCCTGGCGCTCCGCGTCCTGCCCCGCCACTCGTGACGGCCACACGGTGATCAGGTGTGCCGTCGCACCGAGGTCGTATCGCTTGTCAGTGGCGATCCATTCGCTGCCACGGGCAGGAGGTCGGGCACGCGGGCGCCGTTGCCGTCGACCAGGACCGAGTGCGTCTCGCCCGCCTTGAAGGCGTGGCGTTCGCCCCACTGTCGCAGCGTGACGATCACGGGGAAGAGGTCTTTGCCCGCCTCGGTGAGCGCGTACAGCCTGCGTCTGCCCGAAGGGGCGTCGACCTGGGTGAGCAGGCCGTGGGCGGTGAGCTTGCGGAGTCGGTCGGTGAGGATGTTGCGGGCGATGCCGGTGCGCTGCTGGAAGTCGGTGAACGAGCGGGCGCCGTCCATCGCGTCGCGGATGATGAGCAGGCTCCACCGGTCGCCGACCAGATCGACCGTGCGGGCGACCGGGCAGCTCGGGTCCGTCCACGCGGGGCTCTGTCCGTCGGTTTCGTCGCGCGCCATCACCCCTCCAATGAGTTGCGTAATGAAACCATTCTTGCCTACCCTCCAATCAGTTGCAAACTGCAACCAAATGGAGGTGTGTCCGTGAACTGGAGGACGAGGCTGCTCCTGGCGGTGGTGTGCGGGGTCGCGGTGGCGAGCGTCTACGCCGGGCAGCCGGTACTGGGCCCGATGGGGCGCGACCTGGGCGTTCCGGCCGACTCGCTCGGCTGGTTCGTGGCCACCGGCCAGCTCGGCTATCTGGCGGGACTGGTGCTGCTGGTGCCGTTGGGCGACGTGCTCGACCGCAGGCGCTTGATCGCCGCGCACCTCGTCCTGGTGGCCGCGGGAATGGCGATCACTGCGGCCGCCCCGGTCGCCTGGGTGGCATTCTCCGGACTGGCCGCGGCGGGCGTGTTCGCGGTGGTGGTGCAGACCACCGTCGCGTACGCGGCATCGATCTCTCCGTCTGCCGAGCGCGGGCGCAACCTCGGCATCGTGACCTCAGGCGTGGTGATCGGCATCCTGGGCGCGCGCGTCATCTCGGGAGTCCTCGCAGACCTGTGGGGATGGCGGAGCATCTACCTGACCCTGGCGATCCTCGCCGCCGTCCTCGCGCTGCTCGCCCTCACCCTGCTGCCTGCGGATGTTCGCCCGAACACGGCACGGTACGGGCAGGTCCTTCGGTCCTTCGGCGGGCTGTTCGCCCAGCCGGTGTTCCTCAGCCGCGGGCTGATCGCGTTCTTCCTGTTCGCCTCGTTCGGCACCCTGTGGAGCGGGATTGCCCTGCCGCTGGCCGATGCGCCGTGGCACCTCAGCGAAGCGCGGATCGGGCTTTTCGGCGTCGCCGGGCTGGCCGGAGCTCTCGGTGCCGCCCGGTCCGGAAACTGGGGGGATGCCGGGCACGCGCGCCGGGTCACCGGCATCGCACTCGCACTTCTGCTCGCCTCCTGGGTCGCGATCGGACAGCTCCCGTGGTCGCTGCCGCTGCTGATCCTCGGCGTGATCCTGCTCGACTTCGCCGTTCAAGCCGTGCACGTGAGCAACCAGCACACTCTCACCGCCGCCTACCCCGACCGCACCAGCACCACCATCGGCGCCTACATGGTCTTCTACTCCCTCGGTTCCGCCCTGGGAGCAGCCGCGACCACGGCCCTGTTCGACGCCGCCGGCTGGATCGGCCCCACCATCCTCGGCGCGACGCTCGCGCTCTGCGCACTCGCTCCCTGGGCGTTCAGCGCTCTCATACCGGCTCCCGCGTACTGCCCCGCCACTTGTGATGGCGTCAGCGGCGGAGGGTGATCACCTGGCCTTCGGGTGTTTCGCTCGCTCGCCCGCTGCCGGACAGCAGGGCCCGGGCGCGGAGCACGATCTCCAGCTCGAACCGCAGGTCGGGGTCCTGTAGCCGCTCGCCGAACAGGTCGTCGAGCTGGCGCAGCCGGTAGCGCACCGTCTGCGGGTGGACGTGCAGCCGGACGGCGACCTCGTTGGCGTTGCGTCCCGCCTGCAGCCATGCCAGCAGCGTCTCCGCCAGCCGGTCCTGCTGGCTCTGCCGCAGGTGGGCCAGTGGGGCGAGCTGTCGGGTGGACAGGGCCGCGAGCAGTTCCTCGTCCCGGAAGAGGATCAGGGTGGACATGTGCTCGGCGCACCGTACGACGCTGTCGTCGGCGATGACGCCGCCGCGTACGAGGTCGAGGCCCTGCCGGGCCCAGCGCATCGACCGGGACACCTCCGACAGCCGTACGGTCGGGCCGACGACGGCGACCCAGTCGGTCAGGGCGGCGTCGAGCTGGCGGGCGCGGCCCGGTCCGTCGGGGTCGGGGACGATCAGGCAGGGCTTCGAGCGGCTGAGGTCGGCCAGGATGTCTGGCGGCAGTGCCGGCCGGCCGACGCCCTGCCGGCGTTCGTAGAGGGCGACGGCGGCGACCGTGCGGGGCACGGGCCAGCGGGCGACGCGGGCGAGTTCGATGATGTCCTCGGCGGAGGCGGGCGGCCGGGCGAGGAGCAGGTTGACGAGGCGGCTGCGGCGGCGGGTGAGCTCGCCGGCGACGGCGGCCTCCGCCTGGGCGTAGCCCTCGGCGGCCGCGGCGGCGACCTCGTCCTGGATGAGCATGACGGTCTCGCCGAGTGCGCACAGCAACTGCGCGGACAGCTTGAGGGACTCGGCGTCGGCGGAGATCCGGCGCCAGACGGTCAGCCCGGCGACGCGGATGGCCGTCTGGAGCGTGTCGAGAGGGCGTCCTTCGCGCGCCACGCTGTGGCCGATCCCCCGGAAGAACTCGGCGACGGGTTCGGCGGACGTCTCCTGGTCGGTGACGCGTCTTAACACCTCATCGATGACCCGGTCGACGGCCGAATGGATGACCGCAGCGAAGGCGTCATCCCAGCGGCGGGCGTATTCGGGGATCCGGCGGTGGATCTCCTCGGTCATCTCGTCGGCCAGCCCTCGTCTGACCTCGGCGGCGAGTCGGGGTGGGATGGATGCCCACGGCCGCCCCTCATTCGTCACACGGAACCCTCCCCCCCAGCCCATGGCTGAGATCGAAAGTTACCGTCGCAAGTGACGATTTGCACTAATTGTGCCAAAAGTGGCCAAGCCAACTCCGTTGCGTTACGTACGGGGAAGTACTACAAGTGGTAGAGGACTGATGGCCGAGGCGGTCGGGGGGCCGCCAGAGCGGAGTACGGCGATGGCGACAGCGCCCAGACAACTGTCCAGCGCGGGCCGAGCGGCCGACGAACGCTTCGGCGGCGCGCGTTTCTTGTCCAAAGCGATGCGGAAGGTCTTTCCGGATCACTGGACCTTCCTGCTCGGCGAGATCGCGATGTACTGCTTCTTCATCATCATCGCGACCGGCATCTTCCTGACCTTCTTTTTCAAACCGAGCATGCACGACGTCGTCTACAACGGCCGGTACATGCCGCTGCGCGGCATCACGATGAGCGAGGCGTACGAGTCGACCCTCCGCATCAGCTTCGACGTGCGCGGCGGACTGCTCATGCGGCAGATCCACCACTGGGCGACGATCGTGTTCCTCGCCGCGATCGTCGCGCACATGCTGCGCAACTTCTTCACCGGCGCTTTCCGTAAGCCGCGCGAGGTCAACTGGCTGATCGGCGTGACGCTGTTCATCCTCGTCCTCCTGAACGGCCTGTTCGGCTACTCCCTCCCGGACGACCTGCTGTCCGGCACCGGCATCCGCATCCTCGAAGGCGTCCTGCTGTCCCTGCCGATCGTCGGCACGTACCTGTCGATGTGGATGTTCGGCGGCGAGTTCCCGGGCAACGAGATCATCCCCAGGCTGTTCACGATCCACGTCCTGCTCATCCCGGGCATCCTGCTGGCGCTGCTCCCGCTGCACGCGGTGGTCCTTACCTGGCGGCAGACGCACACGCAGTTCCCCGCCAAGGGCCGGACGAACCGGACCGTCGAGGGCAAGCCGTTCTGGCCGGTCTTCATCGTCAAGACCACGGCGTTCTTCATGTGGGTGTTCGGGTTCGTCGCGCTGCTGTCGACGTTCTTCCAGATCAACCCGATCTGGCTGTTCGGCCCGTACGAACCGGGCAGCATCAGCGCCGGCTCACAGCCCGACTGGTACATGGGATTCCTCGAGGGCTCACTGCGGATCATGCCGGCCTGGGAGATCAACGCTTTCGGGCACACGCTGCCGATGAACGTCATCGTCCCGGCGCTCGTCGTACCGGGCGTCCTGTTCACCGGCCTGGCCATCTACCCGTTCCTCGAACGCTGGATCACCGGCGACCACGAGATCCACCATCTCCTCGACCGGCCCCGCGACGTCCCGGCGCGCGTCGGCATCGGCATGGCCGGCGTCGTCTTCTACGGCGTCCTGTGGCTGGCCGGCGGCAACGACATCATCGCCAAGACGTTCGAGATCCCGCTGTTCACCACCACATGGATCTTCCGGATCGCCGTGATCGTCGGGCCGGTGCTCGCGTTCGTCGTCTCCCGGCGGATCGCCCTCGGCCTGCAGCACCGCGACCGCCACATGCTCGAGCACGGCGTCGAGACCGGCGTCATCAAACGGCTGCCCAACGGCGCGTACGTCGAGGTCGAGCGCCCGGTCGACGAGGAGGAGGCCGCGGTGGCCCTCGCCCGCCGCGTGCCGCCCGCCCGGCAGCTGCGCGAACTGCAAGCCGACGAGCACGGCGTGCTGTCCAAGCAGGCCCGCCGCCCGACCGTCCGCGTCAAGGTCAAGCTCAACCACGTCTTCCGCGACGTCGTCGACCTGCCGGACACCGTGCGGATCCGTACGGACGGCCAGGAGGAGCACCTGGAGATCACTTCGGGCGACGGTCAGCGCGCGGTGGCGCGGCCCACCGCCGGAGAGGGCGGTGCCGGACGCGCGCACTGAAGCCGCCGCGGCGGGTCATTCGCGCCAGGACGCCAGCTTCTTGCCGGATCGGATCTTCCAGAGCACGCCGTCGTCAGTGTTGTCCGCGCCGGCCAGCATGGCGCCGTCCGGGCTGAACGCCAGGTCGTACAGGTCCTGGGTGCCGTCGAACGTCGCGACCTTCTTCTCGGCCGAGACATCCCAGATCTGGATGACAGGGACGCTCGGGGTCCGGTATACGTCGACGGTCGGGACGGCGAGCGTGTCACCGTCCGGGCCGAACGTCAGCGGATCCCCGGACGCGATCACCCGGACGGGCAGCACGTGCTTCTCCCGATGTGAGGCGATGTCCCAGACCTGCAGGCTGTCGTCGAACCTCCGGTCGTCGAACGCGAGGGTCCTGCCGTCCGGGCTGAGCGCGATGGCGTTCGCCTCGGCGCCGGGCCAGGAGGCGACCTGCCTGCCCTTCTCGGTGTCCCACACGAGGACGCCGTTGCTCCTGTCGCCGCCATACCCGCAGGCCACGTAGCCGTTCGGGCTGATGGCCATGCCGAGGCAGCCGTCGTTCCCGTCGGGGACACTGATGGAACCGCCCCGGTAGGCGGAGGTCCGCATGGTCCACCTGCCGATGGTGCCCTTCGAGCCGCCCGCGATCAGCGTCCGGCCGTCGGAGCTGAACCGCAGCACCTTCAGCACGTCGGAGAACCCGGAGAGCGCGTACTTCTCGCCCTTGGCGAAGTCCCAGACCTGCACCTCGTCGGCGTATTGGCGTCCGATCGCGATGCGCCGGCCGTCCGGGCTGAACGCCAGCGCGGAGATCTCCTCCCCCGAGTCCTCAGGCGGACGGAGGGAACGCAGCAGCTTGTGCGACGTGGTTCCGTACAGCCGGACCACCCCGGAGCTTCCACCGAAGGCGATGGTGTCCCCGTCCGGGCTGATCGCCACCGCGTGGAAGCCGGTCGGTGTGTCCGGTGTCGTCGGCGTGGGTTCCGGCGACGTGGCCGGCGGAGAGGCCGGCGCGCTCGGGAGACCGCCGAACGAGTCGGACGCGCTGGGGCCGATACCGCTCGGGCTGCCGCTCGACGAGAAATACGCGCAGGAGTACAGCAGGGCGAAGCCGAGCACGGCGACGACCATCCCGGCCAGGACGCGGCCCGCTCCCTGCGACGGAGCCAGGGCGGGCACGGAGTGGGGCCGTGGACCGTCCGGGCGCACGTAGTGCGGGCGGTTCGGCAGCGCCCCCGGCGGTGCGGCGGGCTTTGGCAGCGGAGCCGGGGCGGGTGCGGGCGTGCTCGAAGCCGTCGCGCCACCGCTTTTGACCTTCCCGGGGCCCGGCGGGAGGATCGCCCGCTTCTCGGACGCCGGTGACGCGCCGTCGTCGTCCTCGCGCAGGATCGCCGCCAGCCGCTCCGCCGTGTCCTCGGCGGTCGGGCGACGGTCCGGATCCTTGATCAGGAGTGCGGCGATCAGTGGTTTGAGCGGCCCGCCGTTGACCAGAGCCGGCGCCTCCTGGGTGAGGAGGGTGAGCAGGACCGTGGCGTGGTCGGGGCCCTGGAAGGGCGGCCTGCCCTCGACGGCGTTGAACAGCACGGCACCGAGCGACCACAGGTCGGCGGCGGGGCTGGCGGCGGCGTTCTCGGCCTGTTCGGGGGCCATGAACGCCGGCGTGCCCAGGACGTCGTCGAAGTCCTCGGCGCGTTCGCCGACCCGCTGGGCGACGCCGAAGTCGGTGAGGACGATCCGCCGGTCCGAGATGAGGATGTTGGCGGGTTTGAGATCCCGGTGCACGATGCCGGCGGCGTGGGCCTCCCGGAGCGCCTCCAGCACGGCCGCGCCGATCTCGGCGACCCGCTGGTACGGCAGGCGCACCTCTTCACGGAGGATGTCGGCGAGCGAACGGCCCTCGAGCAGTTCCATGACGATGGTCGGGGCGCCGTCGGCGTCGATGACGTCGAAGATCGTGACGATGCCGGGATGGTTCAGCCGGGCGGTGGCCCGTGCCTCCCGCAGCGCCAGCGCGCTGAGCTCCGCCCGCTCCCCATCGTCGAGATCGGATGGGAAAAGCACCTGCTTGATGGCGATCTCGCGGTCGAGCAGCTCATCGTGGCCGCGCCAGACCGTGCCCATACCGCCCTGGCCGATGGTCTCGATCAGCCGGTATCGCCCGTTGACGAGCTCCTGCCCACCGTCCGGTGTTCCCTCCACCATGATCGTCAGACGTGCACGGCCTCCATACGGTTCCGTAGGGAAATGCTCTCGCGGTCGGCGGCTCGACCCGCGGTGCTCCGTGGTGTAGGACAAGGGCGAGATCGCATCGTGTCCGGAGGAGACATTGGCCGAGCATCCCGGACCACCGCCGTACGGTACCCCCGAGAACCAGGGCGCCGGGCCGTACGGGCCTCCAGGCCCGGAACCGTACGGGCCACCCGGGTATCCGGGCCCGCAGCCCTACGCTCCGCCGCCGTACGGACCCGGCCCGGGGCAAGGCTTCGCGCCGGGCCCGACCCGGCGCGGCCGTGGTCCGCTCATCGCGGTCGTCGCCGTCGCGGCGCTGGTGCTGCTGATCGGGGCGGGGACGGCGATCCTGCTCCTCACCGGGAACAACAACGACGCGACCCGGGCCTCGGGCGCGCTGAAGACGCCGATCCGGTTCCAGCAGGTGACCGCGGAGTCGCCGGCCCCATGCTCGGGCGGCGGCGTTCCGGACGCCGACGGGCGGACGTGTTACCGGCTCTCTGCCGACGGCACCATGACCGTGACTCGGGTGAAGGTCATCAGGGTGCAGCCCCCGGACGTCGCGCACGGCAGGACGTCATGGGCGCTTCAGCTGGACCTGGAGGGCGCGGACGCCCAGGCGTTCGCGGCGCTGAGCGCCAAGGCCGCCGCGGCGGGGTCGCAGCAGCCCGGCAACAGGATCGCCATCGTGGTCGGGGACAAGGTCGTCTCCGCGCCGGCGGTCGCCCAGGCCATCACCGGCGGCAGCATCGAGATCAGCGGAAGCTTCGACGAACAGGCCGCCAAGAGCCTCTTCCGCCGGCTTACCGGCCGGACGGGCTGAGCCCCGCTCAGGACGGCGCCGCCCACCACCGACTCACCCGTCGGCGGGGCCCATGCCGAAGACGACGAGGCCGGTTCGGCCGCGGCTGAAGCTTCCCTCGTCGACCGGCTCGACGGCGGCGGCCAGCCATCGCCCGTCCGGCGACCAGGCGAGGTCATTGACGTAGGTCGTCAGCTGCCGACCCTTGATGATCTTCTTGTCGGCCATTCGCCACACGCACAGTTCGTGCGGTCGCCCGTCACTGAAATCCTGGTAGGACAGCTTCCGGCTGGCACTTCCCACCGCCAGGTAGGCCCCATCGGGATTCGACGCGATCCGGAACAGGCGTTCGGACGCCTTCATGACCTCGTCGACGACCTCGCCCGTCGCCGGGTCGACGACGTAGAGGTTCTCCTGTGCTCCGAGGAACAGCCGGGATCCGTCCGGGGCGAAGTCCTTGCACTGGATCGGATCCCAGCGACCGGCATGGGAGATCCGCCGGTTCGGTGAGAACTCCGTGGCGTGCAGGTCGTAGCCGCCTTCGCCCGCGTCGTTCGGGCTGATCCGGTAGGCGCCGTCCCGCGATCGGATGTGCCCGTGCTGGAAGGGTGCCTCGACCTCCGTGCGGGTGTCGACGTCGAAGGCCCACTGCGGCAGGTCCTCAGGGTCGTCGATTCGGCTGTACGTCTTGACCGTGAGGATGTGCTCGCCCGGCACCCACATCGTCATGGGCACGAGCCAGTCGGCGCCCGCAGAGGTGTGCACGACCTCGGTCCAGCCGGCGGTGTCGTACACCCAGACCCGCCCCTTGTCGCTGCAGGCCGCCAGGTACTTGCCGTCGTCGGAGAACTCCAGCTGAGTGAGGTGGTCGTACTTCAGGTCGCCGGTGGCCGTCGCGAACGGCTGCACCGTGACCGCGGGTTCGGCCAGGTCGGGGATGTGCGGCGCGTCCTCCGCCGTCCAGGTGTCGGCGTTGAGCCGGAAGAACGCCGTCCCCCAGGCGTCACCCGCGCGGAGCGGCTCCAGCCAGCGCCGATCGGTGACCTGCACGTCGTACTCGAACTGGACCAGCAGGTCTTCGTCCTTCCAGCCCCCGGCGCGTTCGTAGTAGAAGTCGTGCAGCCGTTCCCACTGCGCGGCCGTGGGCGGATGGTTACGGGTGGCGACGCGCTCGGCCCGGGACACGAAGCGGCGTGCGTTGGCGTCGACCCAGCCGAAGTCCAGCACGGTGTCGAGGTCCACCAGTTCGCTGAGCGGTCCGTACCGGTCCGATCCTCGGTGGCCGGACGCCGCCTCCCAGAGCAGGTGGAAGAAGAAGCCGACATCGTCCGGCGCGGGAAGGTACGTCCGAGAGCCCGTGTCGTAATAGACGACGAAGACCTCGAATGTCGCCTGAAGGCGCTCCGCGTCGACGGACAGCACCCGCACGCCGTACATGTCGGTGGACATCGTCGTCTTCCCTCTCAGCGATCGGCGCCCACGGCCGTGAGCGGGGAGGCTACCGCCGGCATCCGGGAACGAGCCAGAGGCCGGCGGTTCAACCGCGGTTGAGCCCGTGGACCCACCCGTACCGGGCGCTACAGGAGCGCCGCTTCGATGGCGCGGTGGAAGGTCGGGTAGGCGTAGATCATGTGCCGGAGGCGCTCGACCGGGACTTCGCCGTGGACCGCGACCGCGAGCGCGCCGAGCACCTCGCCGCCGACCGGTCCGGCCGACGTCGCGCCGACCAGGACGCCGTCGTGCTCGATGAGCTTGAGGAAGCCCTCGGCCTTGTGGATCCAGCCGCGGGTGTTCACGGAGATGTCGGTGTGGTGGACGCGCACGTCCATCCCCTGGTCGCGGGCCTGCTGCTCGGTCAGGCCGACCGCGCCGATCTCCGGGTCGGTGAACGTCACGCGCGGCACGGCGCGGTAGTCGGCGGGCGGCCCGTCCTGGCCGAGGATGTCCCGTACGACGATCCGCGCCTGGTACACCGACATGTGCGTGAACGCGCCCTTGCCGGTGACGTCGCCGAGGGCCCACACGCCGTCGGCGGCGCGCATCCGCCCGTCCGTGTCGACGAACCGGGCGTTCTCGTCCAGGCCGGCGGCCGCGACGCCCAGGGCCTTCAGGTCCGTACGGCGGCCGGTGGCGACGAGTAGCCGCTGGGCCCGCAGGTCGCCGTTGACGACGAACGCGTCGCCGTCGTGGCGGACGTGCTCGACCTTCGCGCCCGTACGGACCTCGATGCCCTCGTTCTCGAAGATCTTCTGCAGCAGTTCGCTGGACTCGGGCTCCTCGAGGGCGAGGAGCCGGGGCAGTGCCTCGACCACGGTCACCCGACTGCCGAAGCGGGAGAACACCTGGGCCAGCTCCACGCCGATCGCCCCGCCGCCCAGCACGATCAGCGACTCGGGGACCTCGGTGGTCTCGATCGCCTCCCGGTTGGTCCAGTACGGGGTGTCGCGCAGGCCGTCGATCGGCGGGATCGCCGGCGCGGTGCCGTTGGAGATGACGATGCCCCTGCGGGCGCGGAACACCTGGTCGCCGACGGTGACCTCGTTCGGGCCGGTGATCCGGCCCTTCCCGCGGACGAGCGTGCCGCCCTTCCCGGTGAACCGGTCGGCCGCGACCTGGTCGTCCCAGTTGTCGGTGGCCTCCCGCACCCGGCGCGCGACCGGCGCCCAGGACGGCCGGACCTCCGCGTCCCCGGCCATGCCCGGGATGCGGCGGCCCTCGGCCAGCAGGTCGGCCGCACGGATCATCATCTTGCTGGGGATGCACCCCCAGTAGGGGCACTCGCCACCGACGAGACGGTCTTCGATGCCCACCACCGCGAGCCCCGCCTCGGCCAGGCTGCCCGCTGCCTCTTCTCCGCCCGGGCCGAGCCCGATGACGATGACGTCGACGTCCATGACCCCATCTTTGCCTACTGGGGTGCGCTCTCCCGGACCGCCTCGTCGTAGAGGTGCTTGACGTCCTCGTCGAAGTAGGAGCTGTAGGAGATGTTGTCCTCCATGCCGCCCTCGTCGCGGCCGCCGATCACGCCGACGACCTTGCCCACCCGGGTGTTCGGGTCGTAGCCGGTGAGCCAGGGGCTGCCGCTGGTGCCGGGGAAGTACCCGTTGCAGGCGAAGCGCAGCTGGTAGGTGTCCTCCTTGGTCGTGGAGTTCACGCAGGTGATCGGCTTGTCGGACCGCATCGGGTAGCCGGTGACCCGTACGACGTTGCGGAAGCCGGCGTCGACGGCGAGCGTGTTGGCGCCGACGACGTCGGCGATGTTCTTGCCGCCGAGGGGTTCGAGCACCGCGAAGCCGACGTCGAGGTCCTCGTCGGAGCCGTTCGCCCAGCGGGTGTCGACGAGCTCCGTCTTGACCTTCCAGATCCCGTACGGGGCCTTGCCGTCGCGGTAGCCGGGGACGAAGACCAGGTCGCTGACGTAGTCGTCGTCCTTACCGCCGTGCAGGCAGTGCGCGGCCGTGATGATCATGTTGTGGTTCGGGCTGTCGACCGTGCTGGCCGTGCAGAAGTGGGTTCCCGAGGTGTCGTGGGAGAACAGCGCTCCGACCCGGCGGCCGTACACCGCGGTCTGGGCGGTCGGCGTGCCCTTCGGCAAGGGCGTCGCCGGTGCCTTGGTGGTCGGCGTTGCGCTGCTGGTCGGGTACGGGCGATCGGCCGGGACCTTGGATGTCGTCCCGCGGGCCGTGCCACAGCCGGCGAGCAGAACGGTCGAGATGACCAACCAGAACAATCTGTGCATCGCACCCCCTGCCGCTTTCTTTCCTTAGGGATAACTCCCGAAACTCTCCGCATCCTGGGCGGTGGCTGTGAGGACCCTGGGTACGGTCCGGCCGCCCGTGCCGATGCCGGACCGTGCCGTGACCCGATCGTTATAGAGGCTATCCGCGCCGATGAACACCCTGGTCCGCGCCTTGGGTGACGGTCACCACACTCGTGCCGTGTCCCAGTCGTGCCCTTTAGTCCGTAACGCCGGTTAAATCTGCTTCGAAGTTGGTTTGTCGAATTATGTGAGGAATGTGCGGGCCGGTAGGGCGTCGCCTCGGGGGATGGGGTTCGGGATGCGGCTCGCCGGTTCACGGGCGGCGCGTACGCTGCTCGCCGCGGTGGTGGCGACGGCCGTGGCCGTCGCGACGGGAACGGCCGTTCCTGCGGCCGGCGACGTGACCACCGTCTCGCGTGATCCACTGCGCACGGGATGGGACTCCGGCGAGCCCGGCCTCGGCCCGGCCGCCGTGGGCTCGTCCGACTTCGGACAGCTGTTCGCGACGCAGCTGGACGGCCAGGTGTACGCCCAGCCGCTGTCGGTCGGCGGCACGCTCATCGCCACCACCGAGCACAACAACGTCTACGGCCTGGATCCCGCGACCGGCGCGATCACGTGGCAGCGCGCCCTCGGGCCGTCGTGGCCCGCGTCGGCCATCACCTGCGGGGACCTGGCCCCGGACCTCGGCAGCACCTCCGCGCCGGTCTACGACCCGGCGACCAAGGCCGTCTACCTCACCACCAAGGTCAACGACGGCCCCGACGTGCAGCACCCGCACTGGTACATGCACGCCCTCGACCCGGCCGACGGCGAGGAGCGGCCCGGCTGGCCCGTGACGATCGCCGGGACCGCGACCAACGACCCGACCGTGGCGTTCGACCCGATGGTCGAGATGCAGCGGCCGGGACTGCTGCTCCTCGACGGCGCGGTGTACGCCGGGTTCGGCGCGCACTGCGACCACGGGCAGTACCGCGGCTACGTCGTCGGCGTGAGCACCGCAGCCGCCAAGGTGACCTCGATGTGGGCGAGCGAGGTGAAGTCCTCGAACAAGGGCGCCGGCATCTGGCAGGCCGGCGGCGGCCTGGTCTCCGACGGGCCCGGGCGCGTGTTCCTCAGCACCGGCAACGGCGTCATGGCCCCGGCCGGCCCGGGGAACCGGCCGCCCGGCACGCTCTCGGAGTCGGTCGTCCGCCTCGACGTCGGCGCGGGCGGCGACCTGTCGGCCGCCGACTTCTTCAGCCCGGCGAACGCCCCCAAGCTCGACACGAACGACACCGACTTCGGCTCCGGCGGCCCGCTCGCCCTGCCCGACTCCTTCGGCACGAGCGCGCACCCGCACGTCCTCGTCCAGCAGGGCAAGGACGGCCGGGTGTTCCTCCTCGACCGCGACGCCCTGGGCGGCCGGTCCCAGGGCCCCGGCGGCACCGACGCGGTCCTCGGCGTCGTCGGCCCGTACCAGGGACAGTGGGGCCACCCGGCCGCCTGGACCGGCGACGACGGCGGATACGTCTACCTGATCGGCAACGGCGGGCCGCTGCGCGCGCTGAAGGCCGGGGCGAGCGGCGACCTGCCCGCCCTCACCCAGGTCGGCACCAGCGCGGAGACCTTCCCGTACACCTCCGGCTCTCCGGTGGTCACCTCGGACGGCGGGAGGGCGGACACCGCGGTCGTCTGGGCGGTGTGGGCCGACGGCCCGAAGGGCGGCAACGCCCAGCTGCGGGCGTACTCGGCCGTGCCCGACGCGCAGGGCCGGCTCAGGCCGCTGTGGTCCGCGCCGATCGGCACGGCGGTGAAGTTCACCGTCCCGGCCACCGACGGCGGCCGGGTCTTCGTCGGCACCCGGGACGGCAAGGTCATCGGGTTCGGCCGCCCGGCCGCCTCCGCGCTCACCGGCAGCCCGGTCGACTTCGGCGCCACCGACGTGGGCGCCGCCGGGGCACGCACGCTCACGCTGACGGCGACCCGCGACCTGACCATCACCGGCGTCTCCACCTCGGCGCCGTTCGGCGTCGCCGCCCCGACGCTGCCGCTGCCGGTGGCCAAGGACGCGACCGTCGACCTGCCCGTGACGTTCGCGCCCACCGGCCCCGGCGCGGCGGGCGGCGTCCTGTGGGCCACCACCGACGCCGGCACGGTCGGCGTCGCGCTGGGCGGCCTGGGCACCCGGCCGGGGCTGAACGCCACCCCGGCCGCCGCGACCTTCAACGACCAGCCCGTCGGCTCCACCGCCACCGTGAACGTCCAGGTCACCAACACCGGCACCGCCGACGAGACGATCTCCTCGGTGACCGGTACGACCGGGCCGTTCACGGCGACCGGCCTGCCCGCGGCGGACACCGTCGTCAAGCCGGGCGGCTCGTTCGTCGTGGCGGTGACGTACGCGCCGACGGCTCCCGGGTCGGACGCCTCCTCGGTCACCGTCGCCTCGACCGCCGGCACCCTCACCGTCCCCGTGACCGGCACGGCGGTGACGGGCGCGGGCAGACTGGTGATCACCCCGGGGAGCGTCGACTTCGGTTCGCTGCCCACCGGCTCGTCCCGCACGCTGAGCTTCGACATCACCAACGCGGGCAACCTGCCGGTCACGGTCCCCAAGGCCAAGGCCCCGATCGGCGACTTCACCAGCAGCGCGCCGCTCGCCGAGGGCACCGTCATCAGCCCCGGCGACGTCGTCCACCAGTCGGTCACGTTCACGCCGGCGAAGCCCGGCCTACAGACCGCGACGTACGACCTGACCGGCGACGCCGGGCAGGGGCTCATGTCGGTCAAGCTGACCGGCACCGGCACGGGGAGCCTCCCCGCGCCGGACGCCGCCACGTGGTCGGTCAACAAGGCCGCGAAGCTCACCGGCGGCGACCTCGTGCTCACCCCGGCGGCCAGGCTGAAGGCCGGGTCGGCGTTCTACCGTCGCGCGGTGCCGACCGAGGGCCTGCACGCCCGCTTCACCGCCAAGCTCGGCCCGGGAACCGGCGGTGAGGGACTGACGTTCGCGCTCCTCGACCCGCGCACCCAGACCCCCGCCTCCGTCGGCAGGACCGGCTCGGGCCTCGGCTTCCTCGGCCTGCGCGGCCTCGCCGTCGCCCTCGCCACGCCCCGGACGTCGGCCGGCTTCACCGGCGTCGCGGTCGGCCCCGGCGGTACGACCCTCACCTACCGGGCCACCGCCAAGGTCCCCCGATCACTGCGCAGCGGCACCCACACGGTCGACGTCACCGTGACCGGCGGCCGCCTCACGGTCGCGGTCGACGGCAAACGGCTTCTCAACGTCGCGCTTCCCGCCGGTTCCCTGCCGGCCACCGCCCTGCCCGGCTTCACCGCCGGAACCGGCACCCGCGCCGACGCCCACACCGTACGCGGCGTCACGATCACCACGGTCGCCGCCAAGGGCGCACCGCTCACCGCCGCGCCCGCGTCGCTCGACTTCGGCGAGGTCCAGGTCGGCCGCACCGGCACGGCGACCGTCACGCTCACCAACCGCGGCGCCCAGCCCGAGACCGTCTCGGCCGTCGCGCCGCCCGACGTCCCGTACACCGTGTCCCTGCCCGCGGTACGCACCACGGTCGCCCCGGGCGCGTCGGTGAGCGTGCCGGTGACGTTCAAACCGGCCGTCGGCGGCACCTTCACGGGCAGCCTCACCGTGACCACCACCAGCGGCAGCACGGTCGTGCCGCTCACCGGAAACGGCGACGACGAGCTGCCGGACCTGACCACCTCCACCTGGGGGTACAGCGGCTACACCACCGTCTCGGGCAGCACCGCCACCCTCACCCAGGACGGCCAGAAGTCGGGCGCGGGAACGTTCGTCAACGCGATCCCGGTCCCGCCGCGCGGGCTGCACGTCACGTTCACCGCCCAGATCGGCGGAGCCCACCCCACCGGCGCCGACGGCCTGACCGTCGCCCTCCTCGACGCGAGCACCGCCACGTCGACCTCGATCGGCGCGGCGGGCGCGGGCCTGGGCGTCGCGGGCCTGCCCGCGGTGTTCGCGGCGCTCGACACGTGGCCGAGCGGGCCCGGCAACGTCGCGGGCGTCGGCACGGCGAAGCCGGGCTCGGCCACGCTGACCTACCTCAAGACGACGACCGCCATCCCGCCCCTGCGCACCGGAACGCACGCGGTCGACGTGCGCGTCACCACGGCGAGCCACATGGTCGTCCAGATCGACGGCAGGCAGGTCCTCGACGTCGCCGTCACCCTGCCGCCCAAGGTGCTGGTCGGCTTCACCGGCGCGGTCGGCGGCAGCACCGACACCCACGCCGTCCTCAACCCGCACGTCACGTACGTCGGCTGAGCGGTGTGTCAGAGGATCCGGTGGATGACGTAGTACATGCCGCCCTTCTGGGAGACGGCGGCGAGCTTCTTGGCGCTGATCACGTGCGTGCCGCCGGTCTTCTTGCCGTTGGTCATCTTCCACGGATCCCAGACGGTGATGGTGCCCTTCGACTTGTTGTAGCCGTAGACGACGATCGCGTGCCCGGTGTTGTTCTTCCAGCCCTTGCCGCTCCAGGGCAGGTCGTCGATCCAGACGCCCAGGACGGTGGCCCGGTGCAGGACGCCGACGTCGTTGGCGACGAGGTTCATCAGCTTCGCCCCGCTGCTGATGTCGTCGCCGGTGCGGTAGGTGCTCGTCTTCGACCTGACGTAGGAGTTGAGCACCGGGATGGCGGTCTTGGCCATGGTGCCCTTGCTGGTGGTCCCCATCTTCTTGGCGAGGGTGGTCTGGCTGACCTTGATGCCGAAGGTGCGGAGGCTGATCGAGCTGGACGTCGGCACGCACCAGGAGTTCTTGCTCTGGTACTGCCCGACGATCTTCACGGTGTAGGCGTTGGGCACGACCGCGGTGGTCGTCGTCTGGGCCGGTGTCTGGGCGCCGGTGCGCTCGACGTGGGTCGCCGGCGTGCCGCCTCCGACGGCCAGGGCGACGGCGGAGGCGGTGGCGACGCCTCCAGCGATCAAGAGGGCGGTAGGTACCTTCTTCACCCGGAATGCTCCTAGCGGGGGTATGTAACTGGTGTCTCGAAGGCACCTTAGTTAACGCTAGTTGCAAAATGTCGGGCTACGAGGCAATGCGATGATCTTCCGCCCGGCCGTCGGAGTCGGCTCGCGCTGAGACGATGATCACACCTGTTCCAAGATCAACTACCGCCTGTCCGAAGCCTGTACCGTCCGGCGACGACGGCCAATGTCAAATGTGTCCACATATCGCCTGACTGGCGCTTGGCCTTACCGCGCCGAAGCGGCGATGGATGAGGACGCCATTGGCCGGGTCATTGACGAACGGACAAAAAGGACAGGAGTCAAACCCGCATGACCTCGGCTTCGAATGCCTCCTCTGGCGGCCGGCGACGGCTGTTCGCCCGCGTGGTGGCGACGGCAGCGGTCCTCGCCGGCGCGCTGGCCACCGCCGGCGCCGCGCAGGCGGCCCCCGCGAGCACTGACCCCTCGCCCAAGATCGTCGGCGGGCAGCCGGCGGACCAGACGTACTCGTTCATGGTCTCGCTGGAGTACCTGCGCAACGGCAACCCGGACTCCCACCGGTGCGGCGGTGCCCTGATCAAGCCGCAGTGGGTCGTCATGGCGGCCCACTGCGTGTCCACGGAGGCCTCGGACACGACCCCGACCCAGCCCATGGACCCGACCATCTTCCACCTTCGGATCGGCTCGAAGGACCGGACCACGGGCGGCACGATCGCGAAGTTCGACAAGATCGTCCTGCACCCCGAGTGGGTCAACTACCCGGACCACACTCCCGGCAAGGACGTCGCGCTCCTGCACCTGACCGCGCCGGTCACCGAGAAGACGGTGCCGATGGCCACCGTCCTCCCCGAACCGGGCACCAAGGTCCGGGAGATCGGCTGGGGGTACACCTCCAACAGCGACATCGGCGACCCGAGCAAGCTGCCGACGATCCTTCAGCAGCTGGACACCACGATCCTTCCGGACGACACCACGAAGTGCCACGTCGACGAGAACGGCAGCGACGCGTACGGCATCGCCGTCGGTGACACCTGCGCGGACAACCCGGAGGGCGTCCGCGGCCCGTGCGGCGGCGACTCCGGCTCCCCGCTGCTGTCGCTGGTCGACCAGCGCTGGATCCTCCAGGGCGTCGACAGCCGCGGGGTGAGCGACACCTGCGGTGGAGCGCCGGACATCTACACCGGCATCGGCTTCTACCGGGACTGGATCAACAGTGTGATCTCCGCGGCCTGACCGAGCGTCGGGCCGAATGAGGTCGGTCGGTGGCCGAGACACACCGACCGACTGCCTCCCCGCACGAGGTCAGCGCGCGAGGTCGGCCGCGAAGCCCTCCAGCGCCGCGGCGACGGCCTCCGGCGCCTCCAATGGCAGCAGGTGCCCGACACCGGGGATCACGTCGAACCGCGCGTGGGGGATCCAGGGCAGCAGATGATCGCGCAGGACCTGAGGCGGCTCGACCCGGTCGTGCTCGCCCGCCAGGACAAGGACGGGCACGTCGATGGCTCCGGCGGCGTCCGTGACGTCCGCCGCGATGCCGTGCAGCGGCCACTCCTGGCACGCGGCGGCGTCGGCCGCCATGCTGTCGCGGACGACGGCCTCCCGCACGGCCGGATCCAGCGGGGTGGCGGTCAGCGCCTGGTCGAGCGCCTGCTCGACGGTTTCCGGCGAGTCGTACGCGTGCGCGAGGAACCGCTGGGACTCGGCGGTCACCGTGGCCGGCGGCCGCGGCGGCGCGGGAGCGAGCAGCACCACCCCGGCCAGTCCGGACGGACGCCGGGCGGCGGCGAGCTGGCTCACCTTGCCTCCCATCGAGTGCCCGACCAGCACGTACCGGTCGAGGCCGAGCCCCTCCACGACGTCGATGACGTCGTCGGCGAGCCGATCGAGCCCGTACGGGCCGGGCAGCGCCCTGGACGAGCTCCAGCCGCGCTGGTCGAAGCGGACGACGTCGCGGTCGGCCGGCAGCCGCTCCACCACCGCGTCCCACGTACGGGCGGACCCGCCCCAGTAGTGCGCGAGGACCAGCGCCGGCCCGCCCTGTCCTCGCCTGGACACGCCGACCGCCCCGCCCGTCACCGCGATTGTGGTTTCCGTCATCTCCGTGGTCTCCTCGATATTGGCGGACCGCCCGCGCCGAACCGTCCCGGCTCGGGCCGACCCGGCTGCTTACTGCAAGATCGCAAGTTCGACGCTACGGTCGTCGTGGGCGGGAAACACGGTCGAAAGGCGCGTGAGTGCTGTGGAAACCGGTCAGCTCCCCGGAGTGCGGCAGCTCCGCTACTCCCCGGCCCCTGGCGCGGGCTTCGGCGTCGAGGTGCTCGGCTTCGAACGCCTGCGCCAGATGGACCCAGGCCGTCGGCGGACCCGCCCGCAGCGCCCGGACTTCCACGTCCTGGCCCTCGTACGGTCGGGCGCGGGACGCCACACCGCCGACTTCATCGACCACGCCCTGCACGAGGGGAGCGTCGTGTGGATCCGGCCCGGCGTCGTCCACCGCTGGACCGACGTCGACGACCTCGACGGCCCGCTGGTGCTGTTCGAGCAGGGCTTCATGCCCGCCGGCCCCGCGGCCCAGGCGGCGGCGGACGTCTTCGCCCCGGCGTGCTGGCAGTTGGACGGGAGCGCCTGGGACCTGAGCGTACGAGCGGCGGACCACCTGGCGTACGAGCACGCTTCAGCCGTGGCCGACCCGCGCCTGGGATCGTCTCCCGTGCTCGCCCACCTGCTCGCGGCGCTCGCGCTGCGCGTGCTCCCCGCCCGGCCGGGCACCTCCGCCGCGGCCGAGGACCGCACGGTCTTCCGCCGCTACCGCGCCGCCGTGGAGCGGCACTTCACCCGGTGGCACCACGTCGCCGACTACGCCCGCGCGCTCGGCTACGGCGTACGGACCCTGACCCGGGCGACCCGCGAGACCGCGGGCGTGGGTGCCAAGCAGTTCCTCGACCAGCGGATCCTGCTGGAGGCCAAGCGCCTCCTCGCCCACACCGACCTGTCCGTCGCGCGCTGCGCCGAGCGCCTCGGCTTCGATGACGCCGCGAACTTCAGCACGTTCTTCCAGCGCCAGGAGGGTCTGTCTCCCAGCCGCTGGCGCTCCGCCCGCAGCGGCCGCTGACCTACTCTTCCTTGCGCAGGCGGTCGGCGATCCGGTCGGCGAACTCCTGCCGGTCGTTGCTGCGGGGGAACGGCTCATCGGGCACCGGCACGCCGAGGAAGTCGCACAGCGGCCCCCAGCCCTGCTTCACCTGGAACTCCAGCAGGCGCTCGGCCGGCACCTCCCGCCGTACCGCGTCGTTGTGCTCGGTGAAGACGGCCATCGCGTGCTCGGCGTCCTCGAACCGGCCACCGAAGGTCCCGTCCCACACCATCCGCCCGACGACGTCCCGGCGCTGAACGCTGAGCGGATCGCCCGCCACGAACGACCGGGCGCGATAGATGCTCTCGTAGGCGCTCTCGTACCAGCTGCGCGGATCGCGGACGGAGAGGATCACCTTCGCCTCGGGATAGTGGCCGACGAGCTGCCGCCAGAACGCCGCCCCCGGCCAGTCGACGGTCGCCCGGAAGTCCCGGTAGACCATGTCCCAGTCCGCGGTGCCGGCCTCCGCGACCCGCGACCACAGATCGAGCTGTTCGGCGTCGTCGATCAGCTCGATCATGTGATGACACGGCCCGTACCCGAGCCGTTCCAGCGCGAGTTTCAACGACATCGTGCCGGTCCGTCCGAATCCGGCCCCGATCACCTCGAGCACGAGCGCGTCCTCTCGTGTGGGAAACCCCCCTTTTTGTGGCAGTAAGGGAGGCGATACGTAAAACGAACGTTCTTCTCCCGATGCTAACCGGATGCGTCGCTTCGTTGATCTTCGGGAGGTGTCTCATTCGTCGGCCGGATCCGGACACTCCGCAAGGACGCGCCGCCGTGGGTCAGTCCCAGGTCATGTTGATCTCACGTTCGAAGTTGACGTATCCGGCGCGCTGGAAGGCGCCGGCCATCGGGGTGTTGCCGAGGTCCGTCGAGG
Source organism: Actinoallomurus vinaceus (assembly GCF_039542055.1). Classification (NCBI taxonomy): domain Bacteria; kingdom Bacillati; phylum Actinomycetota; class Actinomycetes; order Streptosporangiales; family Thermomonosporaceae; genus Actinoallomurus; species Actinoallomurus vinaceus. Next base: position 286,057 of record NZ_BAABHK010000011.1, read on the forward strand.
CTCGGATGCGGGGCACGTTCTCCAGGGCGAGGACACGGGTGCCTTCGGCGAGGATGTCGTCGATGTAGCCGTTGCCGCGGTGCTCGGGCAGTACCGCGATGTAGGCGATGATCGGGTTGTAGGCGTTGTGGGCCGGGATCACGAAGCCGACGGGCTCCCCGCCGGGCAGCGTCGCGACGCGCCACCAGTCTCTGGGGCTGGTGTAGCGCGCGAGCTCGTCCTCGTAGTGGCGGGTCGCGGCCTGCTGGGCTGACATGCGGGTCAGGTCGGCGCGGCCGTGAGCGTCCAGCGTCCCTTCCAGGACCGAGACCATGAGGTCGAGCAGCTCCGCGCTGTCGTGAGGGGGCCGGAAGGCCAGGCGGCCGCTCGGCTCGGGAATCGTGGTCCCGGGGCGCCATTCCAGGCGGAACCGCTCGACGAACAACCGGGCGCCGGTGCGCTCCAGGATCGTCATGCGCTCCTGGACGGCCTGGCGGGTGGCGGCGCCGTCGCGCCAGTCGGGCGGGAGGAAGCGGCTGTACTCCGGCTTGGGCGAACCGTCCGGGACGACGGCGGCCATCGCCGTACGCAGGAGCCGCTCGCCGACCTCGACGCGGGAGCGAGCGGGGAGGCCGTCGTCGATGTCCAGGATGTCCAGCAGGAGCGGGGTGTCGCGTCCCGGCCGAGCCCACCAGGCGGTCCTGGCCAGCAGCCGGTCCCCGTCCAGGGCGACCCACATCCACTCGGCCTGTCTGCGGCCGTCGGCGAGGTCGTCCGGCAGTTCCTCGTTGAGGACGTAGGGGAACCGGGAGAAGAGGTCGAGTTCTTCGCGCCCGGTGATCGGGCGCATGGTCACATTGTTCAGTTCCACGGTCGAAGCACGCTCCGGTGAAGGCGCTCGCCCGTCTCCGGGGTCAGAGGTGGTCCGCGCCCCGGGAGGAGGCAAGCGCGGCGATGATGGGGTTCACGGGCTCACGCCTCCTTTCGCTGCCGTATCCCGCGAGCCCTGGTGGCCCGGGATCCAGCGATCACATCTATCGGACCGTGATCCGTGCCTGCAATCCCTTTTCGACGTGCGGCAAGCGGGCGGCCCTGTGGCGTGGCGCGTACAAGGCCGCCCGGCCGGGTGGCCGACCGGGCGGGGCCGGAGAGGTCAGGAAACGGGCAGCGGGAGCGCCGGGAACGGAACACCGGTGAGCCGTTCGCTGACCTCCAGCAGGCGGGCACGAGCCGCCGGATCGTAGGCCTGTGCGTGGGCGCGGGCCTCGCGCTCTCGGTTGAAGTACACCCCGGTGACGTCGGCGAGCGCCGGGTCGGTCACCAGCCGCGCGGTGTTCGCCACGCCCTCCTCGAGCGTGCTCTGCACCGTGAAGAGGTGCGTCACGATCTTGGTGGGCATGTACGACGCGGGGTGCAGCGCGTTGACCGTGACGCCGGTGCCGCGCAGCAGCTCGGCGTGGTCCATGGTGAGCATGACCTGCGCCAGTTTGGCCTGGCAGTAGGCCTGGACCCCGTCCCAGCCGCGTTCGAGCAGGACGTCGTCGAAGTCGAGCGGGGCCTGGCCGGCCGAGCTGACGTTGACGACGCGCGCGGGCGCGGACCGGACCAGCAACGGGGTGAGCAGGCAGCTGACCATGTAGGTGGCCAGGTAGTCGACCTGGAAGGTCAGCTCGTATCCCTCGACGCTCTCGCGGCGGGCCAGCTCGACGCCCATCCCGGCGTTGTTGACCAGGACGTCGAGCCGGCCGCGGGCCGCCACCCGCTCGGCCAGCGACCGCACCTCGGCCAGCGAGGAGAAGTCAGCCTTCTCAAAGGTGAACCGGTCGCCGTTCCCGTCGCCCGTCTCGGCACGCAGCTCGGCCAGGAGCGCGGCGCCCTTGCCCGCGTCGCGGCCGTGCAGGATCAGGGTCGCGCCCTGCGCGGCGAGTTCCCGGGCCAGGGCGCGACCAAGACCGTCGGTGGCACCGGTGACGAGGATGGTCTGCTCACTGAGGCGAGTGGGCGTCATACGACTCCTCCGTTGACGCGGATGTTCTGGCCGGTCACCCAGCTTGCTGCGGGGGAGGCGAGGAAGGCGACGACCTCGGCTATCTCGCCGGGCCTGCCGATACGTCCCATCGCGGTCATCTTCTCGAGGCTCGCGATGAACTCGGCGGGACGGCTGCGGAACTGAGGGGTGTCCGTGGGGCCGGGGGACACGACGTTCACGGTGATGCCCCGGTCCCCGATCTCCTTCGAGAAGACCCGCGAGAACTGCTCCAGCGCGCCCTTCGCGCCGTCGTACAGGCCGTAGCGCGGGAAGAACAGCCCGGTGGTGTGCGAGGAGATGTTGATGACGCGCCCGTCGTCACGCATGTGCCGCGCGGCGAGCCGCATCGCGAAGAACGGCGCCCGGGCGTTGACCCGGAAACTGCGGTCGAACTCGTCCTCGGTGACCTCCGCCATCGGTTTGAGGACGGCGAGGACGGCGTTGTTCACCAGGATGTCGACCCCGCCGAAGCGTTCGGCGGCGATCCGGTAGAGGAGCGCGATCTGCTCGGTGTCGGCGATGTCGGCCGCGACCGCGATCGCCTTGCCGCCCGCCGCCTCGGCGCGCGCGACGACGTCCGCGGCCTCCTCGGCCTGGTGGGGGAGGTGGTCGACGACGACCGAGGCGCCCTCGGCCGCCAGCCGGACGGCGATCGTCGCGCCGAGGCCGGTGGCCGCGCCGGTGATGACGGCGACCTTGCCGTCGAGCGTGGTGCTCATGTGCCGTACTCCGATTCCAATCGAGGTCAGACGACGGGATTGCCGCTGGCCGTGGTCTCCGGGACGTCCTCGCGCAGGTCCCAGTGCTCGACGATCAGCCCGTCGGCGACGCGGAACACATCGATCACGGCGATTCCGCGGTGACCGGGCTGGGCGGTGAACAGGCTGTGGACGAAGACCAGGTCGCCTTCGGCGGCCGTCCGGCGGATGTCGAAGCGCGACTCGGGGAGCTGCTCGTGCAGTCCGCCGATGAAGTCGACCAGCGGCTTGCGGCCGTTCGGCAGGTTCGGGTTGTGCTGGATCAGATCCTCGGCGAGAAACCGCTCGGCCTCCTCGGTGCGGCCCTGGTTCCAGACGAGCTCGATGTAGTCGCGGATCAGCTGTGACATTTCGGTCTTCCTTCGGCGATTCGGTGATTCAGTGGCGGGCGAGCACGGGGATCTCCGTGCCGCTCTTCGGGCGGGTGCCGCGCCGTACGGACGCGACGTGCGCCGCCGCCGCGAGCGCGAGCGGCAGCAGGGCGAGGGCGGACAGCGGCCGGGCGCCGACCTCCGGGAGGAGCCGGCTGCCGAGCAGGCTGCCGAGGCTCATGCCGAGGTAGAGGGCGGAGGCGTTCAGGGCGAGCAGGATGCCGCGCTGCTCGGGGAGCAACTCGACCAGGCGGGCCTGCTGCGGGGCCATGAAGGACGCACTGAAGAACGCCCAGACCCCGAACACCGCAACCGCGACGGCGATCGAGCGGGGCGCGACCGTGAGGCCCGCGAAGGCGACCGCGAACCCGATCAGGGCCACGGCGATCGCCCGGGCGCCGCCGATGCGTTCGTAGATCCGGGAACTGGCGGTGTTGCCGAGCATTCCGACGGCGCCGAAGACGAACAGGACGAGCGAGACCACGGTCTGGCCGGCCCCGAACCGGGCCGCCAGGTACGCGCCGGCCACGCCGTACACGACGAACTGCGCGGTCATGACCAGCAGCGTCGTGGACACGATCGGCAGGGCACCGGCGGTGCGCAGGACCGCGCCGAACACCCGCGCGGTGGGCGCTGGGCCCGCCTCGACGGAGGGGAGCAGCCAGAGCAGCAGCGCCATCGCGACGGCGGTGAGCGCCGCGACCCCGGCGAAGGCCCAGCGCCAGCCGATCGTCCCGCCCGCCGCCGACGCCAGCGGCACGCCGAGCACCGTGGCGGCGGTCATCCCGGCGAAGACCGTGGCCAGAGCCCGGGGCCGTTGTTCCTCGGGAACGACCATCGATCCGGCGGCGGACGCGGCCGGGCCGAAGATCGCGCCGCCGAGGCCGGCGGCCACCCGGGCGGCGGCGAGCACCGTGAAGCTCGGGGCGGCGGCGCTGCCGAGGTCGCCCACGACCAGCAGGGCCAGCCCGAGGAGCAGCGCCCGGCGTCGGCACATCCGGCCCAGCACGATCGAGGCCGCCGGTGCGGCCAGCGCGAACACCAGCGCGAACACGGTGACCAGGGTGCCGACCGTGGCCGACTGGACGTGCAGGTCGGTGGCGATCGGGGCGCTCAGGCCGATGACCGCCAGCGACGCGGTGCCGAGGGCGAAGTACCCGAGCGACAGGGCGAGCAGCGCGGGGGTCGAGGAACGGGTTCGCACAACACTCTCCTTCCAATACGGTGCGGTGCGTATCGCAGCGCGGCATCAACGGAGTCCTGAACCGGGCACTGGCGGCCGAGGCGCTCCAGGACGAGGACTTCACGAAGCCGGTCACCGGGGCCCACATCGCCCGGCGGCGCGACGCGGTCCGCGAGATGCTCGGCCGCGCGGGAACGCGGCGAGATCTCCCATCCCGATCACCGATCCGACGTGCACGATGCTCGCCGACCCGGCAGATGCGGGGACAGTGCGACAGTCACCGGGTTCCTATGCATTTCGCATACCGGTGGATCATTGAGGTGGAGGGAGGCGGATGATCCGAGTACTGATCGCGGAGGACATGCACCTGCTGCGCGAGGCGCTGGTCGAGTTGCTCCGCCTGGAGGACGACATCGACGTCGTGGCGCAGGTCGTCGCCGGCACCCAGATCGTGCCCGCGGCGGAGCAGCACCGGCCCGACGTGGCACTGATCGACATCGACCTGCCCGGGGTGGACGGCGTCACGGCGGCCGCCGCGCTGCGCGAACGCGTGCCCGGCTGCCGGGTCGTGATCGTCACCGCGCTGAGCAAGCCGGGGGAGCTGCGCCGGGCGCTGGACACCGGGGTCGCCGGGTTCGTCCCCAAGGACATCCGTCCCGTCGAGCTGGTCGAGGCGATCCGCACGGTCGCCGCGGGCGGTCAGGCGATCGACCCGGCGCTGGCGCTGGCCGCGCTGCGCGCCCCGGCGAACCCGCTCACCCAGCGGGAGACCGAGGTGCTGCGCCTCTCGGCGACCGGGGCACAGCCCATGGAGATCGCCGAGCGGCTCTTCCTGACGTACGGGACGGTCCGCAACTACCTGACGTCAGCGGTCGCCAAGCTGGGCGCCCGCAACCGTGTGGACGCCGTCCGCATCGCCTCCGAGGCCGGCTGGATCTGATCGGAACTCGGCCACCACCTCGAACGTCCCACCGGGCCCGCGCACCGCGGTCAGTCGGCCGCCGGTGCGCTCGGCCAGCCCGGCCAGCCCCGATCCCCCGCCCCGGCCCCGCTCCGGCCGTGCCCCGTCGTTGACGACCCGCAGCCGTACGACGCCGTTCGCGCAGGCGACGGAGATCGTGCACGTACGGGCGTCGCTGTGCCGCAGGACGTTGGTGACGCTCTCGCGGAGCACGGCGGCCAGCGCGGTGTCGAGGGAGTCCGGAAGCCGCTCCGTCTCCACCCGGGCATCGGTTGCCACGCCCGCGGCCGCCAGCACCTCCAGCGCGGTGTCGATCTCACGGCGCAGCCGCAGCCGGATCCGCCCGTCCGCGATCGAGGCCAGCTCGCCGCGCGCCCTGCCGACGAGCGCGCGGAGTGCCGCCAGCTCGGACCCGGCCTGGGCCGGGTCACGCTCCAGCAGCCGGATCACCAGCTCGCCCCGCAGCGCCACCGCCGACAGGCTGAACCCGAGGACGTCATGCAGGTCACGGGCGATCCGGACGCGTTCCCTGGCGACCGCCTCCCGTGTCAGGTCATGCTTCGCCCGGTCGAGCAGCACCACCAGATCGGCCAGCCGGGTCAGGCTGTAGACCAGCCACGCCAGGATGACGTGCGAGATGACCCCGGTCACGATGGTCGCGTGGGGCGGCACCGGCGGCGGATAGAAGTAGACCGACAGGTGCCCGGCCAGCAGCAATGCGGCGATCGCCCACGAGCGCGGCGGCCGCACGTGGGCCAGGACGGCCCCGGTCGCCAGGCCCCAGACGCCGATGACAGTCCCCAGCCCCAGGTCGAGGTAGGAGCCCGGCAGAGCCGCGGGCACGACCGCCAGCACGATCAGGACCAGCCGGGTCCGGGTCGGCCGCCGCAGCTGCGCCATCTGGAGCGCCACCATCCCGTACAGCAGCGGCACGCCCAAGAGCATCAGCGCGGGATGGCCGTACGCCCCGAAGCCCAGTTCGAACAGCACCTTCGTCGCCTGGAGAAGCAGCACGGCGAGCAGGACGCGGCGGGCGAGCCGCGGTGACTCGATCGGCGTCACCCCCGGCCCACCCGAGGTGCGGTACTCGCTCGCGGTGGCACGGATACCGGCCAGCGTGCCGCGGGCGGCGTCGACGGCCTCTCGCAGGTCGGTCAGTACGGCCTCGGGCTGGCCGGTCCGTACGGGCTCAGGCTGGCCGGTTCGCACGGCCTCGGGCTCGTGCCCGACGGAGCGCGCCGCCCGCTCCAGCCGCTCCGCGATGGACCGCAGATCGCCGCCCACCACCTCGCGCAGTTCGCCGTCCAGCCGCAGCCGTTCGCGCAGCGTCGCCAGCCGGGCCTGCTCGTCGCGGGCGGCGTGCAGACCGCTCACCATGTCCGCGAGCGCGTACAGGCTGAAGAGGATGAGCCCGTCAGTGGCCGTGGCGGCCACCCGCGACTGCGTTATCAGGAGCGATTCGTCCATGAGCAGGCCGCCGACCGCCGTGACGGCCAGGACGAGGATGAACGACGGCCAGGCCGCGCGGGCGGGCAGGAGACAGAGCACCGCGACGGCGACCGGCCACGGCAGCCAGGCCCAGTCCGCGCCGAGGACGAGGAACGGCGCCGCGTAGCTCGCCGCCACGGCCGCGAGCAGGACGTACCGGACCCGAGGCCCCGGGCCGCGCCGGGCCAGCACCGCCACGAGCGCGGGATACGGGGCCATCGTGAGCAGCAGGTTCGGCCACGGGACGCCCTCAGACCTGCCGCTCATCAGGCGGATGGCGAAGAGTAGACCGAGCGCGGTCCACATCATGCCGCGGGCGAGTCTGGGGGGAAGGTCCTCCGGATCCGAGGCCACGCATGCTCCCGAGCCGTACCGGGCGCGTCCGCGCCGGGATCGCAAGCCTAATCGCCGCGATCGCCGGCTCACCTCATGGGCGACTCACAGGCGACGAGGTGGCCTTCCCGGAAAGGCTCAGAGGCCGGCCAGGACGCCGTCGACCGCCTTCACGTAGGCGTAGAACGCCTGCGTCCGGTGTGCCGGATTCGCGATCCAGTCCCGGTCCAGCCGCCCGCCCTTGAAGAACGCCTTCCGCTGCGCCGCGCTGATCTCCAGCTGCACGCCCTTGCCGCGCTGGTTCCGGTTGCAGATGTTCTTCGGGTTCTGGCCCTCGATCTTCGACGCCGGCACCGCCGTCTTGAACCCCTTGGCCTTCAGCGCCTTGATGATCTTGTTGACCAGCGCGGTGTCCCGCCCGCCCACGTACGTCACCGCCTTGTCGCCCTTGGCGGCGTGCCAGGACACGGTGTACTTGGAGGCCTTCACGAGCTTCACCGCCCGCGGCTCGTCGAAGTGGGTCGAGGTGATGTGCAGCTTCGTGTTGCCCGACTTCTTGATCCCCATGAACGAGTAGTAGGCGTCGTGCCCGTAACTCGCGGCGTAGTCGGCGAGCTGTGACGTCGGCGCCTCGATCAGCCCACCGTGGATCGCGATCTGCGCCACCTTCGCCCCGCGCGGCGTCCGCTGCACCCGCGTGTAGTCCCGCCCCTCCTTCTCATGCCGGGCCAGGTCGGCGTAGTTCCGGTACGTGTCGGCCGTGGCCTGCACCGTGCCGGCGACCGGAACCGCATGCGCGACCTTGCCCGCCGCCGCCGGGCCCGAGCCGCACGCCGTCAGCGCCAGCAGACCGGCGGTGCCGAGAACGAGCTGCGTCTTCTTCACTGCTACCTCACTCCACTGGGGGACGAGGCAGCCAAGCGCAGTAAACGATCTTGCGTCAAGCGGGCCAGGTCACCGAGGCCGATCACCGCGCCGAAGCCGCCGGCCGGCCGTGTCCGGTCCGCGGGCCCGATCACGCACTGCGGAGCGGCGGGGTCACGGCCGCCCGACCTTCCCGTCGACGGTTCGGGCGAGGTCGATGGCGAGCAGCCCGGCGGACAACCCCGCCACCAGGAGCCCGGCCGCCTCGGTGACGACGACGGGCAGCTGATGCACCGGGATGACGTGGATGGGCTCCCCGGTCGCCGGATCCCACACCCGGATCACCGCGTCGTCGCCGGAGGAGACGAGCAGCGGCGGTCCACCGTGTACGGCGAGCTCGCACACCGACCAGACCCCGCCGGCGTGCCCCGACAGCGTCCTTACGATTGTGCCGGTCTCCGGGTCCCAGATCCGGACCGCCGCGTCCGCGCCCCCGGACACCAGCACCGGGCGACCGCCCACCCGCAGCGCGCACACCGACCAGGCGCCGCCCCGGTGAGCGGACAGCACCCGGCGCCGCTCGCCCGTACCGGGATCCCACAGGATGAGGGCTCCGTCATTGCCCACCGAGGCGAGCGTCGCACGATCGTCCTGGACGAACGCGCACATCCACCAGACCGTGCTCGTATGGCCGTGCAGTGAGCGGAGCACTTCGCCGGTCGCCGGGTCCCAGAGCCGGATGACCCCCTCGGTCCCGCCGGCGGCGAGCACCATGCGTCCGCCGACGGTGAGCGCGCACGTCGCCCAGAGGGTTCCCGTGCCGCTCCGCAGCTCGCGGAGCCGCTGTCCGGTCGCCGGATCCCAGATCTGGAGACTCGCGTGCGCCCCGGCGGAGGCCACGAGTGCGCGCCCGTCCTCAGCGGGGAACGCGCAGACCGACCAGACCGGCCCCGTGCCGGTCTCCAGCGTCCGTAGCCGGTCCCCGGTGAGCGGATCCCAGAGCTCGACCACGGCCCCGGCCCCTCCGGACGAGGCCAGCAGCGTACGGCCGTCGGGTGCGCGGTACGTGCTCATTGACCACGCCGTGTTGGTGCCGAGCGGGAGTGCGGGCTGTGGCTCCCCGGTGGAGGGGTCGAGCACCTGCAGCGCCGCGGCTCCCGCGCAGGCGAGCAGCGTACGGTCGCCCAGCCTGAAGGGACACACCGCGTAGCCGCCACCGGTGTTGCCGTCGACCACCCGGACCTGCCGCCCCGTCGCCGGATCCCAGATCCGCACCGTCTCGTCGTCCCCGCAGGAGACCAGTAGGGGCGAGCCGTCGGCGGCGGTGAAGACGCACGACGACCACGTCGCTCCGATGTGTCCGGACAGCACCCGCAGCCGCCGCCCACTCGCGGCGTCCCAGATCCGGATGAGGTTCTCGCCCGTGACGGCGAGCATCGTACGGCCGTCGGGCCCGGGGAACGCGCAGACCGACCAGCCCTCCGCCGCGCCGTCCTCCACGGCCGGACCCTGCCGCCCGGTCCAGGGATCCCAGGTCCGCACGCCGTCCGAGCCGCAGGACGTCAGCCGGGGCCGGCCCGCCACGGTGTACGCGCAGACGCCATGGACCGGCCCGGTGTGCCCCTCGAGGACGCGCTCCTGGTCGCCGGTCGCCGGGTCCCAGATCCGTACGGTGGCGTCGGCCCCGGCGGAGGCCAGCAGGGTCCGCCCGTCCTCCGCGGCGTACGAGCACAACTGGTAGACCGAGCCGGCATGCCCTTCCAGCACGCGCTCCTGCCGGCGGGTCGCCGGGTCCCACACGCGCACCAGCTCGTCGGCCCCGGCCGAGGCCAGTAGCGTCCGCCCGTCCGCCGCGGTGAACACCCACAGGTCGAACACGCACCCCGGGTGGCCGTCCAGCACCAGGATCTGCCGGCCGTCGACGGGATCCCAGATCCGGATCACCTCGTCCTCGCCGGCCGAGGCCAGCACGGTCCGGCCGCCCAGGGGCAGCGCGCACACCGACCAGACCCCGCCCGTGTGTCCCTCCCGGGCGGCCCGCTCCCGATGAGTGAGGGTGGCCGCCCACCGGGCCAGATACGGCGCGGGGCCGGAACGGTAGCTGCCGCCCAGCTTCTCCAGCGCCTCCGTGACACTGAACATCGCCGTACGGACGGGCGCCGGGGCGGAGGTGGCGTACGGCGTGCGGGACAGCAGCAGCGCGCGATCGCGGCCGGCCGGCGTACGGGCCTGGTCGGCGAGCGGCGTCAGCCGCCGCAGATCCGCGTGCAGCAGGTAGGCGTCATCGGTGAGCAGCGCGTCGAGCATCCGCGCCTGCGCCGCGTGGTGGGACAGGGAGCGCTGCAGGTAGGGGTGTGCCGAGGCCCAGCCGGTCCGGCGACCGTGTTCGAGGAACGCCCGGGTCAGCTCCCGCTGGTCCTCGACGGCCGGGACGGCCTGCGACCGTTCCTCCTGTAAGGCGGTGTTGAGCGCCTCGTGAAACAGCTGGAAGACGCGGCCGGAGTCCTGGTCGTAGGACTGGATCAGGAAGTCGGCGGCGGACCGAGCGACGAATCCGGACAGTTCTCGCACCGTCGGCAGTACTCCGAACAGCACCTCGACGGCCACGCTCCACAGATCCAGCGGCAGACCCGGGCTCTCCGCGAACGCCAGCGCCGTCAGCAACTGCGCGGCCGTCGCCTCGCCCGCACCGGGCAGCGGCTCCACATAGTCGCGCAGCGCGTCGGCGACGGTACGGGTGTACGTGAGCGCCGCCGGGTCGACGGGGGACCGGTCGTACAGCCCGTGGCTGACGGCCGTCATGCCCGCGATGAGGAAGTTACGCCCGGACAGCTCGGCGATCCGGGCGGCGACCGGACGGGCCACCCGCTCGTCCCGGTACGGGCTGTCGAGGCGGTCACCGGAGCCCAGCAGCCGCAGCGTCGCCAGCGCGTACTCCTCCAGATCCTCCGGTGCGAAGTAGGCCGGGTCGTCCAGGTCGATCAGGGTCACCGCCTCGCCGAGCAGGTAGAGGACGTCGACGTCGCCGACCCGGTGGCGCGAGCCGATGATCACCTGGACGCCCGCTCCCGCGCAGTGCCGCAGCAGCGGGAGCACGACCTGCCGGATGATCGCCTTGGCCTCCGAGGGGCTCGTCGCCTCGTCGACCGCATCGATGATCACGTTGAAGCGACCGGCGCGCTCACCGGCCAGAGCCTCGCGCATCGCGGGGACGAGATCGTGCAGCTGTTCGGGCGGCTCGGCCGACGCCGCCTGGGCGATCTCGACGGCGACCTCCAGCGCGGTCTTGCCCTTGGCGTGCACCGCGCACGCGACCGACCCGACCGCGGCCCGCACCGCGCGGTCGTCCGCGGGCAGCAGCGTCCGGGCGACGGGATCGGCCGTGGTCACGATGCGGGCGAGCACCGCCGACTTCCCCACCCCGGGCGTACCGGTGACCACCAGCACCCGGTGGTCCGTACGCTCCCGGTCCAGCCAGGCGACGATCTCCCGGAGCGCCGCCGTACGGCCCCGGAACCGGTGGGCGCTGTCGTCGTCGACCATCACTCCCCGAGCCCGGGGATGCCAGTGCGCGGTGGTCGCGGGGTCTTCCTCGAGGCTCCACCGGGCGGCGGACGCCGGCCCGTCGCCGGTCGGCGCACGGAGCTTCTCCGCGGGAAAGCACAGGTCCGCCTGGTGCAAAGTGATCGCCTGCCCATCGCCGTCCGGCGAGGCCTTCACAATGATCGCCACGACGCCGCCGCGCTCGGCGGACCACAGGCCCCCGCCGCTGAACCCGGGCCGCAACCGGTAGCGCGACTGGGCGTCCAGCCGGACGAACCCGAACCCCAGAGCAGCGCCGATCACTCCGTCGGCCCAGCCACCGAGCGGGTCGCCGTCGGAGAACCCGAACGCTCCCCAGCTCTTCCCGCACAACGCGTCCGGCTCGGTGAAGTCCAAGGGCGCCGCCGTCACCTCCGGGGGCACGGCCTCGGCGAGCGAAAGGACGGCCAGGTCGTACGTTGGGGCGGACCGGCGGACCTCGGCGACCCGGCGCATCGGCGCTCCGACGGCCTTCGGGAACTCCACCCACAGCGGCCCGTCCGTGACGACATGGGCGCAGGTGAGCAGCCGCCTTTCGTCGATGAGGACCGCCGACCCCAGGACGGTACGGTCCTCCCTGTCGGAGTCGAGGACCGCGCCGACCCACGTCTGCCGAGGGGGATACCGGTCGCCACCGGTCATGCCGAAGTGCCCTCTGGGCCCTTGCTCCGGCTCCACGTCATCTTGACCTGGAAGTTGGACTCACCGGCCGATTTGGCGATCAGCCAGTCCATCGTGCCGCTCACCTTGACGCCGAACGTCACCTCGACCTCATCGGGCCCGCACTCCCGCGCCTTCTCGACCACGACCCGCGCCGCCTCGAAAGCCGGCCGTACCGCGTCCTTCATCTTGCCGACGACGGCGTCGGCGCGGGCGGGCTGGAACCCGTCCGGGGGATCGATCTCGTAGTAAACGATCGTGGAATCGTCCAGCCGATACTTGGCAATTCGCGATGACATCTCTACCGCCGCCTCTTTCGTTCAGGACAGCGTAGAGCGAAGCGTGGCGATTCCACCATCGGAAATGCGGTTAATGGCTCAGTATTCCGGTAGTTCGTGCGCGCGCAGCAATGGAAGGCCGTTCGGTTTCCGGCAGGCGGTGAGCATGGCCCGAAGCTCCGCGTCATCGGAGCGCAGCGGGCCTTCCGTCGACTCGAAGTATTCGACGAGGAACCGCTCGACGATCGACCCGTCGATCGTCCCCTCGGGGCGCCGCGCCGCCTCGTCCGCCGCGAACACCATCAGCATCAGATGCGGGACCCGGCCGAGATCCGGGCTCAGCGCCGGCTGCGCGTACGGCACGGGCAGCGACCGCACGCCCAGCCGTTCGTAGAACCGCACCCGGGCCTCCGGGTCGCCGAGACCGACATCCTTGAAACAGCGGGGATCCTCGACCTCGCCGACGACCAACAGGGGCCGCAGTTCGTCGATCCACTGCCGCAGCGCCGCCTGCAGCACCCGAGATCCCGCCCCCAGGCCCCGGGCCTCGGGGCTGACGACGAGGTAGGTGAGCAGCTGCACGTGACTGCCCGCGAACCACTCGCCGACCGCACCGGCCACCAGCGTCCCATCGCCCGTTAAGCCCGCGAGGACGCGTGCCTTCCCCTTGTGAACACCGTCGACCAGAGTGTCGGCGGAGAACAGCTCTTCCGGGGCGAAGTTGGGTGCGAGCAGCGTCTCGTGGAATTCTCGGAGCGTCCGCTCGTCGCCGATGTTCCGCAGTTCGAGCGATACCCTCGCCGGGGATGCCGAGTCGACCATGGACGCCACCTCCGCCCTCGAACGCTACGCCATCCCGCGATCGTCTGCCGACGGGTCATTAAAAGTCAACACGATGCCCTTTTCTGGTCGCGCCAGATCGGCCCTACTCGCTGCTTATTTAATGACCTCATCGGTGAGGGCAAGGGGCTCCTCACCGTCCCTGCCGCTGGGCGACCCGCTCGGCGAACTCCTGCCGGTCGTTCGTACGGGGGAACGGCTCATCGGGTACGGGCACGCCGAGGAAGCCGCACAACGGCCCCCAGCCCTGACGCACGCGGAACTCCAGCAGACGCTCGCCCGGGACCTCACGCCGTACCGCGTCGTTGTGCTCGATGAACACGGCCTTCGCGTACGCGGCGTCCTCGAACCGCCCACCGAACTCCCCGTCCCACACCACCCGCTGTACGAACCGCCGCCGGTGCACACCGAGCGGATCGTTCGGCCAGAACGACGTGGCACGGTAAATGCTCTCGCGGGCGCTCTCGTACCAGCCCTTCGGGCTGCGGACGGTGAGGATCACCTTGGCCGCGGGGTAGTAGTCGACGAGCCGCCGCCAGTACGCCACCCCCGGCCAGTCGACCGTGGCCCGATAGCCGCGGTAGACCTCGTCCCAGTCCGCGTCGCCATCCTCGACCGCCCGGGACCACCGGTCCAGCTGCTCCGGATTGTCGATGAGCTCGATCATGTGGTGGCACGGCCCGAACCCGAGCCGCTCCAGCGCCAGCTTCAACGACAACGTGCCGGTCCGCCCGAACCCGGCCCCGATCACCTCGAGCACGATGCCCTCCCCCGAGAACCCGCCCAAGCGACTCCCTCTGGGTCATGCCCCACCGAAACTCCCCGAATCGGGCGCCGGCGGCGTCAGCGTGGCATTGCCTGAGCGTGCTGATCGACAAGAGCCGCCCAGCGCTCGATGCCCGGTACCCGGCCACTCGGGACGCTTCGGCGTGGAGCCTCACCTGGATGTCTCGCAGACTCTCGTCTCTCCCGCCGGATACAGATGGTGTCGCGCCACCACGCTGGACGAGCACCAGAGCCGTCGCTATGAAACCCTCCATGAGCGAATGCAGGATCGGATGGTCGGACCGCTCGTAGCGGTGGAGAAGCGCGCTCACGAACGCGGCGAAGGCCGCCAAGTCGATCTCGCACTCGTCGTTCACCATGGGACCGAGTCCGGTCGGCAGCCCTGTCTCCGGCGCGAGTGCCTCCGCCGTCCGTATGAAGAGCTGAGCGACTCCACTCGACGGATTCCAAAGAACGCGATCGTCGACCTGGAAATACTGGCTCATCGCTCTTCCTCGCATTCCCGGCTCCAGCAGAGGAGCGCCGTCTCCAGACGCCACTGGTCGTCTGCGGGCCATCGACCGAAAACAACACCTCACCGCCCATGTCGGCGCGTCGGCCGGATGGGCCGAGCGTACGCAGTGATCGAGGGCGCCGACAGCTGGAGTTCCTCGAGGACCTTCCGGCGGTATGCGGTGCTTCCTCGGCCTCGGCCATGCCATGGGACAGATCGCCGCCCTGGGCGGGGTCGCCGGGACCGAAGTCGTAGGCTGGCTGGACGAAGGCATGGGCCGGAAGGAGGCGGATTTCCTGGTGATGGCCGTGTCGCTCGCCGCCGCCGCGCTGATGCCGTTGCTTCGCGCCAGGCCCGCCCGGGAGGTGACCGCGTGAGCGTCCCACCCGACACGCTCGTGCCCTGGCCGCACGTCGCCGACCTGATGGGCGGCTGGCCGGACGCCCTGACCGTCGAGATCTACGACGGTACGGGCCCGGCCCCGGCGGACGTGTCCGAAGTACGGTTCTACGTGCTGCCGTACGCGAAGGGGTCCGCGACGTTCGAGCCGCTGGGCCGGATGCCGAAGCTCGAGGCGGTGCAGAGTCTCAGCGCCGGCGTCGACAACCTGCTGCCACACGTGCCGCCGGGCGTCACCTTGTGCAACGGCCGGGGCCTGCACGACGCGAGCGTCGCCGAACACGTCCTCGGCCTCATCCTCGCCGCGCAACGCGAACTGCCCCGCTGGGCCCGCGACCAGGACGCGCAGCGCTGGCAGCCGCACTTCACCCGCTCGCTCGCCGGCTCACGGGTACTCCTCCTCGGCTATGGCTCGATCGCCGTCGCCATCGAGGCCCGGCTGCTGCCCTTCGAGACGGAGATACGCCGGGTCGCCAGCCGCGCCCGCCCCGCCGAGTCGGTGCACGGAGTCGACGAACTTCCGGACCTGCTTCCGTACGCGGACATCGTCGTGTCCACCCTGCCGCTGACCGCCGAGACCACCGGCCTCCTCGACGCCCGCCTGCTCGCAGCCCTCCCCGACGACGCGCTCGTCGTGAACGTCGGCCGCGGCGGCACCATCGACACCGCCGCCCTACTGGCCGAGACGAGGTCAGGCCGGCTACGCGCGGCCCTCGACGTCATGGACCCCGAGCCGCCTCCGGCCGGGCATCCCCTGTGGTCGACACCGAACGTACTGATCACCCCGCACGTGGGCGGCGGCTCCGCGACGTTCTATCCGCGCGCCGAACGGCTGATCGCCGAGCAGTTGAGAAGGTTCGCCGCCGGAGAGCCGCTGCTTAACCAGGTCCCCCGGCCGGCCTGACCGCGCGGGTGCCATGGGGACCTTTCGGTCACCGGTCCTCGTGCCATCTGCCATGATCAGGGCCCGTCTGGAATCCATCGAGAGGGCCGCGACTTTGTCGGCATCCGCTGAGTCCCTGATCGCTGACATTCCCGCGTTCGCACCCCACGCCCGCCCGGCCATCCTGCTGAGGCCGACAGAGGGCACGCCCGGTGTCCGGGACAGCTCCGTCGGCGGGCCACTGCTGTGGCCGGAGGACGAGCCGTGGCCGGTATGCCGTGCTCCCCATCTGATGGAGGTGCGGGAGAAGCTCTCGGACGAGGAGCGAGAAGCCTGGCAGCGGATCGACCGCGATATGAAGGAACGGCACCGCCAGAATCCGGGCCGGGCGTACGAGGTCACGGCCGAGGAGGCCCGGATCCAAGACCAGATCATGGCGGGCGCGTCGTCGCTCGACATGATCACCTGGCAGAGGTCCCGCTGGGTGCAGGACACCTCGGGCCCGGGCGTGCCGATGGTGCCCGTTGTTCAGCTGTACTCGCGAGACGTACCAGGAGACCACTGGCCGGCCGGGATGGACGTTCTGCAGGTGCTGTGGTGCCCGAACGACCACAGCGAACTCACCGACCAGGCGTACTACTCCGGCCCTACAGTCGAACTCCGGTATCGGTCATCGTCCGTGGTGGAGACGGCGTTGAACCCTCCCCGGCCGGAACAAGCCGATAATGGCTACCTTCCCGAACCTTGTGCCGTCGGCCCGGTGGAGATCGTCGATCTGCCGGCCGTGGACGAGCTACCCGAAGATCTCTACGGCGAGGGCTGCCGCTGGGCGGACGCACGCGGCATCGAGTTCGACCGCGGCCTGGCCTGTCGCCCTGGCTGGAAAGTCGGAGGCTGGCCCAGCTGGCACCTCACCGACCTCATCCCCATCGACTGCTCCTGCGGCGCACGCATGCGATTGTTCCTGACCATGGACAGCGGTGGCGACCCAGACATCGTCGTCGGCCGCTTCGGCGAACTCCGCATCTTCACCTGCCCAACGGACCCTTCCCACCCGATCCGGCTGAACATCCAGTAACCGGCTTACGCTCTCGCGGGTCTCCTGTTTGCGCGGCGTGTGGGCGATCGACGCTGTCCCCGGCCTGCTCACGCCTCTGTCAGGACTTCTGGCGTCCAATCCCATACCCGGGATCAGACTTCGAGTGCCTCCGTGATCCTTCGGCTTACTGCGAGCCCCGGACGAGTTCCGCGATACGAGCGGCTGCCTCGGTCGGGTCCTCGTGCTCCCACACGCGGAGCACCCGCCAGCCGGCCTCGGCGAGACGCCGATCGGTATCACGATCGCGTTCCCGGTTACCGAGTAGCTTCTCGGCCCAGTAGTCGGCGTTCGTCTTGGCCACGGTGTGGTGCGCAGGACACCCGTGCCAGAAACAGCCGTCGAGGAAGACGGCCACCTTGGCCTTCGTGAACACCAGGTCGGCGGTACGACGCACTGAAGGAATCGGCCGGACGGACACCCTGTACCGCAGACCGAGTGCGTGGGCGGCTCTGCGAAGGGCGAGCTCGGGTCCGGTATCACGTCCCTTGTTGGACTGCATGCTCTTGCGGACGCCGGCGCTGGACGCTTTGGTCGGTCTTGAGGCTCCCACACGTCCAACCGTAGGGAATCGCCGCGGTCGATGAGACGGCTCCCGGCCGGTCGAAGGTACACATGGTGTCATCGGCAGAATCACCGGCGTCGACACCCTGGCCGACGAACCTCCAGACGGGTAGGGACGGACTCCCGAGGGTGACCGTCGACCCGGTCGCCCTGTTCTAGGGCTTTCGCAGCGACCGGGAATTCATCCAAAGCAAGCCCGCGCGCCACTGACAGGTGGCCCAGACCTTGCCGTCAAAGGTCGCCGAGGCCGTCGGCCGATGGATTGCGGAAGCGCTCGGCTACTGAGCAGATGCCCCAGGAGTGGGCCGATCGGCTGACGCATCGCCTCCGGTTCTCGGGCTGCAGGCAGCCCTGCGGCTCGGGATCGCGTTGTCCTCGACAGCGGGGTGCGGTTGACGGCAACGACGGAAGTCATGGACAGCCACCGGTACACGTCCATCGCCATGTACCTCGGTCCTGGCACCACGAGCGGGGTGGTTGCTATTCCTGAAAAGTGGACGGCAAGCGGCTCGACTATGCCATTGACTATCTATGACCTGCAGGAACAGCCTCAAGGACAGTCGTGTCGGGGTTTTTCGTGCGATGACAACCGCGAAGCAAGCGACCATCCGTTTCTGGCATTTCGGTCGCGACATAGCATGGCTGCCTGATCAGGCCAGCGCGCCGATGCCACGCCCTCTGGTCAAGGCCCTCGCGTCTGACGTTCTGGCCTTGGCGTCCATGACTCCTTCCGGATCGGACGGCACCTGCCGATCACCAGTAGTCGACTCCGCGTCATCCAGACCGGTGAGCATGGAAACTCGCCGGATCCGGCCGGACACTGTCCGCTTGTCGGTATGTGTCGTTAAAGTTCGGTCATGGACCAGTTCGCTGCGGTCTTCATCGATTGGGTGGAGCGTTTCGGGCTCGCGGAAGCGCTGCGCCGCTTTCGTGGAGCGTTCACGGACGAGCAGATCGATGAGTGGGTTGAGGAATACGAGCGCCTCGTCGAGGGCGTGAAGATCGGCTATCCGCCGAAGATGCTCTCGGCCCCCGGGCTCAGACCCTGGTACCCCGGCCCCTTGCCCCATCACGAGCGCTGGCCTGCCTTCCGCGACTCGCTGACGCGGTTGTCGGCGGATGCGGTTGAGAGACTGGATCAGTCGACTTCAAAGATCATCGCCTATACCCACAGTCCTGACACCTCGGAGTATCTGACGAAGGGTCTCGTCGTCGGCTACGTCCAGTCTGGCAAGACCACCAGTTTCACCGGGGTCGCGGCCAAGGCCGCTGACATCGGTTACAAGTTGGTGATCGTGCTGTCGGGCATTCACAACGGTCTGCGTCGGCAGACTCAGGAACGGCTGTTGGCCGAGCTCGTGGATACCGCGGGCGACGGGGCCTGGTTCCCGTTGACAGATGTAACCAAGGACTTCCACAAGCCGTCGGCAACGTTCGCCGCCCATCAAGGGGGCGACCGCACGATCTTGATCGTAGCGAAGAAGCAGAAGGATGTCCTCGCCAGGCTCCTGAGCTGGCTGACGAACGCGGCAAAGAATGGTTCGCTGACCAATATTCCGGCATTGATCATTGACGACGAGGCGGACCAAGCGAGCGTCGAGACTCCGAAGATCAACCCTCAGATACGGGCACTACTCAAGCTGTTCTCGCGCCGCGCCTACATCGGCTATACCGCTACCCCGTTTGCCAACGTCCTGATCGATCCGTCAGTCCCCGATGAGCTGTATCCAGAGACGTTCATTCTCAACCTTCCCGAACCCGACGGCTACTTCGGTGCCGAGAAGATCTTCGGACGGGACGCAGTCGAGGGCGAGTACGCCGGCCCCCAGCTTGACGGCTACGACATGGTTCGCATTGTGCCCAGTAACACCCTTGAGCTGATTCGTCCGATGGGCCGCGGGTCGGAGAATGGGTTCGCCCCAACCATTACCGACGAACTCGCGGAGGCGCTGCGTTATTTCGTCCTCGCCACCGCTGCCCGACGGTATCGCGGCGACAAGAGTCATTCCACAATGCTAGTGCACACCGGTATGAAGACCGTCATTCACGATGCCTATCGAGAACCGCTGCGTCATTTCCTGAGTGAGCTTGCCGCCGCGGTTGAACGCCAGGAGGCCAGCACGCTCACTGAGCTGAAGATGCAGTGGGAGAAGGAGACCGACCGGGTGCCGGCATCGTTGTTCGATGGCCTCTCTACGGTTTCCTTCGACGAACTGGCGGGTCTTCTTCACGAGGTCCTCAGTGACGTGACGGTGGTCGTCGACAACTTCCGCAGTCGCGATCGGCTGGACTACTCCGGTCCACGCCCGGTGGTCGCCGTGGCGGTCGGCGGCAACACGCTGTCGCGCGGTCTGACTCTGGAGGGCCTGGTGGTCAGCTTCTTCGTTCGCACAGCCAAGACGTACGACACGCTGCTGCAGATGGGCCGATGGTTCGGCTTTCGAGGTGGCTACGAGGATCTGCCCCGTATTTGGATGACCAGCGGCTTGAAATCGGATTTTCGCCACCTGGCGACCGTCGAGGCCGAGATCCGCTTGGACATTGCCCGTTATGAGGAGCAGAATATGTCCCCGCGAGAGGTCGGGGTGCGGATTAGGACGCATCCGGTCCTCAACGTGACGGCAAAGATGGGTGCTGCACGCATCGCTTACGCCTCCTACGGCGGCCGGCGGGTGCAGGCCCGATACTTCCGCGAGAATGATGCCGACTGGCTCCGCGCCAACCGCGTCGCAGCGAAAACGATGGTGACCGCTGCCGTATCCGACGGTGTCAAGGTCGATGATCACGGAGACGGCACCATGATCCTGCGTGATGTCGACGTCGCGCAGGTACTCTCCTTCCTCAATGCCTATGGCGTCCACGAGGACTCTCCGGACCTGGACCCGCGTCTAGTGACCGCGTACATCGAAAAGGAGAATCGACGCACCGATCCCTCGCTCCTGACCTGGAATGTGGCGCTGATGGGTGCCCCCGTCCGCGATGAGGACCACGTTGTCGATTTCGGCGGTGGGATCCGGCTTGGCACGATCGAGCGGTCGCTGATGAAGGACACCGGCGGCGATAAGGCGGACATCAAGACGCTGATGTCGAAGGAGCACCGAGTCGTCGACATGGACATCAGCGCGTCGGCGGCACGCGGGAAGTCCGAGGGCGCGCTGGTTGACCTGCGTAACGCCAGCGTCGAGCACGCTACGACCGGGTTGCTGCTGCTTTATCCCATCGCCCGCGACTCTAAGCCCGAGCCAGCCAACATCGACTCGCGTGTGCCGTTCAACGCGGCCGGCCACGTGATTGGCATGGCGCTTGTCTTCCCCGGCAACGCTGAAGACAAGGTGAGGAACAAGTACGTGCAGGTTGATACCAGCGGCGTTGACACTTCTGAATATGACGAGATACCGGACGCTCTCGAAGACGATCAGGACTCGGAGAGCGCATGACCGCGAGTGACCGGATCTGGCAAGCGCAACTGCGAGCACACTGGGCCGTGCTGAGCGCGCGCCGCGATACCGCAGGTGTGGCGACCAGCGGCCTGGGCATCCTGGTCGGCGACGAAGCAGAGATACTGGCTGGCGTCGACGCACGCGGTGACCATCACCTGCTGGTCCCGGCTGGTGGCGGCGCGCTCGTTGTCGAAGATTCGCAAGCCGCGTACATCAGGATACAGCGATGCGTGCTGACCATCGGCGGACGCGGCCGGACCTTCGTCGACATCGTCTGCCACCGGGCCGACCTATCCGAGCTATTCGACGACGTCATCTCCTCCATGCTCACCGAGCTTGCCACCGACTCCAGAGAGCAGCCTGCGGTTGTATGCAAGCGGGTTCTGGACGAGTGGCGCGAACTCCTGCGCCGCCGCGGCGGCCTGCTCGGAGAAGACGCGCTGCGGGGCCTATTCGGAGAACTCGTCGTCCTCGAACGGATCCTGGCCGCAAGCGACACGTACGACCTGTCGGTTTGGCACGGACCGGACCGTGAACCCCACGACTTCCGCCTCCTAGGCGGCGACTTGGAGGTCAAGACCCTCGGCATGGCCGGGTCGATGGTGCGCGTTCACGGCATCGAGCAGCTTGAGCCGCCTGACAAGGGCGACCTGCATCTGATCGTCGTAAGACTAGTCGCCGACCACGACGGGCTCGCGCTGCCCGACCTCGTTGAACGGATTCGCCCAAAGACCAATGACCGTCGGGCGTTCGCCGCCGCCTTGGCCCGGGCCGGCTATAGCGAAACCGACGCCGAGCACTACCGTGACCGTCGGTTCATGATCGCGCAGGTCGCCGCGCTTCCCATCGGCGACGACTTTCCGCGGATTGCCCCGTCTTCACTGGTCGACACGCTCCCCGATGAGGTCAGCGCCCTGTCGTACAACCTGGACCTGTCGCTATTGCTGCCAAAGGCACTGACCGACGCTGCCATCACACCGCTCTTCACGAAGGGAACCCTGTCTTGAGGCCGGAACCACGCTGGTGGTCCGAACCGGTGGCCGCAACCGGCTCGGCCAAGGCCGAGGGCATTCGTAAGCAACTCGGCACTCCTCGGATGGACCCGCTGACCGTCCTGGTCCGGGAGAGCGCGCAGAACAGTTGGGACGCAGCGGACACTGGCAGCGGCAGCGTCCGCTATGCCATCGACCTGGCCCGGTTGACATCCGAACAGTTGCTGCGCTGGCGATCCCGGCTGTGTCCCGGGCCGGACGGTGGCGACCTCGGCATCGAAGAACTTTTCACTTCGGGCGACCCGGTGATGGCAGTGATCAGCGACCGCGGTACTCAAGGATTGGGTGGTCCGCTGCGCGCCGACGTGGCCCTTTCACCTAAGTCGGATTTCGTCCGCCTCCTCCGTAACATCGGCGAGCCCCGCGACCGGCAGTTCGGTGGAGGCACCTACGGGTTCGGCAAGGGCATCCTCTTCGCCACCAGCAGCGTCGGCACAATCCTTGTCCGTACCCGCTGCCACTGGCAGGGCCGCCTGCAGACCCGGCTGATCGCCGCGGCGTTGGGTACGGGATTCCAACGCGACGGCCGCATCTACACCGGTAGGCATTGGTGGGGCAAGATCGTTGAAGGGGTCCCCGACCCAGTGCTGGACGCCGAGGCCGAGGAACTGGCTGGCTATCTCGGTCTGCCGCCAATGCAGCCGGACGAATTGGGCACCGACATCGTCATCGTCGGGGCGACCCTTGGAGCCGTAGCCGTGGACGGTGCCGAAGATGAGGAACGTCCGCGCACCGTCCGTCAGGCCGCCGAACACCTCGCCTCAGCAATGATGTGGAACCTATGGCCGCTCCTGCTGCCCACCGACACCGCGACCGCGCTGCACTGCCAGGTCACCGCCGACGGAGTTGACGTCCAGGTGCCTCGGCCACAAGACGAGCCGTGTATCAAGCCTTTCGTCGACGCCTACCGCGCGCTGGGCGATTCTCCAACGACCATCCTCCGTAAACGTCCCGCTACGGTGCTCGGTCATTTTGCTGTCCGCACCGGCATCGCGCCGATCCACACGAGTGTCGCCTCGTTGGCCGCCCCCTTCACAGGTCCCGCCCACCACTGCGCCCGGATTCGGACGCCGCGCTTGATCGTCGACTACCTTGAGGGCCCCCGGCTGGCAAATGATGCGGTGCAATACGGCGCGGTGTTCCGGGCTGAGCAGGAGCATAACCAGGTCTTTGCCGATGCCGAACCACCGACCCACGACGCTTGGGTGCCTGACAAATTGACCGGCAACGCCGCCAGCATCGTCCGACGGGCCGAGGCTGAGTTGCGTACCGCGCTCGCGGCATACGCTGAACAACAGACCGGCACGTCGCTGGGTGGTGGTACCCAGCCACCGCTCGGCGCGCTAGCCAATCGCCTAGCTGCGCTGATCCCCGCCGCGAGCGGCCCAGGCGCCGACGGAGGCGGAGGCTCTTTCCCTTCTAACGGGGGCGGAGCTCCGCTGGCGCGGTTGACGAATGCACCCCGGATGGTGCGTCTGGATGGCGTCTCGCGCATCGTTGCCGGGTTCAGGGTAGCTCCGACATCGCAATCGGTTACGGTGCAGGTGATCGCAGCCGTCGCCCTGGACGTCGGCAGCGAGGACGAACCGCCGGTCGGCGCGGACGTCCCGGTCGTCTTGGAGATGCGCGACGAGGACGGTCGAACCGTTCCCGGCGACACCGTCACCGTAGGCCCAGCCGATCGGCGAGACTGGATCGTGATCATTCGCCCGGCGAGCGGCGCCGCCGCCAAGGTCAGACTCATCGCCCGGCACGGTGACGCGTGAACCGCGGGGTCCCCCCATTCTTGCTGCCCGACCCAAGCGTCGTCACCGCCGACCCTTGGCGGCTACACCAGGACACTGGCACCGCCGCACTGCCGGCATTTCTGGCCGACTGGGATTACAACACCGACCTGCATCTGTCCCGCGACATCCGGGTCGACGCGGCACGCGCGCGCCTAGAGTCTGGGCTGCCCGCGGATGCTCCGCTGCTGCTTGCAGTGGAATGGACCGCGGCCGCCGCGCAGATCTCCGGCCGCGCCCGCCGTATCCCGGTGTCCGACGGCGCGAAATTCCATGTAGACGTACACATACGCGGGGCCCTGCTCGGTGGTGCGCTGATTCTCGCCACCCGCCTGGTCCTCGGCGATGACACTCCGGCTGCGGACCCGTTCCTTGCACAGCGGGCCGGTGACATCCTGTACGAGGAAAACGTCCGAACCGAGTTGCAGGGCACCGCAGGTCGACTGCCCACATACGTCGTGGACTTCGCCGAGGCCGGGTTCGACCCCGACGCACGTTGGCACGTTGAACTGCCCACCAGTCTGTCCGAACCCGCGCTGGCTGCAGTGCGGCTTTACCTCAACAGCGCCGACACGGAGGTCGTCAACGCTGCGAAGAAGGCCGCTGCCCCGACACCCATACAAAAGCGGATTCTCGAGTGGATGGAGACGGACCTGACCTGCCGGCTGGTCGAGGCAGCTCTGCGACCCGAATGGCGGGAGACGTTGTACGACTACGCCGACGACAACGACACCATTGCCGCGAGCATTGCTGCATTGCTGAGAACCCTGTTCCCGCACGAATCCTTGGCGACGCTGGTCGTTATGCGCGACAGCGATCCAGGGCGATTCTACTCCTGCCTGCAGGGCGCGTTGAGACGGATGCGAGTAAACCGTGATGATGACGCTATATCCCCGGCTGTCTGACGCCGAGGGGCGGATACTCCTTAAGCAGATCCGACTCCAGAATGTCGACACCCTCGCCCGGGATGCGCGGCTCGATCACCCGAGGATCTACGCGCCGACCGGCGGCATTCCCGCTAGTCGAGAGCACCTCGAAGCCGTCGCCGGTGCGATCCGCCAGTGCGCCAAAGCCTACGGTTACCCTCATTTCATCGACGACGCCACTGGCGGCTTTGATCGGGCTCTAGCCGCCGTTGTATTCGAGGACACTGACATGGCTCCGGCCGAGGCCGCCGCACCCGAGGTTTGGACGTACATGGCGACCCGATTGGTGCCCGACGTCGTCATGTGGCGATGGCAGCCGAAGCACAACGACAAACGTTGGATCGGCCGCGGTCTGGTCCGTCATACTTTCGGCCGGCTATGGTGGCAGGCATACGCTCTCGGCGTCGCGGCTGGCGACGGACGCGACTATGCGCTGCTGAACTCGCTGTCCGAGGCCGATCTTAACCAGATCTTCGAACGTCGCAGCATCGGCGGTACCCCGCCGCTGGCCCGGGCCCTCGTCTCTGAACTCGCCGACGTCCGCGTCGCTGCATCGGGCCTGGCACGGCGCGCTGTCGTCCGTGATGTCACCAAGCGGGTTTGCCGACTCATCCCGTTCACTTCGTTCCTCGCTCTCGACGAACCGCAGATACGGGTGCGACTCCATGACCTCGTAACCGAATCCCTGACGGCTCTCGCAGCGACGAGGTGACTCGCTTCTTGCGGGGCATCTCCTCGCGTCTCTCGGGCGAATCACGCTCGGCCGGAAACGAGTCGGTCGGGCCCACGGTACGCTGTGTGACCGCCGAGCAGTTTGTTTCCCATGGGAAACCGAGTGCGAGAAGCTTGCGGCAGCATGAACCCAGACAGACACACCTGGAGATCCAGTGCAACCGGTCCTGATGGTTGACTTGTTCGCCGGCCCTGGCGGACTTGACGTGGCGGCAGAGAAGCTGGGTGTCAAGACGGTGGGTGTGGAATGGGACGACGGGGCATGCGCAACACGTCGTGATGCCGGCCTGGCCACCGTGAAGGGCAACGTCCGGGACTATGGACCGTCCTACCGTGACTTCTCTGACGCGGACGTGCTGGCCGGAGGGCCGCCATGCCAGACCTTCACGGTCGCGGGAACCGGGGCCGGTCGTAGGGCGCTTGATGACGTGCTGGGCTTCGTTAAGCGCATGGTTGCCCGAGAAGATCGTAAACAGATTGACCGGGAGCTCTCCAAGATGGAAGACGAGCGGACCGGATTGGTGCTGGAGCCGCTCCGCTGGGCTCTTCAAGCAATCGATGATCGCCGCAGCCCCTATCAAGCGATTATTCTTGAGCAGGTGCCGGCTGTGCTTCCGGTGTGGGAGGCCTATGCGGCAGCGTTGGAGAACGAAGGATATTCGGTGGACTGCGGTATTCTACGCACAGAGCAATATGGTGTTCCGCAGACCCGTAAAAGAGCCGTGCTGATCGCCCGTTTGAACGGCGGGAAGGTTGCTCTTCCTCTGCCTACGCATCGGGCCTATCGAAAAGGCGTCCCTCGCCAGGTCGGAAGTAATGAACTTCAGCCATGGCGTACTATGGAAGATGTGCTTGATAGGCGATATGAATTTTCCGTGATCTCGAATTACGGTACTGGTGGGGATCCCGAGGCTCGCGGCCGTCGCTCATCCAAGGAGCCGTCAGCGACAGTAACAGGAAAGATTTTCCGCAACCGCATCGTATCTGGCAAGAACATCGAGCGGAGGCGCTTCTCCTTTTCGGAAGCGGGTCGTCTCCAAACGTTCCCGGCCGACTATCCGTGGTCCGGTCGCGATGTGGGCCAGCAGATCGGAAATGCCGTTCCGCCACGTTTGGCTATGCATGTCATTTGTGCTGCACTCGGTTGGGTGCCTCCAACCGAGGATCTTTTGCAGAGGTTGGAGACGTGGGGATCGGAAGAAATATTGGAGTCGGCGGTTCCAAGCGATGCGAATTTTGACAGGCCGGATACGCCTAGTACCGGCATTCGCCTGCTCGGCGCGGCGTTGGGCGGCTAGTGTCCTGAGTCGGAAACTCGCTACATAATTCTGCTGGTGCGGCATGATGGCCGGATGGCGAGGACAGGACGGCCGAAGGCCGAGCTGGTGCTGACTGACGAAGAGCGTGGAGACCTTGTGTCGCTGGACCCGTCGTCGGGGCGTCCTCGCAGGCTTTGGCGCTGCGGTGCCGGATTGTTCTGGAGCGCGTGACCGGGTGCGGCTAACAAGGATGCCGCCGCCCGCCTCGGTGCTGTGGTAAGCCGGTGGCGGGCCGGTATGCGACCGGCTGGAGAGGCTGACCGATGAGCCGCGCCCCGGTGCCCCGCGGAAGATCACCGATGAGCAGGTCGAGGAGGTGATCGTCAAAACGCTGGAGACGACCCCGAAGGATGCCACGCATTGGTCGGCCCAGTCGATGGCCGAGCACGCGGGTCTGCCGCAGTTGGCCGTGTCGCGGATCTGGCGGATCTCCGGGCTACGGCGCCGGATAGGCGATCTCGCACTGGATCAAGTGTCGTGGGCTGGGCGTAGGCTCTAACCGCCAGTAGAAGCGTCCGGGAGGGGCGACGTGCACGGGCCTGAGATCATTGCACATACGCTGGAGCGGCCGTCGAGGCCTGACAGCCACGGCAATACCTGGCAGTATCACTCTAGGTCAGACCGTCACTCCAAGGTCGCATGCTGGACGATCTTGTATGAGATGCTACAACGGAGCACGGTTCTTCAAGATCAAGTGCGAGATGGCGCGGTGGTCCTTGGCATCGATCAGCCGCTCTGCGACTCGAGTACGAGGCGCAAGAAGAATCTAGATCTCGTTATCGCATCGCCTGGTGGCGATGAGCATCTCAAGTCGGAGACTCTCGAGGATCTCGCGGTCCGATGGGGTGTTCGTCTCGGCCGCTCGGACCAGGAGAGACTCGCTGCGCTTCCTGCGATCGCAACCGGACCGGTGGACGTCGTCCGGGTCGCCTTCGAAGCGAAGGCATGTATGACCGAGCACGTCAAGGCCCTACCCCGACTATTCGATGAGCTGGCCTCCAGTCAGCAGGTCGTACACGCGGACACCGAGGATGCGATCGCCGTTGGATTCGCGATCGTCAATGCGAGCGAGACCTTCATCAGTCCCGATCGGAACAAGCGAAATATCACGATCGATGCCGCTTACGTATCGACCCAGGCTCCGCACGGTGCAGCGCGGACAATGGCGAAACTTCGTGAGCTGCCGCGTCGTACAAGCTCGATCGAGGATGGCTTCGATGCCTTCGGGGTCATGATCATCAAGATGACCAACGACGGCGGTCCGATCGGGCTTGTCGACGGCCTCCCGGCGCCAGACCTATCGGATGATCTCCACTACGAGCGGATGCTGGAGCGTCTCGTGTACCTCTATGAAGCACCGCGCGCGGACGCGCGCTGACGGGCGCGCGGCAGCTGGCTGATTTTGGCGACACGCCACACGAATATAACAAAATCGTCACGGGCCGCCGTGCTGCCCACGCGCACAGAGCGGTCCGTCTCGAGGACGCTGACCTGCTTTCTCAGGAAGAGGCGTAACCTGGCGTCGGGCTTCCTGAGAGACTCTGCAGGGCAATGCGTCACGTCGAGGGCCCCCCTCGTGACTCGAACTCCACGCGCTGACTCCTTGGGACTGCTAGCCTGCCAGAGACAAGAAAAAACGGGCCGAACCCACGCAACGCTTCAAGTCACCGGGTCCGGCCCGAACCACTAGTACGCCCCGAGGGGCATACCAGCAGGTAGGTAGCACTCCTCATGGTAGCCCCTCAGGGTGCGTCGACGCGCATCCATGGAGAAGGGTTACTGCTGATGAGTCAGAACAACCACAATCCGGCTGCCGACGGAGGCTCCCGTAAGGAGCCCGCATCAAGTGGGAGCGGCGGGCGGTCGGCCATGCCGGACCTGTCGGCCGGCGTTCCTCTCAGGGGAACCCCCACCAAGGGCCTGATTTACGAGCACTCGATGCACGAGGTTCTTGAGAGTATCGCGTCCGACCTCGGGGACACGTACGCCGACACCTCGACCAAGCCGGGACGTATCAAGAACTGCAAGAAGGGAGACGGCCTGCTCACCGTGGCGGACCAGCCCGGCGTTCCAGCTGGCACCGCGCGAGTCGTGATCGAGATGAGTGATGCCGATCGGCATGTCCGGGACTGGCCCGACTGCCTGGAGCAATGTGAGAGGAACCGCGGCGCCCAATCCTCGCTCGGTCTCGTCCGCCACATCAGTCAGGTCCCGGGCGGCAGACGGATCCCGAGCGGAAAACGTCGCGTCCGTGTTTACGGCGCGCGACGCTTCGTGGTCGCATTCGACCCGGAGGTCGACGAGGTCAGTTTCCTGCACGCCGTGATCGCGATGCTGCGCAGCCAGGCGGTCCACAGGGCGGCACGCAGTGGTATGGCGCATCTCGCGACGGCGCAAGAGAAACTCGCGCACATCGAAACGCTCACGTTTGAGCTTACCAAGCTCCAAGCGATCGCCGAGAGGGCTCGGGTCTCGGCGACCAAGCTCGTGGCCGACATTGGTGTGCTGCATTCGAACCTCGCGGTCACCCTTGCTGAGGCGAGAAGCGCAGTGGGAGAAGTCGCTCACGCGACTCCGACCATCACCAAGAATTCCTAAATGATCCCGGCCGCCACGATGCCGCCGATCGAACCGGAAATGGGCAACGAGATGACGATCCCGGACGAGCTCGATCTTTCAGCGGGCCAATACATCAAGGGAATCAAGCTCAACGAAAAGATCTTCATAGCGCAGACGAACTTCAATCAACTGAAGGTGATAACACGCAATCCGACCATGCTTCAGGAGGGTGCCCGTCGCCCCGACTACGATGACGATCTCGCATCTGAGGCGGAGATACATAACCTCATCCAGCGTGCTCTCGTCGGCGCGAAGAAAAACAACGTTCCCAAATACCGAGATTACATCGAGCGGGTCGTTAGCGGTGGCGTGGGTGTGCTCCCGCCGATGCATCTGTGGTCCGAGCAGGAACTCAAGCTGGTCGAACTTGGCAGCACCGTTTACGTACTTGTGCCAAACGATGATCATCTACTCGCCATCGACGGTGAAACCCAGCTAACGGCACACTGGACGCTCAGCGGCAGCGCCAGCCCTGAGCTGAAGGATCTTCATCGCAAGTATCCGCTGGGAGTCATGATTCACCACAACGTTCCGATCGAGGAGGCGCGCCAGTACTTCCACGACCTCAACGTCCTCGCCGTACGTCCGAACACCAGCCTCAGCCTGTCGATGGACACAAGAGATCCTGTCATGCAGGTAGTCGGCGGGCTTGAAGCGAAGGTCCAATTCCTTAGGGGACGTATCGACCGACAGTCGCGCCAGCTGCCGAAGCGCAGCACCAAGGTCGTCACGCTTCAGTCGCTTCGCCAGATGGTCGTCAACATCGCACGAGGAATCAGCGGCATCCAGTACGGAACAAAGCCTGCACCGGTCGACGACATCGATCTCGATGATCTTAAGGATGTCGCCGTATCATGGGTCAACGCCTACGTAAATATCTTTGCCAACGAGATCGTCGATCGCGAAAGATACTTGGCCGGAGCGGGATCGGTCCTTGCAGCCGTCGGAGCCATGGGCCAGGTGCTGCTCCAGACCGAACCGAGCCAGCGCCCAGTCGTCGAAGAGAAGCTGCTGGACATGCTCCGTGAGGTCGATTGGTCCAAAGGCGATCAGTGGGTCGGCATCGCCGGTAACCGCACACCGACGGGTCACTTCTCGGTTAAGGGGACCAAAGAAGTCGCATACGCGGTATTCAACGCGCTCACCGACCGCGACAACAGCAGTTACGTTCGTGTTCGCCAAGGCGGCGGATCCTCACGGCGGTCGAACCACAGCATCTCGCCGCACGACTCGTCCGAAGATCTATTCGGCGACCTCGGAATCGACTGACACTCGTTCTCGGCCCGCCCAACAACTCTCATAAACGGGCGGGCCATGCAAGCGGAATCCTTCGGCTCGGCCATAGGCCGACAGCACGATGCCAGACAGGAGTTAGTGCCGCGTCCAAGATCGTTGTTCGTGTAATTGATCTTTAGCCGGGTGCGGGCCAGGCTGCCTTCGAGTGCGATCTCGGAGGTGGTGATGGGGCGTCCCCCGGAAGTCTTCGGCCAGCCGGTCACGATGACCGAAGGACAGCGGCTGCAGCGGATCGGCCGGACCTCGAAAGACCCGGTGAAGCTGCGGCGGGCGATCGTGGTGCTGATGTCGGCGCAGGGCCAGAGCGTCCCGGACATCGCGCACCTGTTGGATTGCTCGGCCGAGTACGTCCGCGGCGTGATCCACGACTTCAACGACATGGGGTTCGATGCGTTGAACCCAAAATGGAGCGGGGGCAGGCCGAGGGCGATCAGTGAGGCGGTCCGCCGCCAGATTCGCCTGATCGCCCGGTGCTGCCTCCGCGACCTGGGCCTGCCGTTCAGCACGTGGAGTCTGAGCAAGCTCGCCGAGCACCTGGTGGCGACCGGAGTGGTCGCCTCGATCAGCCGTGAGTCGATCCGGCAGATCCTGCGGGCCGGTGGGATCACCTGCCAGGCCACCAAGACCTGGAAGGCCCCAAACGACCCGGACTTCATCACCAAAATGCACCGTGTACTGGAGCTTTACGACACCCCGCCGGACGATGGGCGGGTGGTGTGCGCCGATGAGTTCGGGCCCTTGAACTTGCAGCCACGGCCCGGGCACGCCTGGCGTCCGGCTGGCCACACGGCCCGGCTGCGCGCCACTTACAACCGCCGGGGCGGGGTCCGCACATGCTCGCCGCCCTCGATCTGGCCAGCGGGAAGATGGTCTACCGGATCCGGACACGCAAACGATTCGGTGAGTTCTTGTCCTTCCTGAAGATCCTGCGCGCCCGCTGGCCGGGCGAGAAGCTGTATCTGATCTGCGACAACTTCTCGCCCCACAAGCATCCCGACGTGGCCGCCTGGGCGGCCGGCAACGACATCGAGTTGGTGTTCTTGCCGACGTATGCCTCGTGGTTGAACTGGATCGAAGCCGAGTTCGCCGCTTTGCGCTACTTCGCCTTGTCCGGCACCGATCACCACAGCCATGCCGAACAGGGCGGCGCGATCGCCGCATACGTTCGCTGGCGCAACGCCCGCGCTCAGCCCAAACGCGACTTCGCCCCCGAATCAACCATCCGTACCTGGACCGGTTACATGATCAACGTTGCATGACGCGGCACTAGGACGTCTGCGGCCGCATCGCTTCCACATGCTCCTTTAGCGCTATCTTGAACGCTTCTTGGGTACGCAACGAGCTCCTCTCAAGGCGGCTGTGAAAGCCCGCAGTGGCCTTGAAACTGAGGGGCGTCAGCTCTTCTTGATTAACCAGGTCGAGGAGATGTGTGTACTGGTGCTGCTCCGGCCACAACGAGACTGGCACCGCCCAGCGTTTACCAGACGAACCCCATGCCGCCTTCGGCCACTTATCGATCGGGCTGAGCGGCACACCGTAGTCGTGATCGAAGTCGCCCGGCGATGTCAATCGGCGGCCGAGCCATTCGGCGACTCCTACGGTGACGGCATTGCCGACGAGCTTCCATCGGGGCCCAGGCTTTCCGACCTCCAACGCGGCCTCTGTCCAGCCACGTGGGAATCCCTGCAGCTGCTCGGCGTCCTCAATGCTCGGCGTAACGATCGCCTGACCTCGCGGCGCGTCTGGGATCCAGATTGCCGGAGAGGATGGGATACCCAGCCCCGATCCACCCTTCAGCGTGGGGATCGCATCCTTAGCCCACCCCAAGCCGGTGTTTCCCTCGGTCCAGTAGAAGCCATAGGCGTCGTCTTTGAATCGATCATCCCCCGGTTCGCCCGCGTCGTCAGAGAACAAGACGTTGGTCGGGTCATCTTCCTTTGAAGCGACCATGATGACCCGCTGACGGCGCTGGGGGACACCCGTGAAGCGGGAGTCGACGAGTCGGTACGCCCAGCGATACCCGAGCCCTTCGAGCTGCTCCACCAGGTAGGACATGGCGTGGCCCTTACCGAGAACCAGCATGTTGCGTACGTTCTCGATTACTACCCAGCGCGGGCTCGCGTCCCTCAGCAGCTCAAACAGATGTTTGATCAACCCTGAAGCCTCCCCATGGATCCCAGCAGTGCGGCCAGCCTGTGACAGGTCGGTGCACGGGAAGCCGGCTGTGACGACGTCTGTCTTCGGAAGCTTGTCGAGGGTCTGGATGTCCTCGTGAAGAGGAACATCGGGAAATTTGTCCTTCAGGACGGCCTTGGCGGGACCCCAGACCTCGCACAGTAGCTTGGTCTCGCCGCCGGCCGCATGAAGCCCCAGCTCAAGTCCACCGATCCCGGCAAACAGCCCAGCGATGGTGAAAGCGGGAGGAACTGCTGAGCCGGTCATGGCAATGAATATCCCATGAGCCGAGGACAGTTCGCTGCATTCTCGCTGGGTGTCGCTCGTCTCATGTGTTACAAGACACCGCCGGTGCTCATGAGTCGCCAGGTAGGTGGGCTGTTGGTCCGTGAGGTGCCGGAGCCCGCCGCGGTGTTCTCGCCGTCCTCCCTTCCTCATGAGACGCCCGCAGCGCTCGACGCGGCTCGAACGATCGGCCGCTCGTCCGGCAAGAATGTTCCGGCAGCAGAGTCCGGATGCCCACGCAGTGGATCCAACCGTCGAACAGGCTGTGAGCGGAGGACGCGGACCAAATGGCGCCCCTCGGCCGTCCCAATCGCTAGCTCGCGACCGAGGTTGTCACAGGAGGGGCGTCCATGAGGTAGGCCATGCTCTTCTTCGAGCCTGGTGGCTCGTTCCAGAAGCTCTGCTCGACAGTTGGGCGCCGCCCGTCCGCACTTTGGATCGGACTGCCGGACTGTGCTGGCCGTCTTGATCTGGCCGGCCGCAGAGTCGGCCCCGGCCATCGGCCGTCCCGCCGCTGCATCGTTGAGGCAGTCGGATCGGACCTGGATGTCCCGCAACAACGCGGGTCCGGCTTCAGCCCGCCCGGGGAGCAACAGCGGCGGGACGGCGTCGAATGCGGCGCGGGCGTAGAGGCCCTGAGCAATAGGTTCGGCGACGCCGAGCGCCAGCGTTGCCAGTCCAGAGAACGTCAGCAGTCGTCTAGCTGGACGGAGCCGGGTCGGATCGCCAGCGTACAGGCTCAGGTAATGTGGTCCGATCAGCGGCGCTGCCCACGGCTCGACACCGAGCCTGAGTGCCAACGCCCACACGTTTCCGAAGCTGAATACGAACGTAGGCGTGGCGATGATCGCGTGGATCGTTGCGATCGTCTGGTGGGTGAACAAGTCCGCAGTTGAACTAGTCCGGGCTCCGATGCTGGCGGAAGTCCGAGCGGCCGTGGATTCGCCCTCGTGCGTAACCTCATACATGGATCCTCGCCCTCCTTTCCGGGGTGGCGTCTAAGGTCCTGCCGGGTGTGGCGCACTCGGCGGGCTCGTCTTGCTCAGGGGCCAACCGCACAGGCATCTCAGGCGACGCCTAGCCAGATGGCGATGTCGCTGATGTCGACCCCGACGAGCTGCATTGATGCGGCGATCGGTGTTCCCATCCTGTCCTTAGACCACTTGGCGTAGGCATTGAGCTGGGCGGAGAGGCTAGCTCTTGCCGCCCTACGATGGGCCGGGGTATGCGGCCGTTGAGCCACTTTGGAGACGCGGAGGCGGCGAAGGCCGTAGACGTCGCGGTCGAGTGGTGGGACGTACTCGTTGGGCTCGGCGGTTCTGTATGGATGTGTCGGTCCATGGCTGATCACCGTGACCCATCTTTGAAGGTGGCGGTGAATGTGCGGCTGGCGTGACCTCCGGACCAGGTCAGCTCGTTCGCTAGTGCCTGAACCGTGTAGAGGCCGCGGCCGCATTCGGACATGTCATCGAGGTCTGGGATCGTCGGCTCCTTCGGGCCGCCCTGATCCATTAAGGCGATGGTTGCGCTGTCCGAGCGGCGGCGTACCTCCACGAGGAACTGGCCGCCGAGCTGGGCGGATGCCGTATGGCGGAGGGCGTTCGCTACGAACTCGCCGGTTACGAGGACCGCATCGTCGAGGGCGGGCAGGTCGGAGAGAAGGAAGGCGACGAACTCGCGGGCTGAGCGAGAGTGCTCGGCCAGGCCCGGGAAAGCCCGTCGCCAGACCAGTTCACAACCCTCTGGATAGACCTCCACTGCGAGACCTCCTTGTCCGTGGTTGATGAGGCCGCGGCCCTGGTTGTCCCTCGTCCCACACGAATCCAGGGCCGCGGCTTGGCGAAGCGGTCAGGGGGTGCCGCTCGCCGTCGTGGCCGGCGCCGGTCCGAGCGTCCGGCCACCGGTACTCCCACTACAGGCCACCTGTCGACATATAGCGGATGTCTGCCGCAATCTGCCGAATGACCGTAGCCCACCGTGGTCGCACGGCTACACTCTGGCGCAGTAGCTCGGACCGCACAAGTGGTTCACAAACAAATTGTGGAGACGCCGTGACGTACACGCCGACGCTTCGCGCCCGCCGAGTCGCCAGGGAACTGAAGCACCTGCGCAAGGAACGCAAACTCACTGGTGACGATGTCTGCCGACTACTCGGGTGGGACACGTCGAAGCTCAGCCGTATGGAGAACGCCAACATGCGGACGACCTCGGGCGAGGTCATGGAGCTTCTGGAGGTGTATGGGATCACCGGTCCGCGGCGCCAAGAGATGATCCAACTCGCCCGCGACGCTCGAAAGAAGGGGTGGTGGCAGGACTACACCGACGAGGTGAAGGCAGGCTTCAGCGACTACCTCGCTCTTGAAGACGAGGCCCAGACGTATCGGGCTTACGACGTCCAGCTCATTCCCGGCCCGTTCCAGACCGAGGAGTACATGCGGGCGATCTATCGCGGTGCCCGCCCTCGGACAGAGGCGGAGACCCAACGGATGGTGGAGGTCCGCCTTGCCCGTAAAGAGCGCCTCACATCGTCGGTGGATTCTCTCCACGTCATCCAGGTCATCGAGGAAGCCGCCCTGCGCCGCATAGTAGGAGGTCGAGGAACGATGCGGGCGCAGCTCAACCACCTGCTAGAACTCGGTGACCTGGCGAACATCTCAATCCAGGTGGTGCCGTACCGAGCGGGAGTTCATGCGGCGATCGACGGTCCCTTCATACTCCTGACGTTCGATAGCTATCCCGATGTCCTGTACGTCGAGCATCTGATGGGTTGTCTGTATCTGGAGATGCCAGAGGAGACGACGCGAGGTAGCTTGGTGTTCGATCACCTCCGTGCATCTGCGCTCAATGCGAGTGATTCCCGGGCGCTGATCAAGGAGGTCGCACGAGACTTCTAGATCGAATGAGAGGCGGGCGCGGGCGTGAGTAACCCGGACCTGGCCCCTGCTCAGTGGCGCAACAGCACGTACAGCGGCGACGGCGGGCACTGCGTCGAGTGCGCCGTTGCCTGGCGAGCCAGCGGCATTAGCAGCGCTGAATCAGGGCGTTAGTCGCCAAGTCGCCGCAGCTGTCACCCGCGATGAGCAGGTCAGATTGTGGCGGTGAGGTTCCGCGCGACGGTTCAGTCGGACGGTAAGACGGCGACGGGGATCAACGTTCCGGATGACGTCGTGGAAGGGCTCGGGGGCGGTAAGCGGGCCCGGGTGAAGGTCACGATCAACGGGCACGCGTATTCGACCACGCTCGGGAGCATGCGCGGCGTGACGAAGATCCCGGTGAGCGCGGAGCACCGGAAGGCCGCCGGAATCGCGGCAGGTGATGAGGTGGACGTCGAGATCGAGCTCGACGACTCGCCGCAGGAACTGGCCGTACCAGCCGATCTGGCGGACGCGCTGCGGGCCGAGGCGGAGGCTCAACGATTCTTCGACGGGCTGCCGCCCTCCCACAAGAAGGCGTACGTGACCTGGATCGAACAGGCGAAGAAGGCCGAGACCCGGGAGCGTCGCGTCGCCCGGGCGGTCGAAAAGCTGCGCGAAGGACGTCCTTGGCGCTGAGTCGGTCTCGCGGAGATCAGCCAGCAGGCCGACACGGCCCCGGGCTGTCAGCGGACCGCGGCCAAGACGGTGAGGGTCGCCAACTCATGGCGCGTGACCTCGGAGGACAGGCCGCCGAGACCGCGCTCGATGCGGGCGAGCTGGTCTTCGGGCAGTGCGAGGCCGCGGGCGATCCGGGACGGCCGGGTCCCACCGTGCCAGGCGATCAGCACGCGCCCGCCGGGACGCGTCACCCGATGCAGTTCGCGCAGACCGGCTTCCAGATCCGGCCACAGCGCGACGTTGTTCACCGAGACCACGCAGTCGAACTCCGCGTCGGAGAACCCCGTACAGTCGGCCGTGCCCAGCCGCAGGTCGATCCTGCCCGCGGCGATCTGTGCCTTGTGCGGTCGGCCGGCAAGGTCACGCATCTCAGGCGAGGGGTCGACACCGCAGATCCGTTTCGCGGGCGTCCGCTGGAGTAGGCGGATCAGCCCGCCGGGCCCGTAGCCGACCTCCAGCACCTGCTCCCCGGCCTGGATGCCGAGCAGGTCGAGTATGTCCTGCTGCCGGTTCATCCACGGCATCAGACGGCTGGCGAGCCGCCCGGCCAGTCCGTTCGGCAGCGCGAACGGCGAGCGGGTGGGCTCCTCCCGGGTCCAGGGCGTCGCGGTCTCCACGCACTCAGGTTGTCGCCTCAAGTCGACTTGAAGTCAAATGGCCGACGTGGATCTGATTCCTATCGGTGAGGCCGCCAAGCGGCTTGGCATGCGAACCTCGGCGCTCCGCTACTACGAAGAACGCGACCTCGTACGACCGGCGGCGCGGGTGCACGGAACGCGGGTGTACGGCCGGCCGGAGCTACGGCGCCTGGCGTTCATCCAGATCGCGCAGCGGCTCGGCATCGGCCTGGACGCGGCGGCCGCCGTGCTCGACGAGGGGAGCGAGCAGTGGCGCGAGACGGTCGGCGCGCAGATCCAGAAGCTGGACGCGCTGATCGCCAGGGCACAAGGCGCGAAGGACTTCCTCAGCCACGCGCTCATGTGCCTGGCGGAGCATCCCGCGCGCGAATGTCCCCACCTCATCGACACGCTGGACCGGTTGCTCGACGGCACCTCGTTCGAAGAGTTGGCGAAGGAGCACATGGACACTCAGCACGGCAAGACCTGACCGGCCGGGATCGCAGGACGGCGCGCTGATCAGGGAACGCGGGAGGGGCGTATCACTCAGGCGGTCGAGAAATTGTGGGAAGGGCGAGGTCGGCGTAGCCGAGCGGTCCGATCGAGGAGGTGACCCTCGTCAACGGCAACGCCGGGGAATCGCTCGCGGACATCTCCGAGCACCTGCCGTGGCGGCCGGCTCATCGGCGAGCGCCGGCGGCTATCGCAGGAGCTTCACGCGGATGTCGGCGCCGTGCTGGGGGCGCGTGCCGGAGGCGACCAAGCGGCCGCTGTCCTCCCACGTGTACCTGACGGCGGCGGGCGGCAGGGAGGGGCAGCACTCGGCGTCCTGCGGCGCGTAGTGCGGGTAGGTGATCCGGAAGTAGCCGGGACCGCCGGTGAGGCCCCGTACGGCGTCGGTCTCCGTGACGGCGTCCCAGCCGAGGAACCTCGTGCCGTGCCAGAAGAAGACGAGCTGGCCCATGCCGTCCGCGGTCGGGTACCGCTGGCCGACCACGGCGGTGAGGGTGCCGCCCTGTCGGTCCGACGTGGTCACCGGCCTGCGGTCGAGGACGAAGTGCGTCGAGGGGTCCGGCGCCTCGACGGTGCGGGCCAGGACGCGCCGGATGGCGGCCCGGTTCGGGACGCCGACGGCGGGAACGGAGGCACTGGCCGTCGGCGGGGGTGAACGGGTCTCCGCCGTCGGAGACGGAGAAGAAGGGACGGGGCTCGACGCGGCGGTGGTCGGCGTGGCCGGGGCCGAGAACACCGGCGGCTGCGCGGAGGGCTTGTCCGGTCGGCAGCCCGCCGCGGTGACGGCGGCCAGGAGGACGACCGCCGCCGCCCGGGGCCGTACGAAGGAAACCCGGGCGTTGTTCTCGATCATGGCGACATCCTCCTGCGATATCCGATCGGGGTGCTGTGGGCTGGGGCGTGCGCGGGCCGCCCCGTACGGGGACCCGGCCACAGCGCCGATTCGGGGCGATCGGCGCTGTGACGGGGTCAACCGAACCGGCCGAGCGTGTGGGCCCGCTGGTCGGCCGGGCGCGGGCCGTGGTCAGGATCCGTCGTTGATGTGGATGAAGTTGTCGGGATAGGTCACGTGCCAGTCGCTGAAGGAAGCGGTGTGGTACGGGTCGGCGGGGTCGGCCGGGTGGTCGGCCTGCGTGTCGGTGCCGCCGCCGTTCGGGGTGAGGTGGAGGGTGGAGTAGCCGGTGTCGACGCGCAGGTTGTACTGGGCGATGTCGACCGAGCCGTCCGGGTAGACCTTGGTCACGTAGCCGACGTGCCCGACCGAGAACTGTCCCTCGTTGGCCGCATGCGGGTTGTTCGGGTCCGGCGCGGTCCACTGGGCGACGGCGCCGACGTGCGGAGTGTGGTCCACCCGGTAGGCGGCCGCGGCGGTGACGTTCCAGGAGCCGGCGTTCCCCCAGTCGGGCGTCACTGGGGACTTGGCACTCCCGTCACTGGGGAACCAGCCACTGGCCGGCCGGTGGGAGGGGAACTGCCTGCCGCCGTTGTTCTCGTACAGCTTCCACGCCACGAACGACACGCACTGCCCGTAGCCCATGCCCCATTTGTCCCCGATGCGGCCGGTGGCGGGGTCGCGGCGTAGTTTCTCGCCGTTCTCCCAGTACACGGAGAATCCGTCCCACGGGTAGTCGTTGTCGCCGTCGACCCCGCCGGGGTCGCGGACATGGTCGC
This sequence comes from Actinoallomurus vinaceus, assembly GCF_039542055.1. Lineage (NCBI taxonomy): Bacteria > Bacillati > Actinomycetota > Actinomycetes > Streptosporangiales > Thermomonosporaceae > Actinoallomurus > Actinoallomurus vinaceus. Next base: position 325,626 of record NZ_BAABHK010000011.1, read on the forward strand.
CGATGTTGTCCGCCGCCCGTGTCTTACTCGGTGATCCGGCGGTCAGGGGATGGATCGGGTGGGACGGGGGTGCCTGGACGCAGGGCTTGAGCTGGGTGGTGACGTCCCCGCTGGTGTCCAGCCACACGTCGGCGACATATCCGAGGACGTTCGACGGGTCGACCGCCGCGGCGACCCGGTCCCAGTGCCCGTTGGTGCCGCCCCAGCCGCTCTCCTCATCGCCGTTGGTGTAGCAGAGCACCCGGTAGTAGCCGGCGTGGGTGTCGGCGATGCCGGTCGCGTCGTAGCGGGTGCCGGGGCCGGAGCGGATGTTCAGCGGCAGGCTCGCCCGTACGGTGCCCGCCACGCCGGGCAGGTCGGTGGCGTGCGCGGTGGCGCCGGCGATCAGCCCGGCCGTGAGGGTGATCGTGATGGTGGAGGCGATGCCGATGGTCAGGCGCCGAAGCGCGGCAGATGGCTGCATCCCTGGTCCTTTCCGTCATGGCGCTGCGGTGAGTGCGAATGACTCGACTGCGCATGGAATGGCGTGACAGAACATGTTTAGATGCGTAGTTGTCCATTTACCGCTTTTCGTGGACAACGCGGATGCCCGGTTGTCCACGGCACGCCGCCGGGGTTGTCCAGACCCCGGTCGACCAGCACGGAAAGGGGATCGGTCGCATGGGCCGCCCGCCCAGGAACGTCAGTCCGAACGCCGGCCCGGCGGCCCGGTTCGCGCTCGAACTGCGTGCGCTTCGCGAACAGGCGGGGAACCTGCCGTACTGGAAAATGGCACGTCGCTGTGGGGTGTCGAAGAGCGCGCTGGCCGAAGCGGCCGCGGGCCGGCAGATACCGTCCGAGCGGGTGCTGGACGCCTATGTGAGCGTCTGCGGTGGAGACCTGAACCGGTGGCGTGCCCGCCGCGTCGAGGCGCTCGAAGAACAGGAGACGGCGGCCCGGCCCGGGACGGCGCTGCTCCCGGCCGGCGACCGGTCACTGGCCGGCGAACCCGGCGAACCCGGCGACCGGCCCGGCCAACCCGGCGATCCGGATGACGCGTCCGGCTTCGCGGATGATGAAGACAAATCGGTACCGGCCCTCCGGCGGCCGGTGAGCGTCGCCGCGCCGGCCGCCGGGGGCTCCATTGCCGCCGACGACATCATCGACGCCGAGATCGTCGAGGACTCGATCCTCCACCGCGTCCGGGCGTCGATCGCCGGGCACGCCGCCGTCTACCTCGCGGGCCTCGCCCTCCTGGTCGCCATCGGTACGGGCGTCGCCGTGATGGTGACGCGGCCGGCCTCGAACGCGGCGATCGTCAGACCGGGTGTCTCCTCGCCCGCCTTGGTCAAGCCGACGGCGGCCGGTGGCGGCGCGCCCATCTCGGGGAGCCCATCCGCAAGCCCCGATCCCAGCGCCAGCGGCTCGCCCGTGCTGCCGCCCCTCACCGCGCCGACCACCACGCCGCCGGCGTCGGCGCCCCGGGCCGGCCGGACTCCCAGCGGCCAGACTCGTCCCACCGCCGGAAAGACCGGCGGCACGGCACACGTCTACAAGGTGACCGCCGCGGACAGTAAGGGCCTGGCGGTCCAGACCGAACCACACGTCGGCCACGTCGTCCACTACGTACCGAACGGCACCACGCTGCACGTCGTCTGCCAGACCAACCACGGCGACTGGGTCAAGGAAGACAACCGCTGGCTGTACGGACGGCACTTCACCACCTGGGACCAGCTCGCCGACGGCACGTGGGTCTACGACTGGTACACGAACACGCCCCGCATCGACCCCAGCGGCTACTCACCCGGCATCTCACCCTGCCCGGGCGGCTGAGCCCCTGATCGCCCCGCCCGTCCGCGGCCGGGCCGAGGTCCAGGGCAGCGGTGGCCGGATGGGTCGGCTCGATGAGTACGGAGCGTCGGTCCCCCCGCCGCAGCGCTGGGGAGGAACCGCACGTTCTCCGGCTTCGGCGGCACGGCCGGGCAGCTGGTGACCGATTCGGATGAACCGATGCAGCCCGATCCCCGTGGTCGCACCCTTTCCGGCGTTTCAGGCCCGTTTTCCAGCGGTGCGCGTGGTCTCCTCGCCCGCCCAATCGACCGCCCGGGCTCACATCTCACCTCGGCGATCGGCCTACGCCCGGATACGGATCCCGTGGTCCCTGAGTGGGCCGACATGCAGGCCGTGCTCCGCGCAATGATCGAGGACAGTCGGCAGGGCCCCGAGAGTGGAGTGCCAGGAACCGCTGGCGGAGGTGCAGTCGGAGTCGTGAAGCAGGATGGTGCCTCCACCGTCCAGATCGCGGCTGACGGTGTCGTACACGGTCTGCGCGGTCGCGCGGCTGCGCCAGTCTTCGCCCCAGGCGGTCCACAGCACCGGGGTCAGGCCGAGTCGGCGGCAGGCGAGATGCGCGCTGGTGCTCATCACGCCGTACGGGGGCCGGAACAGACGGGGCTCCTTCCCCACGGTGTCGGCGACGGTATCGCGGGCGCGGGCGAGGTCGTCGTACGTGGCGCGGGGGCCGCGTACCAGCAGCGGCCGGTGTGCCCAGCCATGGATGGCGATCTCGTGCCCGGCGGCGGCCATCTCCCTGGCCAGGCCGGGTGCGCGCTCGAGCATGGACCCGAGCAGGAAGAAGGTCGCGTGGATCCCGCGGGCTTCCAGCAGGCGCAGGAAATGCGGGGTCGATTGCGGGTCGGGTCCGTCGTCGAAGGTGATCGAGACGTGGTCGGGCCGGCCTCGTCCGGACAGGCGGGGCATCACCCGGTTGCGCAGTGGCCCGAATGTGGAGATGACGGGGGCCGCATGAACGGCGGCCAACGCCGGTGCCATCGCGGCTCCGCCCCACAGGGCGGATCGGATCAGGCGTGCGGACGTCATCGGTGATGTGCCTCTAGCAACTCTGCGGGCGAGTGGAAGTGTACGGGGAGGTGGCCCTCCACGGCTCCGGCGCTGATGCCGAGGCCGACGGTGGCGGCCACGGCGGCGGCGAAGACCTTGATTCTGCGCCGCGCCAGGCTGGGGTCGTTCCTCGTACGTGCGGCGACCGCCCCGTCCGCGACGACCGAGGCGATGGTGTGTTCCGGACCGGGGCCGGCCTCGTACAGTCTGAGCGCCTCGGTGCGTTGGCGACGGCCGAGTGGTCCGTCGAGGAGTTCGGCGAGCACCGGCTTGAGCTGGTCCGCCTCCCGGATCCACGCTGCCAGGCCCGCTTCCTCCAGGGCGGCGGCGTTCGTCCGGCCATGGCCGGGAATGCAGCGATAGCTCGCCACCGGGAGCCCGCTGGCGAACGCTTCCAGGCTGGTCAGGCCGCCTGCGTTCTGCACGAGGACGTCGCAGGCCCGCATCAGGCCGGGCATGTCGTCGACCCAGCCATGAACGTGACCGAGGCCGTCGTGCCGCAACCGGTCGGCCAGAGCCTGGTTGCGACCGCACACCACGACGGGTACCGCGATGCCACTGTTCAGGATCTCGGTGGCCGCCTCCCGAACGGATCCCACGCCCCAGGAACCGGCGACCAGGAGCGCGAGCGGGGCGTTCTCCGGCAGCCCGAAGCGGGTTCGTGCCGCCGCCCGCTCGGCAGGCATGGCAGGGGAGAAGGCCGGATCGACGACGGGTCCCGTCACGGAGACCACCGTGGCGCCCAAGGTGCGAGCCTGATCGGCGGATATCGGGTGGATGGCCATATGGGCGTCGATACCCGGCGCGACCCAGATCGGATGTACGGACAAGTCGGTCAGGTAGGTGAGCGCCGGTACGGCGAGGTCACCGCGTAGGCGCAGCCCGCCGAGCACCTGGCCGGCCGCGTGGTGGGTCGATACGACCGCGCGGGTGTCCAGCGGCAGTGCCGCCAGGGTGCGGCGTTCGGCGCTGCGGAGCAGGGCCCGCAGGACCAGACCCGGTCGGCAGGAGCGCTCGGTCGTGGCGTAGATCCGCTGGTACGCCGTCGGCGCGACGATCAGCAAGTGGCGATATCCGGCGCGCAGCAACCTCCCGAGACGGGCGGGGAACAGGTCCACGAAGTCGAGGCGGGTCACGCGGTATCCCGCCGCCGCAAGACGCCGAGCGACTTCGGTGGCCGCGCCGTCATGACCTGCGCCGACACTCGCCGAGATGATGACGATCAGCTGTCCATCGGAATGCCGCGTCGTATCGGCCCGCGGGTGCATTCGGTCACTCACCAGGTCGTCGCGAGATGACACGGCACATCAGCCTCCTGATCGACCAACGCGACACGGGGTTCACGACCGCACGCGACGCCGGGTGCGGGGCAGCGCGGCCACCCGGATGTCCCCGGTGGTTCCCGGATCAAGGAAGCCGTGCCAGAAGCTACTACACGGGTCGTAGTAGCAGGAAATTGGAGCTTGGTCCGGCCTGTGTTCCATGGCGCAGGCGGGCTCCACGAACGTCACGCCGGGGTGATCACATCGACGGCGGATGCCCGGCGGTCTGATGCAAAGACTCTTTGCAAAGAGTCTTTGCGATGGTCTATGATCTTCGTGTGGCAGATCGACCTCCGGCTCAGGAGATCACCGACGTCGCGGCGCTCCGGCTGCTCGTGCACCCGATACGGCGCAAGATCGAGCAGTGCCTGCGCGACGGGCCGGTGAACTCCGCGACCCTCGCCCGGGCGCTCGGCGAGAGCACCGGGGCGACCAGCTACCACCTCAGACAGCTCGCCAAGCATGGCTTCGTCGAGGAGGTTCCAGAGCTGTCCAAGGGACGGGAACGCTGGTGGCGTGCTGTGCCGGGTGATCGACGGTTCCCGGCTTACAGCCGCCAGACGCCGGAGGTGCGCGAGGCGCTATCGGAGATGGTGCAGCACAACTTCGCCGAACTCTTCGAGCTCTTCTCTCGCTTTGCGGCGAGCCGCGACGCGCTGGGCGAGTGGGCGGATGCGTTCTTGTTCTCCCGCGCCGCCCTTCGTCTCACGCTCGATGAGGCGAAGGAGTTCTTCGAGGAGTACATCGCGCTGATCTACCGCTTCTCACGATCGGCAGAGGAGACGCCTCCCGACGCACGCCTTATGCACGTCCGGCTGCTCGGCATCCCCGAGGCGGCCACCTCCGAACCCACGGCAGGCTCCGAGGAATGAGCCGGGCCGCCGAGCTGGCACTCGGCGACCCGGTGAACGGAGTCCGTGTCACCACGCCCATGCGGCGTGTCTTCGCGTACACGAATCCCAGAGAAAGGAGAGCACGTCGTGCTGCTCTCGTTCAAATCCCGCCGGGTCCGAGTGGCCGGGTTGGCGATCGGCCTGCTGGCGTCGCCGCTTCTGGCGCTCATGCCGTCGTCGGCGACAGCGACCCGCGCCACGTACGACGCCGCTGGTACGAGTTCCACGCGTGACGGCGTGAACCGCAGCGATGTCACCTTCTGCGGCGGTGCGGGTGTCATCCTGCACGGCACGGTCGTCGCGCCGAGCAAGATCACCGGCCGTGTTCCGGGCGTCGTTCTGGTGGGTGGTGCGGGTCCGGGGCCCCGGCAGGAGTACACGCAGGAGGCCGAGGCGTTCGCCCGCGCCGGGATCGCCGCGCTCGTCTACGACAAGCGGACCATCGGCTACTCGAAGACGCACCGCGACTTCTCTCTCCTGGCCGCCGACGCGCTCGCCGGCGTGCGTGCCCTCCGGGCCCGTCCTGGCGTCGACCCCGCTGAGGTCGGGTTGTGGGGTTTCAGCGAGGGCGGCTGGGTCGCGCCGCTGGTCGCGTCGCGGTCCTCGGACGTCGCGTTCGTGATCACGCTCGGCGGCCCTGGCTACACGCCGCTGCGTACGCAGACCTGGTACCTCGCCGTGCATATGCGGCATCAGCACATCTCCGGGTCGTTCCTCGACACGGTCGCCGGACCGGCGGCGCACCTCTTGGACGGTACGGGTCTGTTCCCCGAGGCCGACTACGACCCGGTGCCCGTTCTCGAACGCCTGCGGCAGCCGGTGCTCGCGCTGTGGGGCGAACATGACACTCAGGTGCCGCCGCGAGAAAGCGCGCAGATCTTCGAACGCGTCCTCGCCCGTGCGGGGAACGAGCACGTGACCATCCGGTTCGTCGCCGGCGCCGGCCACAACGGGCACCGTACGACCGACGGGTTCGACCACATCGGCGGTCCCTTGCTGGGCGGCCACCCGCTGGGCGCGCTGGCCCCCGGCTATGCGGACACGATGACGTCGTGGGTCCACCAGGTCGCGGATGGCCACGCACCGCTGTCCAGTACCGCCGCACCTCCACGGCAGGCGCTCACCAGCCGTGCCGCTTCGAACGGTGCCTGGTACGAGGCGAACGGCCTTCAGTGGGCCGCGATCGCGTTCTTCCTGGTGGTGTTCGCCGGATATCCGGTGACCGGGATCGTACGCCGGATCACCGGGCGCGCAGGAGCGGCCCCAGCCCGCCGCTCAGCCCGCCTGCTCGCGGCGACGGGTCTGGCCGCCGTCGCCGGAACGCTGCTGGTCATGCTCTCGGTCTTCATCACCAGCGGGCAGCTGAACGGGCCGGTCCTCGCCGGTCGCCCGATCCCGTGGCTGATCCTCCAACTCCTCGCCGTCACCGTCACCATCACGACGGCCGCGACCGCCACGATCGCCTGGCGGAACCGGCGTATATCGACGACCGGCTCACGCATCCGCATCGCCACGGTGGTGGCCGCCGGAGCGATCTTTATCCCCTGGGCGGCCTACTGGGGTCTTCTCGCCTGGTGAGGAACGACCAGCGAAGACGAACCTCACCCAGTTCGTCAGCTGCTGTGGACGATGACGGCTCGTTGTCATAGGGCGTCGGGGCCGGGCCTATGACAACGAGCCGAGAGCGGCGTTCAGGCCGACCTCAAGCCGATCCAGCAGACATCGTCATAGGTTGTCGTCGTGGGCGAAGAGCCAGATGGCGGCCGTATCGCCGGATTCGTCGACGAAGAGCGGCGATTGACCGGGCTGCTCGACGGTCTGGCTCCCGCGGCTCGGGCGGCGCTGGCGGCGGCGGTCGCCGCCCGCCTGCTGCCGCACTACTGGCGGTTTCATGAGCAGACCGGGCTGGGTGAGCCACTGGTGCTCCAAGGCGCTCTGGGCGGCGTCTGGGATCTGCTGGAGCAGGGATCCGCCATCGACATCGTCACCGTGGGCGTGGCCTGCATGGACCAGGCGTTCGTCGCCGCCGAGTTCGGTTTCACCCTCGCCGGGACGAGGGCGTGGGAGGCGTGGAGGGTGGTGAACGGGGCCGCCACGCCATTGGTGGAGAACGCCGTACACGCCGCCTGGGCTGTGGCCGGCGCCTGCCATGTCGCTGTCCACGGTGGGGTCACGGAGACACTGCACTGCCTGCGGTACGGCCGAGGCGCTGCGCTGGCAACGGCCCATTCTCGTCGGCAGGGGGCCGAGGTCCAGTCGGTTCGGGCCGCAGAGAGCGACCTGCTGGTTGAGCAGGAAGAACGCCGCCAACTGCTCGACATCGAGATGCTGGGACGCTCGGCGCTTACCGCGCAGGTCCTCGCCGAGCTGCGAAGGCCGACCTGACGCGTCACCGCAAGAAACAGCCGCCCCGGCTCAGACGCTGACCCGCCCGTTCACGTCGGCGGCGTTCAGGCCAGCCTCAGGTCGATCCAGTCGACGTCGTCACCGGGCAGCTGGTACCTGTCGAACTCGACGAAGCCGTGCTTCTCCGCGAAGCGCAGGCCGTCGACGTTCGCGGTCCAGACGACCGTTTCGATGACCTCGGCGCCGAGCTCTCGTGCCTGCGCCAGCCCTCGCTCGTACAGCGTCTCTCCGAAGCCCTGGCGGCGGTGTTCCGGGAGGATCCGGGCGATCACCGTGGCCGTCGATCCGTTGTCGCTCGTCGGCGGTCGTACCGTCGTGCAGCCCACGAGGACGTTGTCGGCGTACGCGACGTCCAGCAGGTTGCGGCCGGAGCGCTCACGGACCTCGTCGAGCGACAACGTGGCGGCCGGAATGATCAGGTTGTGGACGTACTGCCAGTCTTTGAGGCCGGTCTCGCCGTCCACCCGTTCGATGCGAAGGTTGGGCACGGGCACAGAGAAGCGCACTGCGCCGTGCGGCGTCAAAAGGGATTTCGGTCAGGTACGACCGGCGGTCACGGCGCGGCGGAATCGGACGGGTCGAGCGTTGTCGGCTGTAGCGGCCGGGGACGCTCGCGATGGTCGTCGGGGGCGTCCCCGGGTCGGCATCAGCCGGTGGTGAAGTAGTGGCCTTGCTCAAGGTCGGCGATCAGGCCGGGGTGGACCGGCTCCCAGTCCAGTAGTTTCCGGGTTTCCGCGTTCGGCATCGTGAGGTCGAGGGTGACGAACGGGAAGTTCTTGAAGTGGTCGGCGGCCTGCTCGGCTGGGATGCTCACCGTCGGGATGTCCAGGTGGCGTCCGATGGTCTCGGCGATCTCGCGCACCGCGATGCCCTGTTCGGCCGCGGCGTACAGTTGCGCTCCGGCCGGTGCCTTTTCCAGCGCCAGCCGGTAGAGGCGGGCGACGTCGAGGGTGTGAGCGGCGGGCCAGCGGTTGGCACCGTCGCCGACGTAGCCGGACACGCCCGTGTCGCGGGCGATCTTGATCAGCGTGGGGATGAAGCCGTGCCGGTCCCTTGTGCTGTGCACGACCGGCGGAATCGCGACGAGCACGGATCGGACGCCGCGGTCGGATAGTCCGGCGACCGCGCGTGCGGTGGCGGCGCGGGGGTTGGCGTTGATCACCGCGTCGACGGCCTCGATGCCGGTGGGCTTCAGGCCGATGCCCATGAGGGTCTTGCCCGTGCCGGCCAGTGCGTCGCCGAGCGTCTGTACCACGGTGTGATCGGCGGCGGCCGCGCCGGCGAAGTCCCCGGCGAACACGGCGTCGTGGTCGAACGCGAGGTGGACGACTCCGTCCGCGTCGGCCGCGGCTTCGCGCAGCCCGTTCAGGTCGCCGAGGTCGCCGCGGCGCACCTGGGCGCCCATGGCCTCGACGGCGGCGGCCGAGGCATCGGATCGGGCCAGGCCGACGACCTGGTGTCCGGCCTGGAGCAGTTCGGGCACCACGGCCGATCCGATGTGGCCGCTGGCACCGGTGACGAAGACGCGCATGAGGAGCTCCCTTGGGGATGACTCACCCCGTCCAGGCAAGACGAAGTGATGTGACTTGGTAACGTCACCGTAGCAGGCGTGATGTTACCGAGTCACATAACTTATGCTGTCCTCCATGGCTCGATGGGAACCGAACGCGCGGGAGCGGCTGGTGCGCGCCGCCGTCGACCTGTTCACCGAGCAGGGCTACGACGCCACCACCGTCAACGGGATCGCCGAGCGGGCCGGACTGACCAAGACCACCTTCTTCCGGCACTTCCCCGACAAGCGGGAGGTGCTGTTCGCCGGCCAGGAGACGCACAGCCGGCTCCTGGCCGAGGCGATCGCCGCGTCGCCCGACTCGGCCACGCCGCTGCAGGCGGTCGCCGCGGCGCTCGACGCCCTCACGGCCACCTTCACCGACGACCGCCGCGAGTTCGCCGCCCGGCTCCGCACGGTCATCGCCGACAACGGCGAACTGCAGGAGCGTGCCGTGTTCAAGCGCATCGGCCTCGCTGGAGCCATGACTGACGCACTCCGCAAGCGCGGCGTGCCGGATCCGACCGCGAGCCTCGCGGCCGAACTCGGCATCCGCGCCTTCCACGACGCCTTCGACCTCTGGTCCGACCGGACCGACCAGCAGGCGCTCGCTGACCTCACGCGCCAGACGCTTGACGAACTACGCGCCGCGATGGCCACACTCGACTAATACTTCAGCTCTCCGGCCGGGCACTCGTCGTACGGCCGGCGGTCAGACGCGCGGGGTGAACTTCGAGAGCTGGTAGATGTCCAGCTTCCGCTCGATGCCGGCGACGCGGTCGACGACGCCGGTGAAGCCCGCAGCGCCGAAGCGCCGGTGTTCCTCGTCCTCGAAACGCTCGCCCATCTCGGCGAACTCACGCGCCGGCATGATGTCGCGGAACGTCGGGAACACGACGGTGTCCTCGCGGGCCTCGTGCGGCGCGTACATCCGGTCGAAGGACCTCATGGCGTTGACGACCCGTTCGCGGGTGTGCTCGTCGGCCAGACCCTGGGCGGTGGCGCCGGCCAGGATGCGGCGGGTGAGGATCCGGCCCATCTCGTGCTGTGTCGTCAGTACGGCGACCGTGTCGACCAGCCGTCCCGCCTTGCGCAGGCGCGGGAAGACGTAGTTCTCCTCGAGCTTCTCGTGGTACTGCTCGATGAACGTACGGATGATGTCGGCGGACTCGCGGAGTGCCTCCGGCGGAAGATCCCGGCCGTGCTGCAGCCGCCGCTCCGCCTCCTCGTAGATCAGCAGGACCCGCTTCAAGACGCCGTGCTCCCGCATGAGGTCCTCGGTCGGCGGGACCTCCTCGGCGGGTGCCGCGGCGACGTCACCGGCCGCCGTACGGTCGCCGGCCGAGGAGAGCAGGACGCCACCGGCCGTCGCCGCCGACAGGCGCAACAGGCGGCGGCGTTCAAAGGCCGGGTCGACACTGTTCATGAGGGACCCTCATCCTCTGGTCGTCGCGGACCCGATGCCCGGGGACGTACCCGCTGAGAGTCCTCAGACGGTGAGGAGTCGGCCAAAGCCGTGCAAGGTTCCTGTCAGCGGCAGGTCCCTCGGCGGATTCAGGAGAGTCCCTGGTCCGTCGATGAGCGTCAGATCAGGCCGCCGGGGTGCCGGTCGGCGAGGTAGGCGCGTCCGGCCTCGGCGTCGCGCGGGGAGAACAGGTAGCGGATCCAGGCCTGCTGCTCGTGCAGGATGGCGCCCATCTCCCACACGCAGTACGTCCCTTTGGCCGTTTCTCCGAACGGGATGAGCTCGAACCCTGCCGCATCCTTGAGGTAGACCGTCTCCCACAGTTCGTTGTCGTTCAGCCACGTGCATACGACCAGGAGATAAGCGTCGCCGACGCGGTGCAGGATGACGAAGCCGAGATCGCCCGTGGGAGTGATCCCGCCGATCTCCGCCCGGAGGATCTCGCGTGCCTCCTTCCGTACGTCGTCGCCGATCTCGTGGTCCTCCCGGTGGAGGTCGTACCACTTGAGCCGGACGCCGGGCAGCTCGATGCCTTCGCCCGCCGAGAGCCGCTTGCGCCGATGCGTGTAGTCAGGGGAGACACTCGTCATGGCTCGACACTAGGCATGCGGCAGGGCCCGGTGTCGAGAGCCACTTCCGGCCATTAGCGGGACGCCAGTCGGCCGCTTAACGGACGTCGACCTCGACGGCGTCGCCGCCGACCGCGTCGCCACGCCCGGCCCCAGCGGCGCCGACCAGGATGCGGCACCGGCTTACCCCCTGCAACTGGCAAGCCGCGGACTGTTCGTCCAAAGGGATCGCAAGGCCGACGTCACGTGTGCACCATCTCGGCCGGGCGCTCGCACTGCTGATGCGTAGGCGTTGCGGCGGTTTTAGTTGCTACTAATGGTTTGTTCGCTCTGACCGAAACGGAATGATGGCGATCCGCCGTTCCTTGCAGGTAAGGCGTAACTTTCCTGTCTCATGACAAATGAGATGCTTGTTGCTGCAAAGCTGCGGAGTGACATGTCCTGGCTGGTTGAAGCCGCCATCACGCATGGAGGATCGGCATAGTTGCCGTCACGGCTGTTGCTCATCATAAAGTCGTGTGTGACAATTCGACTCCAGTCAGGTCGAAGGAGTCGGCAGATGAACGACAGCGTTCGTCCCTGGGAAGCGGATCCCGAGGCGGCTCTTGCGCGCCGTCTAGGCAAGTCGCCTCTGGAACTGGGTAATACCACGGGAAGCCCAAGCTGCCCGGACATCTGGGAGCTCAGCAACGGTGACGTTGCCGTGATAGGGCGAGACCTTACCGAGGTGTACGAGACTCGGCTGCCCGAAGGTGTGAGCGTTGGCGGAGATGAACGACTTGTCATCATTCCGCGCAACGTGCTCATCGCGGCTAAGAAGGACATCCCCGATGCTTGAGACACTACGCTCTGTGCCAGGTGTTCGACTCAACAGTGACGAGTACCTCTCGGACTTCTGGCCCTACTTCAAGAACCTGCATGACGTGTTCCTCAAGCTGGAAAGACGTCAGGAATTCCGCGAACCCGACGAACCTAGTTGGCGAGCGCTTGACGCCGGTGACTGGCCCGAGGCCATCCGCCTCATAGACGGGCGGCGGGATGAGATCCAGGCGCCCGTCCATGAGGTCGATGACTTCGTGCTACGACGCGTCCGGGTCGCTGAGAAGCCGTATACCCCGTACCTCCGCTGGGAGCTTTACTATCTGAGGCTTCGCGCCGAGGCGGGCGAGGACATTCGGGTCATCGATGCTGCTCGCATCCGGGAGGGTGAACGTTCGGGCCCATTGCCCGAACTGGTGATCCTGGACTCGGTCGTTATGTATGAGGTACTGTACGACAAAAAGGGCGATCTTGAGGGTGCGCGGAAGATTCTAGATCGGGACACCATCAAGGCGGCTCGGCGCTATGTCGAAGACCTGTATGCTGCCGCCGAAGATCTTCAGTCGTTCTTCGCGAATGAGCCGTCATCCTTGCCGCCTCCCGTCCCAGGGGTCGCGAAGGGGCAATAGCGTATATGAATAACCGTCGCCCGGTAGAGTGGCTACTCCATGTCGGCAGGCGGCGGCTGTTCATTAACATCCTGATTCTCGTCACCATACTGATGTCGTCCGGATTAGTGGCGCTTTCGCCTTTTGCGTTGACTTATTTGAATGTCCGGAAATCGACAGACTGGAATCAGCTGAGCGCTATCGGGCAGACGTACGGCGCGGCTTCGGCTCTTCTCGCGGGCCTCGCGCTGCTCGGTATTGCGGCCTCTCTTGTTTTCCAGGCACGCGAAGCCAAGGCCACGCGAGAGCAGGCCCTGCGTGCACTCCATGGGGATCTCATGAAGATGGCCATGGAGGATCCCCTTTATCGAGCCTGCTGGGGGGCGTTCTTCTCTAGTGAGGATGAAGACGCTCAGCGTGCCCATATGTACGTCAATATGATCATCAATCATTGGCTTCTCATGTGGGAGTTGAATGCCATCACGGAGGAGCATCTTCGTGCAATAGCACGTGTCGTGCTGTCCGGTGAGATAGGGCACCGTTTTTGGTCTGATGGGCGAGACCTTCGAATGGCCAGCGCCGGCACCAAACGTGAACGCCGGTTCAACCGAATCCTCGATGAGGAGTACCGCAAGGCTCCTGCGCCTCCGCCTCGCATGGAAGTAGAAACCGTATCGACGGTGGAAGTCGCTCCCGAAAAGCGCACACTTTACGCGGTGGTGGCGGGGGTGCTACTGGGCGCGGCTGGTGCTTCGGTGGCGAGAAGGGTGGTCAAAGCCAAGACGGACCATCGAGGTTAGCCATCTCCTCAATCTCTGCGAACCCGTGGAGGCGGCGTCTGGTTGATCTCGACAGGCCATGCGGCGCTAGGTACCATGCGTCGCATGGAACCGGGTGACGCATCGAACCTCCTCACGCAGATGCGAAGAGGCGCGCTGCCGTACTGCGTGCTGGCGCTGCTGCGTCATGAGCAGCGGTACGGCGTCGAGATCGTGCGGCTGCTCGGCGAGGTCGACGGCATGGTCATCAGCGAGGGGACGATCTACCCGCTGCTGTCCCGGCTGCGGCGCCAAGGGCTGGTCGAGACGGTGTGGCAGGAGTCCACCACCGGCCCGCCGCGCCGCTACTACCGGCTCACTTCGGCGGGACACCAGGCGCTGGACGCCTTCACCGCGGAGTGGGAGCGGTTCAGCGGCGCGGTCGAGCATTTCATTGGGAAGGGGACGTGAGGGCGATGACGGTGACCGATGAACTGATCGGGGAGTACCTCGGCCGTCTCGAGGCGGCGGCGCGGGGGCTGCCGCCGGATCGCCGGGCGGAGCTGGTCGCGGAGATCCGGGAGCACATCGACACCGTGCTGGCGCAGAGTCCCGACCGGACCGAGGCCACTGTACGGACGATTCTCGACCGTCTCGGCACCCCGGAGGAGATCGTTCAGGAGGCCGGCGTCGGCCTGCCGGAGACGGCGCCGGTACGGGAGCGGGCGGCGGCGGTCGGGCAGGCGTCTCCTCGGCCGCGTGCGGGTGCCTTCGAGATCGCGGCGGTCATGCTCCTGCTGATCGGCGGCGTCGTCCTGCCCGTGCTCGGCTGGCTTGTCGGGGTGGTGCTGCTCTGGGCGTCCGCGCGCTGGACGCTCCGCGACAAGCTGATCGGCTCGCTGCTGTTCCCCGGCGGGCTGGCCATCCCGGTGTTCTACTTCTTCTTCTGGAGCGGGAGCGCTACCTGCAGCGGGACGGGCGACTGCGAGTCGTCCGGCACCTCGGCCGACACCGTCCTGACGCTCTCGCTGGTCGCTTTCGTCGGCTCTCTCGCGTCGGCGGCGTATCTGCTGCACCGGGCGCGGCGCGCCGGAGACTGACCCTTCGCGGTACGTCGCCCGGCTCCCGTACGGGCCGGGCGCGTCGGTGCTCGGGTCACCTCGGCAAGGTCTCAGGCCAGGACGTCGGTGGCGCGGTGGTCGTCGCCGGTACCGTCGATGAGCAGGATGGCGCCGCGGGAGTGGTCCGCGCGCAGCGGGATGATCTCGCGGTAGGCGGGGGAGTCGTACCAGGCGCGCGCCTTGTCCAGGTCGGGGAACTCGATGACGATCAGGTCACCCGACCAGTCGCCCTCCCGCACGTCGGCCTTGGCGCCGTGGATCACGTAGCGCCCGCCGTACGGCTCCAGGGTCGCCTCGATGCGCTCAAGGTACTCCACGATCGCCGGTCCCGGGGTGACCTCGTGCAGGTGTCCGACGGCGTATCCGGCCATGGCTCTCCTCCATCATTTCTCGGCTCCGGAGCGGGTGTCCGGTTGCTGACAGAGCCAAGAATGGCCGCCCGAGGTAGATTGAGCGATTACGTACGGGGTAATGGGAACGCTGCGGAGATCGGGGCTGGCGGTCCTCTGATCCAGCGGTTAGCGTGAGATCCCGATCAGTGCGGGAGGGGCATAGGTCCATGGGTGACAAGAGCGGCGCTCGTTCGACACCGCGCCGTTCCGCCGTCAGGGCCGCCGCGGTCCGCCTTGCCGTGGTCGGTGCGGTCCTGGGCTCAGCGGGAGTCATGGTCGCCGCTTGCGAGTCGGAACACGGTTCGAGTTGCCCAGGCCCATTCCTGCAGTTCACCGTGCACGGCCAGACCCTCACCGAGGGATCCTGCGCCGGGCAGTACGCCGATCTGGGCCCGGTCCACGTCAAGGTAGGCGATCGGATCACTGCGAAGATCCCCCGATCGTTCTCGCTGTCCGACGCGCGAATGCCGGTGAGCGGAAACGCCTCCGTGCTCCGGTCGGATACGGGAACCGCTCGCCGGCGGGTCTTCACCGCAGTGAGCCAGGGAACGACCAGCCTCAACATCGCCACGTTCTTCTGTGACCGGGAATCGTGGCTCCTGGCGCCGTCGCCCAACCCGACGGCGCCAGGATCTCCCGGAGCCCACAAGCCGATCTGCCGTACGCTCACGGTCACCGTGACAGGTTAGGAACAGCGCTTCCAGGAATTGGTCCAGCCGGTCGACTTGGCCTTCTTGCTTTCCGGGAACTGGGTCGGTGCCGACAGGGGGATTCCGTCGTCGTTCCTCATTGTCAGCTGAGTCCATCCCTTGTACTGATACCCAGGGAAGTCGCCGCCTTCATAGCTGTTGGAGAACGCCGCAGCGGAGAATATCGAGCTGCCCGTTGTCGGCTTCCTCAGGTTGACGTACGACTTTCCGTACGTGGGGCGCTCGGCGATCGCCTCCGCGTATGTTCCGTCGTAGTAGCCCGATACCTTGTGATACCAGCCTGGATTCTTCTTGAGTTTTATCCACGGGCCGAGGGTGACGACCTTCTTCCGGGTCAGGTTGCTGATCTGGAAGACGACGGTCTTGTCGACGCGGTCGTAATAAGTGGTGACGGTGAGCTTGTCACCCGCCGTGACCTTCAGGTTGCTCACTTTCATCTCGGGGAAGGTCGCCGACTTGCTCTGGTTCAACGCCTCCCAGAAGACGTAGTCCTGGTTAGGGCCCTTGCCGCCGAGGTTGTCGACGCCCGCCTGGAGCAGACCCCACTTCTTCCCCTGGATGACCTTGTATCCGCCGATCCCCGACCAGATGGTGTAGCCGGACTTGCCCGGGCACGCGGCGGCGAACTTCGGCTCCACCCACGTGACGTGGGCCGCGGTGAACGCCGGTTCGTTCGGTGTTTTGATAACGACGCCGCCGGACCAGTTGGGGCTGAGGTCCACGAGGGATCTTCCGCTGGACGCCGTCCGTGGCTGCGATGGGAGGTGGTAGACGCCTTCCATCGCGCACATCGTCGGGACCACATAGTCGATGTCGCCGGAGGGGTATCGCTGCTCCCACGCTTTGCGGGCGGGGCCGGACGCCGGCCGGGGCGGAAAACCGTACAGGTGAAGCTGTTCGTCGCTCGCCGTTCGCGGGTTGAAACCGTGCGGCGGCACGGTCACCTTCATCGGTGCGTCCTCGCTGCCGAAGACGCGTACCGTACCCGTCGAGCCGGTCGCACGAGCCGTTCGTCTGCCGGAGCCGTCGATCGGGTAAGTCTGCAGGATCGGGAACGGAGTGCATTTCGGGTCGGCCGTGGCCCTCGCCGAATGGGAGGGCGGTTCGGCGACCGCGACGGCCGGTGGGCCAAGGAGTGCGACTCCTACGACTGGAACAAAGGCAGCATGAAACACGCGATGGCGCGCCATCGGACCCCCGTTTAAAATTGGCTCGGTCATCTGCCGTGATCATCTTAGATAGGCATAAATCAAGTAAGTCGGTATCTGACCGGATTTGGCCAATTCGAGTAAGGCGGCGGCGACTTTCGGTGGTGTCCTCTGTCGGGGCGTGGTCTGCCTTCTCCAGGGACCGCTGACCCGTGCCGACGGCCATCCGTCGCAGGCGGCTTCGTGATCTTGTTGTGATCTTGGTCCGCGAACCGGTCTCGTACGCCCGATGTCTCACCTCACGGACGTGCCGCAAGGGCGCGGCCATCTGTGAAGGGGGAACCATGAACCTCGACCTCCGCCGCCGGGTCCCGGCCCTGCTCGCCGCCACCGCCCTCATGGGCGGCCTGGCCGCCGCCACGGCCGGGAGCGCGTTCGCCGACACGACCTCGCGGACCTCGGTGAAGTGCGCCAAGGCGGCCGGCAAGTACAACCCCGTGCTGATCAAGAAGTTCACGATCTGGGGCCACGACGAGAACACCGGCAAGCACGTCGCGGTCGGTGGGCACCTCGACGTCTACCGCTCGGACGCCTGCAAGACCGTGTGGGCCACGGCGGTGAAGACGGGGAAGTACGCCAAGAAGACGACGGACCTCATGGCCGGCATCGAGTGGACGGACCCGAAGACGCACAAGCAGAAGGTCGCCTACAAGTACAAGCCGACGACGAAGTCGAAGTCGCTGTCGAGCCCGGTCGTGCGCCTCGCCAACAAGACGAAGTTCGACGCCGAGGGCGGGTTCACCGGGAACTACCAGTACATCGGCGGCGGCCGCCTCGTCGCCCGCTTCAAGTAGGTCCCCAACCGAGACGGGTCACCGTCGGCGGCGCGGCCGACGGTGACCCTTGAGCCGAAGGGGCGAGGTCAGCCGTCGCAGGCCTGCTTGAGCTCCTTGCCCGCGCTGATCAGGTCCGAGGAGTCGGGGAACTGCGGGTTGCCGCCGGCCGACGCCTTCACCTGACCCCCGAGCTTCTCCATCGCGGACGCCGCGTGGTTCGCCGCCTTCTCGACGTCGCCGTCCCCGGAGTCCTTGCCCTCCTGCCGCATGGTCGCGGCGCTGTTGACGTACGTCTGCGCCAGCGCGTTCGGGTTGTTGATCTGGGTCATGCCGGTGCGGCTGGTCTGCTGGATGGTGTTCTGCAGCTTCTCGCACGCGGCCTTCTTGTCCGCGCTGCCGCAGGCGGTGGCCGACAGTGCGAGCGCGGTCGTCAGGGCGAGCGCTCCGGCGAAGCGAAGGGGGGTCTGGGTCACTGGTGGATCCTTCGTGATCGTTCGTTCGTGCCGCCCGGGCGGAGGTCCCGGGCCTCTATTCGATACGCATGTGGCCCGTGTGGTTCCAGTGAGTTACGTTGCCGGACGTGTCCCCCTGCGTTCCGTTTGTTCACGCAGGGGGCAGAACCGTAGGGTGACGGTCGCCCGACCATGATCATCTTTGGTCCGGTCCCGCCAGAGGCGCGGTGAATCTCCCCGAAGGAAGTCCTACGTGTCCAAGCGACTTGTCTCTCTTTCCCTGGCAGCCGGAACGGCGCTCGCCGCGCTGGTGCTGCCCGCCGCCGGTGCCGGCGCCTCCGTCACCTCGCAGGCGTCGGAGGCGAACTGGACCGTCCACACCAACATGGTCAAGAAGAAGCTCGCCGAGGGCCGAGGGTTCAAGGCGCTTCGTACGGGCCCGATCTACCTCAAGCTCACGAACACCGAAGGCATCGAGCCGCTCTGGCTGCGCCTCGTCACCTGCGACAAGCGCCACGTCGGGTTCACCGATTGGCGGGACAGCACCTGGCCGCCCCACATGCAGAAGAACAAGTACTACGCGATGACGCTCAACCAGAAGCCGCGGACCCTGAAGAAGGGCACCTGCTTCACGGTGCAGACCAAGGCCTTCGGCATGTTCGTGCCCAAGACGATCAAGGGCAAGGTCAAGGACGCCAAGGCCCTCTGACGCCTCCTATGGTCGGGCGCGGCCGTCGTCACCGGGGGTGATCAATAGGCTCCGGTGCGGGGCGTGGGAGAATCCCGGACGGTTCCCCGTTCCTCTGCTCGGTCGAGCATGATCGTCGGAACGTCCCCCTCGGGGAGGCGACCCGGATGCGGCCCTCCCCGGTTCGTTCACCAGGAGGATCGATGTCCGCGCCCTACCCCCCGCAGCCCTCGCCCCAGGGCGGACCGCCCAACTGGCAGCAGCCCAACCCGATGCCGCCCTCCGGGCCGTCGGCCCCCGGACCCGGCGGGCCGTACGGGCCTCCCCCCGGCGCACCCGGACCCGGTATGCCTCCCGCCGGCGCACCCGGGCCCGGCATGCCTCCCGGCGCGTACGGTGGTCCGCCCGGACCGTACGGCACGCCGCCGGGGCTCACGCCCAACCAGCGCCGGAAGCGCCTGCTGATCGTCGTGCCGGTCGCGCTCGTCGCCCTGGTGGGCATCATCGTCCTCAGGGGGCGTTCGTCCGGTTCCGACGAGGCGGCCGTCGGTGACTGCGTCAAGAAGACGTCGGACCAGACCACCTCGAGCGGCCAGCACGTCACCGGCGACAACATCAAGACCGTCGCCTGCACGGACGCGTCGGCCAGCTACAAGGTCGTCGGCAAGGTCGAACACGTTTCCCGGATCAGTGTCAGCATCAAGGAGATGGACGGCAAGGGCGTCTGCAGCCCGTACCCCTCGGCGACCGTCCGCTACTGGCGTGGCAAAACGGGCGGCGGGGACGGTTACGTGCTCTGCCTCGCCCCGAACCAGCACTGAGCGGTCCCAGGGGTCAGTGCTCGGCGCGGAAGGAGCGGCCGAGGCGGGAGCCCAGGTTTCGGCGTGATGTGGGATCCGGCGACCTGGGCTCCGTGTGCCGTCTCGTTGACCAGGCCTTCACCCTAGGACCGGGACATTTCCCCCATGGTCGAACCGATCGCCCTGTTGTACGGCCGGGGGCTCGCGGGTTCCAGCGGAAAGTTCCGGTAACGCGTCTCCAATGGCGTTGGTGGGGCACAATCTGACTACTGTCCGCGAGAAGGGAGTCACGCATGGAAGCCGAACCTCCGAGTAGCCCGTCCTCCAGCGGTCCGCACGCGTGCGTGGTCCGGCCCGACCTCGAGCTTCTGGAGGACGTGCTGGACCAGTTGGAGATCAGCTCGTTCCGGGACTCCCGTGGCCGCCTGGGCACGAGGTGGCCGTGCTTCAGCCTCTTCTTCACCATCGACGATCAGGACGACGTCTTCTCCGCGCGCACGATCTATGACCACTTCTTCAGCGTGGACGACAAGCCGGAGCTCTGCGCGGTCCTCGACGAGTGGAACCGCGACACCACCGGGCTGAAGGTCTACAGCGCCACCGACGACGACGGCAGTGTGATCATCGTCAGCGAGGCGATGATGCGGATCGACGGCGGGGTGACCCGTGAGCAGTTCGCCGCGAGTACGGCCATCTGGCTCGGGAACGCCGGGTCCTTCCACCTCTGGCTCACCCAGCGGCTCTCCCTCTCCGGCCTCGCCGGCGAGCCGTTCTGACGTCACCCGCCCGTCGGCCGGCCGTTACGGACAGGGCCTCCCAGACCATGATCGACAACGCATATCGTTGATCATCCCGGATCGGGGTGATCCGGTGTGTGCGACGTTCGGCTGGGAGAGACATGAACGGAATGAAGAGGCTCGCCGTGGTGGCGCTGGGCGGCGGCATGGCGCTGGCGGCGTCGGTGGGGACGGCGGCGGCGGCTGGGACGCAGCCGTTTACCCCGGAGCAGGTCTGCGCGACGGTCGGGACCGGTTTCCAGGTGGTCGAGTCGCAGCCGCTGGGCACGGCCGGCGAGGCGCGCGTCTACTGGCTGAACAACGGTACGAGCAACTGTGTGGTGACCCTCAAGCAGGGTTCGTACGTCGGGAACTCCGTCAAGGTCTCGGCCTCTCTGACGACCGGCGCGACCACCAAGGTCGACGGCCCGTCTGCGTTCAAGTACTACGCCGGTCCGGTGACGCAGGCCAACCCGAGCGGCGAATGCGTCGTCTATGGCGGCACGTACGGCTCCTACAAGTTCACCTCGCAGCCGGCCTGCGGCTGACCCGCATCCACGACTGCAAAGGGCCGGCCGGGCCGCATGGCCTCGGTCGGCCCTCTTTTAATGCGCCGAGTCCGGTGTAGATGATGTCGTACGTCCGCCTGCCGGGCGCCTCCATCGCGTCGTAGACATCCGCGGTGACGAATCGGGCGTCGAGGCCGAGTTCGGCGGCGAGCGCGCCTGCCTGATCGACGGCGGGCGCCGAGAAGCCCAGCCCCGTCACACGTGCCCTGTGGCGCGCGACACGTTGCTTAGGGCAACCAAGTAGGATTATAGTTGCTTTGGGCAAGCAAGTAATGATCTTCATCGTCTCCCGGTCATCGCCTCGTCGAGGTCAGACCCGCGCCGGTGAGGACCCTCCAGTCCTCCCGCCTGTCCCCGCGCCGACGCCACCGCGCGGTCCCCGCCACCCCCCACTCCCGTACGGCCATGGGAGCGAAAGGAACTTGATGACAACCGCAGCACCGGCCGAGGTACGGGCGGCGACCGACCACGGCGCGGACGCTCCGATGTCGCATCGGCAGATCATGGAAGCGCTGTCGGGCCTGCTACTCGGCCTGTTCGTCGCGATCCTGTCGTCGACCGTCGTGTCGAACGCCCTGCCCACGATCATCGCCGACCTGCATGCGAGCCAGACGACCTATACCTGGGTGATCACCGCCACGCTCCTCGCGACGACGGTGTCCACTCCCATCTGGGGCAAGCTCGCGGACCTGGTCAGCAAGAAGCTCCTCGTCCAGCTCGGCCTGCTGATCTACGTCGCCGGCTCGGCCTTCGCCGGACTGGCGCAGAACCCGGCGATGCTCATCACCGCCCGGGTGGTGCAGGGGCTCGGCGCCGGCGGGCTCACCGCCCTCGTCCAGGTGATCATGGCGGTGATGATCTCGCCGCGGGAGCGGGGCCGGTACTCCGGCTACATCGGTGCGGTTTTCGCGCTGGCCACCATCGGCGGCCCGCTGATCGGCGGCGTCATCGTCGACACCTCCTGGCTCGGCTGGCGCTGGTGCTTCTACGTCGGTGTGCCGTTCGCCATCGTCGCGCTGCTCGTCCTGCAGAGGACCCTGCACCTGCCGGTCCGCAGGCGGAAGGTCAAGGTCGACTGGTTCGGCGCCACGCTGATCACCGCGGCGGTGTCGCTGCTGCTGGTCTGGGTCTCGTTCGCCGGTGACAGGTACGACTGGCTGTCCTGGCAGACCGGCGTGATGGTCGGCGGCGCACTCGTCATCGCGCTGTTGTTCATCCTCATCGAGACCAAGGCGGCCGAGCCGATCGTGCCGCTGCGGCTGTTCCGCAATCGCACCATGGCGCTGGCCGTGACGGCGAGCCTCTTCGTCGGCGTCGCAATGTTCGGCGCGACGACCTTCCTCAGCCAGTACTTCCAGCTCGCCCGCGGCGACTCGCCGACCAAGGCCGGCATCATGACCCTGCCGATGATCGCCGGGCTGGCCCTGTCATCGACCATCGTCGGCCGGATCATCACCCGCACCGGCCGCTGGAAGGCCTTCCTGGTCACCGGGGGCCTGCTCATCACCGTCGGTTTCGGCCTGATGGGCCTGTTGCGCCACGACACGGTGTACTGGCAGGCCTCGATCTTCATGTTCGCCGTCGGGGCCGGGCTCGGTATGACGCTGCAGAACCTCGTCCTGGCCGTGCAGAACCAGGTGCAGAACCACGAACTGGGCGCGGCCAGCTCGGCCGTGGCGTTCTTCCGTACGCTCGGCGGCGCGATGGGCGTCTCGGCGCTCGGCGCGGTGCTGTCCAACCGGGTCACGCACTACACGGCGGAGGGCCTCGCGCGCCTCGGCGTGCGCGCTGCCGGCGGCGACGGCTCGATCCCCAAGCTGTCGGCACTGCCCGCCCCGGTGCGCGCGGTCGTCGAGGACGCCTTCGGCCACGGCATCGGCGACGTCTTCATGTACGCGGCGCCGTGCGCGCTGCTCGCGCTGCTCGCCATCCTGTTCCTCAAGGAGGTGCCGCTGCGCAGCGCGAACCACGAGCACCAGGCGGCACCGGCGGTCGCCCCACACGCGGCGCAGGCCGTCCCGCGAGCGGCGGCGGCCGCCCCGCGCGCGCCGGAGGCCGCCGTACGCGGCCAGCACGCCCGGCGTGAGGAGCCGGACCTGGCCGGCCGGCTCGTCGCCGCCGAGGTCCGGCAGGGCGGCGTCATCCGTGGCATCGTCCGCAACGCCGACGGTACGCCGGTACCCGCCGCGGCCATCACGCTGATCGACATCCGGGGCCGCCAGATCGGACGTGCGGTGGCGCGGGCGGACGGCCGCTACGAGGTGGCCACCCCTGGCAGCGGCACGTACGTGTTGATCGCGGCGGCCGGCGACCACGACCCGCAGGCCGCGACTCTGGTCACCGGCGACCGGCCGCTCGACTTCGACCTCGTCCTCACCGGCAACGGCGGCCTCGCCGGCATCGTGCGGGACACGAACGGCACGCCCGTCCCGGGCGCGACGGTCGTCGTCACCGACGTCCGCGGCGAGGTCGTCGCGAGCGGGGTGACCGACGCCGAGGGCGGCTACGCCTTCGCCCAGGTGGTCGAGGGGACGTACACGGTCGCGGTCAGCGCCGAGGGCCACCGCCCGGCCGCGGTGCCGGTCGAGGTCGGCGGAGACTCGGGCGTGACCCGGCAGAACGTCGAGCTGCGGCCCGGCGTCCGGGTCGCCGGAACCGTGCAGGCGAACGGCCGCGGCCCGGTCACCGATGCCCGCGTCACGCTGCTCGACGCGGCCGGCAACGTCGTCGGCGTAACCGTCACCGGCCCGGACGGCCGGTACTCCTTCGCCGACCTGACCGGCGGGCAGTACACCGTCACCGCCGCCGGGTACGCACCCGTGGCCAGCTCGGTCAGCCTGAACGGGCACGACGAGGACGCACACGACGTGTGGCTCGGCCACCCGGCAGCGTGACCGCGAGGACCGGGCCGGCCCGCCCCGGCCCGGTCCTCCGGCTCGCTCCGGTGGGCCCTGTCCCGGAGCGGGTTCGGACGCTCTGCGGGTGGGGTCGGCTCCTCCGAGGCCCCGGCTGCATCGGGACGGTTTCGCGGCGGGCCGTGCCAGTCTGGACGGAAGCGCGAAACCGGGCCGGGCGGGGTGGGATCATGCCATTCGGCCTCGCCGAGGGCACGGCTCAAGGGAAGCGAACGATGACCGAAGCACCAGTCTCGACCGGTACCGGCAAGCACGAGGCGTATCACGCTCTCGAGCACGAGATCGGCGTCCTGCTGCGTCGCGCGCGGGCGCTGTCCGCCCAGATGATGCGCGAGGTTCACCCCGAGCTGGACTCCACGGCGTACGGGCTGCTCGTCGGGTTGCGCGAGTGCGCGCCGGCCCGGCCCAGTGACCTCGCGGAGTACTTCGGGATCGGCAAGGCCACCATGACCCGCCAGTTGAAGGTCCTGGAGGACCTCGGCCTGATCGAGCGGAGGCCCGACCCCGACGACCGGCGCGCGCACCGGTTCGACGTCACCGCCGAGGGGCGCCAAAGGATGGACACCATCAGCACCGCCCGCCAGGACAAGTTCCACAGTCTGCTCGCCGCCTGGCCGGAGGACGACGTCCGCGTCCTCGCCACGATGCTCGCCCGCTTCAACCGCCTGGTCGGCGGGGTAAAGATCGATTAACTTTCCGCTGCCAGTAATCTTCGGCGGATGCGGCGAATACTCATCTTCTGCACCGTTGCCGGGATGCTCGCGTCGGCCACCGCCTGCGGTGGGGGTTCCAAGGCGAAGGACGACACCGCCTCTGCCAGCCCGAGCGAGAAGGCGGCCGGCTCCGGTGGCGAGGCCAAGAAGTCCGGGGAACCGAAGTCCAAACCCGCGGGGGGCGCTCACGCGGTCGTCCTGGAGGTGCTGGGCTCGGGGGAGCTCCCAGGGATCTACTACCACGCGAGCAGCAACGGCACGGCCACGAACGCGAAGCTGCCGTGGAAGAAGACCGTCAACGTGAAGGGCGGCCTGCTCGCCGTGCTCGCCAACGCGCCGTCGCAGCAGAAGGTCACCTGCCAGATCACGGTCGACGGGTCGGTCGTCGTCAAGAAGACGGGCGAGGTCGCCCAGTGCCGGTACACCCTCAAGAAATGAACGCCCGGCGCACTCTGTACGAACTCCGGGCCGCGGCCTACTTTTTCCTTGGGAGCGCTCCAAAACACCCCTGGCGGACCTAAGGAGACGGTGTGGCGCGTGCAGTCGGGCAACTAGGCATCCCCCGCATTCCCGTGTCATTGCGGTGGGATGGGGAGCCGGCGAGTTCGTACACGATGACGGACGACGGACTCGAGATCTCTGCCGGTCCGGGCACGGACCTGTTCATCGACCCGCAGCGGACGGCCGTGACGCTGAACGCGCCGCACCTGCTCGCCTGCGCGGAGGGGGACTTCCTGCTCAGCGCCCGCGTCCAGGTGGACTTCCAGTCCACGTTCGACGCGGGCGCGCTGCTCGTGTGGCTGAACGACCGCGCCTGGGCCAAGCTCGCCTTCGAGCTGTCCCCGCAGCGGGAGCCCATGGTCGTGTCCGTGGTGACGCGCGGCACGTCCGACGACTGCAACGCCTTTGTCGTGGACGGGGGCCAGGTCTGGCTGCGGGTGGCGCGGGTCGGCACGGCGTACGCCTTCCACGCTTCCACCGACGGCGCGTACTGGCGGCTCATCCGCCACTTCGCGCTCTACGCCTCGGAGGTCCCGTCGTACGGCTTCGAGGCGCAGTCGCCCACCGGGGCCGGCTGCACCGCGACGTTCGACGCGATCGCCTACGAACCGAGACGCCTGCTGGATCTGCGCGACGGCTCCTGAGCCACGACCGCGAACCGAGACGCCCGCTGGACCTGCCGTCCACGAGCCGAGACCCGTGCGGCGGCTCTTAAGCCACGGTCGCCTACGAGCCGAGGCGCCCGCTGGACCGGCGGGACGGCTCCTGAGCCGTCGTCCTCCGGCGTTCGAGCTCCACCGGGTCGTGGGCGGAGAACATCGTGACGTCGCCGGCCCGGGCCAGTTCCCGGAGCCGGCCGACGTTGTGCAGCCGGGTCGTACGGTCGGCCTGGACGAGGGACTGGAAGGCGCGCAGGCCGGGCGGGCAGGCACCGGACTCGACCTGGCGGTGATGGAAGTAGGCGTCCCCGGCGTGCAGGAGCCAGCCGTCGCCGGTGTCCACCGCGACGCCGGCGTGGCCGCGCGTGTGCCCGGTGAGCGGGATCAGGAGGAGCCCGCCGGGGAGGCCGCGTACGGATTCGAACCCGTGCCAGCGTTCGCCGCCGGGGTGGTGCTCGACCCAGCGCGGGCGGTGCGACCACACCGCGGTCCGGTAGCGCTCCCGCTCGAGCAGCGTCACGGGCCGCCGGGCCGCTTCCAGCTCCGCGACGTGTACGTGGACCTCCGCCTCGGGGAAGTCGGTGAGCCCGCTCGTGTGGTCGACGTCGAGGTGGGTCAGCACGATGTGGCGTACGTCGGCGGCGGCGTACCCGAGTGCCGCGACCTGGCGGACGGCCGTCTCGGCCAGGTCGAGCCGGGGCCGGGTCATCGCGGCGAAGGAACGGCCCAGGATCTCCTTCGGCCGGGCGACGGCCTGCGTGCCGATGCCCGTGTCGACCAGGATGAGGCCCTCGTCGGTCTCGATGAGCAGGCAGTGGCAGACCAGCCGGGCCGACGCGAGCCGGTCACCGCTCCCGTTGAGGAGGCGTCCGCCGAAGGGGAACATCGTGCCGCAGTTGAGGTGATGGACACGCATACAAAACCCCCCAAATCACCGCCGTCCCGGGGGGTCATCGTAGGGCAGCGTGATCAGCCATGACGAGCCCCTGGCTCGGCGGACACCGCTTTTCTCGACGCGCGGCGGAGCCGGCCGACGGCGGGGACGGCGAGGGCGGCCAGGATGCCGAGGGCGATGGCGACGACGTGCTCGCGCCCGGCCAGGTTGGGCAGCAGGGTGACCTCGGTGACCATCGCGGTGAGCAGGACGGTCATGGTGCGCGGGGCGTGGCGGACGCAGCACACGTACGCGACGAGCGCGACGACGGCCGCCGACGGGCCGGTGTCGGAGACGTACCGGGAGATCCACGGCAGGCCGATGATCGAGTCCGGTCCGAGGTAGCACATGATCCGGCCGCTGAGCGTGCACAGGAAGGTCGCGGTCAGCGCGACCGTCAGCGTACGGCGCCAGCCGATCAGTGCCTCGGCGATCCCGAACACGACGAACACCTGCAGCAGCGAGCCCCACACCGGAAGGTTCGGCGCCGGAGCGTACATCGACGCGGGTAGCCGGACGACGGCGAGGTAGAACGGGGTGGAGGCCGAGACGTCGCTGATCAGGCGGACGATGTACGTGCCGAGCGAGGTGAAGTGGAGCGACCAGAGGATCAGCACCGTGGCGGACGATGCGAACGCCAGAGGCAGCCGGCCCCGCCGCAGCCGGGCCAGCGGCTCGGCGGTCAGCAGTCGCAGCTCGGCCAGGATGCCTGTGATCCAGGCAGGCCGGAGGCGTCCGGGGTGCCGGCCGGGGAGAAGACCGGTGGCGGTGCTCACATCATTTCCTCGTGGGGGAGGCCCGTTCACGGGGCGTTCTGGACCCTTGGCGTAATCATCACCGAGGGAGGGCCTCGCGTCCTCACACCGCAGGCTGATTCTGGCTCCACCGGAAGGTGGAGCGACCCTCCGGTGTGACACTGATCGCGAAACGTGTTCAAGAGGGGTCGAATAGTCCGATTTGGGGAGGAAGGGGGATGTGGGAGCGTCTACGAAGAGTGAATTTGTTGTCGTCGCCAACCGGCTGCCCGTCGACCGTGTGATCGACGAGGACGGCGCGGCGTCGTGGCGGCGCAGCCCGGGCGGTCTCGTCACCGCGATCGTGCCGGTCATGCGGCGCCGTGGCGGCGCGTGGGTCGGCTGGGTCGGCGCACCCGACGAGCAACTGGAGCCCTTCACCGCCGACGGCATGGACCTCGTGCCCGTATGCCTGACCGCGAAGGACATTGAGCGGTACTACGAGGGCTTCTCCAACGCCACCCTTTGGCCGCTGTACCACGACGTGATCGTCCCGCCGGTGTACAAGCGGACGCTCTGGGACGCGTACGTCCGGGTCAACCGGCGCTTCGCGGAGGCGGCCGCCGAGGTCGCCGCCGAGGGCGCGGTCGTCTGGGTGCAGGACTATCAGCTGCAGCTCGTCCCGAAGATGCTCCGCGAGCTGCGCCCCGATCTGCGCATCGGCTTCTTCCTGCACATCCCGTTCCCGCCGATGGAGCTGTTCGTCCAGCTGCCGTGGCGACAGCAGATCCTCGAAGGGCTGCTCGGCGCGGACCTGGTCGGCTTCCAGAGCGCCGACGCCGCCGCGAACTTCGCCCGGCTCTGCCGGCGCCTGTGCGACGCGAGGACGCATCGGAACCAGGTCCTCGTCGACGACCGGATCGTCCGGGCCGAGGCGTTCCCGATCTCCGTGGACGTCAAGGAGCTGATCGACCTCATCGGGCAGCCCGAGGTACGGCAGCGGGCCGCGCAGATCCGCGAGGACCTCGGCAACCCGGCCACGATCCTCCTCGGCGTCGACCGGCTCGACTACACCAAGGGCATCAGCCAGCGGATCCAGGCGTTCAGCGAGCTGTTCCGCGACGGAAAGCTGAAGAGCGGGGACGCGGTGTTCGTGCAGATCGCGACGCCGAGCCGCGAGCGGGTCGAGCAGTACCGCATCCTGCGCGACGACATCGAGCTGCAGATCGGCCGGGCCAACGGGCTCTACTCCGAGCTCGGCGCCCCGATCGTCAACTACCTGCACACGTCGTACACGCGGGACGAGCTGGCCGCGCTCTTCCTCACCGCCGACGTGATGGTGGTGACGCCGCTGCGGGACGGCATGAACCTCGTCGCCAAGGAGTACATCGCCTGCCGGGCGGACCTGCGCGGCAGCCTGCTGCTCAGCGAGTTCGCCGGCGCGGCCGAGGAGCTCAAGCGCGCGTTCCTCGTCAACCCGTACGACATCGACGGGATGAAGCAGAAGATGCTGCAGGCCATGCACGCCGATCCGGCGGAGCAGAACCGCCGGATGCGGGCGATGCGCAAGCGGGTGATCGAGTACGACGTCGACCGCTGGGCCCGCGAGTTCCTGGAGGCTCTCGAAGGCCCGCACATCGGGAAGGAGCCCGCCGTCGAGGAGGCCGCGCCCGCCGTCTGACCGGCAGGCGCCGCCTCCGCAGCGTCAGTGGAGGGTGCCGGACTTGACCGTGTACGTGTAGGCGCCGCGCTTGTCGTTCGACACGTCATAGTCGAGCTCGGCGACCGCCTGCCAGGTGCCCGCCTTCTTGGCGGCGGAGGCCGGGATGCCGACGAGCTGGAGCGGCTGCTTGCCGCGGACGGACCACAGGTACCGCTTGACGTACTGGCCGACGCCCCGGTGCTCGACGACCTGCGTCTTGCCGTTGAGCTTCAGCGTGATCTTGATGACGGTGTGGTTCGTGGGGTACTTGAAGTCGAACCCCTTCGTGCTCGTGCCGTTCGCGTGCATCATCGGCTTGATCCAGGCGACGACGTCCGTCTTCTTCGTCTCCGAGTTCTTTTCCGTGCCGATGCAAACCTTGATGTCCCAGGTGGGGTCCTTGTACTTGGGCACCGGGACGGTCTTGGTCTCGGTCCGGCACTTCAGCGCGGTCGTGGTGGCGGCGCCGGCGGCCGGGGCGACCGCCGCCACGGTGCCGAGCACCGCCACGGACGCGAGAGTGCCGGTGATCGTACGCTGCGCGAGATTCAACATGACTCCTCTACAGGGAACGTACGCAGCAGTATGGTGATCTTGATCGGCGGTGGACAGGGACCAGAGGATCAATCTCGCGTCAGCCGCCCGCCGGGGGCACGGCGGGTTTGACGTGCGCCCACCAGTCGCGCAGCTCTTCCGGGGCGTGCGCGCCCTCGACCGTCAGCGAGCCCGGCATGAGCGGGAACCGGCGGCCCGGGCTCCACGTCCGTGGGTACGTCGGCGGGTCGAGCACGACGATCCGGGTGCCGCCCACCTCGGGGATGTCGGCGGGGACGCCCTCGTTCCAGATCCAGGAGCCGTGCGCGTCGACGAGGTTCCAGACGCCGGCGACCGGGGGTGTGCCCGGCTCGACTTCCTGGTCCATTGACGAGGCCACCCAGCGCGGGTCGGGCGCCTCCCCGGGCATCCCGCCCGGCCGGATCAGCGCGTGCGCGAGGAGCGTGTGCAGCTGGAAGTTGTCGCCGACCCCGCCGATCACGACGGTCCACCCGCGCCCGGTGGCACGGTCCAGCACCAACAGGCGCTCGCCGTCGAGGACCTTGAGCAGGTCACGGACGTACTCCAGCTGCCCCAGGTACGGCGCGGCCTGGTCCACCACCGAGACCTTGAAGTCGCGTTCGGCCACGGAGGCGCGGACGGCCTGGTCGCGGGCGAGCATCGTGGAGGCGGCCATCGCGAACTGCGGCAGCGCCCACCAGGACTCCATCGTGACGCCCGCGCCGTCGCCGAGCTCGGGGTGCACCGTCTCCCAGACCTCCCGGGACGGCTCGTGCTCCATCGGGTCCGGGGGCGCGCCGCCGGTCGCCTTCTCCCAGGCGCCCGCGAAGGCCAGGGCCGCGGCCGCCACCTCGACCAGCCGGTCGATGACCGCCGGGCCTGCGGGGCCCGCGTCGGCGCCGTTCTCCACCAGGGCACCCGCCAGCACGGCCACCCAGCCACCGAGGTGCGGGGACGCCTCCGCGATCGCGCCCGCCATCGCCCGGGCCCCGGCGGTCAGCCGGTCGGCGGGAAGGCCGGCTGCCTGCTCCTGCACCGCCGGAAGAAGGGGGCCGAACGCCTGCTGGTCACCGGCCAGCGCGGCGTTCGCCAAGTTTGCGCATATCTGTTCAAACACACCGATTACAGTGCCACAACCGTCCGACAGGCTCGGAACGAGCGCCGGATCAGGGCGCGGCGGTCGTTCCGCTGGATCTCAGAGCCGGTCGACGGACGTGACGTGTACGACCGCGCGGCCCGCCTCGTCGGAGGCGCGCAGGTCGACCTCGGCGCCGATGCCCCAGTCGTGGTGGCCGGCGGGGTCGTCGAGGACCTGCCGGACCCGCCACACGTCCGTCTCCCGCTCGATCTGCAGGAGCTTCGGGCCGCGCGCGTCCGGGCCGGTCTGGATCTCGTCGTGCTCCTCGAAGTAGGCGTCGAGGGCGTCGGCCCAGCGGTCGGCGTTCCAGCCGTCCTCCGCGTCCATCTCGCCGAGTTCGTAGTACTTCTCCAGGGCCGCCAGCTCCACCCGGCGGAACATCGCGTTGCGGACCAGCACCCGGAACGCCCGCTCGTTCGCGGTGACGGCGGTGACCTTCTCCTCGATCCGCGTGTGCTGCTCGGCGGTCTCCGGGTGCTGCAGCTGCTCCCACTCGTCGAGGAGGCTGGAGTCGACCTGGCGGACCAGCTCGCCCAGCCACTCGATCAGGTCCTGCAGGTCGTCGGTCTTCACCGAGTCGGGCACGGTCTGCTGCAGGGCC
The DNA here is from genome assembly GCF_039542055.1 of Actinoallomurus vinaceus. Taxonomy (NCBI): domain Bacteria; kingdom Bacillati; phylum Actinomycetota; class Actinomycetes; order Streptosporangiales; family Thermomonosporaceae; genus Actinoallomurus; species Actinoallomurus vinaceus. The sequence goes on from NZ_BAABHK010000011.1 coordinate 356,839, forward strand.
TTGTAGGCGCTCGCGAGGTAGCGCAGCACGATGCCCTCGACGCGGGCGAGCTGGTAGTACGCGACGTACTCGGAGAAGGTCATCGCCTGCTCGTACATGTCGCGCACGACCGACTTGGGCTGGACCGGGTAGTCCGCCACCCACGGGTGCCCGCGCCGGTAGATCTCGTACGCGCCCTCGAGCGTGTCCACCATCGGCTTGGGATAGGTGATGTCCTGGAGGAGCTCCATCCGCTCCTCGTACTCCACGCCGTCCGCCTTCATCTGCGCGACGGCCTCGCCCTTGGCCTTGTTCTCCTGAGCGGCGAGGATCTGCCGGGGATCCTCCAGGGTCGACTCGATCACCGACAGCACGTCCAGGGCGTACGACGGTGAGGACGGGTCGAGGAGCTCCATCGCGGCCAGCGCGAACGTCGACAGCGGCTGGTTGAGCGCGAAGTCCTCCTGCAGGTCGACGGTGAGGCGTGCGTACCGGCCCTCGTCGTCCGGCTCCTCGAGCTGCTCGACGACGCCGCCGGCCAACAGGCTGCGGTAGATCGCGATGGCCTGCGAGATGTGGCGGCGCTGCCTGGCGCGGTCCTCGTGGTTGTCGGTGAGCAGCTTCTTCATCGCCTGGAAGGCGTTGCCCGGCCGGCCGATGACGCTGAGCAGCATCGCGTGGCTGACCTGGAACCGCGACTGCAGCGGCTCCGGGTCGGCGGCGATGAGCTTGTTGAAGACCTCCTCGTCCCAGCCGACGAAGCCCTCCGGCGCCTTCTTGCGCACCACCTTTCGGCGCTTCTTCGGGTCGTCGCCGGCCTTGGCGAGGGCCTTCTCGTTCTCCACGACGTGCTCGGGGGCCTGGGCGACGACGTAGCCGACCACGTCGAACCCGGCCCGGCCCGCGCGCCCGGCGATCTGGTGGAACTCCCGGGCCCGCAGCCGCCGCACGCGGCTGCCGTCGTACTTGCTCAGCGCGGTGAACAGGACGGTACGGATCGGTACGTTCACCCCGACGCCGAGCGTGTCGGTGCCGCAGATGACCTTGAGCAGCCCGGCCTGCGCGAGGCGCTCCACCAGGCGGCGGTACTTCGGCAGCATCCCGGCGTGGTGGATGCCGATCCCGTGCCGGACGAGCCGGGACAGCGTCTGGCCGAACTTCGTCGTGAAGCGGAAGTCGCCGATCAGCCTGGCGATCTCCTCCTTCTCGGCCTTGGTGGAGACGTTGATGCTCATCAGCGCCTGGGCGCGCTCGGCCGCGGCGGCCTGGGTGAAGTGCACGACGTAGATCGGGGCCTTCTGGTCCTGCAGCAGTTCCTCGATCGTCTCGTGCAGCGGCGTCACCCGGTACTCGTACTTCAGCGGCACCGGCCGCTCGGCGGAGGTGACGACGGCCGTCGGGCGGCCGGTGCGCCGGGTGAGGTCCTCCTCGAAGCGCTTCACGTCGCCGAGCGTCGCCGACATGAGCAGGAACTGCGCCTGCGGCAGCTCCAGCAGCGGGATCTGCCACGCCCAGCCGCGCTCGGGCTCGGCGTAGAAGTGGAACTCGTCCATGACGACCTGGCCGATGTCGGCGTCGGTGCCCTCGCGCAGCGCGATGCTGGCCAGCACCTCCGCGGTGCAGCAGACGATGGGGGCGTCGGGGTTGACGCTCGCGTCGCCGGTCATCATGCCGACGTTCTCGCTGCCGAACATCTCGATCAGGTCGAAGAACTTCTCCGACACCAGGGCCTTGATCGGCGCGGTGTAGAAGGTGACCTGGTCACGGGCGAGCGCGGAGAAGTGCGCCCCCGCCGCGACCAGGCTCTTGCCCGAGCCGGTCGGGGTGTTCAGGATGACGTTCGCGCCCGAGACGATCTCGATGAGCGCCTCCTCCTGCGCGGGGTAGAGCGTGATCCCCCGCTCGGTGACCCACTCGCTGAAGGCTTCGAAGACGGCGTCGGGGTCGGATCCCTTGGGCAGACGGTCGATGAGGCGCACACGTCAATACTGCCCGTCCCCACCAAATCGCGGGACCGCGCCTTGCGCGGACGACACTTGCCGGACCAAGATCACTTGCCGTTGTGATCTTGCATCACCCCCCGCCAGCAACCAGGAGAACAATGAAGCTGACCGCATCCGCCGCTGCCCTCGCGGCGGCCGTCCTGCTCGCCTCCCTGCCCGGAGCCGCCGAGGCGACGGCACAGACGACCAGCGGCAAGGCCCTTCCGAGCGTGAACATGGAAGCCCTTGTCAAGGCGGCCCAGATCGACCCGCGGCGGTCCGACACCAAGCTGACCCCGGGCGCCAAGGCCAGTGTGCTTCTCGTCGAGCGGGCGCTGCGCGACCGGCACCTGCTCGACAAGAAGTGGGTGGACGGGTCCTTCGGCACCACCACGGTCGCCGCCTACGCGAAGTATGAGAAGTCGCTCGGCTACAAGGGCCTCCAGGCCAGCGGCCTGCCGAGCAAGGCGTCGCTCGTCAAGCTCGGAGCCGGACGCTTCAAGGTCACCCACATCATCGGGCCGGGTGCCCGGGTGCATGTCGGCAAGTTCGTCATCAACACCCGCACGCGGAGCATGCTGGCTGAGGCGCAGCGGCTGCTCGGCCGCAAACTCGTGCTGGACCAGGGCTCCTACAACCCCGGCGGTGACCCCACCTCCGCCGGCACCCACGACGGTGGCGGCGTCGTCGACGTCAACGTCAAAGGGATGAGCTCCGCCACCCGCGTCGCGGTCACCCGCGCTCTGCGCCGTGTCGGCTTCGCGGCATGGGTGCGCAGTCCCAAGCAGGGCAACTGGCCGTGGCACATCCACGCCGCCGCCATCAGCGACACCGACCTGTCCCCCCAGGCCCAGAACCAGATCGGTGACTACTACCTCGGCCGCAACGGCCTCGCCAACCGCGGCCCCGACGACGGACCGAAGGTCACCATCCGCACCTGGGAGGAGTACAAGCTCCACTGACCCACCCGAATCCGAGCGCCGCGTTCCTCACCGTGGCGACCGCCGCAGCGGCGCTCGGTGGGGCGGTGCTCGGCACCGCATCGCCCGCCTCGGCGGCGAGCCGCAACGGCACGTGCGAAAGCGCCGTCGGAGACGTAGACGTCCCGGCGTGAGCCTGGCTCGCGTTCCCGCCGGATCATGTGAACCTGAGAGAGGTAGCGCACCGCGCCGGCGATCGCGCACACGTCAGTGCTGCCCGTCCCGGCCAAATCGGGGGACCGCGCCTTGCGCAGGGAGACCTGTCGGCTTAAAGTGATATCACTTTGATTTCACAGGCCAAGCAGGTTGGAGGAGCCGTGACCGAGCTCGAGATGCCAAGGCCCAAGGTCGGCGAGCGGGTCGCCGACGGGGTCAACGGGTGGCCGATGCTGGCGGCGTCCCTCGTGGCGATCGCCGCCGGAGTCGCCCTGTTCTTCACCCGCGAGCCCGCGCTGGTCGTCGTCGCGATCGTCCTCGTCCTGGCGGCCGCCGTCCTCCTCATCGGACTGACCGCCGTCGCGCCCGGCGAGGCGCGCGTCGTCCAGCTCCTCGGCCGGTACGCCGGGACGATCCGCACGGACGGCCTGCGCTGGGTCAACCCCCTGACGACCCGGCGCAAGATCTCCACCCGGATCCGCAACCACGAGACCGACCGCACCAAGGTCAACGACGCCGAGGGCAACCCGATCGAGATCTCCGCCGTCGTCGTCTGGCAGGTCGAGGACACCGCCAAGGCTTCGTTCGAGGTCGACGACTTCGTCGAGTTCGTCGCGATCCAGACCGAGACGGCCGTCCGCCACATCGCCGGGATCTACCCGTACGACGCGCACGGCGACGAGGGGCTCTCCCTCCGCGAGAACGCCGACGAGATCACCGGCAGGCTGTCCGAGGAGATCGCGGCCCGGGTCGCGTCGGCGGGCGTCAAGGTCATCGAGTCGCGCCTCACCCGCCTGTCGTACGCCCCCGAGATCGCCCAGGCGATGCTGCGCCGCCAGCAGGCCGGCGCCGTCGTCGCCGCCCGGCAGCGCATCGTCGACGGCGCGGTCGGCATGGTCGAGGCCGCGCTCAACCGGCTGGCCGAGCACGACGTCGTCGACCTGGACGAGGAGCGCAAGGCCGCGATGGTCAGCAACCTGCTCGTCGTCCTCTGCGGCGACCGCGACGCCCAGCCCGTCGTCAACACGGGATCCCTCTACCAGTGACGGTCGGCGACGAAGGCCAGGCCCCCGAGCGCAAGGGCGGCGAGCGCAAGAAGCTCCTTCTGCGCCTCGACCCCGCGGTGCACGAGGCCCTGGCCCGCTGGGCCGCCGACGAACTGCGCAGCACCAACGCGCAGATCGAGTTCCTGCTGCGCCGGGCGCTGGCCGACGCCGGGCGGATGCCGCGCGCCGCCGGCCGCATACGAAGACCCGGCCGACCTCCGAAGGAGGACCTCGACCCATGAACCTGCCGAGATCGCTTCCCGCGCGCCTCTACCTGCTGGCCTACGACGTCGAGAAGGAGCGGATCACCGCGCGCACGCAGCTCGGCCTCGTCCTGCGCGCCGCCGCGCTGGCCGACCTCTACCTCGACGAGCGGCTGGCCGACGACGACGGGAAGGCCACGGTCGCCGCCGCCACGCCGACCGGCGACCCGATCCTCGACGCCGTGCTGAGCCAGATCGCCGACGGCCGACCGCGATCCTGGCGGCGCTGGGTCAACGCCGACGAGCGCCGCATCGTCCGCGAGGTGCGCGACCAGCTGGAGAAGGACCGATTGATCAAGGTGGAGCGGCGCAGGATCCTCCCCGACCGGGTCCAACTGCGCGACCGCCGGGGGGTGAAGCGGTACGCGACGCAGGTCAAGGCCGCCCTGCGACCCTCCTCGGACACCGATCGCCGCACCGCGGCCGCGCTCGTGCTGGCCGCCCGCGGCGAGCTGCCGACCGTGCTGTCCCGCCGCGGACGCCGGGAGCACGCGCGCAGGCTGGAGGCACTGTCCGATCCGGTCTGGCCGGTCGCCCGCGCCCTGGAGAAGGCCGTACGGCAGAAGCACGCCGCGTCCGCCTGAGGCTGATCCGCGGCCGACCGCGACCGGCGTGCAGTGGGCACGCGACACCCTGTGGACCCGTGCCTTCGGCGCCTACTGGAGCGCGTCACCCGGTCCCGCGAACTCGGCCCGGACACCTTCCGAAATGGCGTGAGATAACGGGGATTTTCACTGCGGGCACTGAGCGGTTGGCTCATCGAATTCCGGGGAATGAGCGTCATCGGGAAATCCGAGGGATCAATTCCGAGGGTGGGCGATGCTCATGGAGATGCGGAAATTCGCGTCCTTTGTCGGTGTTATTGGATTGGCGGGCGGGGTCCTCGCGGGGGCATCCGGGGCGAGCGCCGCGGTGCCCGTGCCGGCCCGTACGACCGCCGTGCCCGGGTGCGATGTGCTCCAGCCGGGCGCGTCGCCGGTGGCGCAGCAGGCGGTCCGGACGGCGTGCGCGCAGCTCGGCGTCTGGTACAGCTGGGGCGGCGGCCACGGGCCCGTTCCCGGCCCGACGTACGGCCATTATGACGGCCAGGATCCGGCCAGCAAGAACGACGGACAACGGCTCGGATTCGACTGCTCGGGACTGGTGCGATACGCCTATTATCGGGCGACCGGCCGCGACATTCTCAACGGCACGTCCGACAATCAGTTCCATACCCGGCTCGCCGGCGCGCGGTTCTCTCCCGGGCAGGGCGCCGGTCCGCTGCTCCCCGGCGATCTGCTGTTCTGGGGTCGCGGGCACATCCACCACGTCGCCATGTACCTCGGGGCCGGCCAGATGGTCGAGGCCTTCCAGTCCGGGACGCGCGTCCGCGCGGTGCCGGTCCGACTGGGTGGCGACTACGCCGGCGCCGTCCGCGTCAACGCCTGAGCGCGGCGGTCCCGGACCGCTGACCTGGGCTCAACTCCGGCGGGCGGCGAGCAGTTCGGCCTTGCGCACCTGCCATCGGGCGCGGAAGCCCTCCATCTCCTCGCCGACGAAGTCGAAGAACGCGAGTGTGATGGCCAGTCGCTCGCCCGCCGGGGTGTCGGCGCCGAGAGCCTCGATACCCTCCTCGAGGCTCTTCCGCCAGCGAGCGATGACCCGGTCACGGTCGAGCAGCGTCTCGTACCAGATGTCACTGTCGACGACGTACAGGTCACGGCGGGAGCCCGGCTCGCGTTCCCGCCGGACCATGTGCACCTGGGCGAGGTAGCGCACGGCGCCGGAGATCGCCGCGGGGCTCGCCTGAAGGGTTTCCGCAAGCTCCGCGGCGGTGAGGCGCCCGGTATCGGAGCCGATCAGTGCGCCGAAGACCCGGGAGGGCATGCGCTGCATCCCGGCCTCGACCATGTCCGAGGCGAACCGCTCGACGAACCGCCGGACGGCTTCCGGGTCCCGCTCGGCCACGCGATCACACTCCTTGTCCGAAACCAGCTTATCGGAGTTCACTAGCTTCACGAATTCGTGAAACTAGTGTACCTTCAGAAAAATGATAGACGCGATATCCGTGTCCGGCCTGGTGAAGACCTTCGGCCGGACGCGTGCGCTCGACGGTCTGGACCTGACCGTCCGGTCCGGCGAAGTGCACGGGTTCCTGGGCCCGAACGGCGCCGGGAAGTCCACGACCATCCGCGTCCTGCTCGGCCTGCTGCGGGCCGACGCGGGGACGGCGCGGCTGCTGGACGGTGACCCGTGGCGCGACGTGACCGCCCTGCACCGGCGGCTCGCGTACGTCCCGGGTGACGTCGTCCTGTGGCCCAACCTGACCGGCGGCGAGGTCATCGACCTGCTCGGGCGGCTGCGCGGCGGCCACGACCCGAAGCGCAAGGCCGAACTGCTCGAGCGGTTCGAGCTGGACCCGAAGAAGAAGGGCAGGGCGTACTCCAAGGGCAACCGGCAGAAGGTCGCGCTGGTCGCGGCGTTCGCGTCCGACGTCGAGCTGCTGATCCTCGACGAGCCGACCTCCGGCCTCGACCCGCTCATGGAGGAGGTCTTCCAGCGGTGCGTCGAGGAGGAGCGTGAGCGGGGCCGCACCGTGCTGCTGTCCAGCCACATCCTGTCGGAGGTCGAGGCGCTCTGTGACCGGGTGAGCATCATCCGCAAGGGCCGCACCGTCGAGACCGGCACGCTCGCCGACCTGCGGCACCTGACCCGCACCTCGATCACGGCCGAGCTGGTCAGCCCGCCGGACGGGCTGACCACCCTGCCCGGCGTGCACGACCCCGACGTCCAGGGCACTCGCGTCAAGCTCGAGGTCGACACCGACAAACTCGACGAGGTGCTGAAGCACCTGACCCGGGCGGGCGTCCGCACCCTCACGAGCACCCCGCCGACGCTGGAGGAGCTGTTCCTCCGCCACTACGAGGACGAGGCTCCCGCGGGGATGGCGCGATGAACGCCCTCGCCGGCACCGGGCAGCTGCTCAAACTCGGACTGCGGCGCAGCCGCATCATGCTCGCGGCCTGGGTCTACGCGCTCGTGGCGTACGCGGCGAGCACCGCGTACGGCTTCAAGAGCCTGTACGACTCGGCGGAGTCGCTCCGCAACTTCACCTCCGGCATCAACGGGAACGGCGCGACGGTCGCCATGTACGGCCGGATCCTCGTGCCCGACTCGATCGGCGGTATCACCGCCTGGCGGCTGGCCGCCCTCGGCGGAGTGATGGTCGGGGTGATGAGCGTCCTGCTGGTCGTCCGGCACACGCGGGGCGACGAGGAGGCGGGCCGCCTGGAGCTGGTCGGCGCGGGTGTCGTCGGCCGGCGGGCGCCGCTGACCGCAGGCCTGCTGGTCGGCGTCGTCGCCAACCTCGCGCTGGCGCTCGTGACCGCGGTCGCACTGATCGCCTGCGGCCTGCCGGCGGCGGGCTCGGTCGCGGTCGGCCTGGCCTGGACGATCCCGGGCCTGTTCTTCACCGCGGTCGCGGGCGTCACGGCGCAGCTCGCCGAGACGGCCCAGGCGGCGCGCGGCATCGCGCTCGCCGTCGTCGGCGTGGCCTTCCTGCTGCGTGCGGTGGGTGACGCCGCCCGCGTCTCGTGGCTCGTGTGGATATCGCCGATCGGCTGGTCCCAGCGGGTCCGGGCGTTCGGCGGGGAACGCTGGTGGCTCATCGCGCTGGGCGTGGTGGTCGCGGTCGCGGCGGTGGCCGTGGCGTACGCGCTGGTCGAGCGCAGGGACCTGGGTGCGGGCCTGCTGCCCGTGCGCCCCGGTCCGGCGGAGGCGGCGCCGTCCCTGCGCAGTCCGCTCGCGCTGGCCTGGCGGCTGCAGCGGGGGGCGCTGCTGGCGTGGCTGGCGGGGTTCGCCGTCTACGGCGCGGCGATCGGCGCCATCCTCAAAGGCATCGGCGACCTGGTCAAGGACAGCTCCGGCACGCGTGACCTGCTGGCCAAGTTGGGCGGGCAGCGGGGCTTGGAGGACTCGTACATCGGCACGGTCATGGGCATCCTCGGCCTGATCGCCGCGGTCTACGCCGTCATTGCGGTGCTGCGGCTGCGCACCGAGGAGACCGCACAGCGTCTCGAGCCGCTCCTGGCGACACGGGTGCGCCGGGTGCGGTGGTCGGCCGGCCACCTGCTGTTCGCGGCGGCCGGACCGGCGGTGTTGCTCGGCGTCGCCGGTGCGGCGGCGGGAGTGGCGCACGGGCTGCGGACGCACGACCTGGGCACTCAGGTACCCCGAATGTTCGAGGCCGCGATCGTGCAGACGCCCGCGGCGTGGGTGACGGCGGCGATCGCGCTCCTGATCTTCGGCGTCGTGCCCCGGTTCACGCCCGCGGCGTGGGGAGTGCTCGCCGTGTTCCTGTTGCTCGGCCAGATGGGCCCGGTGCTGAAGTTGAGCCAGGCCGTGATGGACGTGTCCCCGTTCACGCACGTGCCGAAGCTGCCCGGCGCCGACCTCACCGTCACGCCCCTCGCGGCACTGACCGCCGTGGCGGTCGCGGTCGCCGCGGCCGGTCTCGTCGGCTTCCGCCGCCGCGACATCGGCTAGAGCCGGCGGGCGGCCTCCACGATCGCGGCCAGGCGGTCGTGGTGGGCGCCCTTCCAGTAGAGATGGCCGCAGGCCTCGCACCGGGCGTAGTCGTCGTAGCTGCGCCGGGTGCCCGGCTCCAGGAGGTGCTCGATCGTCTCCTTGCCGACCGGGGCCAGCGGGCCGTTGCAGGCGGTGCACCGGCTCCAGGGCGCGAGCGGCGGCGCGAACCGGTCGAGGACGTCGCCGAACTGCTCGTCCGGGTCCGTCCCGCGAACGTACGCGCCGAACCACAGCTTCCGGCGGCGGAGCAGCCCGCGATCCTGCGTCAGCAGGATCCGCTTCTCCCGGTTCGCCAGGTCGATCAGCGCGTCGTCGTCGATGTCGTTGTGGTAGTCGGTGTCGACGCCGACGAGCCGCAGCCGCCGGGCCAGCGTGCCGAGGTGGACGTCGAGCGTGAAACGGGGCGGGGTGATCGGCAGGGCCTGCGGCCGGCGCACCGCGGACACGCGGACGAGGTCGCCGTCCCGGGGGCGGTACGACGGCGGCACCGCGCGGCCGTCGGCGGTGAGCTCGCCGACCTCGGGGAGCGGGACGCCGAGGGACTGCACCAGGTGCCCGAGGGAGGAGGTCCCGTCCAGGACGACGGAGACCGTTCCGTTCCGGGACGCCGGAGGCAGGAAGAAGCGGAGCCCCGCGGCGAACTCGAGCAGAGCGTCACCCATGGGACGTCCATCCCCATCGATCCGCGGACCATTCCGTACGGCTCGACGCTTTCAGGATCTTAGAACTGTGTGTCCGAATCCCCGGGGCCGGGCTTACCGTCGATCCGGCTGTATCGGCCACTGAACCGCCACGGGGGCGGGTTCGGCGGCCCGGGCCGCCGCCTCGGTGAACCGGGCCGGGCGGAAGGGTCGGAGCAGCGCCGACTCCTTGCCGTACACCTCACCGGCCACGAGGTCGCCGAGGAGGGGCGCCAGAGTGATCCCGCTGTGCGTCACGACCGTGTAGACGCGTGCCTCCGGGTCGGTGAAGCCCGCGACGGTGAGGCGGTCGGCGGGCATGGCACGCTGCCCGACGCGGGTCCGCTCGACCCGCGCGCCGTCGGTGGCGGTCAGGGCCTCGGGCAGCCGGGCGAGCATCTCGGCGCCGACGTCGTCCGGCGGAGGCGTCTCGGGGTCGGCGGCCTCGTCGAGGTCGAGGGCCTGGAGCATGAGACGGCCGCCGCCGTCAGGGCGTACGTTCAGGCGGTCGCCGGTCAGGACGCGTGCCAGCCGGGCGGGGACCGGGGTGGTCGTGACGAGGAAGCCGTTGGTGACCGTGCCCGACACGCGGGGGTCGAGCACGGGGACGTCGACGAGCCCGCCCGTCCACCGGCCGGCGCAGGTCACCAGGACGTCGGCGGCGCGGACGCCGCCGTCGGCGAGCGTCACGCTGACCCCGCCGCGCCCTGACTTGATCTCGCGTACGGCCGCGCCGGTCTCCACGTGGCCGCCACGGTCCCGGGTCTCGCCGAGGAGCCGGGCGAGGAGCACCGCGGGGACCACGTGTCCTTCTTCGGGGAAGAGGACGTAGTCCGTGCCGTCGGGCTGGGCGGCGAGGTCGGGTTCGAGCTCGGCGGCCCGGCGGGCGGTGATCCGCTCGACGGCGTATTCGCGGTCCCGGAGCCGCTCCACGCGGGCGCCCAGTTCGACGCGGCGCGTCTCGCCGTTCGCCCACTCGAGGTGCCCGGTGGGGACGAAGCCGTCGCCGCCGAGCGCGTGGTAGGCGTGGACGGCGGTGTGGTTCAGCGCGAAGTAGGCCTCGGGATCCTTGGCGTTCGCGTTGACCCAGGCGAACGATGTGCCGGTGGTGCCCGCGCCGGGGAAACGCTCTTCCAGCACGGTCACCCGCGCGCCACGGCGGGTCAGCCCGGCGGCGACGGCCGCGCCGACGATGCCGGCACCGATCACCAAGACTCGCATGCTCGCGACGGTAGCGAAGTCGGTCCGCCAGGTGAGGGAGCGGCTCCGTCCCTCTCGGGTTCTTCACCATCACTTGGACAGAAAAGTTGAGAGTTCAAATAAATAGCGTACGCTGAGGAGGTAAGTTGAGCGTTCAATCACTTGGAGGGTCGCCATGTCCGGACGGATGCCGGTGATCTATCTCAGCCACGGGGCACCGCCCCTGGCGGACGACGCGATCTGGCCCGGCCAGCTCGCCGCCTGGTCGGCCGGTCTGCCCCGCCCGAAGGCCATCCTCGTCGTGTCGGCGCACTGGGAGTCGGCGCCGCTCGCCGTCGGCGCCACCCGCACGGTCCCGCTGACGTACGACTTCTGGGGCTTCCCCGAGCACTACTACCAGGTCACCTACCCCGCACCGGGCGCACCGGAGCTCGCGGACACGGTGCGCAAGCTGGTGGGCGGCCCGGTCCACGAGGACCCGGAGCGCGGCCTGGACCACGGCGCGTACGTCCCGCTGGTCGAGATGTACCCCGACGCCGACATCCCGGTCCTGCAGATCTCCATGCCGACCCTGGACCCGGAGCGGCTCCTCGACCTCGGCCGCCGCCTCGCGCCGCTGCGCGACGAGGGCGTACTGATCGTCGGCAGCGGCTTCTTCACCCACAACCTGCGCGCCCTCTCCATGGACCCGGACCCGGAGAACGCGCCGGGCTGGTCCAAGGAGTTCGACGCCTGGGGACGGGAGACGCTCGCCGCGGGCGACCTCGACGCATTGCTGGACTTCGAGCACCGGGCCCCGGCCGGCCGCCTCGCCCACCCGCGTACGGAGCACTTCGCGCCGCTGTTCGTCGCCCTCGGCGCCGGGGAGGCCGAGCTCGGCACCCAGCGCAGCGTCATCGACGGCTTCTGGCTGGGCATGGCCAAACGCTCGATCCAGCTGGGCTGATCGGGCCGGCGGCGAGTTCTCCGATTCTTGCCGCGCATCCGGTCACGCATGCGCGCTGCGGCCGGTCGGTGAGGTGACGGACTCGCTGACCCCGGGCCGGGGCGGCGCGCACCGGCATCCGCGGCACGAAGGGCGTGCGACGGCCCGGCCGGACTCGCCGGGCCGTCAGGCTCTCAGCGCCGCCCGACCGCGTGGTTGGCCTGGATCACGCCGTCCGGGTCGTACGCCGCCTTGAGCTCGGTGAGCCGCCGGTAGGTGTCCGGCGCGAATCCCGCCCGCACCTCGTCCTCGTCGAGCGGGCCGTAGCTAAAATTGAGGGACCGGCCGAGGGCCTCGGCGGCGAACGGCGCGAGGATGTCGTCGTGCAGGGCGCGCACCTTGTCCTCCTCGCCCGGCTCCACCGGGGACAGGATGTTGAGCAGGTAGGCGGCCTCCCGGTGCCCGACGGCGTTCGGGACCCGGGGCAGCCGCGCGAGCGCGCCGCCGAGGTGCCGGAGCCCGACGACGCACATCACCGGGGCCGCCGGGCCCGCCGTCTGCGGGAGTGTCGCGAGCGCGGCAGGGTCGAGCGCGCGCAGCAGACGGTTCTGTGACCGGTAGGCGTGGGGCCGGTCGGGCTCGTCGAAGACCGTGCCGGACTCGGTGTAGGGCAGGACGCGCAGCGTGTCCTTCAGGTGCGGGCCGAGGGCGCGCAGCGGCGCCGCCAGCTCCCGCCCCTCCTCCTCGGAGCCCAGGTAGGCGACCTGGACGTGCGCGACATGCCGGCCGCGCAGCGCCTCCGGCAGCATCGGCAGGTCCGGGTAGGACAGCACGGTCACGCCCGAGGTCAGCTCCTCCGGCGCCGTCTCCGTCCACCGCCGCCAGGCCTCCAGGACGTCCGGCACCTCCGCGACGTCGAAGTACAGGCCGCCGCCGAAGATCGTGGCCACCGGCAGCAGGTCGACCTCCATGCCCGTGACGACGCCGAAGCCGCCACCACCGCCGCGCAGCGCCCAGAACAGGTCGGGCTCGGACTCCGCGGTGACCTCCCGGAGCCGCGCGTCGGCGGTGACCACCTCGAACCGGCGCACGTGGTCGGCAGCGAAGCCGTGGCGGCGGGCCATCAGGCCCACGCCGCCGCCCAGGGTGTACGAGATCGCCCCGACGCCGGGGAAGCTCCCGGACAGCGGCGCCAGCCCGTACGGGGCGGCCGCCTCGACGACCTGACGCCAGGTCGCCCCGGCCTCGACCCAGGCCGTACGCGCCTCGGGGTCCACCCGGACTCCGGACATCCGGCGCGTGTTGATCAGCACGCCGTCCTCCAGCGTGCGGCCCAGCCCGTGCCCGCTGGCCTGCGCCGCCACGCGCACGCCGCGCGCGGCGGCGAACTCGACGGCGGCCCGCACGTCCTCCGGACCGGCCGCCCCCACGATCACCGTGGGCCGGTGGGGGTTCAGCCGCTGGAACCCGAGACGCTCACCGTCGTAGCCGTCGGCCTCCGGCAGGTACACGTGGCCGGTGAGGCGGTCGATGTCCAGATCCCTCGCTGTCTCGCTCATGGCGCTCACGTTAGAGGCCCTTCCGGACACATCTTGTCCGGAAGGGATGGGAATCTGAATCCATGAGCGAGACCCGCAAGGACCTGCCCGGCCGGCTGCTGCGCCTGCTGTCTCTCCTGCAGGGCAGACGGGAGTGGTCCGGCGCCGAGCTCGCGGAGCGGCTCGGCGTCACGGACCGCACGCTGCGCCGCGACGTCGGGCGACTGCGCGCGCTCGACTACCCGGTGGAGAGCACGACCGGCACGGCCGGCGGTTACCGGCTGATCTCGGGACGTAACCTCCCGCCCCTGCTGCTGGACGACGACGAGGCGATCGCGGTGGCGCTCGGCCTGGCGACGGCCGCGGGCGGCAGCGTGGCCGGCCTCGAGGAGAGCTCCACGCGGGCGCTGGCCAAGCTGGCGCAGGTCCTGCCGGCCCGGCTGCGGCCCCGCCTGGCCGCGCTGAGCGACGCCACCGTCGCCGTCCCCCGCCCCGACGCGCCGCGCGCCGATCCCGCCGTCCTGGCAGTGATCGCGGGGTGCCGCCGCGACCACGAGATGCTCTCCTTCGACTACCGGAACCGGGCCGACCAGGTCGGCGCCCGCCGCGTCGAGCCGCACCACCTGGTCACCCTTCAGGGACGGTGGTACCTGATCGCGTACGACCCGGAGCGGGCGGACTGGCGGACCTTCCGGGTGGACCGGATGGAGCACCCCACGCCCGCCCATCGCCGTTTCGCGCCGCGCGACCTGCCGGCGCCGGACCCGGCCGCCTACCTCGCCCGCGTCTTCGCCGCCGCGTCGTACCGCCATACCGCGCGGATGACCGTCCGGCTGCCCGCCGACGCCGTACGGGCCGGGGTGTTCGCGTCGATCCCCGGGGAGGTCGAGGACCGGGGTGCCGACGGGTGCGCGATCCGGCTGAGCGCGGAGTCCGCAGACCTGGTCGTGCAGTACGTCGCCGCGATCGCTGCCCTCGGCGCCGAGTTCAGCCTCGACGCCTCGCCGGAGATCGCCGAGCGAGTGCGGGTGCTCGGGTGCCGGCTCAAGGAACGGTCGACACCTTCTATCTCCTGAAGCGAGATTTTGCCTATTGACGGAATCTGTGGGTGTGCTCGGCGAGCCTCGGTCAGGGCGGTGTTTTCCGCCGATCGGGCCGCCTTCGATGGTCACTGATAGGCGGAACCTATAGGGCCCTAGTTTGGGGATATATTACCTATATGTAGTGTTGTGGGTCGATTCGCGAGGGATGATGGCCATTGGCGACCCCTTAGTAAATGAATCTAGGGCTGTCGTGTTTTAGGGCTCTATGCCATTCCGATACAAAGGAGGCTCAACTGTGGTGAGGAAAGCGTCCGTGTGCGGCCTAGCGGCCGCCGCAGTGGCGAGCGGCCTCCTCATGGCCTCGCCTGTACACGCCCAGAGCCGTACCGCGACCCCGGCCGGCGCTGTGGCCGGCGCCGCGGGGAACCTCGTCTCCACCATCCCCACCAGCGACGGCGAAGGGCGTCGTCGTCGCGAGAGTGTGACCAGCGTCGGCGGTGTCGGCAACGTCACCGGCAGCACAGGCGCCCGGGGCGGCGTGTCCCGCAGCAGAATCACGAGCAGCGGGAACGTCAGCCGCTCGCGCGTCGGAATGCGGGAGCGTCCGCGCTTCAGGGTCGAGGAACGCCCGCGCTTCCGGCGGGAGCGCCCGCGCTTCGTGGAAGAGCGCCCGCGCTTTGTGGAGGAGCGCCCGCGCTTCCGGATGGAGCGCCCACGCTTCCCGAGTGAGACCGGCACGAACATCAACCGCAACGAGAACATCACGAGCGTCGGCGGCGTCGGCAACATCACCGGCAGCGAGCGCGCCCGGGGTGGCGTGACCGGCAGCAGAATCACGAGCAGCGGGAACGTCAGCGGCTCGCGCATCGGAATGCGGGAGGAGCCGCGCCTCAGGGAGGAGCGCCCCCGCTTCAGGATGGAAGAGCCTCGCCAGCCTCTCCGTGAGCGCGGCGTCACCAGCGTCGGCGGTGTCGGCAACGTCACCGGCAGTGCGGGCGCGACCGGCGGCGTCTCCGGCAGCACCGTCACGGGCAGCGGCAACGTCTCGGGCAGTGAGATCGGGACGGAACGTTCCCGCGGCGCGGAGACGACGAGCGTCGGCGGCGTCGGCAACGTGACCGGCAGCCCGGGCGCGACGGGCGGCGTCTCCGGCAGCACCGTCGAGAGCAGCGGCAACGTCGAGGGCAGCTCCATTGAGTAACCGACCGTAGGAGACGAGACGATGATTCGAGGGCACAGGCCATGCCTGTGCCCTCGGCGTTTCGTCGAGCCGCCTATAGATAGACGCCGACTATAAGGGGGGCGGTTTAAAGTTACGTTACTGCTTTATTGTGTTATCTCCAGCTTATCCAGCAATAATGGCGCATATGTAGGCCTCCCGCGACGCGGCCCAAGAGGGTCGTCACCTCATGCCGTTATGCGCTTTTGGTAAAGAGGAGGCTCAACGTGTTGAGGAGAACTTGGGTCGCATCCGGCCTCGCGACCGCCGCCACGGCGAGCGCACTCATGCTGGCGTCGCCGGCGACGGCGTCGCAGAGCGCCACGGTGGCGTCCGCCCACAGCCAGATCGTGGCGATGGCCCAGGGCAATGTCGGTCAGGTGATCGCGTCCGACCACCATCGGCGCCACCACCGGCACTTCCGTCACCACCGGCATCACCGGTACTACCCGTATCGGCATCACCGGCATCACCGGTACTACCCGTATCGGCATCACCGGCATCACCGGTACTACACGCATCACCGGGAGCACTTCCGGCCTCACCACCGGGGACACGACTTCGCGCGGGAACGGTTCGTCCCCCGCGAGCGGGGAGAGCGGTTCTTCCCCCGTGAAGCGGGCAGCACCAACGTCAACCGCAACGTCACGAGTGTCGGCGGCGTCGGCAACGTGACCGGCAGCCCGGGCAGCGTCGGCGGCGTGACCGGCAGCAACGTCACGGGCAGCGGCAACGTCACCGGCAGCGACATCGGGTGAGCCGCGCACTCGCCAGTGCGACAGGGCCGTCGATCCGATCGGCGGCCCTCTTCGTCGCTGCGGGCAGGGGGAACTGATCAACGGGGTTCGGCGTCCAACTCGGGCCACAGGGAACGCCGTCGATTCGTGAACGGGAGCCGGGATGACCGTACGCCGTCCGGGACGTCCGGAGGACCTGCCGTCCGCCGAGGTGATCTGGGCGCGTTGGGCGGCGCTGGCCGCCGTCCTGTCCACCCCGGAAGCGGGCCGGCCGGGCTACCGCCTGGACGACGACGGGTTGCACCTGGACACCCTCGGCAGTACCTGGGCGGCGATGACGTGGCGGAGCGACGGGCGGGCCGTGCTGTTCGGCGAGGACCAGGCGGGCGGGACCAAGTGGCATGAACCACCGGTCGACGTGCTCGCCGACGCCCCCGACTGGCTGCCGTACGAGCGGTTGGAGGACCATCTCGAGGGCGGCGAACTCGGCTTCGTCTACTGGTACGACGACGGGACCTGGTTCCGGGCGCCGTACCCCTCCGACCTCGAGGACGACGGCGTCGCCGCCACGCTGGGCCGGTTCGCCGTCCGTTCGGACACCGCGTGGGAGATGGAGAGCCGGCTGCGGGAGCGGATCCCCCGCGCGAGCGCGCCGTTCCAGGCCGCCTGCGCCCGCCTCCTGACGTGCGCCGAGCGCCGGGCGGTGACCGCCGGGACCGTACGAGGGTTCGCCGAGCAGATCGGCTGGCCGGACGCCGACGTCACCGCGATCACCGCGACCGCGCGCCGTGCCGGTCTGACGCGTCCCGCGCGCTGAGCCCCGGCCGGGTTCGGGCGCGTCTGCGCTTTTTGGCCGTTTTCGGCCTACTTTTGGGTCTGGCCCGATCGGGTGCCCTACTGTCGTCCGCAGCGACGAACAGGAGTCCGATGGCCGACGGTGAGGCGTCCCGCAAGCGCCCTGATGTGGCGTCCGCGTTGAGGTTCGCCACTGAGATCGTCGCCTGGGTGGCCACTCCCTGGGCCCTCGCGGGCCACTCGGTCCTGCTCGCCGTGGTCGCCGACGTCATCCTCATCGGCCTGCCGACGATCCTCGCCACCCCCGGGGACAAGGCCACCGTCATCATCCCCGTCCCCGGGTACGTCACGGTCGCGATGGTCGTCCTGCAACTGGCCGCCGCCGCGATCTCGTCGTTCGCGGTGTGGCCGCTGCCGGTGGCCGTCGGCGTCTGGGCTCTGGCCCTCGCAACCCTCGTCACCGAACTGCCCCGGTGGCGTCGCCTCTGCGGTGTCGCCACGGACCTGGAAAGGCGGCGGGCGTGATCCCCCGACCGTTGCATCTGGCCAACGAGGCGCTGGCGTTCCTCCTGGAGATCGCGGCGCTCGCCGTCCTCGCCTGGTGGGGCGTACGGACCGGCGACGGAGTCCTGCTGAAGGCGGTGCTGGGCATCGGGGCGCCGGCCGTGGCCGCCGTCGTCTGGGGGCTGTTCGCAGCCCCGAAGGCACGGGTGAGGTTGCCGCTGCCCGCCGTCCTGCTCGTCAAGCTGCTGGTGTTCGGCGCGGCCACCGCCGCCCTGTACGGCCTTGATCACCCGGGCCTGGCTCTGGGGTTCGCCGTCATCGTCGTCGCCAACACGGCGATCGTGAGCCTCGACCGGGACGCCCTGGTCCGCAACCGCGCCTGAACCGGACGGGTCCGTCCGCCCCGGTCTCGCCGGAGCGGACGGACGCCTCTCGGGTCACATCGAGGTGAGGAGCCTTCTCATCGTCTCGATCTCCGCGGACTGGGAGGTGACGATCGAGGAGGCGAGGGCCTTGGCGTCGGCGGACGATCCGCTGGCCTGCTCGGCCTTGGCCATGGTGACCGCGCCCTGGTGATGCTGGATCATCATCTGCAGGAACGCCTTGTCGAACGGCTTGCCGGACAGCGTTCCCAGCTTCTTCATGTCCTGCTCGGACATCATGCCGGAGCCGTGGTTCATGCCCATGTCACCGGAGGACACGGACTCGCCCCAGGTCTTCAGCCAGCCGGTCATCTTCTCGATCTCCGGCTGCTGCGCCTGTTCGATCTGACCGGCGAGCTTCTTGACCTCGGGCGAGGACGCCTTGGCGGCGGCCTGCTTGGCCATCGTGAGCGCCTGCCGGTGATGCGGGATCATCATCTGCGCGAACATCACGTCCTGGGCGTTGTGCCCGGACGCCGACGGCGCGGAGCTCGCGCCCATCGAGTGAGCCGGCATCGAGTGGCCGCTCATGGAGTGCCCGGAGTCGTCGTCCCCACCGCCGCAGGCGGCGAGGGTGAACGCGGCGACCGGGACGACGATCAGGGAGAAAACGCGCTTCATCGGGATATCTACCTTCCGTACCAGGGTGTGGTGAAGAGACGTCGTGGCTCAGTAGAGCCAGGACGTCTGTCACAGCCTGAGTACGGAGAGTTGGAAGACCGACGGCGTCGGCGGCGGGCGTCCGCCGTGGCGGCGGCGCAGCCGGGACCGCCGACGGCCCGGGGAGCGCCGGAGGGCGGACCGCCCGATGAGGACGGTCAGCAGGATCAGAAGGGACGCGACGAGCAGCAGACCCAGGCAGGTGCGCCCGCCGGGGTGGTGCGGCGTCGGTGAGACGGGCGAGCGCGGTCCGGCGCCGGCCCTCTCATGCGCGGGCTGTGCGGCTCGGGCGCCGGCCCTCTCATGGACGGGCTGCGCGGCCTGGGGGGCGGTTCTCTCATGGGCGGGTTGCGCGGCCCGGGGGGCGGCCTGGTCGTGCCGGAGGTGCCCCTCGGGAGACGTCATGGGGTCGTGGGGCCCGCTCGCCATCGACATCAGCGGCAGGCCGTGGGAGTCCATCGGGCCGTCCGACGCCTGCAGCCCGTGCATGGCGAACAGCCCGGCCACGACCAGTCCCATGAGCAG
Organism: Actinoallomurus vinaceus; assembly: GCF_039542055.1. Lineage (NCBI taxonomy): Bacteria > Bacillati > Actinomycetota > Actinomycetes > Streptosporangiales > Thermomonosporaceae > Actinoallomurus > Actinoallomurus vinaceus. The sequence goes on from NZ_BAABHK010000011.1 coordinate 376,059, forward strand.
CAGGCGGCACAGGGACGTCCATCGGACGTCTGCCCACCTCCTGTCGCCGCTCACGTCTGCCGAGCCTACCTCCGGTCAGCCGTTGTCGTCGGCGGTCCGGAGTTCCTCGGTCGCCTCCTGGTACGCCCGCGCCGCCCGGCGGAAGTAGTCGAACAGGGTCGCGAGCTGATCGGGGGAGTACCCCGCGAGGATCTCGCCGACCTTCTGCCGCGCCGGGTCCACGGCCTCGTCCAGTCCGATCGGCCGCGAGACGTGCTCGATCACGACCTTCCGGCGGTCGGCGGGGTCGGGGACGCGCCGTACGTGACCGGCGCGTTCGAGCCGGTCGATGAGCCGTGTCGTCGCTCCGGTCGTCAGCCCCGTGAGGGCGGCGAGCCGACCGGAGGTCATGGGGCCGGACAGCTGGAGGACGTTGATCGCGTACAGGTCGGTGGCGCCGAGACCCACCGCCGCCGCACTGGCCTGTCCGTGCAGCACGACCGCGCTGAGGTACCGCCGGTAGACCTCGTGAGCGTCCTCGGGCATTGACCGCATCGAGAATCTTCCTTAAGTTGATATCTGCAACGGTGCAGATGCTCTTTAGTGTAGACGTATCGAGGAGTGGACATGGCGAACGACGGTCGTTTCGCATGGCATGAGCTGCGGGTTCCCGACCCCGCCGCAGCGGCCCGGTTCTACGGGGAGCTGCTCGGGTGGTCGGCCGATGCGGTGCCGACCGGCGCGATCTTCCGCGCGTCGGGTGTCACGCTCGGCGGGGCGAGCGACGTCAAACCCGGCATTCCGAGCCACTGGACCCCCTTCGTCGCGGTCGCGGACGTCGACGCCGTCGCCCGGGGCGCCGCGGCGGCCGGCGGCATCGTGACCAGCGGCGAGCCCGCCGACGTCCCCGGCGTCGGCCGTCTCGCGCCTATTCTCGACCCGCATAAGGCGATCTTCGCAGTGCTGCGCCCGCTCACCGAACCGGTGCCGTCCCGGGAGGTGGGCGCCTTCGTCTGGGCCCGGCTCCGTACCCCGGACGTCGAGGCCTCGGCCCGGTTCTACGAGCAGGTGATCGGCTGGTCCGCGACGCTCTCGCCCGAGGGCGACGCGGCCGTCCTCGACCTCGCCGACGGGACACGGGTCGCGGAGGTGCTGCCCGCCACTCCGGAGGACCCGTTCGGGTGGCTGCCCTTCGTCCGGGTCGGGGATCTCGAGGAGAGTCGGGACCACGCGGAAGCCCTCGGCGCGGCGGTTCCCGGGACCCTGGTGGAGGTGCCGGGCGGCCGGGGCCGTTTCTCGATCATCCGGGATCCCCAGGGAGCGCCGATCGCCCTGCTCGAGTCCCACTGATACGGTCTCGCCAGGTCACCGGCCCCATCGTGAGGGCCTTGCGGGCCGTGCCGGTGCTACCTACGTCTCGACTACCTACGTGGAATACGTACCCATACGGGTGTTTTCCCCGTCCCCAACGCCAGGGCGACGGAGCATGCTCGTGGTCATAGCCGATTCCGAATGGCGACGACCGAAGGTAACGAGACGATGTGTCAGCACCAGCCCCAGCGCCCGCCCGTGGACCGTCCGGTTCGCGACGTGGTTCGCCTCGCCGGCCTCCGCCTGAGGCAGGGTGGAGTGCTGCTCACCGGCGAGAGGCGGTCGTCATGAATCGGATCATCGAGCTCACCGGCCCCTTCATGAGCGAGCAGTGGCGGGATGACCGCCCGGCGCCGAGGTGCGACGCCGGACGTTCATGGCAGGCGTTCGACGCCGCCATCCGCCATGGCGAGCTCGCCGTTCCCCCAGCCGAGTCGGGGAGCGGCCAGGACGTCGCCGTCTCCTGGCCGCTTCCGCCATCGCCCTCCTCCGTGCGGCTCGCGCGCCGGCTCGCCGGCGAGCAGCTGGAGCACTGGAGGCTCGGCGATCAGCGTGACGTTGCCGAACTCCTCGTCAGCGAACTCGTCACCAATGCCGTACGCCACGCGGAGGGTCGGATCGACCTGGCCGTACGCGTGCAGGACGGCACGGTGCGCTTCGAAGTGCATGACGAGGACGCCGCGTCGGCCCCTCGCCTCCGCCGTGTCGGCGGCAGCGAGGAGGGCGGACGCGGGCTCCATCTGGTCGCTCTGCTGTCCAGTGGCTGGGGCACGACCCGTACGGAGCACGGAAAGGTCGTCTGGTTCGAACTCCGGACGAGCGGACCGCATCAGGACGACAACGCCGATAAATGAGGGAGGTGGCTAAATACCGACAGCGATACCCGTTTGATGCCTCGCAAGGGTCCGGGGGTCGGAGGCGGGCCCCCTCGCCAGGACGCTACCGCCCCCGGACCCGCCCACGCATCACTCGCACCGATCAGGACATGATCTTCCCCCCGGCTTCCCCCTGAGACCCTGATCGACGTCGAGAGCCCCCGAACCCCCGAAGAGACGCCGAGACCGGTGTATCGCCCGTATGCCGGTCTCGGCGTCTCACTGGCTGAACCCCCTGTCAGAAGGCCATCGCCGCGACGGCCGGCTCATCCTCCAGCGCGAAGGCGATCGCGTGGTCGAGCCCCAGCCGCGCACCGCTCCGGAAGGCGTCGGCGTACGCCCGGCCGCCCAGCATCCGCCGCGTACGCTCGACGCAGCGCCGATGCGACTCCTCGCTGTAGCGGACCACCATCGGGGAGGCGTGCACGGCCTGCCACAGGGAGTCGGCGGCGCCCAGCAGCCGGGCGGCGCGAAGATGGTCGCCGCGCACGCAGGCGGTCCACCCCATCACCTCCAGGAACTGCACCAGCCCCCAGCGATCGTTGATGACGGTCCACGGGATGGCCACCTGGCGCATCATCGCCTCCGTGTGGCGCCAGTCGCCCTGGATCCAGGCCGCGATCGCCACGCCGAACTGCGCGTACGCCCGGAACAGCGGGGCGTTGCGCTCATTGCACAGCGTGATGAGCTCCTCGCCGAGGACGGCCGCCTCGTGCGGGGCCGTGGCCGAGCAGTACACCGAGGCGAGGTACAGGTTGAGGCCGAGGCCGTCGACGTCGCCGAGCGCCCGATGCCGGTTCCGTGCCTCTTCCAGGAGCGCGTAGCCCTTCTTGGGATCACCGGCGGAGCATGCGGCGACCCCGGAGATCTGCTGGGCGAGGGCGAGGGACGACTCGTCGCCCGACTGCTTCGCGAGCGCGCGGCACTCGGCGATCCACGTGCGGGCGCCGACGGCGTCGCCCTGGTAGATGGCGAGCAGGGCGTTCGTCCACAGCGCGGTGAACCGCACCGGATCGCCCTTGGCGGTCAGGGCGAGGCCGCGATCCAACCAGTGCCGACCCTCGGTGAGGGTGCCGGTGATCACCCAGTACGACCACATCGAGGAGGCGATGTCCAGCCCGGCACCGGGGTCGTGCGTCCACGTGAAGCACGAGTCCAGGGCGACGCGCAGGTTGGCGATCTCGGTATGCAGCAGCCAGTACCGGCACACCTGATCGGGCGCGATGCGGTCGATCCGGTTCGCGTCGGCCAGGCGCCGGTAGTGGGCGCAGTACGCGTGGCGGAGCGTGGCCTCCTCCGGAGGCGTCAGGTGCTCGCGGCCGTACGCGCGGATGCTCTCCAGCATGCGGTACCGCGTGCCGGAGCCGACCTGCTGGGGAGTCAGCACTGACTTGTCCACCAGACCGGCGATCAGCTCGAAGATCTCATCGTGTGCGATCCCGTTGCCGGCGCAGATCTCTTCGGCGGTCTCGAGGTCGACGCCGCCGGGGAAGGTGGCGAGGCGGGCCCAGAGGTGTTGTTCGGCGGGGGAGCACAGGTCGTGGCTCCAGTCCATGGTGGCGCGGAGGGTCTGGTGGCGGGGGAGGGCGGTGGTGCTGCCGCCGGTGAGGGTGGTGAAGCGGTCGTCGAGTTCGCGGAGGAGTTGGTCGATGGGGGTGGTGCGCAGGCGGGCGGCGGCGAGTTCGATGGCCAGGGGGATGCCGTCGAGGCGTCCGGAGATGCGGGCGATGGTGGGGGCGTTGGAGGCGTTGACGGTGAAGCCGGGGCGTACGGTGGCGGCCCGGTCGCTGAACAGCCGCACCGCCTCCCGCCGCGCGATCTTCCGAGGCGGCTCGTCGGGGGCGGGGACCGCCAGGGACGGCACCCGGAGCAGCTGCTCGCCGTACACCCCGATCGTCTGCCGGCTGGTCGCCAGGACGCGCAGCCGTAGCGTGTGCCGCAGTATCCGGTCGATCAGGGCGGCGCATGCGCTCAGTAGGTGCTCACAGTTGTCCAGGACGAGCAGCATCCGTTTCTCGGCCAGGTAGTCCAGCAGCGCGGCGCCGATGGGACGCTGCGCCGACCGGAGCCCCAGAGCCGATGCCACCGTCGACTCGAGCAGGTCGTCGTCCTCCAGGCCGGCCAGCTCGATCACCTGAACCCCGTCGGGATAACCCGGGCTCAGCGTCCCGGCGGCGCGCCGCGCGAGCCGCGACTTGCCGACGCCGCCCGCGCCGGTCAGCGTCAGCAGCCGACTCCGCGCCAGCAGCCGCCTGATCTCGGCGAGCTCGTGCCGGCGTCCCACGAAGTCCGACTCATCGGCGTGGGATTCGTTCATCACGCGAGGCTCGTGCACCATGGTGATCATCACCCGTCCGGGCGTCCTCCACCGCCGATCCGCTTGTGCTCCGCGACCCATGCCGCGATCTGGGCGCGGGAGGTGAAGTCCAATTTGCTCAGGATGTGCTCGACGTGGCCCTCGGCGGTCCGCTGGGCGATCACCAGCCGGGCCGCGATCTCCTTGTTGCTCATGCCTTCGGCGACGAGATGGGCGATCTCCGTCTCCCGGCGGGTCAACGGTGACCGGTCGGAATCGGCCGCGGACGGCTGCTGCTCGCCCAAGGCGAGGGCGAGCGCCTTCTCGAAGGGAAGCGCGGCCCCCTCGTCAAGGGCCGCGGCGAAGGCCTGCTCACCCATGGCCGCCAGCGTGCGGGTCACGCACTCGTCGTGGTAGCGCGCCAGATGGCCGTACCCGGACAGCGGCGCACCGACCTTCCGCCAGATCGTCCGCAGGACGCCGAGCAGCCGGGCCGCTCGCGGATACCGTCCCTCTGACACGGCGATCCAGGCCAGGACCTCGATGTTCATCCCGACTCCCAGGAGATCGTCGAGCTCCCGGTTGAACCGCAGGCTCTCCTCCTCCAGGGCCGCCGCGCGTTCGAGGTCGCCCTGCCGCCAGACGTCCACGCCGAGCGCCATCATCGCGTACGCCTTGTGCCAGCGCTCCCCGTACGCGTCGCAGACGGCCAGGCCCTCCTCGCCGTACCTGATCGCCGACTCCGAGTCCCCCTGGAACGAGTAGGCGAGGGAGAGCCGGATCAGCGCGAGGGACAGGCCCACCGGGTCACCGTTCTGCCGGTGCCGGGCCACCGCCGCCTTGTAGTACCCGATCGCCGCGTCGGAGTCGCCCTCGTACATGGAGACCATTCCGCAGAAGAGCGCGACGTAGGCGTTGACGGAGTCGAGCCGCAGATCCTCCCCGATGCTCCTGCTCTCCTCGAGCATCCTCAGGGCGGGGCCGGGTTCGGCCTGGATGATGGCCAGCCAGGCGTTGGCCCACAGGGCGTGGGCCCGGGCCGCGTCGGGCTCGCTCTCGGCGGCCAGGCCGCGTTCGAGCCAGCTTCGTCCCTCGGCGAGGTAGTAGCTCGTGATCCAGTGGTAGAGCAGGTCGGCGGCCATCCGCAGGCCGACGGCGGCCTCGCCCGGCCGGCTGAAGGAGTACTCCAGGGCCACGCGCAGATTGGGGTGTTCGACTCGCAGCCGGTCGAAGCAGGTGACCTGGTCGGGGCCGAAGAGTCGGGTGCGGGCCTCCGCGGCGAGGTCGCGGTAGTAGTCGCGGTGGCGTTGCTGGACGAGGTGTTCGGTGCCCGAGGCGATCAGGCGTTCGCGGCCGTATTGACGGATGGTCTCCAGCAACCGGTACCGCACCGTCCCCGGATGCTCCTCCCGCA
>NZ_BAABHK010000012.1:0-351513 GCF_039542055.1 Actinoallomurus vinaceus
CGGAATCCCGTTAGGCGTTTCGGTGGTTATGGCGAAGGGGAAACACCCGGTCCCATTCCGAACCCGGAAGTTAAGCCCTTCAGCGCCGATGGTACTGCACTGGAGACGGTGTGGGAGAGTAGGACACCGCCGGACATATACGCAAGGAGGGCCGCCTTTTCAGGCGGCCCTTTTTGCGTGTTCGGGCACAATGAAGACGACAGTGCTCCCCAGTGAAACGGTTTGATGTGATGAGCGCGGAACGAGATCAACGCGACGGCGACGGACCCGACCGGCGTCCACGGCCGGCTCGCCAAGACCGACCGGGCAGCGCCTCCGGCGGATCTCGTGACCGCCAGAGCGGCGCTCGGTGGTCCTCCAAGGGCTCTGCCAACCGCGCCGGTGGTCGGCCTCGACGCGACGACTCCACCGGGGGTTCCGGCGGCGAGCGTTCCGGCTCGGCCGGCGCCCGCTCGAGTGCCGGCCGGCCCGGCGGGTTCCAGAAGCCGGGCAATCCCCAGCGGCCCAGTAGCGGCCAGCGGTACGGCAACGCCCGCGACGACCAGGGCACCGGCCGTTCGCAGGCCCGTCGACCCAAGCCCTTCCGCGACAGCGACACCGAGGGAACGAGCGGCTGGAACCGCTCGTCGCGGCGAGACGACACTCGCGGACGCGGAGCGTCCGGCGGAGGCGGACGCCCCACCGGCTCCGGGAAGTGGCGGAACGAGCGTGGCGGCACCCGCCCGGGCGGGCGTCCGGCCGACCGGGGCGAGCAGGCGGCGAGCTCCCCGCGGCGGCCGAGCGATCGCTCCTCCCGGTACGACGACGAACGTACCGAGCGGCGCGACGAACGCGGATACCGTTCGCGCGACAACAACGGACCTCGTGGCACGCGGAACTTCTCGGCACGACGTGACGACGACCGGAGCGGCGGTCGAGGAGGCTCCACCCGCGACGACAGTGGGCGGCCGCGTACGGGCGCCGCAGGCGCCTCCCGCCGTGACGACCGTCCTGGCGGCGGCAGAGGCGGCTTCCGTGCCCCGGAGAAGGGCGAGGAAGGCTACCGGCCCCGTCAGGGCGGCAAGGAGGGTTCCCGGCCTCCTCAGGGCGGCAGGGAAGGTTCCCGGCCTCCTCAGGGCGGCAAGGAGGGTTCCCGGTCTCCTCAGGAGCGCACTGGTGGCTTCCAACGCCGGGATGGCGGCCGTCGCGACTTCCGAGGCGGCCAGGGAGCAGGATCTCGAGATGGCGCCGAGGGCCAGAGAGGCGGTCACCGGCGGCGGGACGACGCCAAGGGCGGTCGCCGGCCGGCCGAGCGCGGCATGCGCCGGCCCTCAAGCCGGGACGGCCGGCCGTCGGACGCGCCTCGGCCCCGGCGTGACCCCGGCCCGCCGGTCCCGGAGGACGTCACCGGCGCCGAACTCGACGCCGCGGCGCGGGGCGAGCTCAAGACCCTGCCGAAGGATCTCGCGACCGAGGTCGCCCGCCACCTCGTGATGGCCGGCCGGCTGATCGACGATGACCCCGAACTGGCCTACCAGCACGCCCTCGCGGCTCGTGGCCGCGCGGCCCGGGTCGGCATCGTCCGTGAGGCATGCGGACTCGCGGCGTACCACGCCGGCCTGTGGTCGGTCGCCCTGTCGGAGCTTCGCGCGGCGCGCCGGCTGAGCGGCCAGGAGGCCTACCTCGCCATCATGGCCGACGCCGAACGCGGCCTCGGCCGGCCCGAGCGAGCCCTGGACCTCGCCAAGTCGGATGAGGCCCGCCGGCTCCCGAAGGCCGAGGCGATCGAGATGCGCATCGTCGAGTCGGGCGTTCGCCGCGACCTCGGCCAGCCGGGCGCTGCCGTCCTGGCGCTGCAGGTTCCGGAGCTGAAGGACGAGCGGTGGCGGCCGTGGTCAGCGCGGCTCTTCTACGCGTACGCCGACGCGCTGATCGACGCAGGCCGCGAGGAGGAGGCCTCCGACTGGTTCGCGCGGGCGGCGGCGGCCGACCGCGACGGCGAGACGGACGCCGCCGAGCGGTACGCCGAGCTTGAGGGCCTGGAGATCATCGACACGGAGTTCGCCGACGGGGAGCCCGGCGAGGGCGTCGCGGCGCAAGCCGGGACCCACGCCGACGTGGACTCTAGGCACCACGCCGATGCCCGGTCCGACGCGGACGCCGACGGGGAGCCAGGGGCGGGTGTCGCGGCGGAAGCCGAGACCCACGCCGACGTGGACGCTGCGCCCCACGCCGATGCCCGGTCCGACGCGGAGCCGAGCGAAGGCCTCGCCACCGAGCCGAGCGCGGGCGCCGCTACAGGCCCTGAGGCGCATGCCGACGCGGAATCCGAGGCGGACGTCGCCGACGGCGACGTCCGGCGGGCGGACGCCGAGGACGAGTGAGACGTACGGGGCCCGCCTCCACGCCGCCGTTCAGGGCGGCGTGGAGGCGGGCCTCAGCGCGTTTCGAGCGCGTGCATGATGCCGGCGACGTTGTTGCGGGCCGCGCTGATCACTTCGATCTTCTGCGCGACCTCCGGATCGGCGTCCGGGGCGAGCGCGCGGTACCGGCCGTCGGTGTGCTCGCGGACCATGGCCACCGCGTGGTCCAGGTCGAGGCGCTGGTCGTGGGCCTCGGCGACCAGCTCGACCCACAGCCGGAGCTCCTCCGTGGACCGGTCGAGCGTCTCGTCGACCAGCTCCACCGGTCCGTAGTGGCTGAACAGCAGTCGGGACGGCCGGAGGGCGCGGAACCGGTCCAGCGACGCCAGGGCCGTGTCCAGGTCGAAGTCGGGCGGCGGCGTGGCGGGCCGCAGGTCGGCCGTCTCCGGGATGTACACACCGGCGGCGTCCCCGACGTACAGATCGCCGGTCAGCGAGTCGAGCAGCCCGACGTGGTGCTTGGCGTGGCCGGGCGAGTAGTGGCTCTCCAGCCGCCTCCCGCCGCCGAGATCCACCTCGCCGACGTCCTCCACCGCCCGGATCCGTACGGCGTCCGTCGGCTTGAGGTCGCCGAACAGTGAATCGAGGGCGTCCCCCCAGACCATGCGGGCACTGCGCATCAGCCGGCTGGGGTCCGCGAGGTGGCGGGCGCCCTTCTCATGGACGACGATCTCGGCGTTGGGGAACATCTCCGCGATGTCGCCGACGCCGCCCGCGTGATCGAGATGGATGTGCGTGACGACGACGGTCGCCAGATCGGCGGGGCCGATGCCCGCGGCTGCCAGCGCGTCGCGTACGACCGGGGCGGAGTTGCCCGCACCGGTCTCCACCAGGCAGGGCCGGTCGGAGCGGATCAGATAGCCGGCCGTGATGCCCGTGTACCCGGCCATGCGGGTGTCGATCTCGAAGACGTCGTTGCCCAGGTCGGTGATCGAATCCATACGTCGCTCCGGTTATCCACAAGTGCGGCGGACAGGGTTACGCGGTCCCGCTCGACCGCCCCATCGTAGAGACAACGTCGCCGGTCCACACGGCGGCGGTCACGAAGGGCGCGAGGGGAGAAGGCCGTGGACCACCACATCGAGGAGACGGCGCGGCAGGCCGCAGGAGGCGTCGAGGGCAGCGTCAAGACGCAGGAGGTCAACGCGCGGGGCGTAGAGGCGCAGGGGGTTGACGCGCAGGGGGCGGAGGCGCGGCACGGTGGAAGCGACAGTGGCGGCCGCCCGGCGGACGGCCGCGACGCGCGTCCTGATGACGCCGTCGTACGGACCGCGGAAACGCCCGATGCCGCCGCCGGCGTGACCCACGTCAACGAGATCCTTCTGGTCGGGCGGCTGTCCGGCACGCCGGAGTGGAAGGCGTTACCGGAAGGTCGGCAGGTGGCGGTCTGGCGGCTCATCGTGGAGCATCAGAACGCCCGGTCGTCGCAGGACGCCATCGACACCATCCGCTGCGTCACCTACGACTCGGCGGTTCAGGAGGGCATCCGTGGCTGGCGGCACGGCGACCTCGTCGAGGTCCGCGGGTCGCTGCGGCACCGCTTCTGGCGCTCCCCGGACGGCCCTCGGGGGCTGTACGAGGTGGAGGCCGCGATCGCGGTCAGACATGATCGTGCGGCACCCGAGACCCGGTGACCGATCATGATCCCCGGGGGCCGGTCACGCTGCCCTCCACGGTCACACGCCGGCGCGGCCGACCCGTGACGGCCGAGCCGCACCGGTGTGCGGTCGGGGCCTGATCGAGACGCCGAGCCTGCCCTCGTACGGGGCGTGCGCCGACGGGCTCAGCGCTCGTTGTCGGGCAGGAACCGTCCCAGGCCCGGCGTCTCGACGGGCCCGGCCGACGGCTCTGACCCGAACGGCTCGCCCGCGCTCGGAGGAATCGGTGTGGGGCAGTAGTACTGCGGTCGCACGGCGAGGGCGTCCGTGATCATCCAGCCCCATCCGGAAGGCTGACGGACCGCTTCGACCAGGGCGAAGTCCTTCTGGTACTGCGCGATCACGAGAGCCAGCTGTTCGGCGAAGTCACCGGGAAGCTTGGGCGTCCGCCGTGGTACCTCGCAGACGGCGACGGACGACGGCGTCGTGTCGCTGGCGGCGCGATGCCATACCCGAACGGACCTTCCGTCACCTTGGATCCGGAGGATGTCGGCGGCTCGGACCAGCCCGTCTCGTCGCGTCTTGACCCAGACGTTCATCATGACCGAACCGTACGGCTCCCTCTCCTGATCGTTCCCAGACCTGGTTCTGGATCTCCCGCCGTTAGAGCTTCTATTGAGAAACTCCGGGTTGCTCGAACTCCGGTCCGGACGGTGGGCACGTCGTCCCGGTCGAGGCCGGACGGAGCGCGACCTTGATCACTTATGGTCTGAGTCGCTGGGCGTCGTCGGCTCCGCCAGTGGGAGGGGACCGGTCGGCCCTAGGCATGACCGCGAAGTGGAGCAGTGAGCATCGTTGACAGCACAGCCGGATGACGCCGATCGTCCACCGGCGAGGAAACCACGCATGGGCCTCGTCCTGACCCTGGCCGGCGGCCTTGCCGCGGTCATCGCGGCGGTGACGGTCGTCGTCGCAACGGCCGGCGACGACCCGAAGAAGACCTCCGCCAAGGCGGCACACGAGGCGGGCCGGAACCTCAGAAAGAATGCCGCCCTGTCGTTGAAAGGCACCTACGCCGGAAGCCCTGCGACCTTCACGGTCACCAGGGCCGGGACGGCACGCTCCGACTACACGCTGGCCGGCGATCATGTCAGCCGGGTCGACGTCGGCGGCACGACCTACCTCAAGACGGGCTCGCGATTCTGGAAGGCGCATGGCGAGTCCCCCGCCAAAGCCGGCAACGCCGGAGGCAGGTGGACCAAGGCGCCGTACAACGCCGTCGAACTGGGCACGGGCAACCTCTCCCCGGATCAGCTCGGACAGACCCTTCTGGGGGCGGAGAACGAGCCGCTCGCGAAGAAGACCGTGGTGAACGGCATCAAGGCGATCAGGATGACCACGGCCGGGCTGACGTACTCCATATCCACCGGCGAGCCGAGGCGCGTTTTGCGCGTCGAGGGCCGCGCGGCCAACGACGCATTCTCCTTCGACCTCACGCCGTTGACCGCGTCGGGCAGGGCCATGTTCCTCACGACGCTGCGGACCGACGTGCAGGCACTCAAGGACGCCTACAACCCCAACATCATCTTCGACGAGACCGGCGAAAGGCCGCGCCTGCAGGAATGCGACGCCTCGGGCTGCACGGCGAAGGTGGAGCTCCAACCGGACGCGTGGGGCGGCTCGAACGCCATCCACATCGTCATGGTCACCACCTTCATGGGAGACGACGGAGACCCTGTCTCGTCATGCACCGACTCCACGCTGGCGACTTCGAAGATCCTGGCGCGTTTCTCCTGCCGGACCAGTGGCGGCGCGTGGACCGCGTGGTACCGCTCACACGACCGACGCTTCACCGTACGGGCGCTCGCGGTGTTCCGTGCCACGGTGAACTCTGCGCAGGACGTCGCGGCCATGCTCACCGCCCTGACACGCGAGCAGCAAACGGCATAGCGAAGACCGAGCTCACCGTGCCGAGGCGACCGGCGTGCGGCGGACCGGTCGTCATCCGGCGGCGAAGGTCCGCATGACCAGGCCGGTGCGCGGCTTTGGACCGAAGGACGTCGACTTGCGGGGCACCTTCTCTCCGTTGGCCGCGACCGCCAGCACGTCCGCGACCTTGAGCGGGTTGAGGATCACCGCGGTGCCGCCCGCCCGCCGGGCCTTGCCGACCGCGCGGGCCGCGTCGTGGTGGACGATGCGCACGGTCCGCTCGTCGTCCTCGAGCCCCCACAGCCGGGGGATGAGCAGGCGGTGCAGCACGGCCGTGTCCAGGCCGCGCCACCGGTCGGAGGTGTCCTCCGGCATGGAGCGTTCTACCTGAACGGGGTCGGGATCGGTGAGCAGGAAGAACCCCTCCTCACCGCCGAGCAGGAACGCCGTGCCGGTGTGCGCGGCGAGCCGCTCGAGCCCGGCGGCCAGGTCCGGGCCGATCGCCTCGACGCGGAAGGCCGCCTTCGCGCGCCGTACGGCCTCGGAGAGGGCCAGGCCGGGGAGCACCCGGTGGATGGCGCCCAGCCGTGGCGGATAGGTGACGGAGTCGACGAGCAGCGCCAGCCCGTAGTCCCAGGGGCCAGGTCCGTCATACCGACGGCGCAGCGCCTGGTAGGTCGCGTAGCGATGGTGCCCGTCGGCGATGAGAGCCTGCCGGCCGCGCAGATCCTCGGCGATCCTCGCCTGTGCGGCCGGATCCCGGATCGCCCACAGCCGGTGCCGTACGTCGTCGCCCGTGGCGGTCTCCAGCACCGGGGGGAGGGACGAGGCGACCTCGTCGACCACCCGGGCGGCGGCCGAGCCGGCGCCGCCCTCGTACAGCAGGAAGATCGGCTCGAGGTTCGCCTCCGTCGCCGACATCAGGGCCAGCCGGTCCCGGACCGGGCCGGGATAGACGTGCTCGTGCGGGAGGATCACCCGCGAGCCCTCGTCGTGCACGCCGACCGCCCCGATCAGCCCACGCTGGACGACGGATCCGGAGACCTCCTCATAGACGTACAGCGCAGGCTCGTCGTCCACGGTGAGGATGCCGGACGCCAGCCACGACCGCAGCGTCTCGGCGGCATCCCGGTAGTCGTCCTGCGGGAGGATCAGCCGGACCACGTTGTGCGGCTCTTCGGCCATGAACCGCCCCAGCGACTCCTCGTCGATGAGGTCGTACGGCGGCGACGTCACCGCGGCGAGGGAGTTCACCCTCGCGGTGTCGTACCGCACGGCTCGGAACGGCCGCAGAGCAAGTCCGGGATCACTGGTCACATCGGGCATGTTAGATACCGCGGCATTGTTGGGACACAAGTGGAGTCGACGAACGGAGGCACACATGGTTCAAGGTTCGGATCACGGTCACGATTCCCAAGGTGCCCCAGCAGGCGGCGTCTACGAGTGGTATCAGCGAGGCCTCGAACTGCTCAACGGCGGCAGCCCGGCCGCCGCGATCCAGATCCTTGAACACGCAGCGGCCGCCGAGCCGTCGAGCCGGAGCGTACGGGAGGCCCTCGCCCGTGCCCAGTTCGGCGCGAAGCGGTATGCCGATGCCGCCGCCAACTTCCGTATGATCGTCGAGGCCGATCCGGCCGAGGACTACGCGCTGTTCGGCCTGGGCATGGCCCTGACCCGCACCGGTGATCTCGCGGAGGCGGTCGAACACCTCGCGCTCGCCTGCGCGATGTGCCCGGACAACAAGCACTACGCGACCGCACTGCGGCACGCGCGAGCCCGGAAGGGGTGACATGCGAGGCAGCGACCGGCCGCTCGCCGAGATCTACGACGTCGCCGTTCTCGACCTGGACGGCGTGATCTACATCGGCCGTGACCCGGTGCCGGGCGCGGCCGACGCGCTGGCCAAGGCACGGGCGGGCGGGATGCGCCTGGCGTTCGCGACCAACAACGCCTCACGGACGCCGAGCGCGACGGCCGCGCTCATCACCGAGGTGGGGGTGCCGGCGGCGGCGGAGGACGTCGTGACGTCGGCGCAGGCCGCCGCCAGGCTCTTGGCGGAGCGGCTGCCGGCCGGCTCGAAGGTCCTCGTCGTCGGCGGCACCGGCCTCCGGCACGCGCTCCGCGCCGCCGGGCTGCGTCCGGTCTCGACCGCCGCCGACCGGCCCGTCGCCGTCGTCCAGGGGTTCACACCGGGCCTCTCGTACGACCTGATCGCCGAAGGGGGCCGGGCCGTCGCCGCGGGCGCGCTGTTCGTCGCGTCCAACGCCGACACCACGATTCCGAGCCCGGGTGGGCCGCCGAGGCCGGGCAACGGGGCCCTGGTCCAGGTGATCCGCACCGCGACCGGCGTCGACCCCATCGTCACCGGCAAGCCGGAACTGCCCCTGCACCGGGAGACGATCCTGCGCACCGGCGCCGAACGGCCGTTGATCGTCGGGGATCGCCTCGACACCGACATCGAGGGCGCCAACAACGGCGGCGCCGACAGCCTGCTCGTGTTCACCGGGGTGACCGACGCCCGAGCGCTGCTGGCCGCGCCTCCGACCCACCGGCCGACGTACCTCGCCGAAGACCTGTCCGGTCTCCTCGTGCCGCATCCCGAGGTGCGGCACGCCGACGGTTCCTACCGCTGCGGCGGCTGGACGATCGGCCCGGACTTCACAGTGAGCGGATCGGGAGATCGCGTCGACGCCCTGCGCGCGCTGTGCGTCGCCGCCTGGGAATCGGGCGAACCCGCGAAGGCGGAGGAGGCCCTGGACCGCCTGCCCTGACTCGTCTGCCCTGACCCGCCTGCCATGAGCCGGCGTCGCCTGCCGGGCACCGCGCGGAGTTCCGCCCGTTCAGGCGGGAGCCGCGGCGGTACGAGCGACGGCGCGTACTCCCGGCGACGCGGCACGCCGGGCCGACCTGGGGCACGGGCCGTCACCGCGATCCGACGCGGCGGCCGTTCGGCGTGGGAGCAGGGGCCGGAGCGTGCGTGTTCTGTGGAGGAGGCCTTGACCCGCCTGAAGGGACGTGTCGGGGCTCGTGCGCGGGCGCCCGCGCACGAGCCCCGAAAGCCGAGAAGCCGGGCGGACCAGGCGCCCTGATCGCCCGCTGTGCGGCGATGGGCGGTCGTGGGGCCGGGCAGGCGAGCCTGAAAAGACCGACATCCGGTCGTTCAGCGGGGCGTGTCGCTTCGATCCGAGGTCAGAGGATCTTCCGGAGCCGCAGCAGGTCGCCCAGGCTGGCCTCGATCTTGAGCCGGCCCGTCGCCCAGGCCTTGGCCACGTGGAGCTCGTCGTCGGCCAGCGCCACCAGGTCGTCGCTGTTCACGGTGAGCCTGACCTGGGCGCCGTCGGCGTCGTCCACGAGCTGGAAGTCGTCCAGGCCGTCCTCGTGGATGCGGGTGAGGAAGATCAGCCCGAGATCGGGCACCCGGCAGCTGATCGTCCGTTCCACGACGTGCCTGGCGAGATCGTCGGCGTCCACCTCGGTGAGCCGGGCGGCGATGCGCTCGAGCGCCGAGCGTGCTTCCTGAGCGGTGGCCATCGTCAGGTCCGTTCCCCCGTCGTCGTCCTCGACACCGCTGTCCTCAACGGACGGTAGCGTTCTTCTTGAGCCGGACACGACCGGCGGCGAAGGGAAGGGTACCGGTGAACGGCACGGAAGTGGGCACCACAGGGGACGAGCGCGTCGACGCCGCGCTGGCCCGTCTGACCGAGCTGGAGCAGGCGCCCCTGACCGAGCACCCGGCGGTGTTCGACGACGTCCACCGGCGGCTGCAGGAGGCTCTCACAGGCCTCGACGAGGGCGCGCCATGACCGATCCGCCCGTGCTGTCGGCCGATCCGTCCGCGCCGTCGGTCGGCCTGCCGGCGCCGTCGGTCGGCCGGTCCGCGCCGTGGGCCGGCCTGTCGGTGGCCGTCCCGTGAGCGCGCGTCGACGGCTGGACAGCGAGCTCGTCCGGCGAGGCCTGGCCCGGTCGCGCGAACACGCCGTGGACCTGGTCACCGAGGGGCGCGTCACGGTCGCCGGCAGCACCGCCTCCAAGCCCGCGACCCAGGTGGAGACCTCCGCCGCCATCGTCGTACGACCCGCGGAGTCGGGGCCGGAGTACGTCTCGCGCGGCGGGCACAAGCTGGCCGGGGCGCTCAAGGCGTTCGGCGACCTGCGGGTCGAGGGCCGCCGCTGCCTGGACGCCGGCGCGTCGACGGGCGGTTTCACCGACGTGCTCCTGCGCGCCGGTGCGGCGCACGTGGCCGCGGTCGACGTCGGATACGGCCAGATCGCCTGGTCCCTGCGCACCGACGACCGCGTGACGGTCCTGGAGCGGGTCAACATCCGCGACCTCGAGCCGGAGCAGGTGATCTCCGACGGTGAGCCGCCCGACCTGGTCGTCGGGGACCTGTCGTTCATCTCCCTGCGCCTCGTCCTCGCGCCCATCCAGCGATGCGTCGCCCCCGACGCCGACTACGTGATGATGGTCAAACCGCAGTTCGAAGTGGGCAAGGAGCGTGTCGGGGCGGGTGGCGTCGTACGCGATCCCGCACTCCGGGCGGAGGCCGTGTGCGACGTCGCCCGGCATGCCGGGACACTGGGCCTGGGAGTCCGTGGCGTGACGGCGAGCCCGTTGCCCGGGCCGTCCGGAAACGTCGAATACTTCCTGTGGCTGCGAGCGGGCGCCCCGCCTCTCGACGAGGCCCAGGTGGACAAGGCCGTTGCAGAAGGGCCCGCATGACAGAGAAGAGATCCGTCCTGGTCGTCACCCACACGGGCCGCAGCGCGGCGGTGCGCAGCGCCCAGCTGGTGATCAGCCGGCTCAGTGACGCCGGCATCGCGGTGCGGGTGCTGGACAGCGAGGCAGAGGACCTGCACTGCGCCGGCGCCGACGTCATGCCGGTCTCGGCGGCGGCCACCGAGGGCGCCGAGATGGTCATCGTCCTCGGGGGCGACGGCACGATCCTGCGGGCCGCTGATCTGGCCCGGCGGTCCGGCATCCCGCTGCTCGGCGTGAACCTCGGCCACGTCGGCTTCCTCGCGGAGGCGGAGCGGGAGGACCTGGCCGCCACGGTCGACAAGGTCGCCGCATGCCGCTACGACGTCGAAGAGCGCATGACCATCGACGTCCTCGTCCGGCAGAACGGCACCGTCACCGATGCCGGCTGGGCGCTCAACGAGGCGGCCGTCGAGAAGGCCTCCCGGCAGCGGATGCTCGAGGTCGTCGCCGAGATCGACGGACGGCCGCTGTCGCGCTGGGGGTGCGACGGTGTGGTCTGCGCCACTCCGACCGGCTCGACGGCCTACGCGTTCTCCGCCGGCGGCCCCGTCGTGTGGCCCGAGGTCGAGGCGATGCTGGTCGTGCCGATCAGCGCGCATGCGCTGTTCGCCAGGCCCATGGTGGTCTCGCCACGGTCCCTCGTCGCGATCGAGCTGCTCCCGAACACCTCTGGCGGTGTGCTGTGGTGCGATGGCAGCCGCCCGATCGACCTGCCTCCGGGCGCTCGGGTGGAGGTCCGCCGGGGCGAGCGGCCGGTCCGGCTCGCGCGCCTGCACCAGACCCCGTTCACGGACCGGCTCGTCACGAAGTTCGGCCTGCCGGTCGCCGGCTGGCGTGGCCGCGTCCGCGACGAATGACGCGCCTCCGCGGCGGTGGGGACGACACGCCCGGAGGTTCCCTCCGTGGCGGCGTGCCGTCTACGCTGAGCCGAACACGTGTTCGCCTGGGGAGGTCCGGTCACGGTCCCGCACATCGGGGCCGAAAGGGCCACATGACGGAGTAGCCTCGGGCGCGCCGGGTGTCTGCGACAGGAGGGCCTTCGTGACCGACGTGACGAGCCGCCAGGCAGGAAACATGAGGTGCCGAGCGAGCGGAGTGGTCGGTCGAACCGTGCCCGTTTGCGCACCTCCGGTACGACGAGGGCCGGCCGTGGAGCGAGTGAGAAGCCGAGTGGGACTGTCGGGCGACAGCCCGGCGGGCGATTCAACAGGACGGCTCGGGTTGTGGGGTGCCGAGTCGCCGGGCGGGGAGGTCCGGTGAGCCGGGTACGGCCCATGGTCGAGGAAGTACGGATCCAGAACCTCGGGGTGATCGAGGAGGCCGTCCTCGAGCTTTCGCCGGGTTTCAACGTGGTCACCGGCGAGACCGGTGCCGGTAAGACGATGGTCGTCACGAGCCTCGGCCTGCTGTTCGGGGGCCGCGCCGATCCGCAGCGGGTCCGGCCCGGCGCCGACCGGGCGAACGTGGAGGGCCGGCTCATCCTCGCCGAGGACGGGAGGGTCGCCGCGCGGGTCGAGGAGGCCGGCGGTGAGCTCGACGACGGCGCCCTGATCCTGACCAGGTCCGTGTCGGCGGAGGGCCGGTCGCGGGCCCACGTCGGCGGCCGGCAGGCGCCGGTCTCCGTCCTCATCAACCTGGCCGACGACCTCGTCGCGGTGCACGGCCAGTCCGACCAGCAGCGGCTGCTGCAGCCCGGGCGTCAGCGCGCGGCGCTGGACCGCTTCGCCGGCGACGACGTGGCCAAGCCGCTGCGCGCCTACACCGCCGCCTACCGGCGTCACCGGGAGGTGTCGGCGCTCCTGGAGGAGCTGACCACGCGGGCCCGGGAGCGGGCCCAGGAGGCCGACATGCTGCGGTTCGGCCTCGAGGAGATCGAGAAGGTCGATCCCAAGTCGGGAGAGGACGAGCTCCTGGCGACGGAGGAGGAGCGGCTCGCCCACGCCGACGCGCTCCGTACGGCCGCCACCACGGCGCATGAGGCGCTGCAGGGCGACCCGACCGCCACCACGGGCGTCGTCGACGCCATCGGGCTGCTCAGCTCCGCCCGCCAGGCCCTGGAGGCCGTGCGCTCCCACGACGAGGCGCTCGCCGGGCAGGCCGACCGCCTGTCGGAGGCCGTCTACCTCGTGTCGGACGTCGCCGCCGAGCTCGCCGGCTACGCCGAGTCGGTGGAGGCCGACCCGGCCCTGCTGGCGAGCGTGCAGGAGCGGCGGGCGGCCCTGGCCGGGCTGACCCGCAAGTACGGCACGACCATCGCCGAGGTCCTGGAGTGGGCGGAGCAGTCCGCCCTGCGCCTGACCGAGCTGGACTCCGACGACGACCGCATCGACGAGTTGCGCGCCGAGCACGACGACCTCACCCGGCAGCTGACCGAGCTGTCCGCCGAGCTGACCACCGTCCGTACGGCGGCCGCCGAACGCCTGTCCGAGGCCGTCACCGCGGAGCTGGCGGCGCTGGCCATGCCGCACGCCCGCGTGGTCGTGGCGGTGACGCCGCAGGAGGAGTTCGGCCCGTACGGCGTGGACGAGGTCGAGCTGCGGCTGGCCTCCCACCCGGGCGCGCCGCCGCTGCCGCTCCACAAGGGAGCGTCGGGCGGTGAGCTGTCGCGCGTGATGCTGGCGATCGAGGTGGTCTTCGCCGGCGCCGACCCGGTGCCGACGTTCGTGTTCGACGAGGTCGACGCGGGCGTGGGCGGCAAGGCGGCCGTCGAGGTCGGCCGCAGGCTGGCCCGGCTGGCCAAGTCGGCCCAGGTGATCGTGGTCACCCACCTTCCGCAGGTCGCGGCGTTCGCCGACCAGCATCTGGTCGTGGAGAAGTCCAACGACGGCCGTGTCGTCCGCAGTGGCGTGACCGCGCTGGACGCCGACGGGCGGGTCCGCGAGCTGTCCCGCATGCTCGCGGGCCTGGAGGATTCGGAGCTGGGGCGGGCGCACGCCGAAGAACTGCTGGCCATCGCCGCCACCGAGCACTGACGCGGCCGACCTCCGTACGGGAACGACCGAGAACCAGAGTGGCCCGTCCGCACGGACTACCGAGTGCGGGCAGACATCGCGCGCACGACCGGCGGCGGGCCGTCGCAGGGGCGATCGAGTGCCGGTCGGTTCCGTGGCGATCGTACGGTGGCCGGCCGTCGCAGGGGTGACCGAATGCCGGTCGGTTCCGCGCCGTGATCGTAGGCTGGGGCGGCGGGCCGTCGCAGGGGCGGCCGAGTGCCGGTCGGTTCCGCGTGGCGATCGTACGGCTGCGGGCCGTCGCAGGGACGATCGAGTGCCGCGGTGAGCGGGCGCCGCGCGGACGGCCACCGTCTGTGGGCGAACGAACACGCCATAACGGTCGTCGTTACCGGTGGCACTGTCCGGGCTCTGGCAGGATTGGCACCACGATGAACGAGGTCTCCCCGAGAATCAAGAGCGGCGTCCGCCTCCGGGCGCCGCTGCGGCGTGGGCTGCGCCGCGACCGGCGCGAGGGGGAGACGGGTATCACCGGCGTCGCCCGCCTCGACGGCAAGACCAAGAAGCTGACCAAGCGCCTCCAGCCCGGCGACATCGCGATCATCGATCACGTCGACCTGGACCGGGTCAGCGCGGAGGCGCTGGCCGCCTGCCAGGTCGCCGCGGTGGTCAACGTGGCGCGCAGCATCTCCGGGCGCTATCCGAACCTCGGGCCGCGGATCCTCGTGGAGGCGGGCGTCCCGCTGATCGACGACGTGGGGCCGGACGTCTTCACCAAGGTTCACGAGGGCGACGTCGTCCGCATCGACGGCGAGACCGTCTACCTCGGCGAGCAGGTCGCCACCAAGGGCATCCGGCAGACCGAGGAGTCGGTCGAGGCGGCGATGACCGAGGCACGGGCAGAGCTACCCGCCCAGCTCGAGGCGTTCGCCGCCAACACGATGGAGTTCCTCAAGCGGGAGCGGGATCTCCTGCTCGACGGCGTCGGCGTCCCGGACATCACGACCGACCTCGATGGCCGTCACGTCCTCATCGTCGTGCGCGGCTACCACTACCGCGAGGACATCGCGACCCTCCGGCCCTACATCCGCGAATACCGTCCCGTGCTCATCGGCGTGGATGGTGGGGCCGACGCGCTGATCGAGGCCGGCTACCGGCCGGACATGATCGTCGGGGACATGGACTCGGTCTCCGACGAGGCGCTGACGTCAGGCGCCGAGCTGGTCGTGCACGCCTACCGCGACGGCCGGGCGCCCGGCCTCAACCGCGTCCACGACCTCGGCAGGGAGGGCGTGGTCTTCCCCGCCGCGGGGACCAGCGAGGACATCGCGATGCTGCTCGCCGACGACAAGGGCGCCACCCTGATCGTCGCGGTCGGCACCCACGCGACGCTCGTGGAGTTCCTCGACAAGGGCCGCGCCGGAATGTCCAGCACGTTCCTGACGCGGCTGCGGGTGGGCAGCAAACTCGTCGACGCCAAGGGCGTGAGCCGGCTCTACCGCAGCCGCATCAAGGCGTCGTCACTGCTCATGCTGATCGCTGCGACGCTCGTCGCCATGGTCGCCGCAATCGTCTCCTCACCCGCCGGCGATGCCTTCGAGCCCATCGTCGCCGACTGGTGGCACCAATTCGTCTACTGGCTAAACGGACTCTTCACGTGATCGATTTCCGTTACCACCTCGTCTCCATCATCGCGGTCTTCCTCGCGCTGGCGCTCGGCCTCGTGGTCGGCGCCTCAGCGCTGCGCGGGCCGCTGGTCGACCAGCTGAAGGACAACTCGAATCGGCTGAAGAACAGCAACGAGGTGCTCCGCAAGGAGAAGGACGCGGCCGCGCAAGTGCGTGACTACGGCAGTCAGGTCACCGACGCGGTCGCGGGGCAGGTCGTCGCCGGCCGGCTCAAGGACCAGAGCGTGGTGTTCGTCGAGGCCCCCGGCGCGGACGACCAGATGCGGGCGCAGACCGCCGACATGGTGCAGAAGGCGGGGGCGCGGATCAGCGGTTACGTCACGCTGCAGAGCAAGTACCTCGACCCGAACCAGCAGGCCACGCTGAACGAGCTCACCGACCAGCTGAAGCCCGCCGGCCTGAACTTCCCCGCGGATGCGTCGTCGTACGACCGCACGGCGAGCGAGCTGGCGTCGGTGCTGGTGACCAAGCAGGCGGCGCGCAGCGGCCAGGAGGACCCGGCGGCCGGACAGGTCCTGTCCGGTTTCAAGGAGGCGGGTTTCCTGACCTTCAGCGGGCAGCCCGCGACCCGTGCGACACTCGCCATCGTGATCGCGCCCGCCGCCGCGAGCAACGACAAGAACGCCGACGCCCAGAACAAGGCGCTCGGCGCGTTGCCCACCGCCCTCTACACCTACGGCGGGGGCGTCGTCGCGGTGGGAGACCCCGACTCGGCGACCCAGGGCGGCCTGATCAAGGCGCTGCGCGATGACGACGATGCCGACGGGCACGTCTCGACGGTCGACACGGCGGACGTTCCGGCCGGCCGGCTGACGGCGGTGCTCGCGCTGGTCGCCGCCAAGCAGGGCAAGGCCGGTGACTACGGCATCGGGTCGAAGGTGGACGGACCGCTCCCGACCCCGGTGCCGACGCCCACGCCGACGATGACGAAGACGAAGAAGTGAGGCGGCATGCGTAAGGCAGTGGCGGGGGCCGTGCTGGGCGCGGCGGCGGCACGGGCGGCGTACGTCGCGCTGACCCGCCGTCCGCCCCGCGAGGAGAAGCTCTGGGTGCGGACCAACCACCGCGGGGAGCCGGTGACCCTCCTCGAAGGGCCGGCGTTCGTGGTGGGCGCGGTGACGGCGGTGGCCGTGGCACCGGGCGTGCCGGCGCGGATGCGCGCCGCCGCGATCCTCGCGGGCGGCGCCACGGGCGCCCTCGGCGGCTACGACGACCTCGCCGGGTCCGGTGACTCCCGCGGCTTCAAGGGCCACCTGTCGGCGCTCGCCCGCGGCGAGGTCACCACGGGCGCGGTGAAGATCCTCGGCATCGGCGCCGCCGGCCTGGCCGCCGCCGTGGTCGCGGGCAGCGGCGCGCCGACCCGCCGGGGCGCCCTGCTCGACGTCCTGATCAACGGCGCGCTCATCGCCGGCACCGCCAACCTGCTCAACCTGTTCGACCTTCGGCCCGGCCGCGCGATCAAGGCCGGGCTCCTGGCGAGCCCGCTGGTCTTCGCCGCGCCGTCACCTTCGGCGCCGCGCGGCCGGTTCGGCGGGCTGCTCAGCGGCTCGGCGGTCGCGGCCGCCCCGCTCGGCGCGGCGATCGCGCTGCTGCCGGAGGACCTCGGCGAGCGCGCGATGCTCGGCGACGCGGGCGCGAACGCCTTCGGCGCGCTGATCGGCCTGTCGGCGACCGGCCTGAGCCGCCGGTCCCGCCTGGGCGTCCTCGCGGGGGTGACCGCGCTCAACGCCGCCAGTGAGGTCGTCAGCTTCACGAAGGTGATCCGGGCGACGCCGCCGCTGAACTGGCTCGACCAGCTGGGCCGCCGTCCCGTCGTGCCGGAGGCGCGTCCGTCGGACACCTCGTGACGGCACCGGACGTGACCGAGGAGGCCGGGGAGACCACCGTCGGCCGGGGGAGGGGCCTCGCCGGCGCCGCCGTCCTCATCGGTGTCATCACCGTCTTCGCCCGCATCGTCGGGTTCTCTCGCAGCCTCGTCCTGTCCCACACCGTCGGCAACGACTGCCTGGCCACCGCGTACTTCACCGGCAACCAGGTGACGAACATCGTCTTCGAAGTGGTCGCGGGAGGCGCCCTGGCGAGCCTGGTCGTGCCGGTCCTGGCGGGCCCCGCCGCTCGCCGGGCGCCGGAGGCCGGCCGGATCGCCTCGGCGCTGATGACCTGGACGGTGCTGATCCTCCTGCCGCTCACCCTGATCGCCGCCGTCGCCGCCCGTCCCCTGATGGCGGACGTGCTCGTGCGCGACGCGGTGCCGGGCTGTTCACGCGACCAGGTGATCGACGCGGGCACGCGCATGCTGGTGGCGTTCGCCCCGCAGATCCTGTTCTACGGGCTCGCCGTGGTGCTGTACGGCGTGCTGCAGGCCCACCGCAGATTCCTCGGCCCGGCGCTGGCCCCTCTCGTGTCGAGCCTCGTCGTCATCGGCGCGTACCTGACGTTCCTGTCGACCGGCGCGGGCTATCGGCAGGCCCCGAACCATCACGACCTGTCCACCGTCACCCGGGGCGCGGAGCTGACGCTGTCGGTCGGGACGACCCTGGGCGTGGTCGCCCTCGTCGTCACGGTGGTGGGTCCGGCGGCGCGGCTGCGGCTCGGGCTGCTGCGGCCCACGCTGAGGTTCCCGCCCGGCGTCGCCGTGCGCATCCGGCGGCTGGCGCTGGCGGGCCTGGCCACGCTGGTCGCCCAGCAGGCCGCCTGGGGCGTCGTCATCGTCTTCGCGAACGCGAGGGGCGGGTCGGGCGCGCTGGCGGTCTACCAGTACGCCTGGGCGCTGTTCCAACTGCCGTACGGCGTCCTGGCCGTCCCGCTCGCGACCAGCGCGTTCCCCGTCCTGTCGGCGCGCGCGAGCGACGGGGACCAGGAGGGTTTCGACCGCACCGCCGCGTCCACGACCCGCGCGATCGTGCTGCTGTCCTGCGCGGGGGCGGCCGTGCTCGCCGCGACCGCGCTGCCCGTGGCCCGGGTGTTCCTGCTCGGGACCAAGGGGGGCGTGCCGCCGTCCGACCTCGCCCGCGCGATCGTCGCCTTCGCGCCCGGCCTGATCGGCTATGGGCTGATGGCGCACGTCGGTCGCGTCCTTTACGCCGCCGGCAAGGGACGGGCGTCGGCGGCCGCCCAGGTGACCGGCTGGATCACGGTGATCGCGGCGGAGGTGGCGCTGGTGGAGGCGGCGGGGCGGCGTGACGCCGTCGCCGCGCTCGGGCTGGGCAACTCGATCGGCATGACGGTCGCCGGGGTACTCCTGCTCATCACACTGGCGCGGACCCGCGGCAGGACGGCGTTCCGCGGCATGGGGCGGGCGGTGGCGACGGGGCTGGCCGGTGCGGCGGCCGGGTACGCCGCGGGCGCCGGCGTCGTGGCGGCGTTCGGCGCGACCGGCCTGGCCGCCAGCGTCGGCGTGGGCGTCCTGGCTGCGCTGGCCGCCGGCGCCGGCTTCCTGGCCGTCGCGTACGTGGGCGACCGGGACGGTCTACGAGGCCTGATCGGGCGGAGACTGCGACGGAGAGGACTGGCCGATCGATGAGGGCGGAGCGGTGATGGAAGGACTGAAGGTCGCGCTCGTGCTGGCGACGGCCGCCGGCGGGCTCGGACGGCACGTCCGGTCGGTGGCCGACGGCCTGCGGGCGCGCGGCGCGAAGGTCGTCGTCCTGGGCCCGGCCTCGGCCGACGCGCTGTTCGGCTTCACCGCGTCCGGCACGGCGTTCGCCCCCGTCGAGATCGCCGACCGCCCGCATCCCCTGGGCGACGTACGGGCGGTCGCCCGGCTCCGGCGCCTCACCCGGGACGCCGACGTCGTTCACGCGCACGGTCTGCGGGCCGGGGGGCTGGCCGCGCTCGCCCGGGTCCGTACCGTTCCGGGGCCGCTGCGCCTCGGCACGGCGGGTCCACCACTCGTCGTCACGCTGCACAACGCCTCCATCGCGGGCGGCCTGACCGGCGCGGCGTACGCCACGCTCGAACGCGTCGTCGCGCGGGGCGCGGCCGAGGTCCTGGGCGTATCCCCGGACCTGGAGGAGCGGATGCGCTCGCTGGGCGCGCGTTCGGTGGGGCTCGCGCTCGTTCCCGCGCCGGCCGCCCCGCCGTCCGACGACCCCGAGGCGCCGAAGCGGATCCGCGCCGAACTCGGCGCTGGAGACCGTCCCCTCATCCTGACGGTGGCGCGGCTGGCGGAGCAGAAGGGACTGCCGACCCTGCTGGACGCCGCCGCCGGCTGGGCCCGGCTGGACGCCGCACCGCTGGTGCTCATCGCCGGGGACGGGCCGCTGGAGGCGGAGCTGCGCGACCGCATCGCCGCCGAGCGCCTCCCCGTGCGGCTGCTCGGCCGTCGTTCGGACGTCGCCGACCTCCTCGCCGCCGCCGACGTCGCCGTCCTGCCGAGCGTCTGGGAGGGCCAACCCCTGATCGTCCAGGAGATACTGCGCGCCGGCCGGCCCCTCGTCGCCACGCGCGTCGGCGGAGTGCCCGGCATGGTGGGCGAGGCGGCGCTGCTGGTCCCCTCGGGGGACGCCGCCGCGCTCGAACGCGCGGTGGGGCGCGTGCTCGACGAGCCGGCGCTCGCCGAGCGGCTCGCGGCGGCCGCCGCCGAGCGGGCCTCCCGGTTGCCGACCGACGAGGACGCGCTCGACCAACTCGCCTCGGTTTACGCACGGGCCACGCGGACCACGCCCTGATCACATCGCGGTACGCGGAAGGTAAGCCTTTGGATATAGTCGGTCCCCAGGAGGGGAGTATTCCTTCGCGGCAGTGTCGTCACCACGGTCCCAGGAGCCATATGCGGCCCGGTGCTGTCGGCCCTCACCGATGAGTGAGGGCGGAAGAGACCTCCGGGGCCGTTGTCTGCCACCGGAGGAAGTGCACTTGTGAACGTCACCCTTTGGGTCTGGGGTCTCACCCTGCTGGGGCTGCTCGCGTTCATCATGTTCGACCTGTGGGTGGTCGACCGTGGAAAGCCACGCGACTTCTCCATGCGGCAGGCGAGCGCGTGGGTGACGTTCTACGTCCTCTTGGCGATCCTCTTCGGCATCGGCCTGCTGTTCGTGGCCGGGGCCGACTATTCGGCGCAATTTTTCGCCGGCTACCTCACCGAGTACAGCCTCAGCGTCGATAATCTCTTCATCTTCTATGTGATCATGGCGCGGTTCGCCGTTCCCCGGGCCAACCAGCACAAGGTCCTGCTGATCGGCATCATGATCGCGCTGTTGATGCGAGGGATCTTCATCGCGGTGGGCGCCGCGGCGCTGGCCCGCTTCGAGTGGTTGTTCTACATCTTCGGCGGGTTCCTCATCTGGACCGCGTACGGCCTGGTGCGCGGCGAGCCCGACGAGGACGAGTACGAGGAGAACATCCTCGTGCGCTGGATCCGCCGGGCCGTCCCGACGACGGAGAAGTACCACGAGCACCGGCTGACCGTCCACATCGACGGCAAGCGCCTCATCACCCCGATGCTGATCGTGATGGTCGCCATCGGATCGACCGACCTGCTGTTCGCCCTCGACTCCATCCCCGCGATCTTCGGGCTCACCAAGGAGTCCTACCTCGTCTTCACCGCCAACGCCTTCGCGCTGATGGGGCTGCGGCAGTTGTACTTCCTCCTCCGGGGACTACTCGACCGCCTCGTGTACCTCAGCAAGGGGCTCGCGTTCATCCTGGCCTTCATCGGCATCAAGCTCGTCCTCGAGGCGATGCACACGACCTGGTTCCCGCAGGTCCCCGAGATCTCCACCGGCCTCTCGCTCGTCGTCATCGGGGCGACGATGTTCGTGACCACGGTCGCCAGCCTCATCAGGGCCCGGCGCGGCGGGACGGAGGACCGGGAGGCCGGAGAAGGACCCGGCCAGGCCGTCGCCGACCACCCCGGCCCCGGTCCGGCCGTTCCCGCTCCGGCGGTCCCGGACGCCCCCGGCCCGCTGCCGGAGGCGAGTTCGGACCGGGATCCCGCCTCCGGCGACGGCGACGGCACCGGCCGGGAGCCGGACGACACCGCCACGGACGAGACGGACACCGGCATGACCGACGCCGACGCGAGGGCCGGGCGCACGCGTCGCTGACCGCCTCCCGAGGGCCTAGGGCGGCTTCGCCGGGGATGTCCCAGACCAGGTTTCCGCCCTGTAACGTGATCACAGGGGAAGATTTCTGGGGAAGGTACTTATGCGCTTGCCCTCGGTGGCGCCCGCGGTGACGCGGACGATCTCGATCGTGCTGGCGGTCGCCGCCGCCGGCATCCTGCTGGTCACCGCCCTCGCCGACCGGAACGGCGGCCGCCGACCGACCGCCCGGCCTTCCCGCCCCTCGTCACCCGTGGCCGAGTCCACCATGCCGGGAAGCATCGACCTGCCGCCCACCGCCGAGCCCACGACGCCGCACGTACGCACCGCCGACGCCAAGACCTGGCTCCACGCGCTCGCCGGCAAGTGGAGTCAGGACGCGGGGAAGGACTACTTCCAGTTCCAGCCCGACGGCACCGGCCAGTGGATGGCTTTCGGCCAGAAACTGTGGAGCGGTAAGGCCACCCCGCGAGACGCGACGACCTTCGACCTGTCCGACCGTACCGGCCAGGGCGCCTCGTACTGGCGGGTCGAGCTGGTGAACGGAGGCAAGAAGCTGTTCTTCGTCGGCCTCCAGAAGACCTACCGCAAGGCGTAGTAGCCAGGCCTCAGGTCTCGGCCAGGTCCTCGAGGACGTCGAGCGCCGAGACCAGCGCCGCGCGTTGCGCGGGAGACAGGGTGCCGAGCCGCTCGACGAGGAACGCCGACCGCTCGGTGCGCAGCTGTTCGAGCTGGCGGCGGCCCTCCGGGGTGATCTCCAGGAGGGTGGCCCGCCGGTCGTCGACGTCGGGAGTGCGACGCAGCAGGGCCTGGGCCTCCAGGGACGCGACCAGACGGCTCTGCGTCGGCGCGCTGACGCCCTCGGCGGCGGCCAGGTCACCGAGGCGCACCGGGCCGAGCGTCTCCACGCTGGCGAGGGTCGAGGCCTGGCTGGATGTCAGCGTCTGCGGGCCGTGCTGGCGGAGGCGACGGCTCAGCCGGCCCAATGTCATGCGCAGCCGTGCCGCGAGCTCCACGTCCGTCAGACCCTCGGTCTCGGCCACCTGCCTGGTCACGCCCGTCATGCCCCTTTACCCGGCTAGCGTCCCCGGCGTGCTCCGCACGCCCGTCTCCACCAATCATCCCCTCATCGCGGCCGCCGATGTACCGATCCGCGGCCTGAAGGATCTCACCGGTGTACCGACCAACGTCCGGTATGTGCCGATCGTGGCGCATTGTGGCCGGGATCACCAGCCCCGGGCCCAGGACCGGAGGGCCGGACACGCGATCACCAGCCTCGGGCGCGCCACTCCTTGAGGTGCGGGCGTTCGCGGCCGAGCGTGGTGTCCTTGCCGTGGCCCGGATAGATCCACGTCTCGTCCGGCAGGGTGCCGAAGACCCGCTCTTCGAGGTCGTCCATCAGCCGGCCGAACAGCGTCGCGTCGCCCCAGGTGTTGCCCGGTCCGCCCGGGAACAGGCTGTCGCCGGTGAACAGGTGCGGCGTGTCGCCGTCGCCGTACAGCAACGCGATCGACCCGGGGGTGTGGCCGCGCAGGTGGATCACGGACAGGGTGTTCTGCCCGACGCGGACGGTGCCGCCGTGCCGAACCGGCTCGGTGACCGGCAGCGGCAGGGCCTCGGCGTCGTCGGGGTGGGCCACGACCGACGGATGCGTCGCGTCGACGACGGCGCCGAGCGCGCCCCAGTGGTCCTGGTGGCGATGCGTCGTGACGACACGGGAGAGGGGGGCGTCGCCGAGGAGCTCGAGCAGCCGCTCCGGCTCGGCGGCGGCGTCGATCAGGACCTGCTCGCCCGTGGCGGTACAACGCAGCAGGTAGGCGTTGTTGTCGAACGGCCCGACGGCCAGTTTGGTGATCGTCAGGCCAGGCAGCTCGCGCATGTCGGGGGGACCGCCGACCTCGACATCGCCTGTGTAGGACACGCGCTCTCCTTCCAGTCTGTCATCGGGGACATGGCCGCTGACCCGCTCATCCTTTCACCCCCGAGACGCTCGGCGCTCGGTCCGTCGGATGCCCGTGGCGGTGCCCGGGCCCGCATCATCCGCCGCGCGCTGCGCCGGATGGAGCCGTTCCCGTTCGAGCGGGTGTACGGCGGCTGGTGGGGCCGGATCGTCTCCGCCGACGGGGCCGGCACCGTACACCGGTCGGCCGAGCGCTACCTCGACCATGCCCTCGACGACCGGCCCGAATGATCTACCCGTCCGTCTCCTGAGCCTCGTGCGTTTCGGTGGCGATCTCTCTTCGAACACGTGTACGGTTTCGATGCGACGAGGGGCCCGCCGTGTGCGGCGTCCGGAAGAAACCGGCCTGTCTCCTCGTTAGCCTGAAGCTGACTGTCTCTCAACCAGGCCCTAGGGGATAGCGGATACGCCGTGGCTGACCGTCTCATCGTGCGCGGAGCGCGTGAACACAACCTCAAAGACGTCTCACTCGATCTTCCGCGCGACGCGCTGATCGTGTTCACCGGCATGTCCGGCTCCGGGAAGTCCAGCCTGGCGTTCGACACGATCTTCGCGGAAGGCCAGCGCCGCTACGTCGAGTCCCTGTCGGCGTACGCCCGTCAGTTCCTCGGCCAGATGGACAAGCCCGACGTCGACTTCATCGAGGGGCTGTCCCCGGCGGTCTCGATCGACCAGAAGTCGACGTCCAAGAACCCCCGCTCGACCGTCGGCACCATCACCGAGGTCTACGACTACCTCCGTCTGCTGTGGGCCCGCATCGGGCACCCGCACTGCCCGATCTGCGGCCGCACGATCTCCAAGCAGACGCCCCAGCAGATCGTCGACCGGGTGATGGAGTTCGAGGAGGGCACCCGGTTCCAGGTGCTCGCCCCCGTCATCCGCGGCCGCAAGGGCGAATACGCCGAGCTGTTCCGCGACATGCAGACCAAGGGCTTCTCCCGCGCCCGCGTCGACGGCAACCTCGTACGCCTCGACGAGGCGCCCAAGCTCAAGAAGTACGAGAAGCACGACATCGAGGTCGTCGTCGACCGGCTGAGCGTCAAGGAGGGCTCGCGCCGTCGGCTCGCCGACTCGATCGAGACGGCGCTCGGCCTCACCGGCGGCACGGTCATCCTCGACTTCGTCGACCTGCCCGAGGACGACGAGCAGCGCGAGCGGATGTTCTCCGAGCACCTCTACTGCCCGTACGACGACCTGTCCTTCGACGAGCTCGAGCCGCGCTCCTTCTCGTTCAACTCCCCGTACGGCGCCTGTCCCGACTGCACCGGCCTGGGCACTCGCATGGAGGTCGACCCGGAGCTGCTCGTACCCGACCCGGAGAAGACCCTCGAGGAGGGGGCGATCTCTCCGTGGTCGAACGGCCACATCAGCGACTACTTCCTGCGGCTCCTCGGTGCGCTCGGCGACGCGCTGGGTTTCGGCCTCGACACGCCCTGGGAGCGGCTCCCGGCCAAGGCCCGCAAGGCGGTCCTGCAGGGCCACGACACGCAGGTGCACGTCAGCTACCGCAACCGGTACGGCCGGCTGCGCTCCTACTACACGACCTACGAGGGCGTGATCCCGTACGTCCAGCGGCGCCACTCCGAGGCGGAGAGCGACTCCAGCCGGGAGCGGTTCGAGGGCTACATGCGGGAGATCCCGTGCCCGTCGTGCGAGGGCAAACGGCTCAAGCCCGTCGTCCTCGCCGTCACGGTCAACGACCGGTCGATCGCCGACGTGGCCGCCATGCCGATCGGGGAGTGCGCGAAGTTCCTGCTCAACATGGAGCTGAGCGAGCGGGAGAAGCACATCGCCGAGGCGGTGCTCAAGGAGATCAACGCCCGGCTCGGCTTCCTGCTCGACGTCGGCCTCGACTACCTCAGCCTGGACCGGGCGTCGGCGACCCTGGCCGGCGGTGAGGCGCAGCGCATCCGCCTGGCCACTCAGATCGGCTCCGGGCTGGTCGGCGTGCTGTACGTCCTGGACGAGCCGTCCATCGGGCTGCACCAGCGCGACAACCACCGCCTGCTCGAGACGCTGATCCGGCTGCGCGACATCGGCAACACCCTCATCGTCGTCGAGCACGACGAGGACACCATCCGGGCCGCCGACTGGGTCGTGGACATCGGCCCGGGAGCGGGCGAGCACGGCGGCCAGATCGTCGTCAGCGGCCCGGTCGAGGAGCTCCTGGCCGACGAGAGCTCGATGACCGGGGCGTACATCTCCGGCCGCAAGGAGATCGCCGTCCCGGCGGCCCGCCGCAAGCGCCAGCGCGGGCGCGAGCTGGTCGTCAAGGGCGCCCGCGAGCACAACCTGCGCGACATCGACGTCGCGTTCCCGCTCGGCGTCTTCACCGCCGTCACCGGCGTGTCGGGGTCGGGCAAGTCGACGCTGGTCAACGACATCCTCTACACCTCGCTGGCCAAGCAGCTCCACGGCGCCCGCACGGTGCCCGGCCGGCACAAGCGGATCAACGGGGTCGACCAGCTCGACAAGGTCGTCCACGTCGACCAGTCGCCGATCGGCCGCACCCCGCGGTCCAACCCGGCCACCTACACGGGCGTGTTCGACCACGTCCGCAAGCTGTTCGCGGCCACCGCCGAGGCGAAGGTCCGCGGCTACCAGCCCGGCCGGTTCTCGTTCAACGTCAAGGGCGGGCGCTGCGAGGCGTGCTCGGGCGACGGCACCATCAAGATCGAGATGCAGTTCCTGCCCGACGTCTACGTGCCCTGCGAGGTCTGCCACGGCGCCCGGTACAACCGGGAGACCCTCGACGTGCACTACAAGGGCAAGACGATCTCCGAGGTCCTCGACATGCCGATCGAGGAGGGCCTGGAGTTCTTCGAGGCCATCCCGGCGATCCGCCGCCACCTGCAGACGCTCAACGACGTCGGCCTCGGCTACGTCCGGCTCGGCCAGCCCGCGCCGACCCTGTCCGGCGGCGAGGCGCAGCGGGTCAAGCTCGCCTCCGAGCTGCAGCGCCGCTCCACGGGCCGGACGATCTACGTGCTCGACGAGCCCACCACCGGCCTGCACTTCGAGGACATCCGCAAGCTGCTCGGCGTGCTGAACGGCCTCGTCGACAAGGGCAACACCGTCATCGTCATCGAGCACAACCTCGACGTCATCAAGACGGCGGACTGGATCATCGACATGGGCCCGGAGGGCGGGTCGCGCGGCGGCACCGTCGTCGCGACCGGCACCCCTGAGGACATCGCGAACGTCGGGGAGAGCCACACGGGCCAGTTCCTCGCCAAGATCCTCGGCGTCTGACCCGGTCATCGCGTCCGGAGACCGGGCGGTAGCATGAGGCCGCGATGTACTACAGCGTGTAGTACATGACCTTGTGGGGAGACGGATGTCAGAGGAAGCGGTGGGCTGCTGCTCCCGGCGGCGGCTGCTGGGCACGGCGGCTCTGGCGGGCGTGGGGGTGATCGGCCTTGGCGCGTGCGGGACGCGATCGGCGAAGGCCATCGTGCCCCCGGCGATCAAGGGCAAGGTGATCGCCCGTACCGGGGAGATCCCCGTCGGCGGCGGCAAGGTCATCGACAAGTGGAAGATCGTCGTGGCGCAGCCGTCGCAGGGGACGTTCAAGGCGTTCACCGCCACGTGCACCCACCAGGGATGCACCGTCGGCAGCCCGGAGGACGGCGTGATCACCTGCCCCTGTCACGGCAGCGAGTTCAACGCGACGGACGGCTCGGTCAAGCAGGGACCGGCCGGTGCGCCCCTGCAGGAGTTCACCGTTCGGCTGCAGGGCGACGGAATCATCGTCGAATAAGGTTGAACCGAATGGATCTCTCCTGCGTGAAACCCGGATGTAGGCCCGAACACGAGGAGGAACCCATGCCGTTCGATCCCTCGGCCGCCCCGGCCGGTTCCACGGACGCCGACACCGGACCGGACGCGGCGCCGACGCGCCGTGGAATGCTGCTCGGGGTCGGCGTGGCCGGCCTTGCCGGCACGCTCGCCGCCTGCGGCGGAAAGAGCGACGACTCCGGTGGCGGGAGCGGCGGCGCGCTGGGCAAGGCCTCGGACATCCCGGTCGGCGGCGGAAAGATCTTCAAGGATCAGAAGGTCGTCGTCACGCAGCCGAAGAAGGGGGAGTTCGCCGCCTTCAGCGCGGTCTGCACCCACCGCGGCTGCACGGTCGGCTCGGTCTCCGACGGCACGATCAACTGTCCGTGCCACGGCAGCAAGTTCCACGTCAGCGACGGCTCCGTCGCCCACGGCCCGGCGTCGCAGCCGCTGCCGGGCAAGTCCGTCAAGGTGGAGAACGGCGAGATCAAGCTGGCCTGATCCCAGGGCGTGGTGGCGGGCGGCGGTCGCCGCTCGTCACCATGGTCGCCGGCTCAGGCGCGGTTCTCGGACCGGTTCTCGGACCACGCGTTCGGGCCGTCCATGTCCGTGCGGAGCCGGGGCAGCGTCGACGGGTGATTCTCCCGGATGTAGGCGACGAGGTGCTCGCGGACGTCGCACCGCAGGTCGAACGCGCTGGCCGAGTCGTGCGCGCTCATCAGCGCCCGCAACTGGACCAGGCCGTTCGGCGTCACGTCGGTCACCTGCAGGACCCAGTCCTTCTGGTCCCAGAGGGGATGCTCACGCAGGAACCGGTACAGCTCCGTTCGCAGCTCCTCTACGGGAACGTTCCAATCCACGTGCAGCAGAACGGTGCCGATCACCCGGGCGGTGTGCCGCGTCCAGTTCTCGAAGGAGTTCTGCGCGAAGTACGACACGGGGAGCACGAGCCGCCGTTCGTCCCAAAGGCGCATCACGACGTACGTGAGGGTCAGCTCCTCGATGCGGCCCCACTCGCCCTTCACGACGATCACGTCGTCGATCCGCAGGGCGTCGCTGAAGGCCAGCTGCAGGCCCGCGAAGACGTTGCTCAGCGTCGACTGGGCGGCGATACCGGCGACGATGCCGGCGATCCCGGCGGAGGCGAGCAGCCCCGCGCCCACCGCCCGTACGGCCGGGAAGGTGAACAGCATCGACGACGCCGCGATGATCGCGACGATCGCGGCGGAGCTGCGGCGCAGCAGCATCACCTGGGTGCGGACCCGCCGGGCGCGGACGTTCCGGTCACCCTCGATCTTGGTCAGGTGATCGAGGGCGACGTCGGTGGCGGCGTACGCCGCCTGGATGAGCAGCCAGGTCACCGACGCGATGACGATGAGGGACAGCGCGTGGCGGATGTCCGCGGTGAACCGGCCGAGGACCTCTCTCGGCGGCAGCCCGGCCGTCGCCCCCGTGGCGAACGCGAGGACGAAGGCGGGCTTCCCGCAGCGCCGGGCGATCGGCGGGGCCAGCGGCCGGCGGGACACCGGCCGGCTCGTGAGCACCCTCCGGAGAATCTCCACGACCAGCAGGCCGAGCAGGACCGACCCGAGCAGAATGGCCAGCGCGGTGACGGTCGACACGATGAAGGTCCCCCTTAGCGATATCGACGACGGAACCCGACCTTCCCGACACGCCGTTCTTCCCCCAAATCCACAGAATGCACAGGTGACTCATATCACCCCATATCGCCACTGAAGCGGCTCGCATCGCGAGGCGACTAGGCTTACGGCGTGGCAGATCCGGCGACCTATCGGCCCGCGCCCGGCTCCATACCTGAATCGCCCGGGGTCTACCGATTCCGTGATGAGACAGGCCGGGTCATCTACGTGGGCAAGGCGAAGAACCTTCGCTCCCGGCTGAACTCCTACTTCGCCGACTTCGCGGGGCTGCACCCGCGCACCCAGACGATGCTGCAGACCGCCACGGACGTCGGCTGGACGGTCGTCGGCACCGAGGTCGAGGCGCTCCAGCTGGAGTACTCCTGGATCAAGGAGTTCGACCCGCGGTTCAACGTGAAGTACCGCGACGACAAGTCCTATCCCTACCTCGCGGTGACGATGCACGATGACGTCCCGCGCGTGCAGGTCATGCGCGGCGCCAAGAAGAAGGGCGTCCGCTACTTCGGGCCGTACTCCCACGCGTGGGCGATCCGCGAGACCGTCGACCAGCTGCTGCGGGTGTTCCCGGTGCGCACCTGCTCGGCCGGGGTGTTCCAGCGGCAGCGCCAGATGGGCCGGCCCTGCCTGCTCGGCGACATCGGCAAGTGCTCCGCGCCCTGCGTCGGCCGGATCACCGAGCAGGGCCACCGCGAGCTGGCCGAGGACTTCTGCGCCTTCATGGCGGGCGAGACCGCGCGCTTCATCAAGGCCCTCGAGAAGGACATGAAGGCGGCCGCCGCCGAGCAGGAGTACGAGCGCGCGGCGCGGCTGCGCGACGACATCCGGGCGCTGCAGCGGGCGCTGGAGAAGCAGTCCGTGGTGCTGGGCGACACCACCGACTGCGACGTGATCGCCTTCGCCGACGACCAGCTCGAGGCCGCCGTGCAGGCCTTCTACGTCCGCGGCGGGCGCATCCGTGGCCAGCGCGGCTGGGTGGTCGACAAGGTCGAGGAGGTCACGACCGGCGAGCTCGTCGAGCAGTTCCTGCTGCAGATGTACGGCGAGGCCGCCGCCGAGGCGGTGCCCCGGGAGATCCTCGTGCCCGCGCTGCCGCCGGACACCGACGCGGTAGTGGAGCTGCTCGCCGAGCACCGGGGCGGCCGCGTCGACCTGCGCGTGCCCCAGCGCGGCGACAAGAAGACGCTGATGGAGACGGTCGAGCGCAACGCCGTCGAGGCTTTCAAGCAGCACAAGACGCGCCGGGCGACCGACCTGACGACCCGCAGCAAGGGCCTGCAGGAGATCCAGGACGCCCTGGAGCTCGAGCAGGCGCCGCTGCGCATGGAATGCTACGACGTCTCCAACCTCCAGGGCACCAACGTCGTGGCCTCGATGGTCGTCTTCGAGGACGGCCTGGCCCGCAAGAGCGAATACCGGCGGTTCTCCATCAAGACGGTCGAGGGCCAGGACGACGTGCGCTCGATCCACGAGGTGATCCGCCGGCGCTTCAAGCGCTACCTCGAGGAGACCGAGAAGACCGGCGAACTGGACGTCCTGGGCGAGCCGGAGGCCGGCGGGCCGATCGACCCGGAGACCGGCAAGCCGCGCAGGTTCGCCTATCCGCCCAACCTCGTCGTGGTCGACGGCGGCGCGCCGCAGGTGGCCGCCGCCCAGCGGGCGCTCGACGAGCTCGGCATCGACGACGTCGACGTGTGCGGCATCGCCAAGCGCCTGGAGGAGATCTGGCTGCCGGGCGAGGAGGATCCGGTGATCCTCCCGCGCAACAGCGAGGCGATGTACCTCATGCAGCGGCTGCGCGACCAGGCGCACGACTTCGCGATCCGGTACCACCGGACCAAACGCAGCAAAGGCATGCTCGTCAGCGAGCTCGACGACGTCCCCGGCCTCGGCCCGGGCCGCCGCAAGGCGCTGATCAAGCACTTCGGGTCGGTGAAGCTCCTCAAGGAGGCCGGTCCGGACCAGATCGCCGAGGTTCCTGGCATCGGGCGCCGTACGGCTGAGAACATCATCGCGGCGTTGCGCGCCGATGACGGGGCCGCACCAGGCGCCCAGGACGGGACGGCGTCACCGGCCCAGGACGGGGGAGGCAGGACGTGAATCACACGACAGGGGCGAATCTAACGGGCACGCCACAGGTGCCCGACATAGTGATCATCACCGGCATGTCGGGCGCCGGGCGGAGCACGGCGGCCAAGTCGCTGGAGGACCTGGACTGGTTCGTCGTCGACAACCTGCCGCCCGCGCTGCTGGCCACGATGGCCGATCTGGCCGAGCGGGGCCAGGGGGCGGTCCCGCGCATCGCGGTCGTCGTCGACGTGCGCAGCCGCGCCTTCACCACCGACCTGCAGTCGGCCTTCGACGACCTGGAGGCGCGGGGCGCGCATCCGCGCGTGGTGTACCTCGAGGCGTCCGACGACGTGCTCGTCCGCCGGTTCGAGAGCGTACGCCGGCCGCATCCGCTGCAGGGCGACGGCCGGATCGTCGACGGCATCGCCCGCGAGCGCGAGCGGCTGCGCGAGGTGCGCGCCGAGGCCGATCTCGTCCTGGACACCAGCGCGCTGAACGTCCACGAGCTGCGGGCCAAGATCGTCGAGTTCTTCGGCGGCGAGGCGGCGGAGTCGAGCCTGCGCGCGACCGTGGTCTCCTTCGGTTACAAGTACGGCCTGCCCGTCGACGCCGACCTGGTCGTCGACTGCCGGTTCCTGCCGAACCCGCACTGGATCCCCGAGCTGCGCCCGCAGAACGGCCGCGACGCGGCGGTACGGGACTACGTGCTGTCGCGGCCGGGGGCCAAGGAGTTCCTCGACTCCTACACCGAGGTGCTGCGGCTCCTCGTGGAGGGGTACGAACGCGAGGGCAAGCACTACGTGACACTCGCCGTCGGCTGTACCGGCGGCAAGCACCGCAGTGTCGCCATGGCCGAGCAGTTCGGCGCCCGGCTGGGCGACGAGGGGCTCGAGGTAAGGGTCGTCCACCGGGATCTGGGACGGGAATAACCGCACGTGACATCCCCCAAGGTCGTCGCCCTCGGCGGCGGGCACGGACTTTTCGCCTCCCTGTCAGCGCTGCGCCGCGTCACCGACCGGCTCACGGCCATCGTGACCGTCGCCGACGACGGCGGGTCCAGCGGCCGGCTGCGGCGAGAGCTCGGCGTCCTGCCGCCCGGCGACCTGCGCATGGCCCTGGCCGCGCTGTGCCGCGACGACGACTGGGGGCGCACCTGGAGCGAGGTCGTCCAGCACCGCTTCCGCAGCCAGGGCGAGCTGCACGGGCACGCCGTAGGCAACCTGCTGATGGTGGCGCTGTGGGAGCTCCTCGACGACCCGGTCGCCGGCCTGGACTGGATGGGGCGGCTGCTGGGCGCGGAGGGCCGGGTGCTTCCCATGGCGTCCGTCCCCCTCGACATCGTCGCGGAGGTCCGGGGCGCCGACCCGGATCGGCCGCAGGAGATCACGCACGTTCAGGGGCAGGTGGCCTGCGCGAAGACGCCGGGACAGGTGCTGAGCGTCTCCCTGGTGCCCCCGGACCCGCCCGCCTGCCCGGAGGCGCTGCGCGCCATCGAGGAGGCCGACTGGGTCGTCTTCGGGCCCGGCTCCTGGTTCACCAGCGTGCTGCCCCACCTGAAGGTGCCGGAGCTGGCCGACGCGCTGCTGCGCACCTCCGCCCGGCGGATCGTCGCACTGAACCTCGAACCCCAGCCCGGCGAGACCGACGACTTCTCGCCGCAGCGGCACCTGGAGGTGCTGCGGGCGCACGCCCCCGACCTCCGGGTCGATGTCGTCCTCGCCGACCGGAATGTCGTCGAGGAGCGCGATGTTCTTGAAAAAGCGGCACGTACCCTCGGTGGAACGCTCGTGCTGGCCGACGTCGCGGCCGGAGATGGATCTCCACGGCATGATCCGGCACGGTTGGCCCAAGCGTTCGCACAGATCTTTGTCAGCGGCCACTGTCCCCGGCAAGATTCCGCGAGACTGCCCTGACGGGATGATGGCTACAGGGGGAGGATCCATCAATGGCGATGACCGGCGTGGTGAAGGACGAGCTGAGCAGGCTGTCCGTCATGAAGCCGTGCTGCCGCAAGGCCGAGGTGTCGACACTACTGCGCTTCGCCGGGGGCCTGCACATTGTCAGCGGGCGCATCGTGATCGAGGCGGAGCTCGACACCGGAGCCGCGGCGCGACGCCTGCGCAAGGACCTCGCGGAGGTCTTCGGCCACAGCTCCGACGTCGTGGTGCTGGCGCCGAGCGGCCTGCGCAAGGGCAACCGGTACGTCGTGCGGGTGTTCCGCGACGGTGAGTCCCTGGCCCGCCAGACCGGTCTGATCGACAACAACGGCCGCCCGGTCCGGGGCCTGCCCCGGCACGTCGTCTCCGGCGGCGCCTGCGACGCCGAGTCGGCGTGGCGCGGGGCGTTCCTGGCGCACGGGTCGCTGACCGAGCCCGGCCGGTCGATGTCCCTCGAGGTCACCTGCCCCGGTCCGGAGGCCGCCCTGGCCCTCGTCGGCTCGGCCCGGCGGCTCCGGATCCACGCCAAGGCCCGCGAGGTGCGCGGCGTGGACCGCGTCGTCGTCCGCGACGGCGACGCGATCTCGGCGCTGCTGACCCGGCTCGGCGCGCACGACTCGGTGCTCGCCTGGGAGGAGCGCCGCATGCGCCGCGAGGTGCGGGCGACCGCCAACCGGCTGGCCAACTTCGACGACGCCAACCTGCGCCGCTCCGCGCGCGCCGCGGTCGCGGCCGGGGCGCGGGTCGCGCGCGCCCTGGAGATCCTCGCCGACGACGCCCCGGAGCACCTCGTCGCCGCCGGCCGGCTGCGGCTGGAGCACAAGCAGGCGTCGCTGGAGGAGCTCGGGCAGCTCGCAGAGCCGCCGCTGACCAAGGACGCCATCGCCGGCCGGATCCGGCGGCTGCTGGCCATGGCCGACAAGCGCGCCATGGACCAGGGCATCGCCGGCACCGAGGCCAACGTCACCGCCGACATGCTCGCCCCCTGATCCGTTCGCCGGGCTCCGGCGACGAGGATTTCGGGGGCGATACGCCGGCTCCGACCAGTCGGTGCCGGGCGCCCAACGGGGGCGCCCGGCAGGGCGGTGACAGGGGCTTCTACGTTCTCAGCCGGCCGGCCCTGGACTCCAGGTAGCGTTGCTCGGCGATGCTGGCGGTGGCCTTCGCGGCGTGCCGGTAGTGCTCGTACGCCCCGGCCGTGTCGCCGGTCTTCTCCAGCAGATGCGCCCGCACGGACAGCAGCCGGTGATGCCCGGCCATCCGCTCGTCACCGTCCAATGTCGACAGCAGGGCCAGCCCGGCCGGCGGGCCCTCGATCTCGGCGAGCGCGATCGCCCGGTTGAGGGTGACCATCGGGTTGGGGGCGATCCGTTCCAGGATCAGGTAGAGGGCGTGTACCTGCCGCCAGTTGGTCTCCTCGGCCGTGGCCGCGTCGGCGTGCGTGGCGGCGATGGCGGCCTGCAGTTCGTAAGGGCCGAGGGCCGGGCCGGCCAGCGACGTCTTGACCAGCTCGAGGCCCTCGTCGATCAGCCCGCGGTCCCACGTCGTACGGTCCTGCTCGTCCAGCGGCACCAGGTCGCCGGTCGCCGTCGTACGCGCCTCCCGGCGGGCGTGGGTCAGCAGCATCAGCGCGAGCAGCCCGGTCACCTCGCCGTCCTCGGGCAGCTGCGCGTGCACCATCCTGGCCAGCCGGATCGCCTCGTGCGCGAGGTCGGCGCGGTGTACCTCGCTGCCGGAGGATGCGGTGTAGCCCTCGTTGAAGATCAGGTAGAGCACGTGCAGGACGACCCGCAGCCGCTCCTCGCGCTCCGCGCCGTCCGGCAGGCCGAACGAGCTGCCGGCGGCCTTGATGCGCTGCTTGGCCCGGCTGATCCTGGCCGCCATCGTGGCCTCCGGCACCAGGAACGCGCGGGCGATCTCGGCAGTGGTCAGGCCGCCGACCGCCCGCAGCGTCAGGGCGGTCTGAGAGGCCGCGGTCAGCGTCGGATGGCAGCAGAGGAACAGCAGGACGAGCGTGTCGTCGGTGTCCGGTACGTCCTCGGGCACCACCTCGGTGGCCGTCGCCGACTCCCGCTCGCGGCGCGCGTGGTCACTGCGCATCTGGTCGATGAGCCGCCGGGACGCGACGGTCATCAGCCAGCCGCGCGGGTTGTCCGGCACTCCCTCGGCCGGCCACTGCACGGTGGCGGCGAGGACGGCCTCCTGCACGGCGTCCTCGCACCCTTCGAACTGTCCGTGCCGACGTACCAACGCGCCGAGGACCTGCGGCGTGAGCTCACGCAGCAGGTCCTCGAGGGCTTGTGCGGTCATGCCTCCAATTGTCCGTCAGCGAACATCACCTGCCGCACCTCGACGCCCAGACCCTCGATCGCGGTGTCCGGGATCTGCGTCGCCAGCTCGATCGCCCGCTCCTTGTTCTCGCAGTCGATCAGGTAGAAGCCGCCCAGGTATTCCTTGGCCTCCAGGAAGGGTCCGTCGGTCACCACCGGCTGGCCGTTGCGTACGGTCACCACGGCGGCCTGTGACGGGTCGACCAGCGCCTGCGTGGTGATCAGCTCGCCGGACCTCTTCAGCGCCTCGATGAACGCGCCGTGGCCGTCGCCGATCGCCGCCTTCTCCTCGTCGGTCAGCGCGTCCAGGACGGCCGGGTTGATGTGCATGCTGATCAGGAACTTCATGTCGTACTCCTCGTGGTTCGAGACCCCACGGCGGGGCCCTTCGACCAGTTGGTCGGAGCCGTCGTCGTCGTCTTGACATCCCCCGCCCGAACTTTCGCATGGTCTTCTTCCCGTACCGATGTCAAGAAGCCCTCGGCCACTCCGACCAACCGGCGAAACGTCGAGAGAGTCGAGAGAACAGAGAGCTTCGATATGCGGATCAACCGGGCGTGGCCGGGAGCGGCCCTCCTCATGCTGCCGACATTCCTCGTCGCGATGGACATGACGGCGCTGCTCCTCGCGCTCCCACGGCTGAGCTCCGACCTGGGCGCCACCAACGTCCAGCAGCTGTGGATCAGTGACGGCTACGGACTCATGGTGGCCGGCCTGGTCATCACGATGGGCACGCTCGGCGACCGGATCGGCCGCCGGCGGCTGCTGATGATCGGTGCGGCGGCCTTCGCGGTGCTGTCGGTCGTGGCCGCCTTCGCGGTCAGCCCGCTGATGCTGATCGTCGCGCGTGCGCTGCTGGGCGTCGCCGGCGCGACCCTGGCGCCGTCCACTCTCGCCTTGCTCACCAACATGTTCCGCGACGAACGACAGCGCGGGAAGGCCATCGCGATCTGGGCGACCTGCCAGTTCACCGGAGGCGCGCTCGGGCCCGTGCTCGCCGGCCTCCTGCTCCAGCACTTCTGGTGGGGATCGGTGTTCCTGGCCGCGGTACCGGCGATGGTGCTGCTGGTGCTCGCCGGGCCGGTCCTGCTGCCGGAGTTCCGCAGCGACCAGGCCGGCCGGCCGGACCTGACGAGCGTCGGGCTGTCGCTCGTGGCGGTGCTCTTGATGATCTACGGCATCAAGCAGCTGGCCGTCGAGAGCGTGCCGGTCGTGCCGGCGGTGGCCCTCGTCGCCGGCGCGGCCATCGGATTCCTGTTCGTACGCCGGCAGCTGCGGCTGGAGACGCCG
Organism: Actinoallomurus vinaceus; assembly: GCF_039542055.1. Classification (NCBI taxonomy): domain Bacteria; kingdom Bacillati; phylum Actinomycetota; class Actinomycetes; order Streptosporangiales; family Thermomonosporaceae; genus Actinoallomurus; species Actinoallomurus vinaceus. The sequence continues at coordinate 36,393 of NZ_BAABHK010000012.1, forward strand.
CTGCTGGACCTGCGGCTGTTCCGCAACCGCCCGTTCACGGCCGTACTCGTCGCGCTGGTCTTCGCCGGCGTCGCCATGGCCGGTACGGGCCTGCTGGTGACCCAGTACCTGCAGAGCGTGCTGGGCTTCTCGCCGGTCGTGTCGGCGGTGCTGTTCGCGCCGATGGGCCTGGGCGTGGCGGCCGGCACCATGGCCGCGCCGGCGCTGGCCCGGCGGATGAGGCGGACGACCGCGATCGCCGGCGGGCTGGCGGGGTCGGCGCTGGGCAGCCTGCTGCTGGTCGGCGTCGACGGCGCGGGCGCCCTGCCGCTGGTGATGATCGGCATTGCCGTACTGGCGCTGGGCACCGGCCCGCTGTTCGCGCTGGGCACCGGGCTGGTCGTCGGGTCCGTACCGCCGGAGCGCGCCGGCTCGGCGGCGTCGATGTCGGAGACCGGCAACTACTTCGGCGGTTCGCTCGGCTTCGCGCTGCTCGGCCTGCTGGCCGCGGTGGTCTACCGGAGCCGGATGGGCGGCACGTCCGACTCGCTGGCCGGCGCGGTCGCCGCCGGCCGGCACCTTCCCGCCGGCCAGGGCGCGGAACTGCTGCACTCCGCGCGGGAGGCGTTCACCGCGAGCCTGCACGTCACCGGCGTCGTCGCCGCGGTCATCTTCGCCGGGTCGGCCGTACTGATCCTGACCATGCGCCCGGCGACCCGGACCGCCCCGGCGGCGGCGCTCCCCGACCACGAGGCGACTGGCTCGTAGAACAGCGGCACTGCCCTCGTATCCGGCACGTGACGGCCACGTGACGCGGTCACTTTGGACGAAGTCCCTCTTCTGTATCGATTTGGTCTAGACCATTAGGTCTAGACCAAATACGATTTCCCTGGTCCGCCGCCCGCCATCGGATGTTGGCTCCCGGCAGGGCGGCGGACCGGTCGCTACGGCCCGGTGGTTACAGAGACATCACACCGGGTTCGGTAGGGTCGACCTGAGAGCACACGTCAGATTCACAGGCCCCCGGTGACGTCCGGGGACGAAGTATGAGGAGATCGGTGCCGTGACCATCCGGGTTGGCGTTAACGGCTTCGGCCGCATCGGCCGCAACTTCTGGCGAGCGCTGAACGCCGCCGGTGGCGACGTCGAGGTCGTGGCGGTCAACGACCTCACCGACAACGCCACGCTCGCTCACCTGCTCAAGTACGACAGCATCCTCGGCCGGCTCGCCGAAGAGGTGAAGGCCGGCGCGGACGAGATCACCGTGGGCGGCAAGACCATCAAGGCCTTCGCCGAGCGCGACCCCGCCAACCTGCCGTGGGGCGACCTGGGCGTCGACGTCGTCATCGAGTCGACCGGCCTGTTCACCGACGCCAACAAGGCGAAGGTGCACGTCGAGAACGGCGCGAAGAAGGTCATCATCTCCGCGCCGGCCAAGAACGAGGACGTCACGATCGTCATGGGCGTGAACGACGACGCCTACGACCCGGAGCTGCACACCGTCATCTCCAACGCGTCCTGCACCACCAACTGCCTGGGCCCGATGGCGAAGGTCATCCACGACACCTTCGGCATCGAGCGTGGTCTGATGACCACGATCCACGCCTACACCCAGGACCAGAACCTCCAGGACGGCCCGCACAAGGACCTCCGCCGCGCCCGCGCCGCCGCCATCAACATCGTGCCGACCAGCACGGGCGCCGCCAAGGCCATCGGTCTCGTCCTGCCGGCGCTGAAGGGCAAGCTCGACGGCTACGCGCTGCGCGTCCCGGTGCCGACCGGCTCGGCGACCGACCTCACCGTCACGGTCGGCCGCGAGACCAGCGTCGAGGAGGTCAACGCGGCGCTGCGCGAGGCGGCCGAGGGCCCGCTGCGCGGCATCCTCACCTACACCGAGGACCCGATCGTCTCCTCCGACATCGTCACCGACCCGGCGTCCTGCATCTTCGACTCCGGGCTCACCAAGGTGATCGGTGACCAGGTCAAGGTCGTCGGCTGGTACGACAACGAGTGGGGCTACTCCAACCGGCTCGTCGACATCACCAAGCTGGTGGGCTCGCGGCTCTGACCGAGCCATAGGGCCCGCCCGGCCCGGCAACGGCGACACGAACGAGCGCAGCAGGCGGTAGGCCTGCTGCGCTCGTTCCAACACGACCAGGAGTGCGATCAATGAGCATGTCCACGATCGACGATCTCGGCGACGTGCGCGGCAGGCGGGTGCTGGTCCGCTCGGACCTCAACGTCCCGCTGCAGGACGGCGTGATCGGGGACGACGGCCGGATCCGGGCCAGCGTCCCGACCATCACCAAGCTCGCCGACCAGGGCGCCCGCGTCATCGTGTGCGCTCACCTCGGCCGCCCCAAGGGGCAGGTGAAGCCGGAGTTCTCCCTCGCCCCCGTCGCGAAGCGGCTGGGCGAGCTGCTGGGCCGCGAGGTCCGCTTCGCCACCGACACCGTCGGCGAATCCGCGCAGGCCACGGTCGACGCGCTCCAGGACGGCGAGGTCGCCCTCCTGGAGAACCTCCGCTTCGAGGCCGGCGAGACCAGCAAGGACGACGCCGAGCGCGGCGCGTTCGCCGACCGCCTGGCCGCGTTCGCCGAGCTGTACGTCGGCGACGGCTTCGGCGCCGTGCACCGCAAGCACGCCAGCGTCTACGACGTGCCGCAGCGGCTTCCGCACGCGGCCGGCGGCCTCATCGCCGCCGAGGTCGAGGTGCTGCGCCGCCTCACCGGCGAGCCCGCCCGGCCGTACGTCGTCGTGCTGGGCGGCGCCAAGGTCTCTGACAAGCTCGGGGTCATCGCGAACCTCCTCGGCAAGGTCGACCGGCTGATCATCGGCGGCGGCATGGCGTACACCTTCCTCAAGGCCCAGGGGTACGAGGTCGGGAAGTCGCTGCTGCAGGAGGACCAGCTCGATCAGGTCCGCGGGTTCATCGAGGAGGCGCGCAAGCGCGACGTCGACCTCGTCCTGCCGGTCGACGTGCTGGCCGCCACCGAGTTCGCCCCCGACGCGCCGCACGAGGCCGTCGACGCGACCGCCATCCCGGCCGACCGGGAGGGCCTGGACATCGGCCCGCGCACCCGTGAGCTGTTCGCGAGCAAGCTCGCCGACGCGGCCACCGTCTTCTGGAACGGCCCGATGGGCGTCTTCGAGTTCGACGCCTTCGCCGGCGGCACCCGCGCGGTGGCCGAGGCGCTGATCGCGTCCAAGGCGTTCACCGTGGTCGGCGGCGGCGACTCGGCCGCGGCCGTACGCAAGCTGGGCCTCCCCGAGGACGGCTTCTCCCACATCTCGACCGGTGGCGGCGCGAGCCTCGAGTACCTCGAGGGCAAGACGCTGCCCGGCCTGGCCGTCCTGGAGGACTGAACGTGGCCGCCAAACCCGCAACGCCGCAGCGCAAGCCGCTGATGGCGGGCAACTGGAAGATGAACCTCACGCACTTCGAGGGCATCGCGCACGTCCAGAAGATCGCCTTCGGCCTCAGGGAGGCCGACTACGAGGCGGTGGACGTCGCGCTGCTGCCGCCGTTCACCTTCATCCGCAGCATGCAGATGCTGGTGGACGCCGACAAGCTCGAGCTGACGTACGGCGCGCAGGACGTCTCGGCCCACGAGAAGGGCGCCTACACGGGAGAGATCTCGGGGCTGATGCTCGAGAAGCTCGGCTGCACGTACGTCCTGGCCGGGCACTCCGAGCGCCGGGAGTACCACCACGAGGACGACGCGCTCGTCAACGCCAAGGTGAAGCAGGCCCTCAAGCACGATCTGACGCCGATCCTGTGCGTCGGTGAGGGCCTGGAGGTCCGCAAGGCGGGCGAGCACCTGTCCCACACGCTCTCCCAGGTCGAGGGCGGCCTGCAGAAGGTCCCCGCCGAGCAGGCGCAGCGCGTCGTGATCGCCTACGAGCCGGTCTGGGCGATCGGCACCGGCGAGGTCGCGACGCCCGAAGACGCGCAGGAGGTGTGCGGCGCGATCCGGAAGCGGCTGGCCGAGCTGTACAGTGGAGATCTCGCCGAGCAGGTCCGCGTGCTCTACGGGGGCTCCGTCAAGGGCGGCAACATCGCCGGGATCATGGCGAAGCCGGACATCGACGGAGCGCTCGTCGGCGGAGCGAGCCTGGACGCGGGGGAGTTCGTCAAGATCTGCAGGTATCGCGAGCTGCCGGTGTGATCTAGCGCATCAGACTGCGCGTTTCTGCTGAACCACGCGGTAGAACGTCGTACCCTCGGTAACGGATGACCTGAACACGAGAACATTCCCCGCGACCAGCGGGGTGAATCACGAAAGCGCTGGGCTGCTGTGATCATCGCAACTTCCATCGTGCTCATCCTCACGAGCGCGCTGATGGTGCTGCTCGTCCTCCTGCACAAGGGCAAGGGCGGCGGCCTGTCGGATCTGTTCGGCGGCGGTATCAGTTCGTCGCTCGGGGGGTCGTCCGTGGTCGAGCGCAACCTCGACCGGCTCACGATCGGCACGGGCGTCATCTGGTTCGTGGCGATCATCGCGCTGGGTCTGCTGCTCAAGCACGGCCACCACGGCTGAGCAGCCCAGACCCGCAGTGTGTTGACGCCGTCGCCCCTCGCCGCGGCGGCAAAGGAAGCGAGGAGTAGTCCGTGGGTAGTGGCAACGCTATTCGAGGTAGCCGAGTCGGTGCTGGCCCGATGGGAGAGGCCGAGCGTGGCGAAGCAGCCCCGCGTGTGTGGGTGAGCTTCTACTGCGCGAACCGGCACGAGTCCCGGCCGAGTTTCGCGACCGACGTCGCGGTTCCCGACCAGTGGGACTGCCCCCGGTGCGGGTTCCCCGCCGGCAAGGACGCGGAGAACCCGCCGGCGCCGCCGCGTAACGAGCCCTACAAGACGCATCTCGCCTACGTGAAGGAGCGGCGCAGCGACGCCGACGGCGAGGCCATCCTCGAGGAGGCTCTGGCCAAGCTGCGTGCCGAGCGTGCTGCGATCGCGGCCGCGATGCAGCGCGTCCGGAACTGACGCTGTAGATCGCTCTTGTGATCGGCCCGGTGACCGCCTCGGCGGCCACCGGCCCGATCGCATGAGCGGGTACGGCGGCATCCGGCGTGTTCGGCGCGGCGATCTGATCCGGCCTGTCGCCCTGAGCCGCGGCGGCGCTTTCGGTACGATGGGGGTCCGTGACTGGCGCATGAGGTGGAGTTCACCACCGGGGAGCGAAGAAGATCTGGCACCGCGCGCCTGGGTGCTGGGAGCCGAGCCCTTCTGGAGGCCCCATGCACCAGCCAGCGCTGTCCCATCTCACCGCGACCGACCCTGACCTGGCCGGTCTCATCGAGGCCGAGGCCCGCCGCCAGCACGACAAGGTCCGCCTCATCGCCTCGGAGAACTACGTCTCGCCGGCGGTGCTGGAGGCGACCGGCTCCGTCCTCACCAACAAGTACTCCGAGGGCTATCCGGGCAAGCGTTACTACGAGGGTCAGCAGGTCGTCGACCCCATTGAGGAGCTTGCCCAGGCGCGCGCCCGCGAGCTGTTCGGCGCCGACCACGCCAACGTCCAGCCGTACTCCGGCTCGCCCGCCAACCTGGCCGTGCACCTGGCGTTCCTGAACCCGGGCGACACGTTCCTGTCGCTCGAGCTCGCCCACGGCGGCCACCTCACGCACGGGTCGCCGGTGTCGATCTCCGGCAAGTGGCTGCGCCCCGTGCACTACGGCGTCGGCCGCGAGACCGGCCGTGTCGACATGGACCAGGTGCGCGACCTCGCCCGCGCGGAGCGGCCGAAGGTGATCTTCTGCGGCGGCACCGCGATCCCGCGGACGATCGACTTCCCGGCGTTCGCCGAGATCGCCCGTGAGGTGGGCGCCGTCCTCGCCGCCGACATCGCGCACATCGCCGGGCTCGTCGCCGGCGGCGCCCACCCGTCGCCGGTCGGGCACGCCGACGTCATCACCACGACCACGCACAAGACCCTCCGCGGCCCGCGCGGCGCCATGATCATGACGACCGCGGAGCACGCGACCGCGATCGACAAGGCGATCTTCCCCGGTCTGCAGGGCGGCCCGCACAACCACACCACCGCGGCGATCGCCGTCGCGCTCAAGGAGGCCGCCCAGGAGGACTTCGCGGCGTACGCCCGCCAGGTCGTCGCGAACGCCCAGGCCCTCGCCGCCGCGCTGACCGACCACGGCTTCGACCTCGTGTCCGGTGGCACCGACAACCACCTGGTCCTCATCGACCTCACGGACAAGGGCATCGGCGGCAAGCCGGCGGCCAAGGCGCTCGACCGCGCCGGCATCGAGCTGAACTTCAACACGGTGCCCTTCGACCCGCGCAAGCCGTGGAACCCCTCGGGCATCCGGCTCGGCACCGCCGCGATCACGACGCGCGGCCTCACCGAGGAGCACATGCCGTTCGTCGCGGCCTCGATCGACCAGGCCGTCGCCGCCGCCGACGACGAGGCGGTCCTCGCCAAGATCGCCACGGAGATCCGCGAGCTGCTCGCCGGCTTCCCGATGCCGGGATGGGCCGCGACGCCCTGACCAGCCATCGATCACGAGGGCCCGGCGTCTCGGAGGCGCCGGGCCTTCGTCGTGTTCGTCCCAAAGAGCGCTGATCCGGCGGAAACGATCGCGTAGCGACCCGGTAACAGTGATGCGGCACGCTGGTCCCGTTCAGCCGCCGAAGGGGATGATATGCCGCTGCTCCGCGTACGCACCGAGATCGACGACCGGCCGGGCCGGCTGGCCGTCCTGACCGCCGCGCTGGCCGCGCAGGGGGCGAACATCCTCGACCTGTCCGTCCAGGTCGACACGGACGGCGTGGTGGACGAGTTCGTCGTGGACGTGCCCGCCGGGACCACCGCGGAGGCGCTCACCGCCGCCGTCGCGGTCGCCGCGGGCCGCCGGACCAGCGTCGTTCCGGCGACCCCGCACGAGCTCATCGACGAGCCGAGCCGCGCGCTCTCCCTCGCCGTACGCCTCCGGTCCAACCCGCGTGCCCTGCCGGAGATCCTCGCCGAGCTGCTGCGCGCCGGCAGCGCGGAGTGGGTGGCCGGCCCGGCCGCGCTCGACGAGCAGCCCGATCCGGCGACGATCACGATCTCCGTCGGGCACCTGCGCGGGGTCCTGCTGCACCGGGAGGGGCTGCCCTTCACGCTCACGGAGATCGCCCGGGCCAACGCCCTGGTCCGCTCGCTGCTCCCGGCCCACGGCCCGGCTCCCACCCGGCAGCGCCTGACCCTCGGCGACGGCACCGAGATCACCGTACGGCCGCTGACACTCCTCGACGCCGACGCCGTACGGGACATGCACGCCCGCTGCTCGATCGAGAGCCGGCGCCGCCGCTACTTCAGCGCGCGGCACGGCATTCCGGAGCGGCTGCTGCGGGTGTTCTGCGACCGCGCGCACGGGCTGACCACGGCGGCCGAAGGCCCGGACGGGTCGATCCTCGCCCTCGCACACCTGATGTACACGCTCGACCCCGGCGTCGGCGAGCTGGCATTCCTCGTCGAGGATGGCTGGCAGGGCCGAGGCATCGGGGCGGCGCTGGCCCGCCGTCTCCTGGCCGTCGCGCACGAGCAGGGCCTGGCCGAGGTCCGCGCCACCATGCTGGCCGACAACTCCCGCATGCGCGCCCTGCTCGGCGGCCTCGGCGGGCGATTCGTGCGGTCCGAGGACCCGAGGCTGCTCGACGTACGGATCGCGCTCGGCCCCGACCGTACGGAGGCGCTCGAGCCGACGCGGGCGGGAGCGGCACGGTAGCACGGACGGGTGGCCCGGCCGGGCAGGAGTGGTTCAGCCGGCGCGGCGGGATCGAGCTGATGCCGGGTGGGTGGCCTGGCTGGGCGGGAGCGCTTCAGCGGGCGCGGCGGGATCGAGACGGTGCCGGGTGGGAGTGGCTCCGGCCGACCGGGCCGGATCGAGACGGTGCCGGACGGGCTATATCGTCGTAGGCAGCCGTACGGAGGGGGCGCCCGATGACGATGCCGTCTTTCCCGCCCGAGTTCCCCGGCGACCCGAACGGGCCGTCGCCGCCGTCATGGCCGGGAGGACCTCCCCTGCCGGGGGAGGGGTCGTGGCCGGGTGAGCCGGATGCGGCCGATCCGCTCGCCGACCGGCTGTTCGATCATCGGATCATCCTCGCGAACGGGTCGCTCGACGGCGCTCGTGCCTCGGAGCTGACCGGGAAGCTCGTCATGCTCGACGCGGCGGGAGAGGAGCCGGTCACGTTGCACCTGCGGTCGCCGGACGGTGAACCCGAGGCGGCCTTCGCCGTCGCGGACACGATCGGAATCCTCGGCTGCCCGGTGCGCGTCCTGGTCGCCGGTCAGACCGGTGGCCCGCCCCTGCTCGTGCTCGCCGCCGGACGGCGACGGGAGATGATGCCCCATGCGACGTTGCGGCTGACCGAGCCCCGGGCGGCGTTCCAGGGCGACACCACGGACGTCGCCACCCGCGAAGAGGAGCATCGGCGGCAGGTCGACGCCTTCTACATCCGGTTGGCCGAGACGACCGGCCGGGAGGTCGACGAGATCCGCGAGGACGCCCGGCAGGACCTCCTCCTGACCGCCGATGAGGCGGTCGCCTACGGCCTTGTCCAGGCCGTAGTGGCCCGTCCGTAGCCGCACGCCATCCGGTCACCCCGGTCCACCTGCGCGATATCGGACATATTCCGCCTCGGCGAATATCACGCCCGGGTGATTTCTGGAGCCTCATACTTATTGTTCGCGTGGCGGCGAATATTTGGTCTCCTTGAACTCAGATCATGGATTGCCGACCGGTTCTCGGCGGTGATTCATGGGGGAAGACGCTCGTGGCTACACCACGTTGGCAGGTCGAAGGATCTCCACTTGGCGGCTGTTCGCCACGACGAGTCACTCGACGGGTCGCAATCCGTGCCGATCGTTTATGTCCTCAGAGGGCATGACTTGCGCTGATCGCACCGCGTGAACAGTGCCCCTCAGGGGTCATGGCCACCGGGGACTCAGACTGGGGAGAAACATGTCCATCGCGAAGTCTCTGACCGTCGCCTTGTCCGTCGCGACATTCGGCATCCCGCTCCTGACGGGAACGAACGCCTACGCCGTGGGTCATCCGGTCGTCGACCAGGCCGCCTCCAAGGCCGCGCCGTCGCTTCAGACGGCGCATCGGACCGTGGCAGGGAGAACGGTAGCCGGGGTGGGCTGGGAGCAGAGCGGCACCGGCGCTCTTAAGATTCATGTCGATACCACCGACGCGCACTTCAACGGAACGCCCATTTACGTGACTTCCATCGCCGGTGTGGGAAACCAGTTCGGGCTTGTGGGCACCAGCTCCGTTTACAGCCCTGCCGCGACGGGATTCGACATTTTCATCCGGTGGGCTGATGGGCATGCGATCAGTCCCGCCGACGCGATCTCGGGCGGGTGGTACGTCCAGTGGATCGGCGTCGAAAACCCCTAGCCGCAGGCCCGCAGGACACCGCTGACCGACGAATCACACGCGCGGCGTAAGCGGGGCTCTGGAGCTTCACCTCGCCGTCGTGGGGGCCGACTCCCGATCGTCCCCCACGGCACGCGACAGAGCGGTCGTCGCGGCCGCCCCCGGAGGCGACCGGTCAGGTGACGGCCGCCTCCACGGCTTCATGGAGGTGTGGCAGGCTGCTCGAATGCCCATATCGTCATGGCCCACCTGGGCTGAAGCGCTGGCGGTGATGAACGAAGAGGACCGCGCCGCGGCGGAACGTCTCCGCGACCGGTTCGCCGAGGCGGGTGAGCTCGAACCCGAGAACGCCGCGCTGTCAGAGATCCTGGAGGATTTTCCGCAACTGGCGCGCTTCCTGGTGCTGCGTCATATCTGGCCACGGCTGATAGACGCCTGGGCGGTGTCGGGCGCGTTGGAGCGCCTCCCGGCAGGCGCGCGGCTGCTCGAGACGGGAACGGACCGCGACGACCTGGTCAAGGTGGCGCGGTCCGTGGCCTACGACACGGCGTTCGGCCTGCTCTACATGATCTGCTTCGGGCGTGACGACGAAGCGGCCGAGGGAAGCCCGGGCTGGGCCGTGATGGAGAGCACTCCCGAGGGTGAATTGACGGGGCGGCAACTCGACGGCCTCCACGAGGATCTGCTGAGCCTGGACCCCTCGGGCCGCGAGGGCGCTGACCTCATCGAATGAGCCTGAGCGCCTGCCGTCGCAGGGCGGGCACGTGATCAGAGTTAGGTCCAGAGGCTCTATCGCCCCGAGCGGGCTGTCGGCAGTATTGGCCGGTCCGAATCACTCAGGGGGGCGAGACGTTAACCCCCTGCGACCGAGGAGCCTTTCTTGGCGATCTTGAGCAAGTACGGAGCCGGACTGCTGGCGGCCACGGCGGTGGCGGGCGTGACCCTTCTCAGCGGCGGCGCCGCGGAGGCGGGCACGGTCTCCGCGACGAGCGGCTGCGCCAGCAAGCAGCTCTGCCTTTACGGGAGCACGAACTACACCGGGAAGGTGCTCAATACCAAGAGCCGCCCGAAGTGCACCAAGAGCAAGGCCCTCAAGAGGAAGTTCGCCGTCAAGTCGTACCGGAACTTCACCGCGTACACCTGGTCGGTCTACGACAAGAACTTCCACCTGGTCTACACCGTCACCAAGAAGGGCACCCGCGGCGCCACGAGCAAGGTGGCCAACCCGACCGTCAGGAACAAGGGCATCTACTGGTGCGTCAGCGGCTGAACCACCGGCCTTGGTGAAAGGGCGGGCGCAACGGCCCGCCCTTTCTCGGCTTCCCCCGGCACGCGGTGCGGCGCTCAGGATCGTCCGGCTCTCGGGCGACCTTCATGGAGTGCGGGCCGATGCTGACGGGGGAGGTTGTCGGGGCGATCGCAGCCGGGGAGGACCCCGGTGAGTTCCAGCCGGGCCAAGGTCACAGGAGCGCGCAGTCGCCGCACTTGCCGCCGCCGGGCACCCGGTAGTACAGGCAGCAGCTCCGCCGGCGGAAACCGTAGCGGCCGAAGCCGCCGGTTCCCGCCAATGGAGGCTCGGCCAGGAGCTCCTCGACGAACCGCAGCGCCGTCCCGGAGACCGGAGGGCGGGCCCGCGAGACGACCGTCATCGCGCCGGCGAGGGCCGACGCCGCGTTGCCCCACAGCAGGCCTTCCGCGACCGGCGTGACCGCGCGGACCGCGGCGACCAGCGGCGTCAGGTGATCCTCGATCACGACCCGACGGAAGGTGTCCGGATCCGCGGGAAGCGCCGGCGCGCCCGGTGTCGCGAGGAGGATCGGGCCGGGGGAGGCGGCTCGCCAGTAGGTACGGGCCGGATCGAGGTGCGGCACGCGGCCGTGGACGACGGCGGCGGCGAGCGCCGGCGACCAGAGACGGCCTGCGACGCCCTGGAACAGCAGGGAGGCCGCGACCCGGTCCTCGGACGTGCCGAGACGCATCCGCACGGCCGCGATCTGGTCGGGCAGCGCAGGACCGTACAGTTCGGTCAGCGGCCGCCACAGCGGATGGTCGGCGACGTCGGGGTCAATGGCGACGGAGAAGTACGGCCCGACCCGGGCCACGTCGGCGAGAGCGTCTCTGATCAGCTTAGAGATCCGTAGTCATGTTGAGTGTTGTGACTGGGGGATCTGCCCATCGTAGTGGGGTGGCGTGGGCGTGCAGGTGGAAGCCTGCGCCCAGTGCCGCTCCTTTGGGTCGGTGCCGTGGTCGGTCCCGGCTGGTGGGGGTGGTTGAGCTGATCGTGTGCACGATAGTGGTGCGCACGCCCTGGTACCGGCAGGCCGCGCGGGGCGGTCTGGGGTCCGTGTGAGCGTGTCCCTCCGGACGCTGACCCGCGGGCCTGTTGGGGCCGGGGGTGGAGGGTGCCCTGCGTCGCCTGGGCGCGGGGCGTGGGGTTCGGCGCGGGGTGGGTCCGGTCTTGGACCGGTCCTCCCCGCTGGCTTGAGGGGCGGCGGTCGGGGTGATGACCGCGCTCGCTTCAAGTTTGTCGACCACGCGGGGGATGGCCATCTGGCCGGTGGCGCGGTCGACGGTGGTGTTGTGCTGGTGGGTGAGGCCGCGGGCGGCGATGCGGCGCCATGCGCCGTGGTCGCGGTCGCCTTGCCAGCCACAGTCGGGGTTGGGGCAGATCGCCCATTTCCATCCGGGTGCGGTGGGGCGGTCGGGGGCCTTGCAGTGCCGCAGCGGCAGCAGGCACTGTGGGCAGTGCTTGGAGGTGTTGCGGGCGGGGACGGTGACGACGGCGATGCCGGCTTCGGCGGCCAGGTGCCGCATGTTTCCGACGATCTGCCCGCGCACGGCTTGGGACAGGCGGGTGTTGAGGGTGCGGCCCATGCCTTTGGCCTCCATCGACCGCAGATCCTCCACATAGATCACACTCGCGCCCGCGGCGATCGCCTGATCCACCACCCACCGGGCAGCCGACCAGGCGAGTGCGTCGTTCAGACCTGACCGTCGATCGGCCACGTGCTCGCTCTCGGTCTTCAAAGCGGCGTGCTTGACGGCCAAGGCGTGGCCCTGGTCGCCGCCGATGAGGCGGGCGTAGGTGTCGGTTTTGGCGTGCAGGTGTTCGCCGTGGCGGCGCAGCCGGTGCTGGCGGGCCATCACCCCACCGGCTCGGAACATCGCCCCGGCCCCGAGTGCGGTGATGCTGCCGTCGGACTGCAACCGGCAGGCCCCGGCACTGAGCAGGGTGTTCAGGCCCCAGTCCACCCCCAGCGCCGTCGTGTGACCCTTCCGTTCGGTCTTGGGGACGGGATAGGAGAACGCCAGGTCCGCGTGTACTTTCTTGCCCTGGGGGCGGAGTGTGGGCAGGTGCAGCACCGTGTCGGGCGGGACGGTGGGCGGCAGCGTGATCGGGCAGGCCACCCAGGTCCAGTCGGCGTACGAGCGCGGGTCTGGGCGGGTGGGCAGTTGCAGCCGCAGTAACACCCTGGCTGGGTTGTCCTCGGCGCGTTCCAGGGTGGCCTGCTGCCGGTCCACCGCGGCCAGCACCAGCATCCGCGCCGCGTACGGCGCATCCTCCAACTCGAACACATCGACCGGAAACCGCCCATAGTCGTTGACGAACGCGGTGATCTGCCTCGTGTGCGCTTTGATCACGCTGCTGGGCAGAGACCGGCCATCGGGGATCGCCTCGCGGACGGCGTCCCATTCGGCCGGTGTGCGCTTGGTCGAGTCGGCGGGCCAGGTTTTGAGGATCCCGACGATCATCTCGGCGCGGTGCCGCGCACCACGCAGCATCCGTCCGGCCTGTTCTTGAGCCATCCGCACGATCCGGTCATTGACCCGCACCCCATCGGGCACGGTCACGCCCCAGCCCAGCCTCCGCAACGCCATCCACGCGTTCGACGGCAAGACGCGGTCCGCCTCATCCACCCCACCGGCCAGCACGGCCCCATCATCGGCATTCCAGTGCCCGGCCAGCAGGTCGGCGGTCATCGCCGCAACCAGGTCCGCGGCCCAGCCCACCCGCTCGGCCACCGCCCGAGCCGTCAGAGCCTCTCCGGTCTTCTCATCCACCCCACCGCGCAGGAGAACGCGGGCGGCCGCGGTCCGGGCCACCTGACCGGCGGCCAACGCAAGCTTGCGGCTCATACGACACGACCGGACGACACGCGACCAAGCATGTACGCACAGTAGCGATCCGTATCGGCGGTCCGCTCGGTGATTCGAAAATCCGAGCGAGGTCAGCTCATCAGGGCGTCGACCGTCTGTCGGCTAAGCGCCATCGAGTGCACCCCGCTTTCGCCATCGTGAGCAACCGCAGCAGCTCGACACCCTCGAGTGACCGCTATGTAACATCACGGATCCTTAAGGAAACCTGCGAGCCTGCCCCGGCTCATCCCATCCAGTCAGACCAGAGTCCGGCCCCGCACGGATCACCATCGCGGCTCTGGGAGCATGGAACCCGTGATCTACGACCATCCCTGGGCGTACGAGCTGGCCTGTTCGTTCCGTGACGTCGGCAGCGAGGTCGACGTGCTGCGGCGCTGGGCCGGGGACGCGCGGAACGTTCTGGAGCTGGCGGCCGGCCCGGCGGAGCACGCCCGCGAGTTCGCCCGCCGCGGTGTGGCGGCGACCGCTCTGGACCTCAGCCCGGCGATGTGCGACTACGCCCGTGAGCGGGGGAGCGGGCTGCCCCTGGAGGTCGTCGAGGCCGACATGACCGGCTTCCGGCTCGGGCGCCGCTTCGACCTGGTCATCACCATGCTCGACTCGACGGCGCACCTGATGACGCTGGACGCCTTCGTGGCGTACCTGCGGTGCGTCGCGGAGCACCTCGCCGAGGACGGGCTCGCGGTGATCGAGATGAGCCACCCGGCCGACCGGCTGAGCGAGACGCCCCGGGTCTCGGCGGCGTGGACCGTGGAGAAGGACGGCGTCAGCGCCCGCGTCCGGTGGGGCGATCCGTCGGACGAGATGGACCCGATCACGCAGATCGTCAACGACCACGTGACGATCGCGATCGACGGCGGCGAAGTGATCCAGGGCGTCGTGCCCTACCGCTTCTGGACGGCGACCGAGCTGGACGCGGCCCTTCGTCTCGCGGGCGGTCTCACGGTCGAGGCGCAGTACGGCGACTTCGACCCCGGCGTATCGCTGGAGGCCGCCGAGGCCTGGCGCATGATCACGCTGCTGCGCCGATCGGCCGATGCGGGGCCCTCATCCCGCTGAGGCCGGGAGCGGCGAGGGCGGGCTCTCGCCCGGGTGAGACCGGACGAGAGCCCCCCAGGAGCCTCACGGCGAGGCGATGCGGCCGAGCTCGGGCGGCAGCTGGCTCGCGGCCGCCCGGTCGAGCAGGAACAGCGTGCCCTGCCGACCACGGGCACCCGCGCCGGGAACCTGCACCGGGCCGGCGTCGGACAGCGCGAGGCGGACGGCGCCGGCCTTGGACTCGCCCGCCGCGATGATCCAGACCTCGCGCGCCGTGTGGATCGACGGCAGGGTCAGGGAGAGGCGGGTCGGCGGCGGCTTCGGCGCGCCGCGCACGGCCACCACCGGGCGCTCCTCCTCGTAGAGCGCGGGCATGCCGGGGAACAGCGAGGCCACATGGGAGTCCGGGCCCAGGCCGAGCATCAGCACGTCGAACGACGGGACGACCCCGTGGTCCTCCGGGCGGGTCGCGGCCCGCAGCTCGGCGGCGTACTGCTCCGCCGCGTCCTCCGGGCTCAGGCCCGAGTCGGACGACGGCATGGCGTGCACGCGCTTCGGGTCGACGTCGACGTGGTCGAGCAGGGCCTTGCGCGCGCCGGTCTCGTTGCGCTCCTCGTCACCCGTTGACACGTAGCGCTCGTCGCCCCACCAGACGTCCAGGTGCCCCCAGTCGACGGCGTCCCGGGCCGGGGTGGCCGCGATCTCCTCCAGCACCGCCGTGCCGACGCCGCCGCCGGTCAGGACGAGGTGCGCCCCGCCGCGGGCCGCCTGGACGTCGACGAGACGGGTCACCAGGCGGGCGGCGACGGCCTTGGCGAGCAGGGACTGGTCCTGGTGGACCAGCACGGACGGCGCGGTCACGACTTCTTGCCCCTCGCGGCTCCGCGCGGGGCCTTCGCCGCGGCCGGCGCCGTCGCCGGAGCGGCGGCCTCGGCGGGCGTATCGAGACCCTTGGCGCACCGCAGGACGGCCTCGCGGTAGACCTCGTCCGGGTCGAGGCGGCGCAGCTCTTCCGCCAAGAGCTCCGACGTCGGCCGCCGGTGCAGCGCGACCTGACGGTCCGGCTGGTCGGGCCGGGACAGCGTCGCCACGCGGCCGTCGGGACGGGTGATCGCGACATCACCGCCGTTGGTCGTGGTGAGGCGCACGGCGGTGATGCCCGGCCCGTGCGACTCGGTCACGGCGCACGGGATGGCGAGACGCACCGACAGCCACGCGGCGAGCAGCGCGGCGCTCGGGTTCTGCGGCTCGGCCTCGACGGTCGCCCCGACGATGTCCTCGCGCGGCTGGTCGAGGATCGCGGCCAGCAGCGAGCGCCACGGGGTGATACGGGTCCAGGCGAGGTCGGTGTCGCCGGGCTCGTACCCCTCGGCCAGCCGGGTCAGCGTGCCGATCGGGTCGGTACTTCCCCTGGCGTCGGTGACGCGGCGCTGGGCGAGCGCGCCGAGCGGCTCCTCGGCGGGCTTGCGCGGAGCCACCCCGGGCCACCAGGTCACGACGGGCGTGTCCGGCACCAGAAGCGGCAGCACCACCGAGTCGGAGTGCTCGATGAGCTGGCCGTACAGCCGCAGGATCACGGTCTCGCCGGGCCCGGTTTCACCGACGCGGACCTCGGCGTCGAGCCGGGGTTCCCCGTTGGAACCGCGGGCGATGACCCCGATGATCCGGCACGGGTGCTCACGGGCGGCCTCGGTGGAGGCGCGGACGGCGTCGTACTGCGCGGCCTCGTCGGTGTAGATCACGAGGGTCAGGACCTTGCCCGTGGCCGGCCCGCCCATCCGGTGCCGGGCCGCGCTCAGCGCGTCCTGGATCTTCCGGGTGGTGGTGTTGGTGAGATCGATGTTCATCAGAGTCGCCTCCACGCCCGGCCGTCGCGGGCCATCATCTCGTCCGCGGCCTTCGGCCCCCAGCCGCCCGACTTGTACGGCTCGGGCTTGCCGTGCTTGTCCCAGTACTCCTCGATCGGGTCGAGGATCTCCCAGGACAGCTCGACCTCCTCCTGGCGGGGGAACAGCGGCGGGTCGCCGATGAGCACGTCGAGCAGCAGGCGCTCGTACGCCTCGGGGGAGGACTCGGTGAACGACTCGCCGTAGTCGAAGTCCATGTTCACATCCCGGACCTCCATGGAGGTGCCGGGGACCTTCGAGCCGAACCGCATGGTGACGCCCTCGTCCGGCTGCACGCGGATGACCAGGGCGTTCTCGCCGAGCTCCTCGGTGTCCGTGACGGCGAACGGCAGGTGCGGAGCGCGCTGGAAGATGAGCGCGACCTCGGTGGCGCGCCGGGTCAGCCGCTTGCCGGTCCGGAGGTAGAACGGCACGCCCGCCCAGCGGCGCGTGTCGACGTCCAGACGGACCGCCGAGTAGGTGTCGGTACGGGAGTTCGGCGGGATGCCCTCCTCCTCGAGGTAGCCGCGCACCTTGACCCCGCCCTGCCAGCCGGCGGCGTACTGCCCGCGCACGGTGTAGGCGCCCAGGTCCTTGGGCAGGCGTACGGCCGACAGGACCTTCGCCTTCTCCGCCCGCACGGACTCGGCCGCGAACGACACCGGCTCTTCCATCGCGGTCAGCGCCAGCAGCTGCAGCAGGTGGTTCTGGATGACGTCCCGCGCGGTGCCGACGCCGTCGAAGTAGCCGGCACGGCCGCCGATGCCGATGTCCTCGGCCATCGTGATCTGCACGTGGTCGACGTAGGAGCGGTTCCAGATCGGCTCGAACAGGTTGTTGGCGAACCGCAGCGCCAGGATGTTCTGCACCGTCTCCTTGCCGAGGTAGTGGTCGATCCGGAAGATCGACTCCTCGGGGAAGACCTCGTGCAGGATCGCGTTGAGCTCCTGCGCGCTGGCCAGGTCGTGACCGAAGGGCTTCTCGATCACGACGCGGCGCCAGGAACCCTCCGACGGCTGCGACAGGCCGCTGGCCTGCAGCTGCTTGACGACATCCTGGAAGAACTTCGGCGGGATCGACAGGTAGAACGCGTAGTTGCCGCCGGTGCCGCGCTGCTCGTCCAGCTCCTTGACCGCCATGGCCAGGGCCTCGAACGCGCCCGGGTCGTCGAACGTGCCCGGCACGAAGTGGATGCCCTCGGCGAGCTGGTTCCAGACGTCCTCGCGGAACGGGGTACGGGCGTGCTCCTTGACCGCGTCGTGCGCGAGCTGCCGGAAGTCCTGGTGCGCCCAGTCGCGGCGGGCGAAGCCGACCAGCGAGAAACCCGGCGGCAGCAGACCCCGGTTGGCGAGGTCGTAGATGGCAGGCAGCAGCTTCTTCCGGGACAGATCACCGGTGACGCCGAACAGCACGAGCACACACGGCCCGGCCACCCGCGGCAGCCGCTTGTCCCGGGGATCGCGGAGCGGGTTGAGCGCCTTTTCAGCCCTCTTCATCGCGTGTCTCCGTTCCCGTCGGCTTCGTGTTCATCACAGGGAGTACGCGGCGGCGCCCCGATCGTCCCGGTGGGCCATCTCATGCCCAACTTCCCTGTCCTTCCTAGTGGCGCCCGGGCGGTGGGCCGCCTCGGCGTCGTCCTCTTCGTTCAAGCGGCCGTCCGCGCTCTGCCGAGCCGGTGACCATCTTCGCTAACCCTCGTATCGTGCGCGATCTTCCCAGCGTCCCAGGATCTATACGGTCGGGTACCAGAAAGGCGGAGAACCCGGACAGGAACCAGGATGGCATGCTCCGCTCTCCCTCAGTCGCCGAGGGCGGTCTCCAACTCGGCGATGCCCGCCGCGCGGTCCCGCAGGTGCAGCCGCACGGCCGGACGGCCCCGGGAGCGCAGCGCGCGCAGGTCGCCGAACGCCTGGGCGAGATGCAACGCCTTCAGGCCGTACGGCCGGCCGGGCACCTCGACGTCCCGTTCGACCGCGCCGGTGATCTGGAGGACCAGCCCGCCCTGAGGGCCGTCCTTGTGGACCTGGCCGGTGGAGTGGAGGGCCGCCGAGCCCCAGCCGAAGCCGACCGGGACGTCGCGGCGCCGCCGGGCGAGCAGCGGGCGCAGGCGCGCGGCGGCGGCGTCCCCGACGCGGTCCAGGTGGGCGACCACCGCGAGGTGCCCGCGGTCGGGGATCGCCCGGAGCATCGCGTCGAGGGCGCTCCGCAGGTCCTTGGCCCCGTGGAGCAGCTCCGCGGGGCCGTGCACCTCGACGGAGCCGTCCACCAGCGCCGGTTCACCGGCGATGAGCGTGGGGGCGGCACCGTCCTCCGCGCCGCGCAGCAGGGCCGCGACCGCGTTCTGGGACTCGCGCAGCGCGGGCTCGTCGAACGGGTCGACGCCGATGATCCGGGCGGCCACGGCCATGGCGTACTCCCACAGCGGGAACTGCGCGCCGAGCGGGCCGGACACCGCGAGGCCGGCGTCGCCGGCCCGGTCGCCCAGAGCGAGGGCCCACCGGTCACCGCCGGACCGCAGCGCGGCCACGTCCTCGACGACGATCGGCACGACGCCCTTGCCGTCCTTTCCGGTCGCCGCCGCGGCCAGCTGCTCGACCCAGCCGGACAGCCCGGGAAGGCCCGAGCCGTTGTCGGCGATGATCAGTTTGCCGTGGCCCTGTGCGGCGGCCGCGCCCAGCGCCGCGCCGAGTGTCAGGCCCGGATTGTCGTACGGCAGGCGAAGAGCGGGCCGGAGGGCGGCGGCCTCGTCGAGCAGCCGCTCGACGTCGGCTCCGGACAGCGCGGCCGGGAGCAGGGCGGACGCCGACAGCGCCCCGAACCGGCCGTTCGTCTCCGGGTCGGACAGGACCACCCGGTAACCGGTCTCCTTCGCCCAAACCTCCATCGGCGAGCCCGGGTCGGTGACGACGACGATCCGCTCGGCCGGATCGACGCCCGCCGCGCGGAAGGCCCCCTCGAAGACGCGGCGCAGGTCGTCGGTCTCCAGCGTGCGGCCGCTTTTGCTCGCCACGACCAGGACCGTGCGGTCCAGCCGGTCGTCGACCGCGCGGCGCACCTCGTGCGGATCGACCGTGTCGAGCACCGTCAGCTCGGTGCCCTGCCCGTGCGCGATCACCTCGGCCGCGCGTGCCGGACCGCCCATCCCGGCCAGCACGACCCGGTCTAGCCCGGCGAACCGGCTCACCAGCTCGGACAGCTCGGGAAGCAGGCGGCGGGACGTCTCCGGCGCGTCGACCCAGCCGAGCCGGCCGGCCGCCCGGCCCGCCGCGTCCGGGCCCCACAGGCTGGCGTTCTTGGCCATGAGCGCCGTGGGCACGCCGTCGTACGCCAGCCGCTCCAGGGCCTTGTCGGTGTGGACGGCATCGCCCTCGACGGTCACGGACACGCGTCCGGCGGTCACTCGCAAGGTCACGGCGTCTCCTGGCCTGATCCGTCCGCCACGCCCTGCGAGCGGACCCCGCCCGGACGTGGGGTGTCGTTCGTTTCCCGCGTCGGGCATACCCGGTTCGGCGCGTGTCACTCACAGTACATGGATCATCGCGAAAAGCGCCCGGCCGGCTCCGTCGCGTGACGGTCACCGGCCGGGCGAGGCTTCGGATCAGGCCTTGTCGCGCAGCTCGCTCTTGATGCTGTCGAGCAGCTCGTTCCAGGACGCCTCGAACTTCTCGACGCCCTCCTCCTCGAGGACCCGGACGACGTCGTCGTAGTCCACGCCGGCCTCCTTGAGGGCGGCCATGTGGGCGCGGGCGTCGTCGTAGAACGGGCGGACCCGGTCACCTCGGACGTCCCCGTGGTCGGCGACGGCGTCGAGGGTCGGCTCCGGCATCGTGTTCACGGTGTCGGGGGCGACGAGCTCGTCCACGTACATCGTGTCGGAGTACTCCGGGTTCTTGACCCCGGTCGACGCCCACAGGGGACGCTGGACGCGGGCGCCCGCGTCCTTGAGCGCCTTCCAGCGGTCGGTGCCGAACTTCTCCTCGTACAGCGCGTACGCGAGCCGGGCGTTGGCGATGCCCGCCTTGCCGGCCAGGTCCGTGTGGCCGAGCTTGTCGAGGCGCTTGTCGATCTCCGTGTCGACGCGGCTGACGAAGAACGACGCGACCGAGGCGATCTTCGACAGGTCGTGGCCGTTGGCCCGCGCCTTCTCCAGGCCCTCGAAGAACGCGTCGATGACCTGGCCGTATCGCTCCAGCGAGAAGATCAGCGTGACGTTGACGCTGATGCCCTGCGCCAGCGTCTCGGTGATCGCCGGCAGGCCGGCGAGCGTCGCCGGGATCTTGATGAAGACGTTCGGCCGGTCGACCATCCACCACAGCGCCTTGGCCTCGGCCGCGGTCTTCTCGGTCTCGTTGGCGAGCCGCGGGTCGACCTCGATCGACACGCGGCCGTCGAGGCCCTCGGTGCGGTCGTAGACCGGGCGCAGCACGTCGGCGGCCCAGCGGATGTCGTACGTCGTGATGGCCCGGGAGGCCTCCTCGACGTCGACGCCCCGGACGGACAGCTCGCGTACCTGCTCGTCGTACGCCGAGCCCTGGCTCAGCGCCTTGGAGAAGATCGTCGGGTTCGACGTCACGCCCACGACGTGCTTCTCGCGGATCAGGGCCTCGAGGTTGCCCGTGCGCAGGCGCTCCCGGCTGATGTCGTCCAGCCAGATGGACACGCCCTCGTCCGAGAGCTTCTTCAGGATCTCACTCATGTCTCTCCTCAGTTACCGGTCGTTTCACCACGCCCGCCGATGCCCGCCTTGATCAGGCTGGACCCGGCCGCGGCGACGACGCGGTCGGCGGTGAAGCCGAACTGCTGGAAAAGGGTCTTGTAGTCGGAGGAGGCGCCGAAGTGCTCCAGGCTGACCGACTCGCCGAAGTCGCCGACGAACGCCCGCCAGCCCAGGCCGATCCCGGCCTCGACCGAGACGCGGGCCCGGACGGAAGGCGGCAGGACGTGGTTGCGGTAGGCCTCGTCCTGGCTCAGGAACCACTCGACGCACGGCATCGAGACCACCCGGGTCGGCGTGCCCTTGGCCTCCAGGATCTCGCGTGCCTCCACGGCGGTCTCGACCTCGCTGCCGGTCGCGATCAGGATGACGTGCGGCTGGCAGTCGGACGCCTCCGCGAGGATGTAGCCGCCCTTGGCGACGCCCTCGGCGCTCGCCAGCTCGCCGCGGTCGAACACCGGCAGCTTCTGCCGGGAAAGGCAGAGGCCGGCGGGCCGGTCCGTGTGCTCGAGGATCGTGCGCCAGGCGACGACGGTCTCGTTCGCGTCGGCCGGCCGGACGACGTCCAGCCCGGGGATGGCGCGCAGCGCCCACAGGTGCTCGACCGGCTGGTGCGTCGGGCCGTCCTCGCCCAGGCCGATCGAGTCGTGCGTCCACACGTAGGTCACCGGCAGCTTCATCAGCGCGGCGAGGCGTACGGCGGGGCGCATGTAGTCGCTGAAGACCAGGAACGTGCCGCCGTAGGGCCGGGTGCCGCCGTGCAGGGCGATGCCGTTCAGGATGGCGCCCATGCCGTGCTCGCGGATGCCGAAGTGCAGCGTGCGGCCGTAGCGGTTGCCGGGCCAGTCCTTGGTCTGGAACTCCTCGGGGATGAAGGACGGCTCGCCCTTCATCGTGGTGAGGTTGCTCTCCGCCAGGTCGGCGGAGCCGCCCCACAGCTCGGGGAGGACCGGGCCGATCGCGGAGAGGATCTCGCCCGAGGCCGCGCGGGTGGCGAGCTGCTTGCCGTTCTCGAACTCCGGCAGTTTGGCCGTCCAGCCGTCCGGCAGCCGCCGGGCGGAGATCCGGTCGAACTCGGCGGCCCGCTCGGGGTCGGCGGAGCGCCAGGCCGCGAACTTCTGGTCCCATTCGGCGTGCAGTGCCCGGCCCCGCGTGATGACCTCACGCGAGTGGGCGAGCACCTCCTTGGGCACGTCGAAGGACACGTCCGGGTCGAGGCCGAGGATCCGCTTGGTCGCCGCTACCTCCTCCTCGCCGAGCGCGGCGCCGTGGGCCTTGCCGGTGTTCTTCTTGTTCGGCGCCGGCCAGCCGATGATCGTGCGGAGCGCGATGAACGACGGGCGGTCGGTCTCGGCCTTCGCGGCCTCCAGGGCCTGGGCCAGAGCCTCGACGTTCTCGTGGTAGTCGCCGTCGGTGGTCCAGTCGACCCGCTGCACGTGCCAGCCGTAGGCCCGGTACCGCGCGTCCACGTCCTCCGACAGCGCGATCGCGGTGTCGTCCTCGATCGAGATGTGGTTGTCGTCGTAGATGACGGTGAGGTTGCCGAGGCGCTGGTGCGCGGCGAGGGCACTGGCCTCGTGGCTGATGCCCTCCTCGATGTCGCCGTCGGAGGCGATCGCCCAGATGTTGTGGTCGAACAGGCTCTTCCCGGGCGCGGTGTCGGGGTCGAAGAGCCCCCGCTCCCGGCGCGCGGCCATCGCCATGCCGACGGCGTTGCCCAGCCCCTGGCCGAGCGGCCCCGTCGTCGTCTCGACGCCCGGCGTGTGGCCGTGCTCCGGGTGCCCGGGTGTCTGGCTGCCCCACTTGCGAAGCGCCTTCAGGTCGTCCAGCGACAACCCGTACCCCGACAGGAAAAGCTGAATGTAGAGCGTCAGGCTGGAATGGCCGGCGGAGAGGACGAACCGGTCCCGGCCCGGCCACTTCGGGTCGGTCGGGTCGTGGCGCAGGAACCGCTGGAACAGCAGGTAGGCGGCCGGAGCGAGGCTCATGGCCGTGCCGGGGTGGCCCGAGCCGGCCTCCTCGACGGCGTCCATGGCCAGCGCGCGGATGACGTCCACGGCCCGCCGGTCCAGGTCGGTCCATTCGAATGAGTTATCAGAATGCGTACTCACGAGACGCTCCAGGCTCCTCTCGACTACGTGTCAGTGTCCCCGTGACCCGTCCCAGCCGAAAAGAGCCCGTGACCAGGCCACTGCCGGGGCCCGTACGCGAGCCTATCGCTCACGCCGCCACCGCCTTGACAGGTGTTCCTCCATCATCAACACCGCGACCCTTGTACGGCATTTCCCTGAGATGCCGGGCTTAACCCGTTGCGCCCCGCCCACCCCGGTGACGGGGTGCGCGGAGACCGGCACTACAGTGATTGCGCGGTCCAGCCCATGGGGCGGCGGCCCGATCAGAGCCGACTGGCGGCAAGGAAATCCGAGGATCAGACACAGTGTCCCTTAACGTCGTGAACGCGCAGGTGAACATCCGGTGACGGTGGTCATCAACCGTCCGGCGAGGACTCCCGCGCCGCCCACGCCCGGCCGTCGACCGTTCGGCGCGCTGGTCCGCGCCTACGTGGCGCTGACCAAGCCGCGGATCATCGAGCTCCTGCTCATCACGACGCTGCCGGTGATGTTCCTCGCCGCCGGCGGGCTGCCGCCGCTGTGGCCCGTCATCGCCACCCTCGTCGGCGGCATGCTCTCGGCGGGCGGCGCCAACGTGCTGAACTGCTACATCGACCGCGACATCGACGCGAAGATGCGCCGCACCCGCCGCCGGCCGCTGCCGATGGTGCAGGTCACGCCGAAGGAGACCCTGGTCTTCGGGATCGCCCTCGCCGTCGCCTCCACCGTGTTCCTCGCGCTGGCCGTGAACCCTCTGTCCGCCGGGCTGTCGGTGTTCGCGACCCTGTTCTACGTCTTCGTCTACTCGCTGCTGCTCAAGCGACGGACGAAGCAGAACGTCGTGTGGGGCGGGATCGCGGGGTGCATGCCCGTCCTGATCGGCTGGTCCGCGCTGACCAACAGCATGTCCTGGACGCCGGTCGTGCTGTTCCTCGTGGTGTTCTTCTGGACGCCGCCGCACACCTGGACCCTCGCCATGCGCTACCGCGAGGACTACGCGGCCGCCGAGGTACCGATGCTGCCCGTCGTGGCCACCGAGCGGCGGGTCGCCGTCGAGGTGATCGTCTACACGTGGGTGACCGTGGCGTGCTCACTGGCGCTGTGGCCCATCGCCCACACGACGATCTTCTACCCGATCGCCGCGGCCGCCCTCGGCGCCGTGTGCCTCGTCGAGGCGTACCGCCTGCTCGGCCGGGTCCGCGCGGGCATCACCGGCGCGGTGCTCAAGCCGATGCGCTACTTCCACCTCTCGAACGCGTACCTGGCACTGCTCTTCCTGGCGGTCGCGATCGACCCGCTGCTGCACTGACGGGTTAACCTCCCGGCATGGCGCGTGTTGATCCCAAGGCGATCCTCGAAGGTCGCATGCCCGGCAGGGCACCCGTCGGGCTGATCATCGGGCTGGTCGTCTCGTCGGTCTGCGCGATCGTCGTCCTGGGCCTCGACGCGCTCAACGGGGCGCCGTTCATCGTCGGGTTCGTCCTGGCGATCCTCCCGGTGCCCCTGCTGATCTCGCTGGTCCTCACCCTCGACCGGCTCGAGCCCGAGCCGTGGCGCGCGCTGCTGTTCGCCTTCATGTGGGGCGCCGGCATCGCCGTGCTCGGCGCGCTGATCCTCAACACCGCCGGCTACGAGTTGCTGACCAAGCCGGTGTTCGGCGAGCGGGGCGAGCTCGTCACCGCCTCCGTCGGCGCGCCCTTGGTCGAGGAGTCGCTGAAGGGCGCGGTGCTCTTCGGCTTCCTGTGGTTCCGCCGCAACGAGCTGGACGGCCTGACCGACGGCATCATCTACGCCGCCATGGTCGCCCTCGGCTTCGCGATGATGGAGAACGTCGGGTACTACATCCGGGCGTTCCACCAGCACAACCTCGAGGCCGTCTTCATCATGCGCGGGGTGATCTCCCCGTTCGGGCACCCGCTGTTCACCTCGATGACCGGCCTCGGCGTCGCCTACGCCGCCCTGCACCGGGGCGCCGCCCGCGTCGTGGCGCCCGTCGCCGGGCTCTGCGCGGCGATGCTGCTGCACGGGACCTGGAACTTCTCCACCGCCTTCGGCCTCAAGGGCCTGATGATCGCCTACGGCATCGACTTCCTCATCCTCATCGGACTGATCGTCACCGTCCGCTGGGAGCGCCGCCAGACGGTCCGGCTGATCCAGCGGCACCTGCCGATGTACGCCGGAACCGGCCTGGTCACGCCGCAGGACGTCCACATGCTCGGCAACCTCAAACTGCGCCGGCGCGCCCGCCAGTGGGCCCGCATGGCCGGCGGGACGCGCGCCGGGCGGGCGATGGCCGACTACCAGCTCGCCGCGACGGAGCTGGCCCTGCTGCACCAGCGCGCCGAGCGGCACGTCGCCGAGCCGGCGTGGTTCTACCGCCGTCGGCAGGACCTCCTGAACCTCATGCACCTCGCCCGCCAGGCGTTCCAGGGCCGGCAGACGCGGCCGCTCGTGCCACCGTGGGCCGGACACGGCCAGTCCGGGTTCCTCCAGCCGGGCCCGTCGTACGGCCCGCCGCCGCCCGGCCCGTTCTCCAGCCCGGCCCCGTACGGCCCGCAGGAACCCCGGAACGCGCCGCCGTACGGCCCGCCCGGTCCGCACGGTGCGCCGGGACCGTACGGGCCGCAGGAACCCCGGGACACGCCGCCGTACGGCCCGTCAGGACCCCAGGGCACGCCGGGACCGTACGGACCCCAGGGGCCGGGACCGTACGGCCACGGGCCGCAGGAGCCTCCGGGCCCGTACGGTCCGGGTCCGCACCGGCCGCTGTAGGGCGCGCCCGCACGGCATGGCTCAGGCGTCGGCGAGCGGTTCGGCCGGGGCCGCGCCGCGGTCCGCGATCTCCCGCCGGGCGGGGATGCGCTTGCCGAGGGTGATGAAGAACAGGATCAGGCCCACGGTCAGCAGGATGTGCCCCAGCCCGGCGACGAGGGCGATGGCGGCGCCGCTCCCGTGCCCCAGGACGGTCAGCGTGCCGTGGAGCGTCATCATGGCGACGGTCACCGCCAGACCGGCGTTGTACACCCAGAAGAACCAGCCGAACAGTTTGACGGTGCTCAGGGCGAACTGCTTCTCCAGCATCAGGACGATGAGGAAGAACAGCATCCCGAGCGCGAGCACGTGGGTGTGCACCAGACCGAGCTGCGAGTCCCCGGTGAAGTGCTTGATCTTGGTGACCTCGCGGTAGTAGAAGCCGCTGACCAAGCCGACGATCATGTAGATGTGGGCGGCGTTATAGATCTTCTTCACTGTCCTGACCTCGGGTTGTGCTTCAGAGTGACCTCACCCTGCCGGTTCGCCCGAGCTCCGATCAACGACAGAGTCGGTAACGTCTGTTGACCCCGCGCTAATCAATCGAGGGAATCGCCTGGCCGCCGGACCGTGACGTGGCGATATCACTGTGGCCGGTATTGCCCATTGACTGTGGAGTGACACAGATCAACAATGCCGGTAGCCCTGACAACGTTGTCATGATCTCTTGCGGTGGTCCTCCGCCAGCGCACCCTGTGACCTCCCCCCAGAGGAGCAGCTGTGTTCAGACGCTCGCGCGCCCGATTGGCGGGCCTCGTCGGCCTTGCCCTGACCTCCCTGGCCCTACCGGCCGTCCCCGTCCATGCGGCGCCCCCCGACCTCGCCTCCTACGTCAATCCGTTCGTGGGCACCCAGGACGGCGGACCCGACTTCGGACACGGTGGCGGCGCCGGGATGAACTTCCCCGGCGCCGTCGCTCCGTTCGGGATGATGCAGTGGAGCCCCGACACCGTCCGCAATTCCGGCGGCGGGTACAAGTACGAGGACAACCGCCTGCGCGGCTTCAGCATGACCCACATCTCCGGGCCCGGCTGCACGGGTGCGCAGGACTTCCCGGTCATCCCGTTCTCCGGGCCGGTCACGACGTCGCCCGCGACGCACGCCGACGACTACGTCCAGACCTTCAAGCACGAGAACGAGCAGGCGTCGCCCGGCTCGTACGCCGTGACGCTCGACTCCGGCGTGAAGACCGAGCTGACCGCGACAGAGCGGGCCGGTGTCGGGCGGTTCACCTTCCCCACCGACAAGGTGGGCACGCTGCTGCTCAACGTGACGGGGTCGATCAACGGCGTGGACGACGCCGAGGCCACCGTCAAGGGCAACACGGTGTCGGGCTGGGCGAAGACCGGTGGGTTCTGCGGCGCGGACACCAAGTACTACGTGTACGTCACCGCGACGTTCGACCGGCCCTTCCAGGCGTACGGCACGTGGAAGAACGACTCGGTGGAGCCGGGTGAGGACGCCGTGCGCGGCAGCGCCCCGCCTAAGGTGCCCCAGCAGACGCAGAAGACCTTCGGGCGGTTGAACAACGGCCCCGAGGGCAAGCCGATGCCGCAGCGCTCTCCGCAGGCCCTGGCCCGTGACGTCACCGTGAAGGGCCCGGGCTCGGGCGTCTACCTGCAGTTCGACACCAGCAAGGCCAAGCCGGTGCAGATGCGCACCGCGGTGTCGTACGTGAGCATCGACGGCGCGAAGCAGAACCTCAAAAAGGAGATCGGCGGGCGGGGCTTCGACTCCGTGCGGAACGCCGCGCGCGCCGCGTGGGACAAGCGCCTCGGGCAGATCAAGGTGAGCGGCGGGGCGGACGACCGGCTGCGGACCTTCTACACCGCGCTGTACCACGCGATGCTGCAGCCGTACATCTTCGACGACGTCGACGGCACCTACACCGGGTTCGACTACCGCACCCACAAGGTGAAGAAGGGCCACCACCAGTACGCGACGTTCTCCGGGTGGGACATCTACCGCAGTGAGGCGCAGCTCATCGCGCTGCTGGCGCCCGACGTGGGCGCCGACATCGCCCAGTCGATGTACAACGACGCGCACTCGGTCGGCGACGTGTGGGACCGCTGGTCGCACCAGAACACCATCACCGGCGTCATGAACGGCGACCCCTACCATTCGATCGTGTCGACGATGTACGCCTTCGGAGCGCGGAACTTCGACGCGAACGCCGCGCTGGCCGCCATGGTCAAGGGCGCGAACCGGGTCGGGGAGGACAAGAACACCTCCTACACCGAGCGGCCCGGCAACGCCGACTACCTCAAGCTCGGCTACGTGCCCGCCGACCCGGCGACCACGCTGGAGTACGGCATCGCCGACTTCGGCATCGCCCAGCTCGCCCAGCGCCTGGGGGACAAGAGCACCTACCAGGACTTCATGAAGCGGGCCCACGGCTGGGAGACGATCTACAACCCGCAGAACGACTGGATCCAGCCGCGCTTCGCGGACGGCTCCTTCCTCACCCCCTTCGACCCGGCCGACTCGAACTGGTACGTCGAGGGCAACGGCTCGCAGTACCACTGGATGGTCTACGACGACGTCGCCGGTCTGTTCAACGCGATGGGCGGCCGGGACCAGGCGGCCAAGCGGCTCGACACCTTCTTCACCAAGCTCAACGCCGGCTCGCACGAGCCGTACGCCTACCTGGGCAATGAGCCGTCGCTGCAGTCCCCGTGGCTGTACGCCTGGGCCGGGCAGCCGTACAAGACGCAGGACGTCGTTGCGCGGGCCCGCACGGAGCTGTTCAAGTCCACGCCGGGCGGTCTGGTGGGCAACGACGACCTCGGCACGATGTCGGCGTGGCGGGTGTTCGCCGGGCTCGGCATGTACCCGGCGATCCCGGGCCGCGCCGAGATGGTCCTCAACAGCCCCGAGTTCCCGCAGATCACGGTCACCCGCTCCAGCGGCCAGAAGATCACGATCAACGCGCCGGGGGCGTCCGACGCCAACAAGTACGTGCAGTCGCTGAATGTCGGCGGCAAGGCGACCAGCCGCGCCTGGCTGCCCGAGTCGTTCGTCGCCTCCGGCGGCAGGCTCGACTACACCCTCGGCGCCCAGCCGAACACCACCTTCGGCAGCGACCCGAAGGACGCCCCGCCGTCCTTCGGCACCGGCGCCCGCCCGTTCCTGTCGGCGATCACGCCGGGCACCGCGTCCGTCGAGCCGGGCGGCTCGGTTGAGGCGACGCTGCGCGTCCAGGCCGTCGGCACGGGCGACACCGTCAGCTGGACCGCCAAGCCGCCGGCGGGCATCACGGTCACGCCGTCCTCCGGCACACTGAAGGTCGCCGACGCCGACCAGGTCGACCAGAAGGTGACCGTCTCGGTGGCCGCCGACCAGAAGCTGGACTACTACTCGGTGCCGGTCGAGCTGACCGCCTCCGGGCAGTCGGTGGGCACCACCGGCGTCACGCTCAACGTCGCCAAGCGCGGCACGATCGAGTGGTACCAGAACAACGCCGGCATCTCCGACGACGGCAAGCAGGGCAACGCCAACTTCGACGGCGGCGGGTGGAGCTACTCCGCTCAGGCGCTGGCCGCGGCCGGCCTCAAGCCCGGTCAGCCGGTGACCTGGAACGGCTTCACCTTCACCTGGCCGAACCGCACGCCGGGGCAGCTCGACAACGTCCAGGCGAACGGCCAGGTCGTCGACCTGCCCGGCGCTCCGAAGGGCGCGTCCAGGCTGGCGTTCCTCGGTTCGGCGGGCAACGGCAACGCCCCGTCGACGGTGACGATCACCTACACCGACGGGTCGACGGCGACGGGCAAGCTGGAGTTCAGCGACTGGGCGCTCGGCGCCGATGCCTACCCGCCGAAGTACGGCAACGAGATCGTCGCCAAGACCCCCTACCGCAACGGGTCCGACGGTAACCAGCAGAAGATCAACATTTACGTGTTCGGCGCCACGCCGATCGCGCTCGACGCGAGCAAGCAGGTCAAGAGCGTCACGCTGAACACCCCGTCCAGCGGAGGGTCGCTGCACGTCTTCGCCTGGTCCTTCTCCTGAGCCGGCCCCGGTGAGAGCCCGACCCGCCGGCGGGCTCTCACCGGGGTCTTCATCGCCGCCGTGGGCGGCGGCCGTCAGGCGGGGATGGGGCGGTGCTCGCCCAGGCGGATCGGGCGGCCGGTCGTGTCGAGCACCACCCGGCCGCCGACCGGGCCGGTCAGGGTGACGTCCAGAGTGCGCGCCGTTCCGAAACCGGGGCAGTCGCCGGTGCGGCCGGTCACCGCGCTCCCGACGACGATCGCGTGCGCGGACTCGTAGACCCGGCCGTGGACGGAGCGCGCCCCGCACTCACCGCTGGGCGTGAGAACCGTCACGCGCAGCCGCAGCGGGTCGCCGGGCACCGCGTCGAGCGCATACACGGGAGTGCCACCGGATACGGGCGTGGGGGTGGGGAGCGCTCCCGCGGTCTCCGGCCGGACCGCCACCCGTACGACCGGGCTCTTCAGCTTCGGCACCGTGAACGACCAAGCGGGGACCTGTGCCACGCCCCGGCTCGTGTGCAGGGAGACCACCCCGAGCCGGGCGCCCGTCACCGTGAGGTCGCATTCGGGGCACGGCACGGCGGACGCTCCCGCCACCCCTCCGGGCGGCGTGGTTCCCGGGCTCGCCCTGTCGGGGACCGTCCGGCTCATCGTCCCCCGGTCCAGCGCGGCGTACGCGTCCCGGGCACTGATCAGCGGAAGGGAGAGCGTGCGGCCGTCGGGCCAGCGGATCGTGCCCTGCCGGGGTGTCTGCTCGGGCAGCCGGCCGCTCAGCCGGTAGGCGCCGATGCGGTACGCGAGCCTGGTGTTGTCCGTGAAGCCGGGGTCGCGCGGAAGGACCGTGAGCTCTTCGAGCGGCACGAAGCCGGAGGTCCAGGCCTTCGGTTTGCCCGCGGCCTCCCACGCCGCGATCGCCTGCCCGGCGCGCCGCCGGAAGTCGTCGTTCGCGGTCCTCGACCCGCCTGCGGTCCGCTCACCGCACGCGGTGAGGATCAGCGCGAGTCCGGCGGCGACGGCGATCAGACGAGAGTGCATGACGGCCTTTCGGCGGAGGACGAGCGTATTAGACGCATCCCCGCACCGGGCGGTTCCATCCGCGAGGTCCCGCACGCCGACGGCCGTCCGGGACGTCTCGTGCGCCGACGGCCGTCCGGGACCTCTCGCGCTCCGAACGGATCAGTCGGCGACGCCGTCGACGTCGACGAGGAGGTGGCGGGGCCCTCGCAGGCCCGCGCTGGGCCGGTACGGCGGCGGATCGGCGACGAGGCGGGGGTTCCGCAGCCGTCTCGCCAGCTCGCTCAGTGCGATCTGCGCCTCCAGCCTGGCCAGCGGA
Source organism: Actinoallomurus vinaceus (assembly GCF_039542055.1). Taxonomy (NCBI): domain Bacteria; kingdom Bacillati; phylum Actinomycetota; class Actinomycetes; order Streptosporangiales; family Thermomonosporaceae; genus Actinoallomurus; species Actinoallomurus vinaceus. The sequence goes on from NZ_BAABHK010000012.1 coordinate 67,796, forward strand.
GCGCCGAAGCAGTAGTGGATCCCGGCGCCGAAACCGAGATGCTCGTTGTACCGGCGGTCCGGGATGAAGCGGTCGGGCTCGGGCACGTGCTCCGGGTCGCGGCTTCCCGCCGCCAGTGCCAGGGCGATGGGCGCGCCCTTGGGGATCGTGGTCCCGGCGATGTCGATGTCCTCCAGGGCGACCCGCGAGGAGATGAACTGCACCGGCGGCTCGTAGCGCAGCAACTCCTCGACCGTGTAAATGACCAGATCGGGCTCATCGCGCAGCCGGTGGATCAGCTCCGGATGGCGGAGGAGGGTCAGCATCCCGTTCGTGATCAGGTTGACCGTCGTCTCGTGCCCGGCGACCAGCAGCAGCGAGCCGGTGACCGCGACGTCGGCCGGCGACATCGCCCCGTCCGGGCCCTCGTAGCTGATCAGGCCGGAGAGCAGGTCGTCGCCCAGGTTCTTCCGGCGCTCCTCGGCGAGCCCGCCGAGGTACTGCTCGAGCTCGCGCTGCGCGTCCGTCCGTCGCCGCTCACGTTCGGCCCGGTCCGCCTCCCCGGGGCCGATCGACTCCGCGATGGCGTCGGCCCACACGTGGAACCGCGACTCGTCCTCACGCGGCACTCCGAGAAGCCGGCAGATCACGGTCACCGGGAACGGGTAGGCGATGTCGTCGACGATGTCGATCCGCGTCCGGTCCGCGACGCCGTCGATCAGGTTCCTGACGATCAGGACCAGCTCGGGCCGCAGGTTCTCTATCCGGTGCGGCGAATGCGGCGGACCGAAGTGGCGCATCGCCAGACGCCGGAGCCGGTCGTGGAGGGGCGGATCGGTGCTGATGAAGCCGGGCAGCCCCGTCGACTCCTCCTCGGATCCGGGCGTCCGCGCGAGGTTGCGACGATCGGAGCTGATGCGTGGATCGTGCAGCAGCGCGACGATCTCCTTGTAGCCGCTGACGAGATAGGTGCCGTCCTCCTGCCGCGCCACCGGTGTCCTGCGCAGCTCGGGGTACAGGGAGTACGGGTCGGCGCGGTTGGAGAAGTCGAGGATCTGCTCGAAGACGCTGGACGGTGCCATGGCGGCGCCTCCTCGTGACTCGTTCATCGGTCGCCGTGCACCAGCGTGGCGCGGCGCTCGGCCGGATCGTGCCCGGTCACCATGACGGTGACCTGTGTCGCCTCGAGCCGCTCCGGGATCTCGGCCGGGACCGGCCGCAGCGTCTCCGGCCGGTCGGCGGCGCGGAAGTCGGGCGGGAAGGGCGCGGCCCGCTCGATCAGGCCCTGGTAGAACTCCAGCCACATGGCCCGGTCGAACGTGACCGCGGCGGTGATACGCCCCCGGTAGCCGTAGACGGCGACGAACCGGCGCTCCTCCGTGGAGCCGTGCGCGATGACCACCTCGTCGGCGAAGGTCGGCACGCCGACGGACTTGATGCCGGTCCCGAACTGGTTGGACCAGAACACCGGCAGCGACAGGTGCGGCCAGCGATGCGCCTGGTCGCTGAGCATGTTGTGCGCGGCGATCTCGGCCTGGGCGACCGCGTTGCCCCAGTGCTCGAGCGTCATGAACTGGAAGTTGTAGACCGGGTGGGGGAAGCGCGCGACGTCGCCCGCGACGAAGACGTCGTCGGTGACCAGGCCGTTGATGTCGACGGCGCGGCAGCCCGCGTCGCAGGCCACCCCCCACACGCCGGCGGCCAGCCCCGAGTCGCGCAGCCACTCGACATTGCGGATCGCCCCGAGCGCGACGACCGCGACGTCGGCCTCCACCGTGTCGCCGTCGGAGAGCCGCGCGGCGCGGAGCCGACCGTCCGCGTCTCCCTCCAGGGCCTCCACCCTGACGCCGCACCTCAGGTCCACGCCGTGCGCGCGCTGCATGTCGGCCGCGACCTTGCCGATGACGCCGCCCAGCGCGCCGACGAGTGGCGCCGGACCTCGTTCGACGACCGTCACCGGGAGATCCAGATCCCGGCAGACCGACGCGACCTCCGAGCCGGTGAACCCGGCGCCGATCACCAGCACCCGGCGCGGGCGTGCGGCGAGACGCTCCCGGAGCCGAGACGACTCCTCGATCGTGCGCAGCGGGAGCACCCCGTCCAGCGCGGCCTCCTCCGGGTTGAACCACGGCCGGGCGCGCGCACCCGTCGCGATCAGCAGCCGGTCGAAGCCCACCTCCCGGCCGTCGGCGAGCCGCACCGTCTTGGCGGCCAGGTCGAGTCCGGCGGCGGCGACGCCGGGCAGCCATTCGGCGTCGACCTCGCGCAGGCGGGGGAGCAGGGTGTGATCTGCGGGCACCCGGCCGACCAGCACCTGCTTGGACAGCGGCGGACGGTCGTACGGCTCGTACGGCTCGTCTCCGATCAAGGTCAGCGAGCCGGTGAAGCCGTCGCGGCGCAGCACGCCCGCGGCCCGAGCCCCCGCCAGCGAGGCGCCGACGATCACGATCCGGCCGGTCTTCCGGAACCCGTCACCGACCGGAGGGGGGACGGCCGTGCCCGTCCGCATCCCTCGATGCTGGGTCGCCATCCGGTCGAGGTGGATGGCCTGCACCGGGCAGGCCGCCGCCGCGCGGAGGACGTGCTCGCGCTGCGCCTCGTCCGGGTCGGTGTCGTACAGCAGCGCCTCCTCGCCGTTCATGGCGAACACGTCCGGCGCCAGAAACGCGCACTGGCCGTACCCCTGACAGCGTGTGAGATCGATGATCACCCGCACGGCGCACTCCCCCCTGTCGTGCGCGACCGCCCGGCGAACCCGGCCCCACACCGGCGCGGCGGCCTTCCCCGTTGTCCGTCCGAGACCTACCCCGCGTTCCGGCCGTTTAGGCAGGCCACGGGCGCGGAGCCAGGGCGGTGGGGACCGTCAGCGGGAGGGCGCGACCAGGCCGGTCTCGTAGGCGATGATCACGAGCTGGATCCGGTCGCGGGCGTCCAGCTTGGTGAGCAGCCGCGTCACGTAGGTCTTGACGGTGGCGATGCTGATGACCAGCTCGGCGGCGATCTCGGAGTTGGACAGGCCGCGCCCGACGAGGGTCAGCACCTCGTGCTCCCGTTCGGTGATGCCGTCGAGCGTGCGCCGCCCGGGAACGGGCCCCGGGCGGCCGGCGAACTCCTCGATCAGACGCCGTGTGACGCTCGGCGCGATCAGGCCGTCCCCGGCGGCGACGACGCGGATCGCGGCGAGGATGTCGTCCAGCGCCATGTCCTTGACGAGGAACCCGGCCGCGCCGGCGCGCAGCGCGCCGTAGACGTAGTCGTCATCGTCGAACGTGGTGAGGACGACGACGTGCGTCGAGCCCGAACCGGCGGTGATCTTCCGGGTGGCCTCGATCCCGTCCATACCGGGCATCCGGATGTCCATCACGACGACGTCCGGATCGAGGCTCTGGACCAGCTCCACCGCCTCGGCGCCGGTTCCGGCCTCGCCGACGACCTCGATGTCGGGGGCGTCGGTGATGACCATCTGCAAAGCGGTGCGCACCAGCGGCTGGTCGTCGGCGAGGACAACGCGGACGGTCATGTCACTCCAGTCGGTAGGGGGAGGCGGGCCGTCACGCGGAAGCCGCCTTCGGGTCGTGGTCCGGCGGTGAAGTCTCCGTGCAGCAGGGCGACGCGTTCGCGCATGCCGACCAGGCCGTAGCCGGTGCCGGGGGCGGCGCCGTGACCGCGTCCACCGTCGGCGACGTCGATGGTCAGGTCCTCGTCCTGGTAGTCGATGGACACTTCGCAGGATCGGGTGTCGGCGTGGCGCACCACGTTGGTGACGGCCTCCTGGATGATCCGGAAGGCCGACAGGTCGACCTCCGGTGGGAGCGGGCGGGGTTCACCGCGCCGTCGGACGTCGACGCGGACGCCGGCGGCCGTGGTGGCCTCGGCGAGCCGGTCGAGGTCCGCCAGTCCAGGGAGATCGTGCAGCGGCGCAGCCTCCGATTCCGCCAGCCGGAGCGCGCCGAGCATCCGGCGCAGCCCGGACAGCGTGTCCCTGCTCGCGGTCTCGACCTCGCCGAGCGCCTCGCGGGCCCGGGCGGGCTGCGTGTCGATGACCCGCTTGGCCGCGCCGGCCTGCAGGGCGACGATGCCGATGGTGTGCGCGACCATGTCGTGCAGTTCGCGCGCGATGCGGAGCCGCTCGGCGGTGACGGCGTCGGCCACCGCGCGCGAACGCAGCGCCGCCGCGTGCTCGCGGCGCTCGCGGAGCAGCCTCCCGGCCATGAAGGCCGTGGCGATGGCCAAGACGGCGATCTCGACGTTGGTAAGGAGGTCCTGCCCACTCGAGAAGCCGGCGATGGCGAGCACCTGCACGACGAGTGACAGCACGACGGCGACGGTCGACACCCGCGAGGCCCGCGTGGCGACGATGAACGCCACTGCCAGGTCCACCGCCAGAAACGGGAGAAACGGGGATCGGCCGCTCTGGTACCCAGGCCCGGCGAACGCGACGACGAAGACGCAGCCGAGGAGCATCATGACCAGCGCGAGCAGCGGTCTCCGCCGGAGCACGCCGATCAGCAGGCTCATCGACAGCATCGCCGCGATGGCCTGGGAAGGGCTGTAGTACGGTTCGCTGCCCGACCCGGCCACCTGTGACCAGGCGAGCGCGACCGGGAACAGGACGGCCCCGCCCCAGCCTGCGATCCCCCGAATCCTCATGCGACACCTGCCGGCAGGGGCAGGCGGGCCGTCACACGGAAGCCGCCTTCGGGGCGTGGTCCGGCGGTGAAGTCTCCGTGGAGCAGGGCGACGCGTTCGCGCATGCCGACCAGGCCGTAGCCGGTGCCAGGGGTGCCGCCGTGGCCACGCCCACCGTCGACGACCTCGATGGTCAGCTCTTCCTCCCGGCAGTCGATGGAGACGGTGCAGGATCGGGTGTCGGCGTGCCGTACGACGTTGGTGACGGCCTCCTGGATGATCCGGAACGCCGACAGGTCGACCTCCGGTGGGAGCGGGCGGGGCTCTCCCCGCCACCGCACGTCGACCCGGACACCGGCGGCCGTGGTGGCCTCGGCGAGCCGGTCGAGGTCCGCCAGTCCGGGGAGATCGTGCAGCGGCGCCGCCTCTGATTCCGCCTGCCGGAGCGCGCCGAGCATCCGCCGCAGCCCCGACAGCGTCTCCCGGCTCGAAGTCTCCACAGCCTTCAAGGCGTCCCGTGCTCGGGTGGGCTGCGTGTCGATGACTCTCCGCGCCGCTCCGGCCTGCAGGGCGACGATGCCGATGTTGTGGGCCACCGCGTCGTGCAGCTCGCGGGCGATGCGGAGCCGCTCGGTGGTCACCGCCTGCGTGGCGGCCTGGACGCGCATGTCCTCGGCGTGCTCTCGCGCCTGGTGCGTCGAGTTGCCGATGAGCCAGGCGATGGCGGCGGTCATCGCCACGGCCAGCTCCGTCGAGGTGCCGATGATCCACCCGCACAGGAGCCGGAAGGCCAGATACCCGGCCAGTGTGACGAAGACCAGACCGGCTGCGGTGCGCGAGGTCCGGCGTCGCCCGGTGGCCGCGATGAACCACAGGGCGACGTCGACGGAGAGGAACTGCGGCACCGGGATCGCGCCGACGCTCAGCGGGAGTGTCCCGAGGACGGAGCCGGCGAGCAACAGGCCGAGTGCCGTGAGCGGTCGCCGCCGCAGCAGGCCGCTGCCGATCAGCGTGAGCACGGTGGCCACCACCAGCATCGCCCGGCCGTCCCACCGATAGAAGAGGACCCCGGCCTGGACCGAGGGCAGGCCCTCCCCGGGCAGCCGCACGCGGATGAGGAACGTGAACACCGTGCCGGCGCACCAGGCCGCGGCCGTCCACGCACCCGGCGGAACGCGCCTGAGCAGGGGAGAAGAGGGCACGGCGGACATGCCCGAATCGTAATGGCGTGATCTCCATGGCGGCATCGGACCACGGGTGTACGACCACGGTCGGTACGCGGGTCCCGGGAATGCCGACGACGGCTCGATGTGCGGAGAGCCCGGCCCGCGACACCGTTGGCCGCGTGATCGAAGTGAGCGGACTGACGAAACGCTACGGCCCCAAGACGGCCGTCAACGGCCTGACCTTCACGGTGCGTCCAGGACATGTCACCGGGTTCCTCGGACCCAACGGCGCCGGTAAGAGCACGACGCTGCGGATGATCCTCGGGCTGAACGAGCCGACCAGCGGAACGGCCACCGTCGCCGGCCGCCCGTTCCGCGACCGCCCGCGCGGGCTGCGGCACGTCGGGGCGCTGCTCGACGCCCAGGACGTGCACGGCGGCCGCACCGCGTACGCACACCTGTCCGCCCTCGCCCGCGGCAACCGGATCCCACGGACCCGCGTGGACGAGGTCCTGCGGGAGGTGGGCCTGACCGAGGTCGCGCGTCGCCGCATCGGAGGCTTCTCCCTCGGCATGAGGCAGCGGCTCGGCATCGCCACCGCCCTGCTCGGCGACCCGCCCGTCCTGCTGTTCGACGAACCGATCAACGGCCTTGACCCCGAAGGCGTGCGGTGGGTCCGCGGCCTGTTCCGGCGGCTGGCCGCCGAGGGCCGGACCGTGTTCGTCTCCAGCCACCTCATGAGCGAGATGGAGCACACCGCCGACCACCTCATCGTCATCGGCCGGGGAGAGCTGATCGCCGACGAGAGCCTGGCGGAGTTCGCGGCCCGCGGCACACCCCAGAGCGTGACCGTGCGCACTCCGGACGCCTCCTCGCTGACGGCCGTCCTGACCGCCGAGGGCGCGTCCGTCCGGCCGGACGGCGATCGGGCGCTGACGGTCACCGGCCTGAGCGCCGTCCGCATCGGCGAGCTCGCCTTCCAGCACCGGATCATGCTCCACGAGCTCGCCCCTCGTACCGCCTCGCTGGAGGAGGCGTTCATGGAGCTCACCGCCGACAGCGTCGAATACCTCGCCGGAGACACCCGATGACCGCACCGACCATCACCGCCCGCCCGGCCGAGCCCCGCGCCCGGTTCCGTGATCTCCTCGCCGCCGAGTGGACCAAGCTCTGGTCCCTCCGCTCGACCTACTGGACCCTGCTCCTCAGCGGGCTCGCCATCATCGGGCTGAACGTGAACGCCGCCGTCGCCGACCACCACAACTGGCCGCGCTACGACGCCGACATCCGCGCCATCTTCGTCCCGATCTGGGCGATGCGCGACGCCTTCACGCAGATCGCCGGCCTGATGCTCATGCTCGCCGCCGGCAGCGTCGGCGCGATCACCATCACGGGCGAGTACGGAACCGGGCTGATCCGTACGACCTTCGCGGCCGTGCCGGCCCGCCGTTCGCTGGTGACGGCGAAGCTGATCGACGTGACGGTGGTCATGCTCGGCTACGGGACGGTCGTCGCGGGCGCCTCCTTCTGGGCGAGCCAGGCCATCCTGTCGGGCCGCGGCGTCGGCATGTCGATCGGCTACCCCGGAGCGTTCCAGGCGGTCGCGGCGTCGGCGGTGCTCGCGCCGGTGTGCGCGCTCGTCGGCATGGGCATCGGTGCGATCATCCGGCACAGCGCGGCGACCATGGTGGTCACCACGGCGGTGCTCCTGCTGCTTCCGATGTGCTTCACCGACCACTACCGCTGGACGGCCGACATCAAGCACGCGCTGCCCGCCATGGCCTGGGGACGCCTGATCGACCTCGGCTACGGACGCTTCGGCTTCACCGTCCGCCGACCGACGACGACCACCGAGGCCTGGATCGTGCTGGCCCTGTGGGCGCTCGGCGCGGCGGCCGTCGCCATCACCGTCGTCCACCGCCGCGACGTGTGACCCATGGGATCCACCCTCATCGTCACCAACGACTTTCCGCCGCGGTTGGGCGGCATCGAGACGTTCGTCTACGAACTGGCGCGCCGGTTCCCGCCCGGCGAGGTGGTGGTCTACACGTCGCGTGAACCGCACGGGGACCGGTTCGACGCGGGGCTGCCGTTCCCGGTGGTGCGGGACCGGGCCCGTACGCTGCTGCCGACGCGTGAGGTGGCCGCGACGGCGGTGGCGCTGGCGAAGGGGTACGGCTGCGACCGGGTGTGGTTCGGCGCGGCCGCGCCGCTGGGCCTGCTCGCCGGCCGGCTCGGCCTGCCCTCGGTCGCCACCACGCACGGCCACGAGATCTGGTGGGCGTCGTTGCCGGGGTCGCGGCAGATGCTGCGCCGCATCGGTGACCAGGTCGGCACCGTCACGTACCTGACCGGATACACGAGGCGGCGGATCGCCCGGGCGTTCGGCCCCCGGACGCGCACGACCCGGCTGGTGCCGGGCGTGGACACCTCGGTGTTCCGCCCGGACGCCGACGGCGCGGCGGTCCGGGAGCGGTACGGCCTGGGGGACCGGCCCGTAGTCCTGAGCGTGTCACGGCTGGTGCCGCGCAAGGGCCAGGACCGGCTGATCAGCGCGCTGCCGCTCGTACGCCGCGCCGTGCCGGACGCGACACTGCTGATCGTCGGAGCGGGACCGTACGAGGACCGGCTGCGCCGCCTCGCCGGGGACGGGGTGGTGTTCGCGGGCGGGCACCCCCACCATGACCTCCCGCCGTTCTACGCTGCCGCGGACGCCTTCACGATGCCGTGCCGGAGCCGGTTGTCGGGCCTGGAGGTCGAGGGGCTCGGGATCGTCTTCCTGGAGGCTGCCGCCGCCGGTCTGCCGGTGCTCGCCGGGGACTCCGGCGGTGCCCCGGACGCCGTACGCGACGGGGAGACCGGCCACGTCGTCGACGGGCGGTCGGTGCCGGCCATCGCCGACCGGCTGATCGAGCTGCTGACCGATCCGGGCGCGATGGGGGAGAAGGGTCGCGCGTGGGTTCGCGCGGAGTGGAGCTGGGACCGCTCTTACGAGCGCCTCCGCGACCTGCTGGCGCGAGCGGCCGTCCGGTGAGTCGGCGACGGTCCGCGGCCGGAAGGCGCCCCTCCACGTCGGCCGTGGAAGGGCGCCTTCGGCGTACGCGGCTCAGGCCACGATGCGGAGCGGGTTCTCCAGCAGTTCGGCCAGCTCGCCGAGGAACTTCGCGCCGGTCGCGCCGTCGCAGGCCCGGTGGTCGACGGACAGCGTGAGCGTCAGCCGGTCGCGGGCGACGAACTCACCGTCGTCGCCGACCACGACGTCCTTGTGGGTCCCACCGACCGCGAGGATCGCCGCCTCCGGCGGGTTGATGACCGCCGTGAAGGAGTCGATCCCGAACATGCCGAGGTTGCTGACGGTGAACGTGCCCCCGGACATCTCCTGCGGGGTCAGACGCTGCTCGCGCGCTCGCCCGGCCAGCTCCCGGGTCTCCTCGCCGATCTGCGACACGCTCTTGCGGTCCGCGTCACGGATCACCGGGACCACCAGGCCGTCCTCCAGCGCGACGGCCACGCCGACGTTCACCCGCTTGTGCACGAGGAGGTTGTCCTCGGTGAACGAGACGTTCAGCACCGGGTTGGCGCGCAGGGCCGTGGCGCACGCCTTGACGACGAGGTCGTTGACGCTGACCTTGGCCGGGTTGAGGGCTTCGTTCAGCGTCTTGCGGAACGCGAGCAGCGCGCCCACGTCGACGATCCGCGTCAGGTAGAAGTGCGGCGTCGTCTGCATGCTCTCGGTGAGCCGGCGGGCCGTGACCTTCCGGATCCGGCTCAGCGGCACCCGCTCCACGTCCGGGTCCTCGGCCACCGCGGGCGCGGCGGGGGAGGGGGCCTGCGGAGCGGGCGCGGGGGCAGGCGCCGGGGCGGCCGGGGCGTTCTTCAGCGCGGACTCGATGTCGGCGCGGACGATCCGGCCACCGGGGCCGGAGCCGGTCAGCGTGGCGAGGTCGACGTCGTTCTCCCGCGCGAGCCGGCGGGCGAGCGGGGAGGACGGCGGGCGCGACCGCGTGCCGTTGGCCGGCGCGGTCTCGACGCTCTGCGCCGGTACGGGCGCGGTCGCGGCCGGAGCGTCCGTCACGGTCGCCGCCGGAGCGGCTGCGGCCTGGCCGGTCGCGGCGGAGGTCTCCTCGGCGGCGGGCGCCTGCCGCGCGGCGGGGACGGCCTCGCCCGCGCCGACGAGGGTGGCGATGGGCGTGCCGATGGCGACGGTCTCGCCCTCGGCGACCAGGATCTCGCCGAGCACGCCGTCCTCGTACGCCTCGTACTCCATGAGGGCCTTGTCGGTCTCGATGTCGACGAGGGACTCCCCGGCGGTCACCTTGTCGCCGGGCTTCTTGTGCCAGGCACTGATGACGCCTTCCTCCATGGTGTCGGAAAGGCGCGGCATGAGAATGTCGGACATGGATCTTCCTAACGGCCGGTCGCGCGGACGGTGTCGCGGACGGCGGTGACGAGCGATTCGGCCGACGGCAGGGCGGCCAGTTCGAGCGGCTTGGAATAGGGCAGCGGCACCTCGGCCATGGCGACCCGGCGGACCGGCGCGTCGAGCCAGTCGAACGCGCCCTCCTGGATCGTCGCGGCGATCTCGGCGCCGATGCCGTACGTGAGCCAGTCGTCCTCGGCGACGACGGCGCAGCCGGTGCGGCGGACCGACTCGACGACGGTCTCCCGGTCGAGCGGGCGCAGGCTGCGCAGGTCGACGATCTCGGCGTTGATGCCGTCGGTGGCGAGTTTCTCGGCCGCCTCGGCCGCGACGCGCGCCATCCGCGAGTACGCGACGATCGTCACGTCGGTGCCCGGCCGGGTCACGGCGGCGCGGCCGATCTCGGCGGGCTCGAGGTCCTCGGGCACCTCGCCGCGCGTGTTGTACAGCGCGAGGTTCTCCAGGAACAGCACCGGGTCGTCGTCGCGGATCGCCGCCCGCAGCATCGCCGACGCCTCGGCGGGCGTGCTCGGTGCGAGGACCTTCAGGCCCGGGATGAACGAGTAGAACAGCTCGACGTTCTGCGAGTGCGTGGCCCCGAGCTGCTGCCCGCCGCCACCGGGCGTGCGGATCACCATCGGCACGCTGCACTGCCCGCCGAACATGCCGTAGATCTTCGCCGCGTGGTTGACGATCTGGTCGAGCGCCAGCAGCGAGAAGTTGATCGTCATGATCTCCACGACGGGGCGCAGGCCCAGCATGGCCGCGCCGATCGCGGCGCCGACGAAGCCCTCCTCGGCGATCGGGGTGTCGCGGACGCGCTTCGGCCCGAACTCCTTGAGCAGCCCCTCGGTGATCTTGTAGGAGCCCTCGAAGACGCCGATCTCCTCGCCCATGACGAAGACGTTCTCGTCGCGCAGCATCTCGTCGCGCAGGGTGTCCCGGAGGGCCTGGCGGTAGGTCATGGTCGCCATGTGGATTCTCCTCAGAAGACCGGGTCGGCCGGCAGGCGGCGGGACTCGCCCCGTACGGGGGTGGCGTAGGTGTAGTCGAACAGCGTCGACACGTCCGGGTGCGGGCTGTCGTCGGCGAACGCCGCGGCGTCGTCGACCTCGGCCTTCACCTCGGCGTCGAGCTTGTCTCGGGCCTCCGCGTCGAGGACGCCGGCCTCCTCCAGCTCCAGCGCGAAGTGGGCGAGCGGGTCGGCGGCCTTGAGGGCCTCCTTCTCCTCCGCCGTGCGGTAGCGGGCCGGGTCGACCACCGAGTGGCCGCGCAGGCGCGGGCTCGTCGTCTCCAGCAGGAACGGCTTGCTCTCGCTGCGGGCCCGCTCGACCGCCGCGTGGGCGGCCTCGCGTACGGCGAGGACATCGGCGCCGTCGACGCGGGCGCTCTCCATGCGGTAGGCGGAGGCCCGGCGGTACAGCTCCGGCTCGGCCGAGGAGGCCTCGACCGTGGTGCCCATGCCCAGGCCGTTGTTGATGACGACGAACACGATCGGCAGATCCCACAGGGCGGCCATGTTCAGCGACTCGTGGAACGCGCCGATGTTGGTCGTGCCGTCGCCCATCTGGCACATGACGACCTCGTCGCCGCCCTTGTACGACACGGCGAGCGCCGCGCCCGTGGCGAGCGGGAGCTGTCCGCCGACGATGCCGTATCCGCCGAGCAGCCGCGTCTCCAGGTCGAACATGTGCATCGACCCGCCCCAGCCCTTGGACACGCCCGTGCTGCGGCCGTACAGCTCGGCCATGACCCGGCGGGCGTCGATGCCGCGGGCGAGGGCGTACCCGTGCTCGCGATAGTTCGTGAACAGGTAGTCACGGGGATCCAGCGCCGCCATCAGCCCGGTGACCGTCGCCTCCTCGCCGAGGTTGAGGTGACAGTAGCCACCGATCTTGGCTTCGGTGTACGCGCGGGCGGCGCGTTCCTCGAACCTGCGTATCAGCAGCATTTGCCGGTAGTACGCGACGAGCGTCTCCGGCTCGGGTCGCGCCTTCCGGCTCCGGGTCCGGCGTGCCGGAGTCCTCGTCTTGGTGTCACCCATCGAGGTCTTCCCTTCGTGCTCGGGCGCTGCGATGGGGTTCCCATGACTTGCGCCCATACAATCAGGAGGCGATCAATGATCGATCATAGATCAGTCATAATAGAGTCCGACCACGTTAGCGGGGGCTACCATTGAGTAACATGAACGCCTCTCCCGCATTGGTGCGCACCGGTCTCGGCGACCAGATCCGCCAGGTGCTCATCGACGGCATCACGTCCGGCCGATGGGCACCGGGTGAGCGTATCGTCGAGCGCCGCATCGCCGTCGAGCTCGGCGTCAGCCAGGCGCCCGTCCGGGAGGCGCTGCGTCACCTCGAGGCCCTCCGGCTGATCGAGACGCTGCCCAACCGCGGCGCGAGAGTGCGCGATTTCACAGACGAGGACCTCGCCGAGGTCTTCCCCGTCCGTGCCGGGCTGGAGGAGACCGCCGCCGACCTCGCCGTCCACCGGCTGGCCGGCCAGGTCGACGCGCTCGAGGTCCACATCGAGCGCCTCGCCGCCGCGACCGACCTGGGCGAGGTCATGCGGCACAGCATCGCGTTCCACCGCGAGATCGTGGAGGCGTCCGGCAACCGCCTGCTCCGCTCGGTGTGGCAGTCGCTCGGCATCGAGGTCTGGACGACCCTGTCGCTGCGGCGCCGGGGCACCGAGCTGTGCGGCAAGGCCGCCGAGCACACCGACATCACCGAGGCGTTCCGCCGTCAGGACCCGGCCGTCGGCCGCATGGTCCACGCCCACGTCATGAGCTACGCCCCGTAGATACTTCTAGGATCGAAGGCATGGGGCGCCCTAACGACGACGTCGCGGCTCTGTTCCAGGAGTTCGCCGACCTGCTCTCGATCACCGGCGAGGCGGCGTACAAGGTGCGCGCCTACGAGAAGGCGGCGCGCGCCATCGGCGGTTATCCCGAGGATGTCACGCGGCTCGACCTCAAGGGCCTGCGGAAGATCCCCAACGTCGGCGAGGCGATCGCCAAGAAGATCCTCGACTACCAGGAGACCGGCACGATCCGGCAGCTCGAGGCGTTGCGCGAGCGCATCCCGGCGGGCGTGCGGGCCCTCACCGAGATCCCGACCCTGGGGCCGAAGAAGGCGATGGTGCTCTACGAGGAGCTGGGGATCTCCTCCGTGGAGCAGCTCGCCGAGGCGATCCCGGCCGGCCGGCTGAACGGCCTCAAGGGCTTCGGCGCCAAGACCGAGGAGAACATCCTCCACGGCATCGAGCTGCTGCGGCACGCGGGGGAGCGGGCGCTCATCGACGTCGCCACCGAGCTCGCCGAGGAGATCGTCGCCGAGCTGTCCCCGCTCGCGGGGCGGTGCGCGTACGCCGGGTCGCTACGGCGGTGCCGCGAGACGGTCGGCGACATCGACATCCTCGCCACCGCCGAGGACTCGGGGCCGCTGATGGCGGCGTTCATCGCCCTGCCGTTCGTCACCGAGGTGATCGGCAGCGGTGAGACCAAGACCTCGGTCCGTACGGTCAAGGGGCTCCAGGTCGACCTGCGCGTCGTGCCGCCGGAGGCGTGGGGCGCGGCACTGCAGTACTTCACCGGGTCCAAGGCGCACAACGTCCGCACCCGCGAGATCGCCGTCCGCGCGGGCCTGAAGCTGTCGGAGTACGGCCTGTTCTCCGTCGAGACCGGCGAGCTCATCGTGTCCGCCACCGAGGAGGACGTCTACGCCCGGCTCGGGCTGCCGTGGATCCCGCCGCAGCTGCGCGAGGACGAGGGCGAGATCGAGGCGGCGCTGCGCGGCGAGCTGCCCCGCCTCGTCGAGCTCGCCGACCTCTGCGGCGACCTGCACACCCACACCGACCTGACCGACGGCGTCGCCTCGCTGGAGGACATGGTCGCCGCCGCGGCCGCGCGCGGCAACGCGTACTACGCGATCACCGACCACGCGCCGAACCTGTCCATGCAGCGGATGACGGACGAGAAGATGCTCGCCCAGCGGGAGGCCGTGCGGGCGCTGCAGGGGCGCTACCCGGACATGGCGCTGCTGCACGGCACCGAGCTGAACATCGACCCCGACGGCGAGGTCGACTGGCCGGCCGAGTTCCTGGCGGGCTTCGACATCTGCGTCGCGTCGGTCCACTCGCACTTCACCCAGGACCGCGAGGCGATGACCCGCCGGATCGTCCGCGCGGTGGAGAACCCCCACGTCCACATCCTCGGTCACCCCACCGCCCGCAGCATCGGCCGCCGCGCGTCCGTCGACGCCGACTGGGACGCCGTGTTCGCGGCGTGCGCCCGGTCCCGGACGATCCTGGAGATCGACGCCTTCCCCGACCGCCTCGACCTGCCCGCCGACCTGATCCGGCACGCCCGGCGGCACGGTGTGAAGTTCGCCATCGACAGCGACGCGCACGCCCCTGGCCACTTCGACAACCTCCGCTACGCCGTCGGCACGGCCCAGCGCGGCTGGCTCACCCCGGACGATGTCGTCAACACCTGGCCGTTGGAACGCCTGCGGGCGTACCTTAATGCCGGCTGAACATTCCGATATGCGCCGCCGGCGGGGCGATGACGTTTTCATAACGCAAGGAAATGAAATGATCACCCGATGATCTGATCGGCTAGCGTGGCTCCGTTCGAGCAGAACGGAGTGAATCTCCCTTGGGTGTAGGTATCGGCCACAGGGGGCGGATCGGCGATCCGGAGGTGACGAAAGTCGCCACGGCCGAAGCCGTATCCGCCGACGAATGGGACACCCTGATCGGGCCCGATGGGTTCTATTCGAGCCACGGATGGATCCGTTCGCTGGAACTCGCGCACGGCGCGGACCCGGTGATCGTCGCGAGGGCCGGAGGCGGCATCGCCGGTGTGGCGCCCACCTGGGGCGGCGATCCGGCCGACCGTGAGCTGTTCTCCCTCAGCGCACTCGCCGGTGGCCTGGCCGGGCCGTGGGCCCGGCCGTTCCTGTGGCTCGGCGGCCGGAGGGCGACCGCCAACACGGTGCCGTGCGCCCCCGGAGAACGGCGGGAGGCCGTTCTCCGCGCGCTGTTGGCGGAGGCGCGTGCGGAGGCCCGGCGCCGAGGGGCGGCCGGGGTCGTCTGGCCGTACCTGCCGGGGCCGGCAGCGAGCGAACTGGCCGGATCGGCCTCCGGCGCCCGTGCCCTGCTGCAAACGGCGGACACGATGCTGCACGTTCCCGCCGACGGCATGGACGGCTTGGCGGACACCGTCCGGCACGAGGACCGCAACAAGTGGCGGCGGGAGTCGAGAGCGTTCAAAGCGTACGGCGGCGTGGTCGAATGGCGATCGCTGGCCGACGCGGGACCCGACCGGGTCGCCGAACTCATCGCGGGAACACGGGCACGGTACGGATCCGGCGGCGGCATCGAGTGGATGCGCCGCGTGCTGGCCGCCCAGCAGACCGCGGGGGTGGCACGTCACGCCGTCGTCTGCCTGGCCCGACATGAGGGCCGGATCGCCGCCGCCGCCGTCTTCTACCGGCATCACGATTGGCTCTACGGCCGTTATTGGGGAGCTGATGAGGATGCCCCACCGTTCACTTATTACGTTCTGACCCATTACGCGGCGGTGAACTGGGCCGCGGCTCACGGTTTTCGCCGGATCCATCTGTCGGTGTCGGCGTGGGAGGCCAAGGCCCGCCGCGGTGCGCGACTGTCTCCGCTGGCGATGGTGGTCGCTCCGGCGGATGGCCTGCCCGACCTGGTATCCGATGCCGACGCCGCGGCGCGCAACTCCCGTGTCGCGGGTTCCTGGCGCGAACGTTTCCGGTCCCGCCCCGAGGCGCTCGACGTCTCGTGGGAGCAATGGTTCTGAGAGAGGGCATGAAGTGATCCATCTGGTGTACACGTTCCGGCCGACCCCCTACGCGCAGGAGAATCTGCCGGATTTCTGGGAGTGGGTACGGGAACGTGAAGAGTGGTTCTATGACGGGCTCGACATGGTGCTGAAGACGGATTGGTTCGTGCGCACCATCGGCCCCGACGTCCACTGCGTCGAACACTTCGTCACGTTCGCCGACGAAGCGGCCTGGGGCGCCTACCGCCGGGCTGTGGCGGCCCAGAGCCGCGATCCGAAGTGGGAGGCGCGCCGCACCGAGCAAGGCCGGTGGTACGACATCCTGGACGCACGGATCCTGAGCGATCCGCCGGTGCGGCTCGGCCGGACCTCGACGGTCACGCCTGCGTGATCGTGTGATCGCGCCACCCGGTGCCCCCGCCGGGACGGCCACGCGGCAACCTTCACGTCAGGTGAACGCGGAGTACACGCGAACGACACCTGTGATCAAGCAAGAGAGAACCCGAGCGCCTCTACGATCGGCCCGCGACAGACGCATATTGAGCCGCCGTCCAGCTTTCGTTCCGGCGATGCTCAGTTCAAACGCCTTCGGGGAGGCCACGGTTGAGTCTGCTGGGCTGGCCGCTGCTCGTCCTGTCGATCCTGCTCGCGCTGACCGCGCCGGTCGGCTGCGCGCTGCTGTGGGGACGGGTACGCGGCATGGCCGCGTGGCCGACGAGGATCTCGCTGATCGTGGCCAGCCAGCTGACGGCGGTCCTCGTCGCGGGCGTCGGCCTGAACGACCACTTCGAGTTCTTCGCCTCGTGGAGCGATCTGACCGGCCAGAACGGCGCCGACGCGCCCATCCAGCAGCAGAACGGCGGATCAGAGCCCCTGGCGCGCGGCCTGTCCAAGCGGCTCCGCAAGGACTTCCGCCCCGACCACGGGAAGGACACCTTCTCGGCCACCCTCGTGGGCGCCAAGTCGGGGGTCCGCAGCAAGATCTGGGTGTGGCTGCCGCCGCAGTACCAGCAGCACCCGCAGCAGCATTTTCCCGTCGTGGAGCTGTTCCCCGGTTTCCCCGGCACGCCGGTCACCTGGCTTCACACCATGCAGGGGCCGAAGAAGCTGCAGGAGGCGATGAAGAAGGGCGCCGCGCAGCCGTACATCCTCGTCGCGCCGACCATCACCGTGGTCCCCGGCCACGACACCGAGTGCGCCAACGTGCCGCACGGCCCGAAGGTGGCGACCTGGCTGGCCGAGGACGTCCGCCGCATCGTCACCGAGAACTTCCGCGCCCTGCCCGGCCGCGACGCCTGGGGGACAATGGGCTACTCGACGGGCGGGTACTGCGCCGCCAAGCTCCCCGCGCAGTACCCCCACCTGTTCCGCGCGGGCGTCAGCCTCTCCGGCTACTTCACCCCGTCCACGGCGGCGCTCGCCCGGGTGCCGGGGGAGAACGTCCCCGAGCTCCTGCAGACCAGGCGCCCGCCCGTCGACCTGCTCCTGACCGCCAGCAAGCAGGACCCCGGCACCACGACCGCGGTGAACACGATGGTCCAGGCGGCGAAGCCGCCCTCGATCGTCTACACCTACATCGTGCCGCGCGGCGGCCACAACACGGGGGTCTGGACGGCCATGCTCCCCAAGTGCTTCCAGTGGCTCACCACCAAGCTCACCCACGCCGCCTGAGCCCGCCTGCGGCGAGAGCGGAGGTCAGGTGCCGAGCGAGGCGGCCGGAGCGGCGTCGCGGGCCTCGGCCGGAGGCTCCGGGGCCGGAAGCGCCGGCATGGGGCCGCGGTCGCGGAGCGCGAAGACCACGCGCAGGGTCGCGATCCACACGAGCGCCGCGCCCAGGACGTGGGCGACGACGAGGGCGCCCGGGACGTTGGTGAAGTACTGCACGTAGCCGATGACGCCCTGCGCCAGCTCGATCACCAGCAGCTCGAGCGCGCGCCGCTGGACGTGCTTCGGGGCGCTGGTGAGGCGCAGGCCGAGAAGTAGGGCGAACGTCAGGCCGACCGTGGCCCAGACGATGTCGACGTGCAGCTGGGCGACCTGCTCGATCTGGAAGTCGTAGCGCCGGGCCTTCGGGTCGCCGGCGTGCGGTCCGGTGCCGGTCACCACGGTGCCCGCCACCAGCAGCAGGAAGACCACACCGGTCAGGGCGCGCCCGAGCCAGACCAGCTCCTGGCGGACGATAGGCCGGGCGGGCTCGTCTCCCTCGCCCGCGCGCACCCACAGCACCACGGCCGCCGCCAGGATCGCCGGCGACAGCAGGAAGTGCACGGTCACCGAGACCGGATGCAGGTCGGTCAGCACGACGATCCCGCCGACGATCGCCTGCGCGACGACGCTGAGCGGCTGGATCGCGGCCAGCCGCACGAGGCCCTTGCGCCGGGGCCGCAGCCGCAGCGCCGCGACGAACACCAGCGCGCCGAGCGCGAGCACCAGGAAGGTCAGCATCCGGTTGCCGAACTCGATCGCCATGTTGACGGCCGAGTGCTCCGGAGTGTGGGTCGGCACCAGGCTGGTGCCGGTGCACTTCGGCCACGTGGGGCAGCCGAGGCCCGAGCCGCTGACGCGCACGGCCGCGCCCGTCGCCATGATCAGGGCGTTGCC
The DNA here is from genome assembly GCF_039542055.1 of Actinoallomurus vinaceus. Classification (NCBI taxonomy): domain Bacteria; kingdom Bacillati; phylum Actinomycetota; class Actinomycetes; order Streptosporangiales; family Thermomonosporaceae; genus Actinoallomurus; species Actinoallomurus vinaceus. The sequence goes on from NZ_BAABHK010000012.1 coordinate 86,403, forward strand.
CGCCACGCTCGCCAGCGCGAGCCCGCGCAGGGAGGCGGGCGTGGGACGCCACACGAGGTCACGGAGCCGGGTCAGCGGGTTATCGGATCGCACGTCCCTCATCGTACGAGCGCCCGCCCATGCCCCGGATCCGGGTCCCTCTCGACGATTCGGGTCCGGGTCGGCTCGGCCGGGTCAGTCGCTGGCCAGCCGGTCGGTCGCCTCATGACCGGCGTCGATGGTACGGCGCAGGAAGCCGGCGAGCAGCTCGAGTTCGGCGTCGGTGTACTCGGCGCAGATCTCCTCCATCGAGGTGTTCATCCCCGAGTAGAGCTGGAAGAGCTCGGCGTTCCGGTCGCGCAGGGCGCGTACGGCGACGGCCCGGCGGTCGGTGGCGCCGGGGTCGCGTTCGCGGGTGACCCAGCCGCCGCGCTGGAGCCGGTCGAGGATGCCGGTGATGGTGGCCGGGTGGAGCCCGGCGCGCCGCGCCAGGGCGGTCGGGCTCAGCGGGCCATGGCGGTTGATGAGGTCGAGACAGTGCAGGTCGACGTCCTTGAGGTCGGCGCGCGCGCCGACCTGGTGGTTGAGCAGGGACAGCTGGATGCTCAACTCGCGCAGCGACTCTCTGATCGTGGCGGTAGTCCGCCGCCGATGCCGCGCCGCGTCGGCGTCCTGGGACGTCATGGACGCCATGGCGTGCCGCCTCCCGCGCAATGCGATGTCCGAGCCATATGGCGCGAGTTTAGAGCGTATCCGGACCGATGTCCGGCCGGCCGTGTCGCGGTCGTCCCGCGTACCGGCCGGGCATCCGTCCGGACGTCAGCGCGCGGCGGGGGCCGGGGGCCGGCGCGAGGCCTCGTCCCTCGCGGGCGATTCGGGACCGGCGGGCATCCTCTGCATCGCCGCCGTTCCCAGGAGCGCGAACGCGAGCACGGCCGCGCACGTCCGCACCGCGTGTGCGATCTGCCAGCGATCACGGACGTGCGCCCAGTCCGCGGGAGGCGCGTGCACGTTCCAGCCCGCCTGGTCGCTGTTGATGGGGAGGTTGAAGATCAGCGTGGTGACGAAGACGGTCGCGAGCAGGCCCAGCGCCGCCAGCGTCAGCCAGAACGCGCGCCCTCGTGAATTGATCGCGGAGATGACCACGATCGCCGTGGTGATCAGCGCGGGGATGAGGGTGACGGAGGCGAGGATGTCCAGTCGGTCGAGCTCGACCTGCCGGACCTGGGCGTATACGAAACGGTCGTAGTGCCGCAGGGACGACTCCAGCACGAGGACGCAGACGAGGAACCCCGCGAACAGCCCCCCGAAGGTCAGGCTCAGGAAACGGAGGAGCCCGACGAGCGGACGCTTTCTCATGGCCGGTATCCCTTCCGGTCGCTCATGCCGTCGTCAGCCCTGGAAGGCGGCGGCATGGTCGGCGACCCACTCGGCGAAGGTCCGGGCGGGACGACCGAGGACCGTCTCCACGTCGTCGGTGACGGCCTCGGCCGGTCCGGCGCCCCGGGCGTACCGGGCCAGAAGGGCCTCGACGAACGGCTGCGGGAGGCCGCGCTGGACCAGACCCCGCGCGAACACCTCCGGCGGGACCTCCTCAAAGCGCAGCGGCCTGCCGATCACGTCGCCGATGACGGTCACGACCTGCTCGTGGGACAGGGGCCGCGGGCCGGTGAGCCGAAGCCTCCGGCCCGCCAGGCCGCCGTCCAGCAGCGCGCGGGCGCCGACCTCCGCGATGTCCCTCTCGTGGATGAGCGGTTCGGCGAAGCCGGCGTACGGGCCGCGTACGACGTCACCGGCGCGGACCTGAGGAGCCCAGGTGCGGAGGGCGTTGACGGCGAAGCCGGCGGGCCGCAGGCTGACCCACTCCAGTCCGCTCGCGACGGCGGCGTCCTCGGTCTCCTTGTTCCTGTCCCCCTGGAAGCGGGACGGCTGCTCGGCCGGGTCGTCGTCGACGTTGATGGCCGCGAGCGCCACCACCCGCTCGGCGCCTCGCTCCCGGGCGAGTGCCAGGAGATCGCCGGCGGCCTGCCCGGCGGCCCGCGGGTGCAGGAACACGGCGGTGACGCCGTCGAGGAACGCGGCGATCGTGTCGGGCCTCGACGGGTCGCCCGCGACGACCTCGACGCCCGCGGGGAGACCGGCGGTTTCGGGGTCGCGGGTGACGGCGCGCACCTTGGCGCCCGCGCCGGCGAGCAGGTCGACCAGGGGACGCCCGATCGTGCCGGTGGCTCCGGTCACAAGAATCACGATGATGCCTCTCTCTGAGAGTGATATGTAAAACGTATACTATGAGTTCCATATGAATCCAACAGGGGAGGCCGGGTGCGGGTTTCAGCGCAGCGGGAGAAGGTTCGTTTCGTCAGCGGCGGCGTCGAGTGCGCCGCCTGGCATTACCCGGGCGCCAACGGCGCCTGCGTGATCATGGGCGCGGGCGGCGCGGTGACCAAGGAGCCGGGCACCGATCCGTTCGCCGAGCGTCTGAACGACGCCGGGTTCGCCGTTCTGGCCTTCGACTACCGGCGGCTAGGGGAGAGCGGCGGCCGGCCGCGCCAGATCGTGCGGATCGGCGAGCAGCTCGCCGACTGGGAGGCGGCGATCACGTTCGCCGCGACCCTGCCGGGGGTCGCACCCGACCGGATCGCGATCTGGGGATTCTCCCTGTCAGGCGGTCATGTCCTCCGGGTCGCGGCGGACGATCCGAGGGTGGCGGCGGCGATCGCGCAGACGCCGCTCGCCGACGGCCCGGACGCCACGAGGAAGGCGGGCCGTCACCAGAGACCGTCGGCGATGCTGCGGTTCACCGGCCGGGGCCTCCTCGACGCCCTCGGCGGCCTCCTCGGCCGCCCGCCCCTGCTCGTCCCGCTCGCCGGCGAGCCGGGGACCGTGGCGATGCTCACCACCCCGGACGGCCTCGACGGAGACCGGGCGCTCAACCCCGGCAACCGGTATCCGGACTGGCAGCAGGTGATCGCCGCCCGCTCCGCGCTCCGGATCCCGTTCTACCGGCCCGGCCGCCACGCGCCCCGCGCACGGTGCCCGCTGCTGGTCGTGGTGTGCGACCAGGACCAGACCGCTCCACCCGGCCCCGCGATCCGCGCGGCGGAGCGAGCACCCCGCGGGGAGCTGGTCCGCCTGCCCGGCGGGCACTACGCGCCGTTCCTGGAGGCGCACGAGCAGGCGGTCGAGGCCGAGCTGTCCTTCCTGCGACGGCACCTGATCGACCGTGCGGCAGCGGAAGAGCCCGCCGCCGACGTCACAGATTCCGCACCACGCCGCAGAGGACAGGGGTGAGGACCGTCGAGCGGTCCGGGGTTCCGTCAGGCCTCGGGGGCTTCGGGCGGGGATTGCTGGAAGCGGGTGGCGCCGACGCAGGCGGCGATGACGCAGCCGATCGCGAGCCACTCGCGCCACTGCAGGATCTCGCCGAGGAAGACGAGGCCGACCAGGGCGGCCACCGCGGGCTCCAGGCTCATCAGGATGCCGAACACCCGGGCCGGCATGCGCCGCAGCGCCTCCAGCTCCAGGGTGTACGGGATGACCGAGGACAGCAGGCCGACACCGAGGCCGATCAGCAGGACCTTCGGGTCGAGAAGCGCCGATCCGCCGGTGGCGATCCCGACCGGCATCATGGCGGTCGCCCCGACGACGCTGGCGATGGCCAGGCCGGTGGACCCGGAGAACCGCTTGCCCGTCGCCCCGCTCAGCACGATGTACACGGCCCAGCCGACCGCCGCGAGCAGCCCGAACGCCACCCCCGTCAGCGGGATGTTCCCGCCGCCGCGGGCGAGCAGCGCCACCCCGCCCAGCGCCATGACCGCCCAGAGCAGGTCGAGTCGGCGTCGCGACGCGACGATCGCGACGGTGAGCGGCCCGAGGAACTCGATCGTCACCGCCACGCCGAGCGGGATCCGGGCGATGGCCTGGTAGAAGCTGAAGTTCATGCCGGCGAGGGTGAGGCCGAACAGCACGGCGATTCCGAGGTCACGCCAGGAGTGCGCGCGGCGCAGGTCGCGCAGCGCGGAGCGGGTCATCACCGAGAGGACGATGGCCGAGGTGAGCAGGCGCAGCGTCACGATCGCGTCCGGGGAGATCTGGCCGAAGAGGTTCTTGGCCAGGCCGGCGCCGACCTGCACCGAGACGATGCCGAGCAGGATCAGAGCGGGCGGCGGGACGGAGCCGAGGGACAGCCGGAGGCCGGCCGGGCGGGAACGGAACCATCCGGCCCGGTCGTAGGAACCCGGGCTTTCAGCGAGCGCCATGCGTCACTCCCACGAGAAGAAGCGCGCGGCGAGGGCCAGGCCGAGCACCGCCCACACGGCAAGGATCACCAGGTCGCGGACGGGGAACCCGGCACCGTGCTGCAGTACCTGGCGCAGCCCGTCGGCGAGCGCGGAGATCGGTAGCAGTTCGAGTACCGACCGTACGCCGCCGGAGAACTTTGTCAACGGAAATATGACGCCGCCCAGGACGAGCAGGAGCAGGTAGACGAGGTTGGCGGCGGCCAGGGTGGCCTCCGCGCGCAGGGTGCCCGCCATGAGCAGCCCGAAGCCGCTGAACGCCGCCGTGCCCACGATCAGCAGCAGGATGACGGTCGCCGGGTTCCCGTGCGGGCTCCAGCCGAGTGCGAACGCCACGACGCAGAGCACGATCGCCTGCAGGACCTCGACGGCAACGACGGTGAGCGTCTTGGCGGCGATCAGCCCGGACCGGGGGAGCGGCGTCGCGCCGAGGCGTTTCAGCACGCCGTACCGGCGTTCGAAGCCCGTCCCGATCGCCTGCCCGGTGAACGCGGTGGACATCACGGCGAGCGCCAGGACGCCGGGGGTGAGGAAGTCGACCCGCTTGCCCGCGCCGACGTCGAGCAGCGGCGCGGCGCTGAACAGGATGAGCAGCGCCACGGGGATGATGAGGGTGAGCAGCAGCTGCTCGCCGTTGCGCAGCAGCGTGCGCAGCTCGTACGCGGTCTGGGCCCGGATCATCCGGGACGCCGGCGCCGCGCCGGGCGAGGGGGCGAAGGTCAGGTCCGTCACGAGCGGAGCTCCCGTCCGGTCAGTTCGAGGAACACGTCTTCCAGGGTCCGCCGCTCGATCCGGAGGTCCTCGGTCATGACGCCGTTGGAGGCGCACCAGGCGGTCACGGTCGCCAGCAACTCGGGCACGAGATCGCCCTCGATGACGTAGTGCCCGGCCGGCGACTCCTTGGCCATGGTGGCGGGCGGCAGCGCGGACAGCAGCTCGTCCAGGCCGAGTCCGGGTCGCGCCCGGAAGCGGAGCTGGCGCTCGGCGCCGGTCAGCGAGGACGGCGGGCCCGAGGCGATGACCGTCCCGTGGTCGACGATCACCACCTGGTCGGCCAGGCGTTCGGCCTCGTCCATGTGGTGGGTGGTGAGGATCACCGCGACGCCGGCGGCCTTGAGGTCCTCGACGAGCTCCCACGTCGCGTGCCGGGCCTGGGGATCGAGGCCGGCGGTGGGCTCGTCGAGGAAGACCAGCTCGGGGCGGCCGACCACGGCGGCGGCGAGGGCCAGCCGCTGCTGCTGGCCGCCGGACAGGCGACGGTACGGGGTGCGGGCCGCGGCGGTGAGGCCGAGCCGTTCGAGGAGCGCGGCGGGGTCGAGGGACGCCGCGTAGAAGCTCGCGATCAGGCGCAGGAACTCCCCGGCGCGGGCGTTGGTCGGCACGCCCCCGGACTGCAGCATCACGCCGATGCGCGTCTTGAGCTCCGGGTCGCGGGGGTCGCGGCCGAGGACGCGCACGGTGCCCGCGTCGGCGCGCCGGTAGCCCTCGCAGATCTCGACCGTGGTGGTCTTGCCCGCTCCGTTGGGGCCGAGGAGGGCGGTCACCTCGCCGTTCCGGGCGTCGAATGAGAGGCCGTCGGCCGCGGTGACGATGCCATAGCGTTTGACCAGGTCATTCACTGCGACGGCGAGGGGTTCCATGCCCCCGAGTCTAGGAGGGCCGGTTCGGCGCGAGGCAGGGACCCCGGAGATCGTTCTGAATATCGATTCAGAGTGGCGCATAGTGATACGGTCTGGGTCATGTCATCGGGAGGTCACATGCTGCGCGGCCGGAGCTTCCTCAAAGAGCTCGATTTCACCGCGGAGGAGTTCCGCTCGCTCGTCGACCTGGCCGGCGAGCTGAAGGCGGCCCGTCGCGCGGGCACCGAGCGACCCCGCCTGACCGGCCGCAACATCGCGCTGATCTTCGAGAAGACCTCGACCCGCACGCGCAGCGCGTTCGAGGTCGCGGCGCACGACCAGGGCGCGCACGTGACCTACCTGGACCCGTCGGGCTCCCAGATCGGGCACAAGGAGTCGGTGAAGGACACCGCACGGGTGCTGGGCCGGATGTTCGACGGCATTCAGTACCGCGGCAGGCGCCAGGCGGACATCGAGGTCCTCGCCGCGTACGCCGGCGTGCCCGTGTGGAACGGTCTCACGGACGAGTGGCACCCGACCCAGAGCCTGTGCGACGCCTTCACGATGGCCGAGCACGCGGCCAAGCCCCTCGATGAGATCGCCTTCGCCTACCTGGGCGACGCGCGCAACAACATGGGCAACTCCCTGCTCGTCATGGGCGCCCTGCTGGGCATGGACGTCCGGCTCGTCGCGCCCGACGGGCTGCTGCCGTCCGCCGAGGTCCAGGCCGCGGCCCGCGGCCTCGCCGAGCGCAGCGGCGCCCGGATCACCCTGACGGACGACGTCGCCGAGGGCGTGCGCGGCGCCGACTTCCTGCACACCGACGTCTGGGTGTCGATGGGCGAGCCGAAGGAGGTCTGGGCCGAGCGGATCGCGCTGCTCAGGCCGTACCAGGTCAACGCCGAGGCGCTCGCCGCGACCGGGAACCCGTCAGTGCGGTTCATGCACTGCCTTCCGGCGTTCCACGACCGGGAGACGACGGTCGGCGAGGAGATCTACGTGCAGTTCGGCCTGGAGGGGCTCGAGGTCACCGACGAGGTGTTCGAGTCGGAGGCCTCGATCGTCTTCGACCAGGCCGAGAACCGCCTGCACACCATCAAGGCCATCCTGGTCGCGACCCTCGCCGGCTGAACCCGCCCCCAGGCCGTCGCGGCGACGCTTCGGCGATCGTCTAAACGAATGCGGGCCAGCATCGGGGCATGGTCGCACTGGAATCCGAAACGCAGTCCCGGCCGCGCGCCGGTGCGCTGCCCCTGATCGCAATCTGCCTCGGCTACTTCATGGTCATCATCGACGCCACGGCGGTGAGCCTGTCGCTGCCCGCGCTGGGCCGTGATCTCGGAGGCGGGATGGGCGTCCTGCAGTGGGTGGTCGACGGCTACACGTTCACGTTCGCGACGCTGCTGCTGTCCGCCGGCGCGCTCGGCGACCGGGTGGGCCCCCACCGGGTGTTCTGCGCCGGACTCCTGCTGTTCACCGCCGCCTCGGCGGCCTGCGGGCTGGCACCGACCGCCGCCGCTCTCGTCGCAGCCCGGCTGGTGCAGGGCGCCGCGGCCGCGATCCTGGTGCCCTCGTCCCTGGCGCTGCTGCAGGCCGCCCACCCGGACCCGGCGGCGCGCGCCCGGGCCGTCGGCGTGTGGGCCGCGATCGCCGGGATCGCGGCCGCCTCGGGTCCGGTGGTCGGCGGGGTCCTGACCGAGGTGGCGAGCTGGCGCGTGGTGTTCTTCATCAACGTGCCGATCGGGCTGGTCGCCCTGCTGCTGACGGTCCGCCACGTCGTGCGGCCGGAGGGGCACGGCCGGCGGGGACTCGACCCGGGCGCGCAGGCCGCCGCAGTCGCCGCGCTCGGACTGCTGACCTTCGCCCTCATCGAGGCGCGGACCCGCGGCTGGCTGTCGCCGGCGGTCCTCGGCGGGCTGGCCCTCGCGGCGCTGGCGGCCGCGATCTTCGTCGCGGTCGAACGGCGGTCGGCGAACCCGATGCTGCCGCTGAGCCTGTTCCGGAGCCGGCCGTTCTCCGGCGGCAACGCGGTCGGGCTGCTGATCAACCTCGGCTTCTACGGTCAGCTGTTCGTCGTCAGCCTGTTCTTCCAGGACGTCCGGCGGATGAGCCCGACGATGGCCGGCCTGGCGCTGCTGCCGGAGGGGATCCTCGTCTCGGTGGCGTCGTTCCTGTCCGGGCGGCTGACGGGCCGGTCCGGAACCCGCCCGACGATGCTGATCGGGTTGTGCACGGGAGCGGCCGGGCTGCTCGCGCTCATGGCCGTGGGTCCGCGCACGCCGTACCTGCTGATCATGCTCGGGCTGATGGCGACGGGCTTCGGGATGGCGTTCACGATGCCGGCCGCCACCACCACCGTCGTCGAGGCCGCGCCGCCGGAGCGGGCGGGCGTCGCCTCGGGGGCGGTCAACGCGGCCCGGCAGGTCGGCAGCACGGTCGGCGTCGCCCTGCTCGGCACGCTGGGGGCCGGAGGCCGGCTCGCGGCGCCGATGGCCGGCGCGGGCGCGGCGTTCCTCGCCGGAGCCCTGGTCGTGGCGATCACCGTACGGGAGCGTCCGAGCAGGTGAGGCAAGGCTCACCTTAGTGATGCGGATTACCGGGATCCGTTTGTGTCGCGGGAAGGAATTAGGCCACACTGATGTTGTGAAATACGTGACCGAGACGACGAGCAGCGACCCGGCGGCCGCCGGCGTGCCCGCGCTCGGTCCGAACCACACCGAGCGCACCACCCGCGCCCGGGTGGCCCGACTGATTCTTGAATATGGTCCCATCAGCGCCTCGGCGCTCGGACAGCGGCTCGGGCTCACGCCCGCGGCCGTACGCCGCCACCTCGAGCACCTCCTCGCCGAGGGGATGATCGAGGAGCGGCGGAGCCGTCCGCAGTCCAGGCGCGGGCGCGGCCGTCCGGCCAAGATGTTCGTCATCACCGACGCCGGGCGCAGCGCCTTCGTGCACGCCTACGACGACCTCGCGGCCAACGCCCTGCGGTTCCTGGCCGACAAGCTCGGCGAGGAGGCCGTCGAGGAGTTCGCCCGCCGCCAGGTGAGCGACCTGGAGGCGCGCTACGGCGCGTCGATCCGGGACGTCCCGCCGCAGCAGCGGGCCCAGGCCCTCGCCGAGGCGCTGTCCGTGGACGGCTATGCCGCCTCGGCCGGCACCGCCCCGGCCGGCGGGCAGCAGCTGTGCCAGCACCACTGCCCGGTCGCGCACGTCGCGGCCCGGTTCCCGCAGCTGTGCGAGGCGGAGACGGCGGCGTTCGGGCGGCTGCTCGGCGTCCCCGTGCAGCGGCTGGCCACGATCGCGCACGGCGATGGAATATGCACGACCCACGTGACGTCACGTGAACTGACCGAAAAAACCGATAAGAACGACAAGCAGGACTCCGGAGGCACCTCCGCATGACTACGGCAGCCCATCCCGAGCTCGAAGGGCTCGGAAACTACAAGTTCGGCTGGGCCGACTCTGACGTGGCCGGCGCCTCGGCCCGTCGCGGGCTGTCCGATGAGGTCGTCCGCGACATCTCGGCGAAGAAGAACGAGCCCGACTGGATGCTCGACCTTCGCCTGAAGGGCCTGCGCCTGTTCGGTAAGAAGCCGCTGCCGACGTGGGGCGCCGACCTCACCGACATCGACTTCGACAACATCAAGTACTTCGTCCGGTCGACGGAGAAGCAGGCCGCGTCGTGGGAAGAGCTCCCGGCGGACATCAAGAACACCTACGACAAGCTCGGCATCCCCGAGGCGGAGAAACAGCGCCTGGTGGCCGGCGTCGCGGCCCAGTACGAGTCCGAGGTCGTCTACCACCAGATCCGCGAGGACCTGGAGCAGCAGGGCGTCATCTTCCTCGACACCGACACCGGTCTCAAGGAGCACCCGGAGATCTTCCAGGAGTACTTCGGCTCGGTGATCCCGGTGGGCGACAACAAGTTCGCCGCCCTCAACTCGGCCGTGTGGTCGGGCGGGTCGTTCATCTACGTGCCGCCGGGCGTGCACGTCGAGATCCCGCTGCAGGCCTACTTCCGGATCAACACCGAGAACATGGGCCAGTTCGAGCGGACGCTGATCATCGTCGACGAGGGCGCGTACGTCCACTACGTCGAGGGCTGCACCGCGCCGATCTACAAGTCCGACTCGCTGCACTCCGCGGTCGTCGAGATCGTCGTGAAGAAGAACGCCCGCTGTCGTTACACGACCATCCAGAACTGGTCGAACAACGTCTACAACCTCGTCACCAAGCGCGCCGTCGCCTACGAGGGCGCGACGATGGAGTGGATCGACGGCAACATCGGGTCCAAGGTCACGATGAAGTACCCGGCCGTCTACCTCATGGGCGAGCACGCCAAGGGCGAGACGCTGTCCATCGCCTTCGCGGGCGAGGGCCAGCACCAGGACGCGGGTTCGAAGATGGTGCACGCCGCGCCCAACACCTCCTCGACGATCATCTCCAAGTCGGTGGCGCGCGGCGGCGGCCGCACGAGCTACCGCGGCCTGGTCCAGATCCAGGAGGGCGCCGAGCACTCCAAGTCGACGGTCAAGTGCGACGCGCTGCTGGTCGACCAGATCAGCCGCTCCGACACCTACCCCTACGTCGACGTCCGTGAGGACGACGTCGAGATGGGCCACGAGGCCACCGTCTCCAAGGTCTCGGAGAACCAGCTGTTCTACCTCATGAGCCGCGGGCTCACCGAGGACGAGGCGATGGCGATGATCGTGCGCGGCTTCGTCGAGCCGATCGCGCGCGAGCTCCCGATGGAGTACGCGCTCGAGCTGAACCGCCTGATCGAGCTGCAGATGGAAGGAGCGGTGGGCTGACATGGGTCTGGAGACCAAACCGCTGTCCACCCTCCACGAGCACACGTCGTACGACGTCGACGACTTCGCGGTGCCGACCGGCCGCGAGGAGGAGTGGCGTTTCACCCCGCTGCGCCGCATCCGCGACCTGCACAAGGGCGCGGCCGCCGACGGCAAGGTGATCGTCGACGTGTCCGCCGCGCCCGAGGTCACCGTCGAGACGGTGTCCCGGGACGACGCGCGGGTCGGCAAGGCGTACGTCCCGTCCGACCGCGTCAGCGCGCAGGCGTACGCCTCGTTCACGCAGGCGACCGTGGTCACCGTGCCGAAGGAGGTCGTGGCCACCGAGCCGACCGTCCTGTCGCTGCGCGGCGAGGGCGGCGGCGTCGCCTATGGCCACACGACCATCGTCCTGGAGCCGTTCGCCCAGGCCACGGTCGTGCTGGAGCACACCGGCTCGGCCGCCTACGCCGACAACGTCGAGTTCGTCGTCGGTGACGGGGCCTCGCTCACGGTGTTCAGCCTGCAGAACTGGGCGCCGGACGCCGTGCACCTGTCGCACCAGCACGCCAAGCTCGGCCGCGACGCGCGGTTCAAGAGCTTCGTCGTCAGCCTCGGCGGCAAGGTCGTGCGCATCGCCCCGACCGTGGCCTACGACGCGCCCGGCGGCGACGCCGAGCTGTACGGCGTGTACTTCGCCGACGGCGGCCAGCACCTGGAGCACCGCCTGCTCGTCGACCACACGCAGCCCAACTGCCGCAGCCGCGTCGACTACCGCGGCGCGCTGCAGGACGAGGACGCGCACGCCGTCTGGATCGGCGACGTGATCATCCGGGCCGAGGCCGAGGGCACCGACACGTACGAGCTCAACCGCAACCTCGTGCTCACCGACGGCACCCGCGTCGACTCGGTGCCGAACCTCGAGATCCTCACCGGCGAGGTCGCCGGCGCGGGCCACGCCTCGGCGTCCGGCCGCCTCGACGACCAGCACCTGTTCTACCTCCAGGCGCGGGGCATCCCGTACGACACCGCCCGGCGGATGGTCGTGCGCGGCTTCCTCGGCCAGCTCGTCGAGAAGATCGACCTGCCGCAGATCCAGGAGCGGGTGCTCGCCGCGATCGACGAGGAGCTCGACCGATGAGCTTCACGCGTGCCTGCTCGCTGTCCGAGCTGCCCGAGGAGGGCGCGCTCGCGGTGGAGATCGACGGCACCCCGGTGGCGGTCGTCCGCACGGGCGACGACGTCTACGCCATGCGCGACGTCTGCTCGCACGCCGAGGTCGCGCTCAGCGAGGGCGACGTCTACAACCACACCATCGAGTGCTGGCTGCACGGCTCGTGCTTCGACCTGCGCACCGGCAAGCCCACCAACCCGCCGGCCACGCAGCCGGTTCCCACGTACCCAGTGAAGATCGAGGGCGACGACGTGTACGTGTCGCTCAAGGAGTCCTGAACACCATGGCCACGCTTGAGATCCGCGACCTGCACGTCTCCGTCGAGGACAAGGAGATCCTCCGGGGCGTCGACCTGACCGTCAAGGCGGGCGAGACCCACGCGATCATGGGGCCGAACGGCTCCGGCAAGTCGACCCTCGCCTACGCCATCGCCGGTCACCCGAAGTACACCGTCACCGGCGGCGAGGTGCTCCTGGACGGCGAGAGCGTCCTGGACATGAGCGTCGACGAGCGCGCCCGCGCCGGGCTGTTCCTCGCCATGCAGTACCCCGTCGAGGTGCCGGGCGTGTCGGTGTCGAACTTCCTGCGCACCGCCGTCACCGCCGTGCGCGGCGAGGCGCCGAAGCTGCGGGAGTTCTCCAAGGAGATGCGTTCGGCAATGGCCGAGCTGCAGATCGACCCCGCGTTCGCGCAGCGCAACCTGAACGAGGGCTTCTCCGGCGGTGAGAAGAAGCGCCACGAGATCCTCCAGATGGAGATGCTCAAGCCGAAGGTCGCGGTGCTCGACGAGACCGACTCCGGCCTCGACATCGACGCGCTGAAGGTCGTCTCCGAGGGCGTCAACCGGTTCCGCTCCGGCGACACGGGCGTGCTGCTGATCACGCACTACACCCGCATCCTCCGCTACGTGAAGCCCGACTTCGTGCACGTCTTCGCCGCCGGCCGCATCGTCGAGCAGGGCGGCCCGGAGCTGGCGGAGCTGCTGGAGACCGAGGGCTACGAGAAGTTCACGAAGGCAGGCGCGTCCGCGTGAGCATCGACGTCGAACGGATCCGGGCGGACTTCCCGATCCTGACCCGCACTGTCCGTGACGGGCAGCCGCTGGTCTACCTCGACAGCGCGAACACCTCGCAGAAGCCCCGCCAGGTGATCGACGCGATCGACGACTACTACGCCCGGCACAACGCCAACATCCACCGGGCGACGCACCAGCTCGGCGAGGAGGCGACCGAGGCGTACGAGGGTGCCCGGATCAAGGTCGCGAACTTCATCGGCGCGGCCAGCGAGACCGAGGTGGTGTTCACCAAGAACATCTCCGAGGGCATCAACCTCGTCGCCTACGCCATGGGCAACGCGGCCACGGCCGGACCGGAGGCGGAGCGGTTCCGCGTCGGCCCGGGCGACGAGATCGTCATCTCGGAGATGGAGCACCACTCCAACATCGTGCCGTGGCAGCTGCTCGCCCAGCGCACCGGCGCGACGCTCCGCTGGTTCGGGGTGACCGACGAGGGCCGCCTGGACCTGTCGAACATCGACGACCTCATCAACGAGCGCACGAAGATCGTCGCGGTCGCGCACCAGTCGAACGTCCTCGGCACCATCAACCCGCTGCGTCTCATCGCCGACAAGGCCCACGCCGTCGGCGCGCTGGTGCTCGCCGACGGCGCCCAGGCCGCGACGCACATGCGGGTGAACGTCCAGGAGCTCGGCGTCGACTTCTACGGAATCACCGCGCACAAGCTCTGCGGCCCGACCGGCATCGGGGCGCTGTGGGGCCGCGCCGAGCTGCTCGAGACGCTCCCGCCGTTCCTCGGCGGCGGCGAGATGATCGAGACGGTCGCGATGGAGCGTTCGACGTACGCGCCGCCGCCGCACAAGTTCGAGGCCGGCACGATGCCGATCGCCGAGGCCGCCGGGCTCGGCGCCGCCATCGACTACCTCACCGAGGTCGGCATCGACGAGATCGAGGCGCAGCAGCACGAGCTGCTCGCGTACGCGCTCAAGTCGCTCGCCGCGATCGACGGCCTGCGGATCATCGGGCCGGTCGACGTCGAGGACCGCGGCACCGCGATCTCCTTCACGCTGGAGGGCCCGGACGGGCGGGAGATCCACCCGCACGACGTCAGTCAGGTGCTGGACGCGCACGGCGTCGCCGTCCGCGCCGGCCACCACTGCGCCCGGCCGCTGCACAAGCGCTTCGGAGTGACCGCGAGCACGCGCGCGTCGCTGTACTTCTACAACACCCGCGAAGACGTCGACGCCCTCGTCGAGGGGCTGCGGGAGACGCAGAAATTCTTCGGCACGGCCTGACGTTGCACCGATCGGCCGTTTGGAAGGGAAGCAGATGCAGCTCGAGTCGATGTACCAGGAGATCATCCTGGATCACTACCGGAACCCACACCACAAGGGCCTCCGGGATCCGTACGACGCCGAGGTGCACCATGTGAACCCGACCTGCGGCGACGAGGTGACGCTGCGCGTCAAGCTGGACGGCGAGGAGATCGCCGACGTGTCGTACGACGCGCTCGGCTGTTCGATCAGCCAGGCCAGCGCGTCGGTGCTGACCGACCTGATCATCGGCAGGCCGGTGAAGGACGCGATGGTGACCGGCGACGAGTTCCTCAAGCTGATGCAGTCTCGCGGGCAGGCCGAGCCCGACGAGGACGTGCTCGAGGACGCCGTCGCCTTCGTCGGAGTGTCGAAGTACCCCGCCCGTATCAAGTGCGCCCTGCTCGCCTGGATGGCGTGGAAGGACGCGACCGCGAAGGCCATGGAAGGCAGCAACTCATGAGCGACACGAAGGCCGCCGAGGACGACGTCCTCGAGGCGATGCGGGACGTCGTCGACCCCGAGCTCGGCATCAACGTGGTCGACCTCGGACTGGTCTACGGCGTCAACATCGACGACGGCAACGTCGCCACGCTCGACATGACGCTCACGAGCGCGGCCTGCCCGCTCACCGACGTGATCGAGGACCAGACGGCGAGCGCCCTGGAGGGGCTCGTGGAGAAGGTCACGATCAACTGGGTGTGGCTGCCGCCGTGGGGTCCGGACAAGATCACCGAGGACGGGCGGGAGCAGCTGCGCGCCCTGGGCTTCAACGTCTGAGGCCGGTCACTCGAGGCCGGCGTGCCGCCGCCAGCCCGCCGGCTGCTGGGAGTTGGCGATCCACTGGTCGGTGTACCGCAGGACCGCCGTGAGGGCGTCGAGCGCACCGGCGGGCCCGCCGGTGCGCCATGACGTCTCCACGATCGTGTGCGCCCCGTGCGTGGTCTCGCACCGGCACGCGATGGTCAGGCTCGCGCCGAGCCGGCAGTGGTTCGGGTAGAAGTCGACCGTTTCCATCCGGATCGCCACCTCGAGCCAGTCGTCCTCGGCCTCATAGGTGTGACAGTCGTAGATCCGGTGCGCGGGCGGGTGCCACATCCACTGGCCGGGCCGTGGCCCGGCACCTGCCTCCGCGGCCGCCGGGGCCGGATGACGGGCGTGCCACTGGCCGGTCAGAGTGAGGAAGCGGGCGCGGATCTCCGCGCCGTCCCACGCCGGCCCGAAGATCTGGGCGAGCGGGAGCGCCCGGGGCCATATCCACACCGCGATGGCGTGATCGTCGGGCGGATTCCTCACTGTGTAATGATGCCGCGATCGTACGGCTTCGCGCACGCTCACGGGCGATCGAGACGACCTCGTGACGATGCCGGTGACTCGGAGGAAACGGCACAGTGGAGATCTTCACCAACTGGCGCACGTGGGACCAGGCCCGTGCCGCCCTGGCCTCGCGGCCGCTCGATCTGGCCACCCTCGATCGGGCCGCCGCCGCCGCGCTGCGCTGGCACGGCGAGCAGGCGCGACCCACCGGCGCCCCCTATGCCGAGCATCTCCTCGAAGCGCTGGAGGTGCTGGTCCGCGGCGTCGGCGTCACCGATACCGACGTGCTCGTGACGGCCCTGCTGCACGACGTGGTCGAGGACACCGCGGCGACGCTCGCCGACGTCGAGGCGGAGTTCGGCCCGGTCGTCGGGGAGCTGGTGGACTGGGTGACCAAGCCGCCGGTGCAGGGGAAGGCCGCCAAACGGGCCGCGAAGGTGTCCTACCTGCGCCGGCTGCGCGACGCGCCCCGCGAGGCGATCCTGGTCAAGCTCGCCGACCGGGTCAGCAACGTCCAGACCCTGGACCGGATGCCGCCGGACTTCCAGCGCCGCTACCACGCCGAGACGGTCACCTACATCGTGCCGCTGGCGGCGGGCGAGCCCTGGTTCGCCGGCTGGTTCGCCGACTGGCAGGAGCGATTCGCCCACCTGCGCTGACCATGCGGGATGATCACCCCATGCAACGCCAGTGGACGGTCGAGGAGAGCGTCGTCATCGACGCGCAGCCGGAGCGGGTGTACGAGGCGGTGGCCGACCCGCGCCGCATGGGGGAGTGGAGCCCGGAGGTCTTCGTGGTCTGGGTGCGCGGCCGCCGCGTGGTCCCCGGCCTGACGTTCGTCGGGTTCAACCGGATCGGACCGCGCATGTGGTTCACGAACTGCCGGGTCACCGAGGCGGTGCCCGGCAAGGCCTTCGCGTTCCGCGTGACGAGCTTCGGGATCCCGGTGGCCGTGTGGGGCTACCGGATCGACGAGGCCGGCGACGGGTCGACCCGGTTGACGGAGCACTGGGAGGATCTGCGGCGCGACAGCCGTGGAGCGGGGTTCGTCTCCCTCCTCGGCAAGGTTTTCACCGGCGTCCCCGCGGACGGGCGCGCCGACGTCAATCGGCAGGGCATGCGCACGACCCTCGCTGGAATCAAGACGGCTCTGGAGCGCTGACCAACCGGTGCACCGGGAACGCCGCGAAGCTCTGGGCCACGAGCATCAGCTCGATGACGTTGATGTTGACGTGGGCGGGTCCGAGGCCTGTGGCGAGCCCGGCGCTGTTGACCAGCAGGTCGACGTCGGCGAACCCGTCCGGCAGGGTAACCGGTCGCCTGCTCGACCGCCATCCTGTCCCGGACGTCGAGTTCGAGCGGGTGGACGCTGCCGGGGTGGTCGGCCGCTAACTCGGCCAGCAGGTCAGCCCCCCGCGCCGCCGCGACGACGCGCGCGCCGTCGGCCGCGAGACGACGGATGATCGCGGCTCCGAATCCGGTGCTGGCGCCGATGACGAATGCGGTCATGGTCACGGCGCTTATCGCTCCCCGAGGACCGCGTCGAGGAACTTGCCCAGCGCGCAGCGGGGGGGGAATTCGGATTCCGCCAGGAGCGGCCCGGCGTAGCCGGGACGGGTCCAAAAACGGAGTCCACCGGAATTCAACGAACCGCCTTACCCGCTCGTATCTCGTGTGTAAGGATGCGGGCATGCGGACGGCGTACAAGTGCCGGGCCTACCCGGACCCCGAACAAGCGGCGGTGTTCAGCCGCACGTTCGGGTGTGTGCGCTTGGTGTGGAACAAGACCCTGGCCGAACGCCACGCGGCGTATCACGAGCGGGGTGAGAAGACCTCCTACAAGCAGACGGATGCCGCGCTGACGGGGTGGAAGAAGACCGAGGATCTGGCGTTCTTGTCCGAGGTGTCGTCGGTTCCGTTGCAGCAGACGTTGCGGCATCAGCATGCGGCGTTCGCGAACTTCTTCGCCGGACGCGCCGAATACCCCCGCTACAAGAACCGCAACGCCCGGCAGTCCGCGCACTACACCCGCTCGGCGTTCCGGATGAACAACGGCGAGCTGCACATGGCCAAGACCAAGGGGCCATTGGCGTTCGTGTGGTCCTTCGACGACGTCGAGGTTTCCACGCTCAAGCCCACAATGGTCGTCATCTCCCGGGATCCGGACGGCCGCTGGTATGCGACGTTCGCCATCGATACCGACGCCCCCGAGCCCATGGACGAGGCCGTGCACGCCGTCGGCGTCGATCTCGGCGTGAAGGACTTCGCGGTGACCAGCGACGGGGATCGGATCGCCAACCCGCGACATCTGGAGCGCAAGGCTCGTAATCTCGCCCGGTATCAGCGGCGGATGGCCCGTCGCGAGCGTGGGAGCATGAACCGGCGTAAGGCCAAGGCCAAGGTCGCCCGCGCCCATCGCAAGGTCCGCAACGCCCGCGCCGACTTCCTGCACCGCCTCAGCACGAACCTGGTACGCCGGGCCGACACCATCGTGATCGAAGACCTCGCGGTCAAGAACATGGTCAAAAACCGGAAGTTGTCGCGGGCGATCTCCGATGCGGGATGGGGGGAGTTCCGGCGGCAGTTGGAGTACAAGGCCGAACGCGCCGGGCGCACGCTCGTGGTGATCGACCGCTGGTACCCCTCTTCCAAGACCTGCTCGGTCTGCGGGCACCTGCTGGCCAAGCTGTGTCTTTCCACCCGGCACTGGACGTGTCCGGGCTGCCGTACCCGGCACGACCGGGATATCAACGCGGCCAAGAACATCCTTGCGGCTGGTCGAGCCGTAGCCGGGGACGACCCCGGCGATGTCTGTGGAGCTGGTGTCAGACGGCAAGGGCTCTCCCTTCCGCAGTCGGCGCTGAAGCAGAAACCCCGCGCTGTGAGGCGCCCGGCGTAAGCCGGATCGGCCGCGAGGCCGTTGGGAATCCCCTTCTTTAAGGAGGGGAAGAAGTCAACGTCGTCGTGTCCCGCGGGGGCCGATTGACACGCTGGCCGTCGCCCTCAAGACGCCGGCGGCGCTGGCCAGAAGCGCTCCCGAAGACGCCGAGGTCGGGTGAGCCGCGACCGGCCGAGCGCCAGGACGTCAGCGGGAGGCCTTCTTCGGTTTGGCGGGCCAGATCGTGTAGGTGATCGGCCACAGTGCCCAGATGCCGAGGACGACCGTGAGACGGCTCAGCCAGTCGTGCAGCGCGGCCGTGCGGCCCGTGTCGCCGACCAGGGCGATCGCGCCGAGGAGGAGGGCGCAGGAGATCGCCCAGGCGATGACGGCCTTGCCGAACTCCTTCCACTCGTGGCGGGCGCGCGCCCTGCCGTGGCGGGGCGGCCTGCTCGGCGACGGCCCGCCCGCGAACCGGTGCGCGAACCGCTCGTCGGCCCAGCGGATCATTCCGTGGCCGAACGCGACCGAGAAGCCGAGGTACGCGGCGGCGAGGCCGTGGGCGAAGCCGGCCGTCGCGCCCCGGCGCAGGTCGACGACCGTGGCGGTCAGCAGGGCCAGGTCGGTGAGCGGCACGCAGATCAGCAGCGCCGCGCCGAGTCTGGGCCGGCGGGCGACGTAACGGGTCAGCAGCCCCATGAGCAGGAACAACCAGAAGCCGACCTCACAGCCGGCGATGATCACGAAGAGCACGGTCCCATCGTCGGCCGGGCGACCGCGCCGGGCACTCGTCGCGCGTGATGAATCCGGGGTCCTCCTTTCGATGTACGCGCCGATCGGCCCCTGGCCGGTGCCGCGGCCGCTGCGGGGATGGTGTGATCGACCCATGCGATGGACGACGCGGCAGGACGCGTTGCTGGCCACCGCCGCGCTCATCGGGGGCGCGGTGATGCTGGCCGCCCACTCCTATGTCCATTGGCCCGGGCGGCCCGATGCCGGACCGCTGTGGCGGGCGATCCCGCTGCTCGGCGTGTGCGCGGCGATGCTCTTCCGCCGTACCGCGCCGATGGCCGCGCTCGCCATCGCCACGCCCGCCGTCGTCGCCGACGCCGTCCTGGGGACGAGCTTCCCGACCGTCGCGATCTTCACCGACGCGCTCTACGCGGGGACGCTGTACGGACCGGCCGCCGCTCCGCGCCGCCTGCTGACCGGGACCGGAGCGGTCACGCTGGCGCTCACCGGGGTCATCAGCCTGCTCGACGCCAGCAGCCCCGGCACGATCGTCACCAACCTGGCGAGCCTTGCCCTGGTGCTCGTCGTGCCGGTGCTCACCGCGATGGTCGTCCGCGAACACCGCGACCGGGCGGAGGCGGAACGCGTGCGCGCCGAGCAGGTCGCCCGGCTGGCCGAGCTGGACCGCCGGGAGGCGGTCGCCGACGAGCGCGCGCGGATGGCACGGGAGCTGCACGACGTCATCGCCAACCACCTCAGTGCGGCCGCCCTGCACTCCTCGGCGCTGCTGTCGGTGCCGGACATGGACCCCGCGGCCGCACGGAGAGCGCTGGAGGTGATCAGAGAGAACAGCGTGCAGGGACTCGCCGAGATGCGCCGCATGATCGGGCTGCTGCGCGGGAGCGGGGACGCCGCTCCCGCGGCGCGCCCCCGCCTCGGCGACGTCGCCGTCCTCGTCGAGCGCACCCGGCGGGACGGCCTCACCACGCGTATCACCACGGACGGCGAACTCGCGGACCTCCCGGCCGCCGTCGAACTGGCCGCGTACCGGATCGTCCAGGAGTCGCTGACCAACGTCGTCAAGCACGCGGGTGACGGTGAGGCGGCGGTCGCGATCACGCACGGCCGGGACGCGGTCACCATCACCGTCGACAGCCCGCTCGGCGGGACGACGACGGGGGTTCCGGGGACCGGCACGGGTCTCATCGGGATGCGCGAGCGGGCGTCGCTGCTCGGCGGCTCGTTCGCCGCCGGCCGGGACGGCGGCCGGTGGCGGGTCCACGCCCGGCTCCCGGTCGGCGGGTGAAGGAGATTCGGTGGGTGAAGGAGAGAGGATGACCATCCGGGTGCTGGTCGCCGACGACCAGGCGGCCGTACGGGCCGGGCTCGTGCTGATCCTGGGTTCCGCGCGCGGCATCGAGGTCGCCGGTGAGGCCGCCGACGGCCGGGAGGCGGTCGCCATGGCCCGTGAGCTCCGTCCCGACGTCGTTGTCATGGACGTCCGGATGCCGCGCCTCGACGGCATCGCGGCCACCCGGGAGCTGGCCGGCGTCGCCGACGTGCTCGTGCTGACCACCTTCGACCTCGACGAGTACGTGTTCGGCGCGCTACGGGCCGGCGCCGCCGGCTTCCTGCTGAAGGACACCGACGCGAACCGTCTCGTCGAGGCCGTACGGCTGGTCGCCGCCGGGGAGGGCTTCATCGCGCCTGGGGTCACCCGGCGGTTGATCTCCGCCTTCGCCGCCACCCGGCCGCCCGCCGCCACCGGACCGGTCGCCGGGCTCACCCCACGGGAGCGCGACGTGCTGGCATGCCTGGGGGAGGGGTTGTCCAACCAGGAGATCGCGGCCCGGCTCGCCATGGCGGAGACGACGACCAAGACGCACGTCAGCCGCATCCTCGCCAAGCTGGGGCTGCGCAGCCGCGTCCAGGCGGCGATCTACGCCCAGGAGATCGGCCTGACCTCCGCCTGAGGCACGATCGCGACGACCCGCCCGGCCGGAACCCGTCACCGGCCGGCGTGTGGCCGTGGTCACGTTGTCGGCACGGGCCCCGTGGTGGATGGTGAAACCGGCAGACCCTCGCCTCGGAGGCACGATGCCGTACGCTCTCCTCGCCTCGGGCGTCCTCGCGCTGCTGACCACGGTCAACGCGCTGTGGCCACGCCGGGGGCGCCTCCTGCTGATCCCCGGCTTCTTCACCGCGTGGCTCACGATCGAGCTCGCGCCCTGGGTCCTCGTGATCGAGGCGGTGGTCACGGCGCTCATCGCCGGCGCGGGAGGTCTCGCGGGCCCGGCCGGCTGGGCGGGGCTCGCCGCGACCGTCCTCGGCTGGGCCGGACTGGCGGTGGTCATGGCGCGGGCGCGGCGGACGACGGTGACCGTCCGGGAGTGGAGCGCCGAACTGGAGCTCGACCCGGGGGAGCGGGCACCGGCGTTTCCCCGGTCCCACGTCGTCCTCCCCTTCCTCATGACCCGCCGCGCCGGGGTGACGCGGACCCGGGACATCGCGTACGGGGACGAGCCGGACATGCGGCTCGACGTCTACCGGCCGTCGGAGCCGGGGGAGCGCCGCCCGGGGATCATGGAGGTGCACGGCGGGGCCTGGATGATCGGGAGCAAGCGGGAGCAGGGCATCCCGCTGCTGAACCATCTCGCCGCCAACGGCTGGGTGGGCGTCAACGTCGACTACCGGCTCAGCCCGCGCGTGAAGTTCCCCGACCACCTCATCGACCTCAAACGGGCGATCCGGTGGTACCGCGAGCACGCTGAGGAGTACGGGGCCGACCCGGACTTCCTGTGCGTCACCGGCGGGTCGGCGGGCGGCCACCTCGCCGCCCTTCTCGCGCTCACGCCGGGCGTCCCGGAGTACCAGCCGGGGTTCGAGGACGTCGACACCACCGTGCGGGCCGCCGTGACCTTCTACGGCGTCTACGACATCGGCGACCTGCTGGACGGCTCGAAGACGTTCGCGTCCGCCATGGAACGCCACGTCATGGGCGTACGGCGGGCGGAGGACCCCGAGGCGTACGAGAAGGCCTCACCGGCACACCGGATCAACGCGGACGCGCCGCCCTTCCTCATCGTTCACGGCAGTCTGGACACGCTGGTGCCGGTGGCGCAGGCGCGCTCCTTCGCGGAGCGGCTCAGGGAGGTGTCGGCCGCCCCGGTGCTGTACGCCGAGATGAAGGGCGCCCAGCACGCCTTCGACATCTTCCCGTCGTACCGCACGGCCCGCGTCATCGAGGGCGTCGAGCGTTTCCTCACCTCGGTGCGGCGG
The DNA here is from genome assembly GCF_039542055.1 of Actinoallomurus vinaceus. Taxonomy (NCBI): domain Bacteria; kingdom Bacillati; phylum Actinomycetota; class Actinomycetes; order Streptosporangiales; family Thermomonosporaceae; genus Actinoallomurus; species Actinoallomurus vinaceus. The sequence goes on from NZ_BAABHK010000012.1 coordinate 108,797, forward strand.
GCCGGGCACCCCGTCTGACCTCGCGGCGTGGGCGTCAGCGCTCGAGTGGCGCCGGCGCCTGCACCTGAGCGGCGTCGGCGTCTGCGCTCGAGCAGCGTGGGTGTCTGCGCTCGAGCGGTGCCGGCGTCTGTGCTCGAGCGGCGTGGGTGTCAGTGCTCGAGCGCGGACAGGCTGCGGATCAGGTCCCCGACCCGCGCGATGCCCAGGCAGCGCCCGACCTCGTCGATCACCACGAGGTCCTCGTAGACGCGCTCGGCGTCGTTGCCCGCCGCGCGGAGGGCCGCGATCGCAGGAACCGTCCGAGGGACCGGCCGGGGTGCGTCGGCGAGCCGCGCGGCCGGCTTGTGGGCGTGCAGGGCGTGGCCGTATGCACCGGCGAGCCGGAGCAGGAACCGGGTGCGGTCGACCGTGTGCCGGGGGCGCTGGGCCTGGTCGACGAGTACGACGCTGCCGGTGGCCGGGTCCGCGTTGAACACCGTGAGGACCTCTTCGGCGGTGGCCGTGTCGGGCATGACCGTCGCCGGCATCATGAACTCCGTGACGCGCGGGCCGAGCCGGTCGCGTTCGGCGTCGCGCGATCCGACCGGGACGTTCACCGGTACCCCGGGCAGCCACTGCGGAGACGCCAGCAGCGGTCCCTGCGCGAGCCGCACCCCGCGTCCCCGCAGGTGAGTGAGCTGATCGTCGGAGACCACGCCAGGGGCGAGCACATGACCGCCGATGCGGCGACCGAGTGCGACCAGAGCCTCGGCGACCGCGGAGCGCCGGGGGTCCGCGGCGGCCCGCCGGGTCACCTCGGGCCCGAGCATCAGGATCGTCGGGGCGATGTCGGCGACGAACCGCGTCGGCAGGTCGCCCGCCTCCACGGCGAGGAGGTACCCGCCCGAGCGGAGTCCGCCCAGCCGGGCGGCGGCCTCGTCGAGCGACATTCCGGCGAGGTCGCCCGTCACCCCGACGATGACGCCGCCGGGGCGGCGGCCCAGGCTCGCCAGCGTCCGGTGCAGGCGTTCCATCGGCCGGTCGTAGGCGAGCGTGCCCATCCGCAGGAGCAGTTGGATGGGGAGCAACGTCTCCCGGCGGGACAGGGAACGGGCGGCGAGGATCGCGCAGTCGACGTCGAGATCCGGATCGAGGTTCGGGGGACCGGGCACGGAGGGCGCCACGGCGACGACGGTTCCGGCGTCGAGGTCGACGATGGGGTGGAAGGTGACGTGTGCCGTAGGCGGGACATCTGAATGCCCCGTGTATGCCGGAGGCGGGACGTCCGGGCGCGCCGCGTGCGTCGGTCGCGGGACGTCCGGACGCCCCGCGAACGCTGATTCCTGGCCGCCGGGGGCGGCGGCGAAAGCGGTCACGGAACCATTCTGCGACCTCATCCACGCCTGTGGACGCCTCTGACCTCACTATTCATCGGAAATTTCACAGTTTGCCGCTGTTCCGATATCGGGCGGGGTCATGTTGTGATAGTTGGCCTTCCGTAACCCCCCGGGGGTCAGTACGTGCGGTTGAGCATCACGATCGACAGGAAGTAGGTCACGCCCGCGACGGCGGCGAGGCCGGCGAGAAGGTCGATCTGCGCGCCCCGCAGCGCCTGCACCAGCATCGCCGCGACGATCACCCCGACGAGCACGTCACCGGTCATCGCGGCGGCGCGCAGATGGATCCCCGAGCGCCTGCCGACTCCGAACGCCTCGTGTGTGGTGAGGACCGACTCGCCCCGGCGGTAGGCCAGCAGCGCCCCGTAGCCGAGGAGCACGGCGAACCCCACCAGGCCCGTCGACATGTGCCCCCGGGCCGCCTCGGTGGCTCCGATCGCCACACCGGCGGCGACGGCGAGCGCTGGTGCGATCCACCGGCCCGCGCGCCGGCGTTCGGGAGCGATCCACATGCCCGACATCCTCCCACCGGGTCGCCGTTCCCAAACCGACGGTGACGAAAATGGCGATCACCGGTCAGAACGCGACGAACGGTGTCTTTCTCGACCAGCCAACCCCGACCGACCTCCGAGTCCTACCCGACCAGCCAACCCCGACCGACCTCCGAGTCCTACCCGACCAGCCAACCCCGACCGACCTCCGAGTCCTACCCGACCAGCCAACCCCGACCGACCTCCGAGTCCTACCCGACCAACCAACCCCGACCGACCTCCCGGGCGAGCCCCCGGTTACGACGGTGCCGGGACGCGTCCGCGCCGTGCGCGCCCCGAACGCCGGGCCGCCACCACGACCACCGCCACGGCCACGAGCACCACCACGGGCGTCCCGAGCAGCCACAGGAAGGCCGGCAGGCCCAGGAACGTCACCAGGCCGCCCTGCACGTAGTCCACCTGCCGGTACGGCGTGTCGGCGGTGTAGCCGAAGGTCAGGTCGTCGGTGAAGTCGGCCGGCGGGATCCCCTGGCGCACCACCTCGGTCAGGAACGCCCCGCCGCCCAGCAGGCTGCGAAGGCCGGGGGAGGAGACCTGTGCGGGGCTCACCCGGCCTGCGTACGTGGTGAACAGCCCGAGGCCGCGGACGGTGACCCGGTGCGGCGCGAGGACGTACAGGTGCACGGCCTGGGGCGTTGCCGCCAGCCGGGACAGCCGGATCGGGTAGACCGGCGCGGCGGTCGTGAACTTGATGCGCAGCGGATCGAGCTCACCGGTGAGCGGGCCGCTCTCGGGGGCGAGCCTGATCGCCGTGTAGGTCCACCGCCGCGCCACGTACGGCTGGAGCGCCTGGGCGAGCCGGCCCTTCAGATGGTATCCGTGGGCCGTCAGCCAGGACGCGAGCGCGTGTGAATCGCCGGCCGACAGGGTCGTCACCTCGAAGGGGCCGAGCCGCTGCTGCCCGAGCACCCCCACCCTGCCGCCCGGGCCCGGTGCGGGGGCGCCCGCCATCCGGTCCGGGCCGAGACGCGGGAACCAGTGCCTGCGCTTCACCACACGGGGTTCGGTGAGGCCGTCGAGCTGCTCGAACCAGCCGCGTTCGCCGAGCGTCACCGTGGCGCGGGCAGGGGTCGGCATCAGCCACGCGGCGTCACGGGCGCTGGACCGCACCGACAGGCGCATGACGATCTCCTCCGCCGAGCCGTCGAAGCGGACGATGGAGGTCTCCTCGGCCACGTTGACCCCGGAGTCCGTCGAGGTGATGAGCGCTCCGCAGCCGCAGGCCCAGGACGGTCGGACGACGCCCAGTGCGGCCGCGGCCACCACGAGAGGGACCAGGAGCCGGGCGACTGATCTTCCACGCATGCCGGCTCAGACGTGGGCGGCGTCAGGACGGTTGCGGGCCGCGGATCACGATCCGGACTCGGCGCGGCACGCCCGTCAGGGGGCGGGGGGTCAGTAGGGGAGCACGCGTCCGGAGGGGGTGCGCAGGTCGAGTTCGGCGGCCGGGGTCGGACGCGGGCGTTTGACCTTGATCTGCTGGATGCGTCGCATCGGACGATCTCTCCTCGGAGGTCAGGGGATGGAAACGGTCGATATCCACTCTCACCGCGGGAACGGTGCGCGACTACGGGAGGACTCCCCGTATGGGTACGTGTTCCCGGGGTGCCGGGCCGGGATATGAGTCACTCCCGGCCCAGCCGCCGCAGGAGTACCGCACGCCGTTCCTCCAGCCGATCGAGGAGCGCCTCCTGCTCATCGGCGTTCTCGATCATCGCGGCCCGCTCGGCCGGATCGGTCGGGTCGTCGTCCCGTTCGCCGATCCGACGGCGCATCTCCTCCAACTGCGGGCGGATGGACGCGATGTCCTCCTCCACCAGCCGGAGCTCCTCCTCCAGGTCCTCCCTCGACCGATCGTCGGCCATGTCGCGGCCCCCTTTCCCCCTCGGGCGGTCCGCCGGGTGCGGCGGACCGGTCGCCGTACACGCTTCCCCTGATCGCGGCCGCCACACGTGGAAGATCATCGAGACAGGCTCGAGTTCGGCCCGCCGGAGGCCGGCGATGCCGGGATCTTCGGCGCCGTCCCTTACACTGAGGGCATGCTTGCGAGCTGATCAGGCGCTCCACGGGCGCGGCCGGGCCGTACGGGGCCTCGGGCGGCGCCCTTTTCGTCGTCCCCGCCTCTCCCAGCCCGCCCCCCAGGAGCGTTCTCACTGTGATCACCGCCCGTGACATCGAACTTCGCGCCGGTTCCCGCCTGCTGCTCGAGGGAGCCACATTCCGCGTCAACCCCGGCGACCGGGTCGGCCTGGTCGGCCGTAACGGCGCCGGCAAGACGACGCTCACCAAGGTGCTCGCCGGAGAGGGCCTGCCCGCCGCCGGTGAGGTGACGCGGTCCGGCACCGTGGGCTACCTCCCGCAGGATCCCCGCACCGGCGACCTGGAGGTCCTCGCCCGCGACCGGATCCTGTCCGCGCGCGGCCTGGACGAGGTCATCAGGGACATGCGCGCGGCCGAGGAGAAGATGGCGACGACCGAGGGCGCCGAGCGGGACAAGGCCGTCCGCCGGTACGGCCGGCTGGAGGACCGGCTGCACGTCCTCGGCGGCTACGCCGCCGACGCGGAGGCCGCCTCCATCGCCTCGAGCCTGAACCTTCCGGACCGGGTGCTGGGCCAGCCGCTGCGGACGCTCTCCGGCGGTCAGCGCCGCCGGGTCGAGCTGGCCCGCATCCTGTTCTCCGGGGCCGACACCCTCCTGCTCGACGAGCCGACCAACCACCTCGACGCCGACTCGATCGCCTGGCTGCGCGACTTCCTGAAGTCGCACCAGGGCGGGCTGATCATGATCAGCCACGACGTCGGCCTGCTCGACGCGGTCGTGAACAAGGTGTTCCACCTCGACGCGAACCGCAACGTCATCGACCTCTACAACGTCGGCTGGAAGACGTACCTGACCCAGCGGGAGACCGACGAGCGGCGCCGCAAGCGCGAGCGCGCCAACGCCGAGCGCCAGGCGGGCACCCTGCAGGCCCAGGCCGACAAGATGCGGGCCAAGGCGACGAAGGCGAAGGCCGCGCAGCAGATGGAGCGCCGCGCCCAGCGCCTCCTGGCAGGGGTCGAGGACGAGCGTCAGGCCGACAAGGTGGCCAAGATTCGGTTCCCCGCGCCGGCTCCGTGTGGCAAAACGCCGCTCATGGCACGAGCTTTGTCCAAATCGTACGGTTCGTTGGAAGTCTTCGCCGATGTCGACCTAGCGGTTGATCGGGGCAGCCGAGTGGTCGTCCTGGGCCTCAACGGCGCGGGCAAGACGACCCTGCTGCGCATGCTCGCGGGCGTCGAAAAGCCCGATACGGGCGAGCTTATCGACGGGCACGGCCTGCGCCTGGGCTACTACGCGCAGGAGCACGAGACCCTCGACGTCGACCGTTCCGTGCTGGAGAACATGCGGTCCGCGGCCCCCGACCTTCCGGAGGTCGAGGCGCGCAAGATCCTGGGCTCCTTCCTGTTCACCGGGGACGACGTCGACAAGCCCGCAGGCGTGCTCTCCGGGGGCGAGAAGACCCGCCTGGCCCTGGCCACTCTCGTCGTGTCCAGCGCCAATGTGCTGCTGCTCGACGAGCCGACGAACAACCTCGATCCGGCGAGCCGCGAGGAGATCCTGGCGGCCCTCCGCACCTATGCCGGGGCCATCGTTCTGGTGACCCACGATGAGGGTGCGGTGCACGCGTTGCGACCGGAAAGAGTGATCTTGCTTCCGGATGGTGTCGAGGACATCTGGAGTGACGAATTTTCCGATCTCGTGGCACTTGCCTGACCTGCAGCGCAACCTTGACACAAGGAAGCAGATCTTTTCTGGCGTAGTGGGTAGCCGATCGCGCGCGAATGTCTGATCATGGCTGGGGATAACGCAGCGGTCACCGCATCACTACGGGAGGTACTCGTGGCCGAGACCCTAAAGAAGGGCACCCGCGTGACCGGTGCCGAGCGAGATAAGTTGGCGGAGCAGTTGAAGAAGCGCTACGACTCCGGCGAGAGCATCCGTGCTCTGGCTGCAGCAACCGGACGGTCGTACGGCTTCATCCACCGCATCCTCACCGAGTCCGGCGTGAATCTGCGCGGACGCGGTGGGGCCACCCGCGGTAAGAAGTCCTGACGGACTAGCTCCCCCCAACTCTCGGCGCCGGACCGCATGAGAGGCCACCGTGCCCGACCCGCTAGGGTCGGGCACGGTGGCGGGCCTTTTCCGCCACGACGCACACGCCGGAAGGAGCGTCATGGCGGACTCACCGCTCACCGCAGGCGAGCTCGAACGAGCCGGTCTGCGACTCGACGTCGACGACGCCGTGGCGACGATCACTCTTGCCCGGCCCGAGCGGCGCAACGCCCTGACCTACAGCACGTGGCGGACGCTCGCCCGGATCGGCGAGACGTTGCCCGACGGTGTGCGCGTCGTCGTCGTGCGCGGCGACGGGCCGTCGTTCTCCGCAGGGATCGACCTGCGCCTGTTCAGCCCGGAGGGCGTTCCGGGAGAGGACACCTTCGGCCCCCGCGACGAGGAGTTCATCGCCGGCCTGCAGGCCGGGTACCTCTGGCTGCGCCGCCCCGACATCGTCTCCATCGCCGCCGTCCACGGGCACGCCATCGGCGGCGGTTTCCAGCTCGCGCTCGCCTGCGACCTGCGCGTGGTCGCCGACGACGTGAAGTTCGCCATGAAGGAGCCCGCGCTCGGCATCGTCCCGGACCTCACCGGCACCAAGCCGCTCGTCGACATCGTCGGCGTGCCCCGGGCCCTGGAGATCTGCCTGACGACCCGTACGATCTTCGCCGACGAGGCCGCCCGCCTCGGCCTGGCCGAGCTGGTCGTGCCCGCCGCCGAGCTCGACTCCGCGGTGACCGACCTCGTCGCCGCGATCCTGCAGGTCAAGCCGGAGACGGCGGCCGCGACCAAGCGTCTCCTGCGGCAGGCCCCGCACAACACCCTCGAGGAGCAGGCGGCGGCCGAGCGCCGCGAGCAGGTGACCCTCCTGGGCGACCTGATCGGCTCCTGAAGTGCGCGGCGGCGTCAAGTAGACCGCGTCTACAAGCCACGGTCCGCCCTGTTGTGCCGGTGGCTGTTCCGCGCCTCGAGCGCCACACGGCAGACTCACCCCATGGACGATCTCGTGGATCCGATCGTGGCCAAGGCGATGCGCCGGGAGGCGCCGACCCGGGACGAGGCCCGTACGGTGCTCGCCGTCTCCGACGCGGGCACACTCGAACTGATCGCGGCGGTCGGGCGCGTACGGCGGAAGTTCTTCGGTGACCGGGTCAAGCTCAACTACCTGGTCAACATGAAGAGCGGCCTGTGCCCGGAGGACTGCTTCTACTGCTCGCAGCGCAAGGGGTCCGACGCCGACATCCTCAAGTACTCCTGGCAGGACACCGAGGAGATGGTCAGCGCGGCCGACAAGGCCGTCGCGCGCGGCGCCCGCCGGGTGTGCCTGGTGGCCAGCGGCCGGGGCCCGGCCCAGCGGGACATCGACCGGGTCAGCGAGGCCGTCAAGGAGATCGCCTCCCGTGACGTCGAGGTCTGCGTGTGCCTCGGCCTGCTCAAGCCGGGCCAGGCCGAGCAGCTGCGCGAGGCCGGGGCGTTCGCCTACAACCACAACCTCAACACCAGCGCCGACCGCTACGGCGACATCTGCACGACCCACGGCTTCCAGGACCGGGTCGACACGGTCAACGACGCGGCGGCGGCCGGGCTCTCTCCCTGCTCCGGAGCGATCTTCGGCATGGGGGAGGGCGACGAGGACGTCATCGACGTCGCCTTCGCACTCCGTGACCTGAGTCCGGACTCGGTGCCGGTGAACTTCCTCATCCCGTTCGAGGGCACGCCGCTGGCCCGGAAATGGGAGCTGACGCCGCTGCGCTGCCTGCGCATCCTCGCGCTGTTCCGGCTCGTCTTCCCGGACGTCGAGGTGCGGCTCGCCGGCGGGCGGGAGATCCACCTGCGGAGCCTGCAACCGCTCGCGCTGCACGTGGTCAACTCGATCTTCCTGGGCGACTACCTCACCAGCGAGGGGCAGGCCGGCGACGACGACCTGCGGATGATCGCCGACGCCGGTTTCGTCGTCGAGGGCACCGAAGAGCGCCAGGACCCGGAGGCCCGGCACGATCTCGTCGCCATCCGTGACCGGGGGATAGGGACCGACAAAGAGGGCAATACCTGACGGTCCGCCCCTCGGCGGCTGAACCGGCCCCGGCCGGAGGCGCGTTCCGGTCGGGGCCCTACCGTGTAGGGGCAAGACCACAGACGACAAGGGAAGGACCCTTCTTCGTGACCACCGTCCCGACCGTGACCCTGAACACCGGTGCCGCGATGCCGCAGCTGGGGTTCGGCGTCTGGCAGATCCCCGATGAGGAGGCCGTCTCGGCGGTCCGCACCGCCGTCGAGGTCGGCTACCGCAGCATCGACACCGCGGCGGCGTACGAGAACGAGGAGGGCGTCGGCAAGGCCATCGCCTCGTCCGGGATCCCCCGCGACGAACTGTTCGTCACCACGAAACTGTGGAACGCCGACCAGGGGTACGACCGCACGCTGCGGGCCTTCGACCGGAGCCTGGACAAGCTCGGCCTCGACCACGTCGACCTCTACCTCGTCCACTGGCCACTCCCGGCCAAGGACGCCTACGTGGAGACCTGGAAGGCCCTCGAGAAGGTGTACGACGAGGGCCGCGCCAGGGCGATCGGCGTCTCGAACTTCCAGATCCCGCACCTGCGGCGGCTCATCGAGGAGACGGACGTCGTCCCCGCCGTCAACCAGATCGAGCTGCATCCGTACCTCCAGCAGGAGGAGCTGCGGGCGTTCCACGCCGAGCACGGCATCGCGACGGAGGCCTGGAGCCCGCTCGCCCAGGGCGGCACGCTGCTCAAGGACGACGCCGTCACCCGGCTGGCGGCCGAGCACGGCAGGACCCCCGCGCAGATCGTCCTGCGCTGGCACGTCCAGATCGGCAACGTGGTGATCCCCAAGTCGGTGACGCCGTCCCGCATCCGCGAGAACATCGAGGTCTTCGACTTCGAGCTGAGCGACGACGACCTGGCCGCCATCGCGCGTCTCGACCGCGGCGAGCGCACCGGGCCGGACCCGGACACCTTCAGCCTCGGCGCGTGACCGGCCTCGGCGCACCGGCGCCGTAGGTCCTCGGCCCGAGCCGCACTCGGGCGTATGGCCGATGGCGCGGCCCTCGCGAATGGCGCAGGCTGTTCGTGAGGGCCGCGATCGGCGTTCTGGAGGGTGGGAATCAACCGCCGGTCCGGTACGTTGTCGCGGACGCTTACATGATTACGTGCTGAACCCAACGGGAGGGTCGCCGTGGGCATGCCGGACAACGGCTGGATGATGATGGCGTCGTTCCGCCGCGACAAATCCGTCGTCAAGGAGCGGTTGAAGGCCGGGACGGTCCGGCGCATCGCCGGTTACGCCCGCCCCTACATCCGCGAGCTCATCCTGTTCCTGGCCCTGAACGCCGTCGCCGCGGTGATCGTCGTGGCCAATCCGCTGCTGCTCAAGTCGATCATCGACAAGGGCATCGTGCCGCACAAGAGCGGCGTCGTCCTCGGCCTCGCCATCGCGGTCGGCGGCCTGGCCCTGGTCGAGGCCCTGATCGGGCTCGCCCAGCGGTGGTACTCCGCGCGCATCGGCGAGGGTCTCATCTACGACCTGCGCACCCAGGTCTTCGACCACGTCCAGCGCATGCCGGTCGCCTTCTTCATGCGGGCGCAGACGGGTTCGCTGGTCAGCCGGCTCAACAGTGACGTCATCGGCGCCCAGCGCGCCCTCACCACGACCCTGTCGTCGGTCGTCTCCAACGTGATCAGCCTGCTGCTCGTGCTCGGCACGATGTTCCTGCTGTCCTGGCAGGTCACGTTGATCGCGCTGGTGCTGACGCCGATCTTCATTTTCCCAGCCAAGTGGGTGGGGCGGCGGCTGCAGAAGATCAGCCGGGAGCAGATGCAGCTGGACGCGGAGATGAGCTCGCTGATGACCGAGCGGTTCAACGTCGCCGGCGCGATGCTCGCCAAGCTGTACGGCCGCCCTGAGGAGGAGTCGGCGGGGTTCGCCGACCGGGCGCGGCGGGTGCGCGACATCGGCATCATCTCCGCGATGTACGGGCGGGTCTTCTTCACCGCGCTGACCCTGGTGGCCTCACTCGCCACCGCCATGGTGTACGGCGTGGGCGGCTCCCTCGTCGTGAACGGCGGGTTCCAGCTCGGCACGCTGGTCGCCCTGGCCACGCTCCTGACCCGGATGTACGGCCCGCTGACCGCGCTGTCGAACGTCCACGTCGACGTGATGACCGCCCTGGTCAGCTTCGACCGCGTCTTCGAGGTGCTCGACCTCAAGCCCATGATCGACGAGAAGCCGGACGCGGACCCGCTCGCCGCGAACGACTCCAGGTCGGCCGAGGACGGTGGCGGCGCGGCCCCGGCGATCGAGTTCGACGACGTGGTCTTCAGCTATCCCGCGGCCTCCGAGGTCTCCCTCGCCTCGCTGGAGTCGATCGCCCGGGCCGACACCGCGCCGAGCCGCGAGGTGCTCCACGGGGTGAGCTTCCGCGCCGAACCCGGAACGATGACCGCTCTGGTGGGGCCCTCGGGGGCCGGGAAGACGACGATCACCCAGCTCGTGTCCCGGCTGTACGACGTCACGGAGGGCGCCGTACGGATCGGCGGCCAGGACGTCCGCGACGTGACCCTGGAGTCGCTGCGCGGCACCGTCGGCATGGTCACCCAGGACGCGCACCTGTTCCACGACTCGATCCGCGCGAACCTCGAGTACGCCCGGCCCGGCGCCACCGACGAGCAACTGGCCGAGGCTCTCCAGGCCGCGCAGATCTGGGACCTCGTCGCGAGCATGCCCGACGGTCTCGACACCGTCGTGGGGGATCGGGGCTACCGGCTCTCCGGCGGGGAGAAGCAGCGCCTGGCCATCGCCCGGCTGCTGCTGAAGGCCCCGTCCGTCGTGGTGCTCGACGAGGCGACGGCCCACCTGGACTCCGAGTCCGAGGCGGCCGTGCAGCGGGCCCTGAGCACCGCGCTCGCGGGGCGCACGTCGATCGTCATCGCGCACCGCCTGTCGACGATCCGCGAGGCCGACCAGATTCTCGTGATCGACGACGGCCGCGTCGCCGAGCGGGGCCGGCACGAGGAGCTGCTCGACGAGGGTGGCCTGTACAGCGAGCTGTACGACACGCAGTTCGCCCGGCAGAACATCCCCGACGCGGTGCACTGAGCGACCGTACGCCCCCGGGGAGCGGGACCGGCGGGCGTACAACCGCCGATCCCGGGTAGACGATCTCATCGAGCACCTGTCCGCGAGTGAAGGGAACGGTCATGGTGATGCCGGATGACCGCGCCCGTACCCACATCCCGCCGCCGGTCGAGCTCTGGCCGATCAGTGAGCTGATGCGGCAGGTCGGCCGCCTCGTCGCCGAGGAGCTCGAACGCCCCGGCCGGGACGCCGGGAACGAGCGGGCGCGGGAGCTCGCGCCGCGGAGGCCGCGGGCGGAGCAGGCCCGGCCCGCCGGCAGAGGGCAGGAGACGGAGACGCCCGTCCCTCCCGAGCACCACGACCGCTGATCGCGTGCCGCGCGCCGATTCCCGGGAGTAAGCGGCGGCGATGAGGGTAGATCCACCGCGTGAGCGCTGCGTATACCGCACGAGCACTGTGGGTGACCGTCGTCGCGGCGGGCGCCTGCGTGAGCGGTCTGCTGCTGACCGGCGCGCGGACGGAGGGAGCCGACCCGCCGGTGCCCGACGCGCCGCCGGCGTCCCCCAGCGCGGAGTCCGGCACGGAGACCGAGGCTCCCGGTTCGGCCTACGCGAACCGGTCCCGCGTGTTCGGCCTCGTCGAGGCGGGTCCCACCGCGGACGCGGTGCTGTTCGCCCCGGCCCGCAAGGTGCAGCCCGGAGGACCGGAGACGGTCCACCCGGCGGACGTGGGGCAGTACGTCCAGCTCCGGCTGGCCTCCGGCGCCGTCATCCGGGCGTCGGCCCCGATCGCCAACGAGGGCGTCACCGACTGGGTACGCGGCGTCCGGCTGAGCCCGCAACAGTTCCACACGCTGCTCTTGAAACTTCAGGGGCGGCTCCACCCGCTGCTGGACCGCTCGCACATGTTTGAACTCTGGTTCGACGCCCGGGGGCGCGTCACACGGCTGCAGCATTACTTCAGTCCCTAGGGACACGAATCGGGGGAGAAGATGAGACGTTCGCTCGCCGTGGCGGGCGCGGCGTTAGGAGCCGCGCTGGCGGTGGCCGGCTGCCGCCAGGAGACCGGGCCGCCGGACACGCGTCTCTCCCATCACCGGGCGACGAGGTTCGCTCGCTTCCATGTGGACCGTGAGCCGGTCCACGGTGGGGACAGAGAGGTCTGGACGGGACGGCGGGCGATCAGGGAGAGGGTGACCCGCGAGGTTCTGCCGCTCCCGCATCGACGGCGTCCGCCGGCGCGGGCCGAGGACACCTGCGGCCCTGGCGACCGATCACATCGCGGCGTCGCCGTGCACTGCGTCCAGAGGTCCGAGCAGGACGTCGACCGGTCGGACGACACCGTCCTGCGCGACCGCCCCGACGACTGACCGTCCCGGGTTCCGCCCTCCGGACGAGGAACGGGACGCCGGGCCCGTTCCGGGCTTCCGCCGCCTGGCGCCGACCGGTTCCAGGTCCGCCGGCCTGACGAGGGCAGGCGGCGGGTCCCGGTTCTGCGGCTTGGCGGAGGCGGGCGCTGGTCCGTGCCGGGTTCCGTCGGCTTGGCGAGGGGTGGGCGTCGGCCCGCCCTGGGGTTCTTCGGCTTGGCGGGAGCGTCGGTCCGTGCCGGGCTCCGCCGGCTTGGCGACGGGCGTCGGTCCGTGCCGGGTTTCGTCGGCTTGGCGAGGGTCGGGCGCGGGCCTGTCCAGGGTTCCGCCTGCCGGGTGAGGGCAGTCGCCGCGCTGTCCTGAGTTCTGCAGGCCGGGCGGGGGATGGGCACCGGCCTGTCCTGGACCCGCGGAGCCCGGGGCCGTTCGGCGTTCCGCCGGTGCCGCGGCGCCCGTCCGCCGGGTTTCACCTGAGCGCATCCTCATGGCAACGCCGCCGTCGCGCGTCCGGGTGAGTCTGAGAGCAGGCGGCGAATCGTCACTGCGGAGTTGAGTGCAATGGTGAAGAACAGGCGCGGAGTGCGGCGGATCACCGCTCTCGTCGTCGGCTGCGGCGCGGCCGGGCTGGCGATCGGATGGCGCTATGCCGAACGGGGGCGGGTCACGACGTCGATGACCGGTCGCTGAGCCGGTAGCCCAGGCGGGTGAGCTCCGTCCCGGCGACCTTCTCGACCTGGGTGATCTGCTTGGGCGTCAGCTCCTCCTGCCACCGGCCGACACCGCCGTCGTGGATGCCGTACAGCGCGGTGCGGGCGATCCGCTGGCCGAGGAAGTCGGACACGGCCGAGACGACCTCCCGCGGCCGGGCCACGAGCTCCTCGTAGCGGACCGTGAGCAACTGCTCCTCCGGCGTCTGGGCCCGGAGCCGGGCGCTGAGCCGGATCGAGCCCCGCCAACGCAACGCGCACTTGACCGCGACTCCGGCGCGCGGCCAGCGGGTGCGCTCGGTCACGTCCTCGACGCCGAAGAACGGGTTCGGGAACACCTCGTCGAGGTTGGCGAACCCGGGCCGGAACCATGCCAGGCAGCGTTCGTCGGTGAGCATCCCGGCCACGGCGTCGCGGCCGTCCCGGATCACCTGGATCAGCTGCGCGTCGGGGAAGGCGTCCAGCAGCACGTCCGTGCTGTAGATCAGGTCGGGGGTGGCGTCGCCGAACCGCTGGATGCCGCGCGAATCCGCGCACGTGCCGTCGGCTCCGATCCGGCCCAGCTCCCGGCACTCCGCCGGGCACTCTCCGCAGCCCTCCCGGGTGACCTGCCAGCTGTGCGCGTACGCGTCCCGCAGCACCCGTGCCGCGCCCTGTCCCCGCTCACTGGCGATCGAGGGACGCCGTGCGAAGGCGTACACCGTGCGGACCACGCCGGGCCGTCCCATCGTCACATGGAACGCGGCGGTGCGCCGCAGCGCACGCGCCAGCAGGTCCGAGCCCGAGTGGGGGGCGCCCAGGAGAAAGACCGGGCGTCGGACCTTGGTGCCGTTGACCACGAGGATGTGGGAGGGCGTCGTGCGCATGGGTTCCATAAGTCTGCCATCCCGGTCAGGTCGTCATCGCCCTGATCGCCACTCATGGGGGCCTCTCTCCGGATGCGTCGGCCGCGCCCACGACCGGTTGATGGACACATCGGATCGTAGTGCCCGAAACCTGGATTTTGCCGCAGGCACGTTCGATCAAACGCGGAGCCGTCCGGGCCGTGTCGTGGGGGCTTATCCGAGACCGCGCCGCAGGGCCGTGACCCGCGCCCCGGCGGCGTCGAAGCCGTGCCGGTCGAGCCGGCCGTTCCGCAGCGCGCCGGCCAGGCCGGCGACGACCGCCTGCCCGTCCGCGACCCGCTGGGAGCAGACCAGGATGAGGTCGATCCCGGCCCGCGCGGCGGCCACCGCCCGCTGTGCGTACGTGCCGAACGCCGTCAGCGCGCCGGCGTTGATGGCGTCGCTCACCGTCACGCCCCGGAATCCGAACCGCTCGCGCAGCTCACGGAGGACGACCGGGGACAGGCCGGCGGGCCGGGCCGGGTCGAGCGCCGGGTACACGGCCCACGACGGCATGACGAGCTTGACGCCGGCCGCGATCGCCGGAGCGTACGGTGGCTCGTCGACGCGCTGCAGGACGGCGCGGGAGACGTCGAGCGTGACGGGTCTCAGGTCGGTGTTCTGGCCGGCGCCGGCCGTGCCGAGCCCGGGGAAGTGCTTGACGGTCGCCGCGACCCCGGCCCGCTGCTGCGCCGTGACGAAGGCGGCGCCCAGTCGGCTGCACACGGCCGGATCCGTGCTGTACGAGCGCCCCAGCCGGTCGGCGAAGTCGCCTTCGGTGCGATGGACGTCCAGTACCGGAGCGAGGTTGACGTTCATCCCGACGCCCGCGAGCAGCCGCCCGGCGGTCTCGCCGGCCCGGCTCGCGGCCGCGAGGGGATCGGACGCCGCGCCGATCTCCTTCTGCGACATGAGGGGGCCGCCCGGCAGCCGTCGTATCCGGCCGCCCTCCTGGTCGGTCATGAGCAGCAGCGGGGCCGGCACCGGCCCGGCCCGCCGCGCGGCCTCCAATCGCCGGATCACCGAGGCGATCTGATCCAGACCGGTGACGTTGTCGGCGAAGAAGATCACGCCTGCCGCTGTGCCGGCCCGAACCTGATCGAGCAGGGACTGCGGCACATCCGGTCCGGAATAGGAGAAGATCACCCGCTGCCCGGCCTGCTGCTCCGGCGTCAGCGCGTCCGCGGCGGCCCCGCACGCCGGCCCGAGGGCCACGGCGGTGAGCCCGGCGCCCGCGCGGATCGCGTCCCGCCGGCTGATCGGTCGATGCGTCATGGCCGTCCAACGCCCCGCGGCGCGGGGCGCGCCTCCTTCCGCTGCTGCGGCCCGCCTCGGCGGGCGGCCGGATTCGGACTCCTCCTCCGATTGTGGAACAGAGCCTCGCCGGAGCCGGGACCAGGGGTCACGGTCGTGCCCTGGAACAGGGGCGGGGCCAGGGCACGACCGTGCGCTCACCCTCGACGACGCCCTTGAACTCGTCGACATCGAAGGCGGTGAAGCTGCCGTACGAGCCGTCTTCAACCCCTGACGCGCCCATGTCGGAGACTCCGTGCGCCGACGACCGCTACCCCTCAGAGCGGGGTCAGCCGCCCATGATGTCGTCGGTCATGCGCTGGTTGCCCGCCAGCAGGCCGCCGTCCACGGGCAGCGTCACCCCGCTGATCCAGGCCGCGTCGTCCGAGGCCAGGAAGAGCACGGCGGCGGCGACGTCATCCGGGGTGCCCACCCGGCGCAGGGGGTACCAGCCCGCGACCCGGTCGAGGACGCCCGGGCTGCGCCGTTCGCGGTCGTCCCACGTGCCGGTGCGGATCGTGCCCGGCGCGACGGCGTTGCAGCGGATCCCTTGAGGGCCGTAGCGGACCGCGATGCTGCGGGTGAGGCTGAGGACGCCGGCCTTGGCCGCGCTGTAGGCCTCGTTGCCGACGTGGACGAGGCCGTTGACCGAGGCGATGTTGACGATCGCTCCGCCGCCCCGCCGGAGCATCGCCGGCAGCACGGCCTGCGTGCACAGGAAGGTCCCCTTCAGGCACAGGTCGACGTCCCGGTCCCAGGCCTCCTCGGGCAGCGTCTCGAACGCGGCGTCGGTCGCGCCACCCGCGTTGTTGACCAGGACGTCCACGGGCGTGTCGGCCAGGGCGGCCCGGACACTCGCGCGGTCGGTGACGTCGACGGCGACCGCCCGCGCGCCGGGGATCTCACGGGCCGCGCGCTCCGCGCTCGCGGCGTCCAGGTCGGCCACGAGGACCTCGGCGCCCTCCGCGCCGAAGCTCCGGGCGATGGCCTGCCCGATCCCTGCTCCCGCGCCGGTCACCGCCACCACACGTCCAGAGAATCGCATCCCCCGATCATGCATCACGGCCCGCGGACGGTACGGTCAGCGGGCCAGGAGCGCCCCGCCGTTGACGTGGATCACCTGGCCGGTGATGTGCCCGGCCGACGGGGACGCCAGGAAGGCCACCGTCGCCGCCACATCGCCCGGCGTGGCGGCCCGCCCGTTGAACGCCTGGGAGATCAGCCACTCGCGCCGCTCCTGGGTCAGCGTCCCGCCGAAGAACTCGGTGTCCTCCACCAGGCCGGGAGCCACGGCGTTCACGGTGATGCGCCGGGAGCCGAGCCGGGCCGCGAGGTCGGCGGCCATGTTGTGCACCGCCGCCTTGGCCGCGCCGTACCCGCCGCTGCCGCGCGTACCGGCGATGGACCCGAACAGGATGACCCGGCCGTCGTCGGCGAGGCGGGGCGTCAGCGCGGTCGTCACGAGCACCGCGCTGATGACGTTCTGCTCGTACTGCGCCAGCCACAGCTCGCGCACCCCCGCCAGATCGCCGTCGGCGACCGGGGGACGGCGGCGTGCGGCATTGCCGCCCGCGTTGTTGACCAGCACGTCGACCCGGTCGGGCAGCTCGGTGAGCGCCCCTTCGACCGCCGCCGGATCCGCCGCGTCGAACGCCACGGCACGCGCGCCGATCGCGGTCGCGGTCTCCTCCAGCACCTCCTTGCGGCGTCCGGTGATCGTCACGTTCAGGCCCTGCTCGACCAGCGTCTCCGCGATCGCCCGGCCGATGCCGGTGCCACCGCCGGTCACCACAGCCGTCCGTGTCATCACGACCTCCTTGTTTAGGCCTAAACAACGTCGGCTACGCTAGGCCCCGTGCAGCGTGAGCGCAAACCCGGCCCTTCCGTCCCTGAGACCGGCGCCGTCCCTCAGTCCGACGCCGTCGACGAGATCCAGCACGCCTGGCTGCGCGAGCTGCCGGGCGTCCCCGTGGAGTCGATCGGAGTGATCACCCGCGTGTGGCGGACGGCGAAGATCCTCGGCGACGAGCGGCGCCGTACCCTCACCCGGCTCGGGATCGACAGTGCGACCCTCGACCTGCTGTCCACCCTGCGGCGCGCCGGCCCCCCGTACGCCATGACGCCGGCCCGGCTGAAGGACCTGTGCCTCGTCACCGCCGGCGCGATCAGCCAGCGGGTGGGGCGCGCGGAGGCCGCCGGAGCCGTCCGTGCCGTCCGCAGCCCCGGCGGCCGTACGCTCCGCGTCGAGCTCACCGACGCCGGGCACGCGCTGATCGAGGGCAGCGTCGAGCGGCTGCTTCGCTACGAGGACGACCTGATCGGTCACCTCAGCCCCGCCGAACGCGACCGGCTCACCGAACTGCTGCGCAAACTCCTCGACGGCCTGCTCGAACGCGGACATGGCGACTCCCCGATCGGGCCGCCGGAGGACTGACCGGAGACGAGTCGGGCCGACGATCATCCAGGGGTGGCGGACGCCGTATGATCGCTTTACCAACGCGTGATCCGCGGGCCGATCGGGGAGGTTCTGACCGCACGCTGTCAGAGGCGGGCTGACGTCCAGGGCTCGGGCGCGCGACACCTGACCTCTTCCGCTGTGGGGGTTGTTGGTGCCATGCTCTGACGCAGCACATAACAAGGAGGGGCGGATGCGCGACCCCGGGGGCGGTCAGCCATCGTCCCTTCACGCCGGGGATCGAGTCGCCGTCGTCGCCCCCAGCGGTCCGGTCGATCCCGACCGCCTGGAGCGCGGTGCCGCGGTGCTGCGCGATCTCGGCCTCGAGGTGACCTTCGGCCGGCACGTCCCCGACACCGCTCCCGGCCTGCCGTATCTCGCCGGCGCCGACGCCGACCGCGCGGCCGACCTGCAGGAGGCCTGGTGCGACCCGGGGGTCGCCGCCGTCCTGTGCGCCCGCGGCGGCTACGGCGCCACGCGGGTCCTCGACCACCTCGACTGGACCGCGCTCCGCCGCGCGGCGCCCAAGGTCCTGCACGGATCCAGTGACATCACCGCCCTGCACACGGCCTTCGGGCGGCGGCTCGGCGTGGCCACCTCGTTCGGGCCGATGGTCGCCTCACTGATCGCCGACGCCGAGCCGGAGGCGCTCGCCCACCTGCGGAAGGGCCTCTTCGACCGGGGAGCGCCCGTCCACGGCACGCACGCGCTGCGCGGAGGCCGCGCCACCGGCGTCCTGACCGGCGGCAACCTCTCCCTCCTGACCTCCCTCCTCGCCACGCCGTACGCCCCGGAGCCGGCCACCGGACGCATCGCGTTCCTCGAGGACGTCCGTGAGGCGCCCTACCGCGTGGACCGCATGCTCACCCAGCTCCGCCAGGCCGGCTGGTTCGACGGCGTCGCCGGCGTCGTCCTCGGCACCTGGACCGGCTGCGGCGACCTCGACGCGGTGTTCGCCGACCGCCTCGGTCCGCTCGGCGTGCCGATCCTCACGGGCGTGCCGGTCGGGCACGGCCCTCGGCAGCTCACCATCCGGCTGGGCGTTCCCGTCCTGCTCGACGCGGACGCGCTCGTACTCCATCCGGGCGTGCCGGACGCCCGGGGGCGGCGGACCGGATCTCCGGGCGCCTTCGCGGGGGAGACACCATGACGACCTTCGAACGCCGCGACCACCGGCCCGCCCCGGCCGGCGGCGACGACCGAGCCCTCGACTCGCTCGTCGTGCTCGTGGCCGAGAGCCACGGCTACGGCTGCCGTCCCGTCCAGAACGACGCCATGCTCCTCGACGGCCCGCAGCGCCTGCACATCGGCATGCGCAATCTGCGGCAGCTGGCCCGGCAGGTGCCCCGCGACGACTGGCCCGCACTGGTCGCCGACCACGTCGGCACCATCATCACCGCCATCGAGGAGCCGCTCGACCTGCGCGACTTCCCGCTGGTCCGGGGCCTGCTGCGGGCCCGTGTCTATCCGGCCGAGGCCCGGACCAGCCGCCTCATCTGCCGGCCGTTCGCGCCGGGGCTCATCGAGGCGATCGTCGCCGACACCCCCACGACCGTCCGCACCATCGTCACCGACGACGCCATGACCTGGCCGGTGACGGCCGACGAGCTGTTCGCCGTCGGCCGCGACGGCGTGCGCGCCGACGGTCCCCTGGAATGCGACGTCATCGACGACACCGGCATCCGCGTGCTGGAGGGGCAGACGTTCTACGCCGCGACCCACCTGCTCTGGCTGGACGCCTACCTCGACCCGGGGCCGTACGGCGCGCTCGCCGTCGCGCCCACCCGGAGCGCGATCGCCGCCTGCGCGATCCGCAAGAACACCGCGCTGATCACCGCCGAGCGGCTGCACGCCTTCGCGCGCAACGCCTACGACGAGGGGCCCGGCTCGCTCACCCCCGAGCTGTTCTGGGCCAGGAACGGCACCCTGACCCTGCTGGAGACCCGCACCGTCGGGGGCCGCTTGGCGCTGCCCGCCGACTTCATGGGCTTCCTCGACGGCCTTCCCTAGGGGCCGGAGACCGAGGTGATCGCCGCCCGGTGATGGCGGGCTTGTCATACCGGGCGGCACGGGCCTGGCGAGTGAGTCGTTCTGTGATGACACTGGGCATATGGCGACCGAGGTGAACCTGATACCCGCCCCCCGCCGGCTCGAGTGGACGGGAGGCTCTGGGCCGTTCAATGGGAATGTGCGTACCGGAGTCGATCCGTCACTTGCGCCGGAGGCGTACCGGCTGACGGTGTCGGCCGACGGCGCCGAGATCGTGGGCGGTGCTGAGGCCGGTGTCTTCTGGGGCCGTCAGACCTTGCGGCAGATCCTGGGCCCGGACGCCTTTCGCCGTGCCCCCATCGCGCGAGAACCGGTCACGGTGCCGTACGTGACGATCGATGACGCGCCACGTTTCGCGTGGCGGGGGTTCATGCTCGATGTCGCGCGACACTTCCTGCCCAAGGATGATGTGCTGCGCTGTGTCGACCTACTGGCCGCCCACAAGCTGAACGTGCTGCACCTCCATCTCACCGACGACCAGGGGTGGCGCGTTGAGATCGAACGACACCCCCGGCTGACCGAGATCGGCGCCTGGCGGCGGCGGACTCGCAGGGGCTGGGGTGAGCCGTTGCTCTGGGACGAGCGGCCGCACGGCGGCTTCTACACGCAGGACGACCTGCGCGAGATCGTCGCGTACGCGGCGGAGCGGCATGTCACGATCCTCCCTGAGATCGACCTGCCGGGTCATTCGCAGGCGGCCATCGCCGCCTATCCCGAACTGGGGAACGCCGACGTCATCGACACCGCCGCGCTGGAGGTGATGACCGACTGGGGCATCAATCCCAATGTGCTGGCCCCTACCGACACCGTGCTGCGTTTCTATGAGGGTGTCCTGGAGGAGGTGCTGGCGATCTTCCCCGGCCGGTTCGTCCACATCGGCGGTGACGAGTGCCGCAAGGACCAGTGGCGCAAATCGCCCACGGCCCAGGCACGCATCCGTGAACTGGGACTCAAGGATGAGGACGAGCTTCAGTCCTGGATGATCCGTCACTTCGGCCGCTGGCTCGCCGCGCGTGGACGGCGTCTCATCGGCTGGGACGAGATATTGGAAGGCGGCCTGGCCGAGGGGGCCGCCGTCATGTGCTGGCGGTGGTACAGGGGTGGGATCGCCGCAGCGGAGGCCGGCCACAGTGTGGTGATGTGCCCTCAGCAGGAGGTCTACCTCGACCATGCCCAGGCCCACGGTGCCGAGGAGCCCGTACCCGTCGGGTGGGTGCACACGCTCGAGGACGTCTACCGATTCGAGCCCGTACCGCCCCGGCTGACCGGTACGCCGCACGCGGCCAACATCATCGGTGCCCAGGCCAACCTATGGACGGAAGTCGCCGAGGACCGCGGCCGGGTGGACTACCAGGCGTTCCCCCGACTCGTCGCCTTCGCCGAAGTGGCCTGGTCGGACCTGCCGCACCCGGATGAGCGCGACTTCGCCGACTTCGAGCGCCGGATGAACGTGGCGCACTATGCCCGCCTGGACGCGCTGGGCGTCGGGTATCGCCCGCCCACCGGACCCCACCCATGGCAGCGACGCCCCGGCACCCCCGGACGGATGCACGACAAGCCTCGGAAGACCTGGCGAATGGCGGACTGACCGCGCGCTGTGACCCGTGCCGACGGGTACGAGCCGAAGGCCCTTCACATCCGCGATTGCGGTGATACGCTCCGTCACAGCCTTGGGCCATGTCATTCCGTCATGCGAGGGATCGGATGCGACGCGTCGGGCCGGCATTTCAACTCTCCCATCGCCAGCTCGCCTGGGCGTTCATCGGTGTGACGGTGGTGGTCCTGGTGGCGGTCATCGCGTCCGGCAACCTCAAGAAGATCTATGCCGCCCAGCCGGACTTCGTGCTCGGCTCCCTGCTCGCCGCCGCCGGATACTGCTTCGCCAAGGCGACCACCAGGACCGGTGGCGAGCGGGCCACCGAACAGCTGCACCGGATCGGTGTCGTGGAACAACTCCGGCTCATCCAGCGCGACACCGGCGCCGCTCTCCGGCGGCTCAGCACCTACTACCACAGCCAGGCCGAGAGCATGGACTTCCCGGCGGGGCTGGATCTCTACGAGGTCATCCTCGACGACGTCGACGAAGCGCTGGCCAACGCCGAGGGCATCATGGACTCCCTTCGCCTGCCGGTACGGAAATCGGCCACGTACGAGATCAGCGACGTCACGCGTCAGCTCCTCCAGGTCCACAGCCGTTCGGTCCGGGAGTCGCTGAACCGGCGACAGCGGACGCACGACTGGCTCGTCGCGAATGTTGCCCCGAGCGAGCATCCGAGGGTCTGGGGCCGCTTCGGCAATCTGACGTCGGATCTCCTCAAGGCGCACTTCGCACTGCGGGCCCTGTGCGCCGAACCGCTCCGGGTGGCTCCGCAAGAACAGGCGATCGAACTGCTCGGCTATCTGCAGGCCGCCGACGACCGGGCCGGCGAGTTCGAGAGGGCGCTGCGGGAGGCCGGTCTCGTGCCCCCGGACCCCTTCGAGACGTTGAGAAAGGACCTGGGAGGTGCGAAGAAGGCGCTCATGAGCGCTCGGATCGTTGCCGTGGATCCGGTCGTGCAGGCGCCGGCGACCGGCTGAGGCGACGACCGGCGTCTGGCGCCGCCTCCCTGCCATCCCATGGCGACAGCCCCCATGGAACCCGACCCGCCCCCGGAGGAGACCATCTGCGGCTGCGGATTCCGGTCTCGGCGCCCCGGACCCTGAGCCCGGCTCCGGGATCGGATCCGACGACGAAGAGTCCGACGACGTGACCGAGTTCTGACGCTTCGACGCGTGCGCTATCGCCTCACCTGTTCTCGGGGCTCCGATCCCGAACGCTCTCGGCGATCACGGCGCCGGTGTGGATCAGAGCCCGGCGCGGGGGCGGCGGATGCCGTCGTGGCCTTCGAGGTCGTAGGCGGTGAGCACCAAGGGCACGTGGCTGAACGCCTGCGGGAAGTTGCCGACCTGACGGCGCAGGCGCGGGTCGTACTCCTCCGCCAGCAGGCCGACGTCGTTGCGCAGGCCGAGCAGCCGTTTGAACAGCTCGCGGGCCTCGTCGACCCGGCCGATCTGCTGCAGCGCGCCGGCCAGCCAGAAGCTGCAGGCGAGGAAGGCGCCCTCGCGTCCCGGCAGGCCGTCGACGTCGTGCTCCTGCTCGCCGGTCTGGTACCGCTCGACGAAGCCGTCGACGGTGAGCTCGCGCTGGATCGCCTCGACCGTGCCGACGACGCGCGGGTCGTCGGGAGGCAGGAAGCCGACGCGGGGGATGAGCAGCAGGGCGGCGTCCAGCTCCTTCGACCCGTACGACTGGGTGAATGTGCCGCGGTCGGAGTCGAACCCCTTGGCGCACACCTCGCGGTGGATCTCATCGCGCAGCGCCCGCCACTTGTCCAGCGGGCCCTGGCGGTCGAACGTCTCGATCATGCGGACGGCGCGGTCGACCGCGACCCACGTCATGACCTTCGAGTGGACGAACTGCCGTCGCGGTCCGCGGACCTCCCACAGGCCCTCGTCCGGGTCGCCCCAGTGCTCCTCCAGGAAGCCCGTCAGCGCGCGCTGCAGCGACCAGGCGTGCCGTTCGGGCTGGATGCCGCTGTTCAGGGCGAGGAACAGCGAGTCGGCGACCTCGCCGAAGACGTCGAGCTGCAGTTGCTTGGACGCGGAGTTGCCGACACGGACGGGCCGGGAGTCCTCGTATCCGGGCAGCCAGTCGAGCTCGTACTCCTCCAGCCGGCGCTCCCCGGCCACGCCGTACATGATCTGCAGGTCCTGGGGTTCGCCGGCCACGGCGCGCATCAGCCAGGCCCGCCAGGCCTTCGCCTCGTCGCGGTAGCCGCTGCGCAGCAGCGCCTCCAGGGTCATCGTCGCGTCGCGCAGCCAGCAGAAGCGGTAGTCCCAGTTGCGCACCCCGCCGACGGCCTCCGGCAGCGAGGTCGTCGCGGCGGCGATGATCCCGCCGGTGGGCTCGAAGGTGAGCGCCTTGAGGGTGGCCAGCGAGCGCACGACCGCGTCGCGGTACCGGCCGTCGTACGTGCAGTGCCGCGCCCAGTCGGTCCAGAACCGCTCGGTGCCCTGGAGGGCCTCGTACGGGTCGACGTCGCGCGGGGCGGGCAGGTGCGAGGGGTGCCACGTGCACACGAACGGCAGTGAGTCGCCCTCGCAGACCACGAACGTCGCGCGGTGGGCGAAGTCGCGGCCCTCCAGCTCGATGGGGCTGCGCAGCCAGACGGAGTCGGGGCCGGCGATGCCGGTGAGGTGGTCGCCGATGCGGCGCATCCAGGGGATGACCCGCCCGTAGTCGAACCGGAGCTTCAGATCGAGGCGCATGGGGACCCGGCCCGACACGCCCTCGATGATGCGGACGACGTCGGCCGCGTCGCCGCGCTCCGGCATGAAGTCGATCACCCGGACGGTGCCGTCCGGGGTGTCCCACTCGGTCTCCAGGATCAGGGTGTCGCCGCGGTAGCGGCGGCGCGTCGCCTGGCCGCCGGAGACCGGGGCGATCTGCCAGTGACCGTTGTCCGGCGTCCCGAGCAGCCCGGCGAAGCAGGCGGGGGAGTCGAAGCGCGGCAGGCACATCCAGTCGATCGAGCCGTCCCGCCCGACGAGCGCGCAGCTGAACAGGTCACCGATGAGCGCGTAGTCCTCGATTCGTCCAGGCACCCAGGCCCCCTCGTGTCGCGGATCCCGTCGTACCGTAGCGCTACAGCGCGGTCGCGCAACCGTCAACCGTGCCCGTTCTGCGCCTTGCTTACCGGTGAATCGGGCGGTTACGTCTCCTCTGTCCTTCGCGACGGTGCGTGGACCAAGGAGATGACATGCACGAGACCGATCACCCGGCGGCCTCGCCGGACGGCTCGAGCCGGGGACCGGCGCCGCCGGGACCGGCACGGCCGGAGCCTGACGCGGCGTCCGTTCGGGCTGGGATGAGGCCTCAGCACACCTTCCCGCTCCACGGCCGCGACCGGCACGGCCGCGGCGCCTGACCTGCCCGCTCCGCCCCGCCAGGGCGCGCCCCCGCGCCGCCCTGGCGGGCGTTCCGGATCGGCCCCCGGCAGGCCGCACGGAGTCCGCCCTGGTGGGTCTGCCGGGTTTCGTGTCGCGGGATCGCCTGCTCCGTCTCAGCGGGCCTACCGCTTCCCCTCAACGGATCCGACCGCTCCGTCCCGGCGGGACCGGACCGCTTCGCCGGGGCGCCCCCGGGAATCCGTGGCCGGGCGGCGGGGCGTTCACGTTCGGGGCCTCGGGCACCAGGGGGATGCCGGCGCCGACGTGGACCAGCAGACGCAGCTCGGACTCCGCGGTCTGGGAGGCCACCTCGACCCCTTCGATCGAGAGGCTCGCCGTGACCTTGCAGCGTCCGGACTCCAGGGCGACGATCCGTCCCGACCGGACCACCGCGGTGAGCGCCCGCACCTGGAACTCGAGTCCGAGGCCGAAGTGGATCGTCGCCACCCGTACGTCGTTGACGAGCAGGTCGACCTGCGGGTTGGCCGAAGCGCCGATCCGGTGGGTGATGATGTCCACGATCTCCTGCCGGCCCGGCGCCGCGGCCGTCCGGTGACCCGCCTCGACGAGCGCCCGGTACCTCTGCCAGCCCGTCACCAGCAGACCGCCCAGATCGAGCTCGAGAAGCCCGGTACCGGTGGCGGCGATCTCGCGGGTCGCCGTCTCACGGGTCGCCGCCGACAGACCGCGCAACGCCGATCCGAGTGTCGCGTCCGCCGGGCCGGACGACAGGGCACGGGCCAGCTTCGCCACCGCGTCGTCCGTGTCGCCGAAGAGGACGACCCGGGCGGTGACCGGGGAGTCCGTCGGAATCATTCGCTCACCTCCTGAACGTCCACGGCCACGACGCCGCCGTGGGTCTCGAGCCGCACGACGCTCGTACGGCCGTCGGGGGGTTCTTCCGCCGTCACCCGGATCGCGGGGTCGGGGCGGGCCACGGCCCGGATTCGCGGACCGGCCTGCGGCCGCATCGGCCCGCTGGGCGCGGGAACGGCCGTACGGGCTCGAGATCGGCGTGCGACCAGGACGGCGGCCCCGCCCGCGGCGACGACCATCCCGATGAGGAGGGGGACTCCCGGGAAGGACGGCCCATCGGATGAGTCCGGGGCGGTGCGCGGCGGTCCGGCCGGGAGTCCGATCGGCGACTCCACCGGGGAGGACTGCCCGTTGCCGGGGTCCGGCGGACTGCCGGCCGGACTGGCCGCATCGAGCACCAGGAACGGTGCGCTGCCATCGGCGTGCGGAGCCTCGCCGATGACGACCCCCTGCTCATCGGGCCGGTAGTAGGCGGTCCATTCGACCGAGGTGTAGCCGGGGCGGGCGTTCGCGGGGACGCGCAGGTCGATGGGTCCGCCCTCGCCGGTCGGGCAGGCCGTGGTCGTACCCTCGCGGAACCCCACCCGGCAACCGTCGACGCGCCATCCGGGCCGGTCGATGACGAATGAGATCCTGATCGAGTCCCCGGGCCGGCCGGAACCCGGGCTGACGATCGCCGTGACGTGGGGGGCGATGGCTTCCGGCGGGGGTTTCGGGGATCCGACCGACGGGGTCGGCACGACGGGCGGCGACGAGTCACCACCGATCGCGGGGGTGCTGTCCAGCGCGCGGACCGGCCCGGCGTAGCCGCGTGGCATCATCGCCGGGGCCAGCGAACAGGCGGCGATCGTCAGGGCCGCCGCGCAGACGGCCGCTGAGAGCATCTGCCGCGTGACCACGATGTCTCCTCGGATCCGGGGGAGAGGGCGCGTGCGCACACCACGCCCTCCGGACTCCCGCCGATCGGAGTCGACCGTGCCCGCCGGTCGGGTTCGACCGGTGGCGTCGGGGAGTTCCGGCTCGGCGTTCCTGACGAAACCATGGCTTCGGCGGGGCCGATCCTGCATCGTGGTACCCACCGAAGTGTTTCGCCGACCGAGCGTGAGCGAGGCGGCCGACCGGGGGAACGCCGATGCCGTTGTACGAGCGCGACCAGGAGCTCGCCAGGGTCGGCGACGTGCTCACCGCCGCCCGCGCCGGCCGGGGCGCCGTCCTGCTCGTCGAGGGGGTTCCCGGCATCGGCAAGACGGCGCTGCTGCGGGCGGCGGTGGCGGCGGCGGGCGACCGCGGTGTCCGGGCTCTCACGGCGGTCGGCGGCGAGCTGGAGCAGGAGCTGCCCTTCGCGATCGTCCGTCAGCTGTTCGAGCCCGTGCTGCGGTCGGCCGACCCGGAGCCGTTCAGCGGCGCGGCGGCGCTCGCCGCACCGGTGTTCGGCGCCGGGGGCGGCTCCG
Organism: Actinoallomurus vinaceus; assembly: GCF_039542055.1. NCBI lineage: Bacteria > Bacillati > Actinomycetota > Actinomycetes > Streptosporangiales > Thermomonosporaceae > Actinoallomurus > Actinoallomurus vinaceus. The sequence continues at coordinate 135,927 of NZ_BAABHK010000012.1, forward strand.
AGTCGGCCACCGGCAGTGTCGTGCACGGGCTGTACTGGCTGTGCTCGAACCTGGCCGAGCGGGGCCCGCTGATGCTGACCGTGGACGACGCGCACTGGGCCGACGAGGCGTCGCTGCGGTTCATCTCGCACCTGGCCCGGCGCATCGCGGATCTGCCCGTCCTGCTCCTGCTCTGCGGACGTCCGCGGATGCCGGGCTCCGGTCTGACCCGCGCGCTGAGCGGGACCCACCCGGAGGTCCTCGTCCTGAGCCCGCTCAGCGACCGGGCGGTCGCCGGGCTCGTCCGGGAGCGGATGTCCGGCGCCGCCGACGACGTCTTCTGCCAGGCGTGCTCCCGGGCGACCGGCGGGAATCCGTTCCTGCTCGCCGAGGCGCTCACCAGCCTGCGCGCCGATCGGGTCCGGCCCGTGGCGGCCGAGGCGGGACGAGTCGAGGACCTGCGCCCGGAGACCGTCTCCCGGGCCGTGCTGAGCCGACTGGCCCGCGTGGGCCCCGAAGCCGTCCGGCTCGCCCGCGCACTCGCGGTCTTAGGACCGGTCACCGACCTGCACCGGGCGGCGCGCCTCGCGGGCGTCCAACGGCCCAGGGCGGCCGAGATCGCCGACGCGCTCGCCCAAGAGTCGATCATCACGGGGACCCGCCCGGTCGAATTCGTCCATCCGCTGGTCCGCACCGCCGTGTACGCCGACGGCAGCGACATGCGCCGCGCCGCGGACCACAAGCGGGCCGCGCTGATCCTCGCGGCGGACGACGCTCCGCCGGAGACGCTCGTCCCGCACCTGCTGGCCGCCGAACCCGAGTCCGACCCGTTCGTCGTCGGCGCCCTGCGCACCGCCGCGGCCGGCGCCCTTGCCCGGGGCGCACCCGAGACGGCCGCGGCCTGTCTGACGCGCGCGCTCGCCGAGCCGCCCGCCCCGGCCGAGCGGCCCCGCCTCCACGCCGATCTCGGGTACGCCCTGGGAATGGCGCACCGACCGGAGGAGGCCGCCGAGGCCCTGCGCGCCGCCTTCGACCTGACGGAGGACCCGCTCGCGCGCGGGAGGCTGGCCCTGGACCTCGGAACGATCATGGTGCTGGCCGGCCGGGTCGACGAGGCACGGGAGACGTTCGAACGAGCCCGCCGCGCGATCGGCGACACCGGCTCCGAACTGTCGCTGCGGCTGCACGCGGCCTTCGCGCTCGCCGCGTTCGCCTCCAGGGAGCCCCCCGGCACCTGGATGGGCAGGCTGGACCGGCTGGCCGCCGGCCTGAGCGGTGCCACGGACGCCGAACGCCTGATTCTGGGCTGCCTGGCCTTCGGCGCCTCCGTGACGGGCGACCGTCCCGCGGCCGAGGTGGCGGACCTGGCGAGCAGGGCCGCGAGCGGACCGCTGCCCGCACGCCACGGATGGGTTCTGGCGAACTTCACCAACGCCGCGCTGGGCATCGCCGGCCGGCACTCCGAGTCCCTCGCGGTGCTCGATCGCGCCATTGAGAACGCCAGACGCCGCGGCGACGTCGCGGAGTTCCGCTACCTTCTCGTGCTCCGCTCGCACACCGGCCTTTACTCCGGGAGCCTGCTGGACGCCGAGGCCGACGGCCGGGCCGCGCTCGCCCTCCACGAAGAGGATCAGGCCCGCGAGATCCCGCTGGCCGCGGCCGTCCTGGTCGACGCGCTCGCCGAACGCGGTGCCGTCACGGAGGCGCAGGCCGTCCTCGCCGAACGCGGGCTGGAGGACGAGGACCAGGTACGCCTGCTCATCGGCCACTTCGTCCACCTGGCGCGCGGCCGGCTGCGGCTGCGGCAGAACCGCTTCCGCGAAGCAGCGCGGGATCTGCGCGCCTGCGGCGACGCGCTCAGCGGCGCCGGCTACACCAATCCGAATTTCGCCGAATGGCGCTCGAACGCCGCGCTGGCCCATCTGGCCCTCGGCGAACGCGCCGCCGCGATGGACCTGGCCGCCGAGGACCTGGAGCTCGCCCGCCGATTCGGCGCCCCCCGCGCCATCGCCATCGCCCTGCGCGCGACCGGCCTGATCGAGGCAGGAGCCCGCGGGCTGGCGCTCCTGGAAGAGGCCGTGGCGGTCGCGGAGCTCTCGTCGGCGGATCTGGTACGGGCCCGTGCGCTCGTCGACTACGGCAGCGCACTGCGCCGGGCGGGTCGGCGCGCCGACGCCCAGCCACCGCTGCGCCGGGGTCTCGACCTCGCCGCCCGGATCGGCGCCCGCCCGCTCGCCACGCAGGCGACGGAGGAGCTGACCGCCACGGGCGCGCGACCGCGACGGGAGCTGCTCACCGGACCGCTGTCCCTGACCGCCGCCGAGCTCCGCGTCGCCCGGCTCGCGGCCGAGGAGGCGACGAACCGGGAGATCGCCCAGATGTTGTTCGTCAGCAGGCGCACCGTGGAGATCCACCTCACCAGCACGTACCGCAAGCTGGGAATCGACTCGCGGCGCGGGCTGAAGGCGGCCCTCGCCGCACTCTCCACCGCGTAACTCAGGGCGCGTTCCCGCCCTCGGCCGGGACCGGCACGGCCCGGCGGCGGGGCGCGTCGTCTCGCCCCGGTGCCCGCTTGATCTGCAGCATCGGGATGAAGACGTGCGTGAGCGGGCCGATCGTCACCGCGTAGGCGAGCGTGCCGATGCCGACGGTGCCGCCCAGCGCCCAGCCGGCGGCGAGCACCGTCAGTTCGATGCCGGTCCGGACGACGCGGATCGAGTGCCCGCGCGCGGCCAGGCCGGTGGTCAGGCCGTCGCGCGGTCCCGCGCCCAACCCCGCCCCGATGTAGCACCCGGTCGCGAACCCGCCGACGACGATCGCCGCGACGAGGTAGCCCCAGCGGAGGGCGAGGGCGCCCGGATGGGGAAGCGCCCACAGGAAGAGGTCGGCGAACAGGCCGACGAGAATGGCGTTGCTGATCGTGCCGATCCCGGGTCGCTGGCGAAGCGGGATCCACAGGGCCATCACGGCCACGCCGGCGATGATGATCCACGTGCCGATCGACAGCCCGGTCTGGCGGGCGAGCCCCTGGTGGAGCGCGTCCCACGGGTCGTTGCCGAGCCGTGAGGCCACCTGGAGGGCGATGCCGAGGCCGTAGAGGGCCAATCCGACATACAGCTGGGCCAATCGGCGGACGATCACTGGTCTCCCCTGATCATTGAGCGAGCCTGCCTGCGGATCCCCGGGCGATTCGTGACCGTTCGTCCGGGGTGACCTATTCACTCATAGAAGTGGCTTGCTGATTAATGGCCAATCAGGAAAAGTGGCCATATGACGTCCCGGACGATCAATGCCACCGGCCTTGCCCGGCTTCTCGGCGGCGCGCCGGAGGGCCGCCCCCTGTACGCCGCGCTGGCCCGGAGCCTCCGGGGCCTCGTCCTCGACGGCCGGCTCCCGCTGCGCACACGTTTGCCCGCCGAGCGCGACCTCGCGGCCGCCCTGGGACTGAGCCGGACCACGGTGACCTCCGCGTACGACGCGCTGCGCGCCGAGGGATACGTGGAGAGCCGACAGGGCGCGGGCAGCTGGACGGCGCTGCCCGCCGGCAGCCCGGGGGCGGCCCGCCACGGCCACACGGAGGACCGGACGCTCATCGACCTGGCCCGTGTCGCACCGTCCGCCCCGCGCGGTTTCGAGGACGACGTCGCCGCCGCCGCGGCCGAACTCCCGCGTTACGCCGGCGGGCCCGGCTACGAGCCGCTCGGACTGTGGACGCTCCGCGAGGCCGTCGCCGCGCGCTACACCGCCCGCGGCGTGCCCACCCTGCCGGAGCAGATCCTGGTGACGACCGGCGCGCAGCACGGACTGTGCCTCGTGGTCCAGGCGTTCGTACGCCCCGGCGACCCGGTGCTCGTCGAGTCACCGACCTACCCGCACGCACTCGACGCGCTGCGCCGCGCGGGGGCGCGCCTCGTGCCGACGGGCGTCAACGCCGGCTGGGACCCCGAGCTCATCACGAGCGGCCTGCGGCAGTCCGCCGCCCGGCTGGCGTACCTCATCCCCGACTTCCAGAACCCCACCGGCCTGCTCATGGACGACGAGGTCCGTGCCGCGCTGGTCGCGGCCGCCCGGGTCACCGGGACGTACGTCATCACCGATGAGACCTTCACCGAGCTGGCCGTGGACGACGTCGCGCGGCCGCGCCCACTCGCCGCCCACGACACCGACGGGCGTGTGATCAGCATCGGGTCGGCGTCGAAGGTGATGTGGGGCGGCCTGCGGATCGGGTGGATCCGGGCGACCCAGGCGCTCGTCCGCAGGCTGGTCGAGGCCCGGGAGTCGGTCGATCTGGCCAGTCCGGTGCTGGAACAGCTGATCGTCACCGGGCTGCTCGGCCGCATGGACGCGGTGGCCGACGAGCGGCGCGCCATGCTGCGCGAACGCCGCGCGGTCCTCGTCGACGCCCTGCGCCGCGAGTGCCCGGACTGGGAGTTCAGCGTCCCGCCGGGCGGTCTGTCGCTGTGGGTGCGGCTGCCGGGGACGTCGAGCACGGCGCTGGCGGCGACCGCGGCCCGGTACGGCCTGCACGTCGTGCCGGGGACGGCCTTCGGCGTGGACGGCGTCCTCGACGACCACGTGCGCGTGCCGTACGTGCTCCCGCCGGAGGTGTTGCGAGACGCCGTCTCCCGGCTCGCCGCGGCCTGCCGCGAGGCCGCCGGCGCGCAGCCGCCTCGGCCCGCGTTCGTCTAAGGGTCCAGTGGATCTTCGTCCGGCTGCGCGGCGTCAGGCTTCGGTCGCCAACCCGGAGATGAGTTGCTCGATGACCGACCTGACGTTGCGTTCCTCTTCCGGTGTGCGTCCGAATCTGGCGATGTACAGGGCTGCTTCGTCCAAAGCGCCCACGATGACGAGGGCCAGGGGCCGGATGGGCTGAGTGCGGATCCGGCCCGCCTTGGCGGCCGCGGACAGCGAGGCTTCCAGGCGGCCGATGGTGTGCCGGAGCTCGATCTCGCGCCAGCGGTCCCAGCCGAGGACGGCGGGTGCGTCCAGGAGGGCGATGCGCTGCACTTCGGGCTCGGTCGAGGCGTCGAGCCAGGCGAGGCAGCCCACGACCAGGTTGTCGATCGGGTCGGTGAACCCCGACTTCGACACGGCTGAGCTGATGCGGCCGACCAGGTCGTGTTCGACGTCTTCGACCACGGCTTCGAACAGGTCACGTTTGTCGGTGAACTGGTGGTACATCGCGCCGCGGCTCACACCGGCGGCATGGGTGATGGCGACGGTGCTGACCTCGGCGTAACCGAGCTCGCCGAACAGTCTGCGGCCAGCCGTGATCAGCGCTTGCCGCGTCGCCGCGGAGCGCTCGGCTTGGGTACGGCGATCGGCGTTCATGTATCGAGGTGGATCAGGTCGGCTGGGGCGAACCAGAGTCTATAGCGGCGCTCACGGGTCCCGTTGCGGACCGCTTGACGGGCGGCCGATCGAAAGGATACATACAGACTGCCTGTTTTTTTCATGAACGGAGACCCGGCGATGACCGCTGCCGTCCGCGACCTTTTCGAGCGCTACCACGCGGGCTGGGAGGCCCGTGACCCCGACCGGATCGCCGAGCTCCACACGGACGACTCCGTGTTCCACCTGCACTCGGGCCAGCCCCCCGCGCGTGGTCGAGCGGCCATCCGGGAGGCGGCGGCGGGGACGTTCGCGCTCGTGCCCGACCTGGCGTTCGACCTGGTCTCCCTCCGCTTCGGAGAGGACTTCTGGGTCGTCCAGTGGAAGCTGACCGGCACGTCCGCGGCCGGTGCCGCCCTCGACGTCGACCTCGCGGACTTCGTCCTGGTCGAGAACGGCGCGGTGAAGGAGAAGCACTCCTACGTCGACGGAGTGGCGATGCAGGCGGCGCTGGCTCCTGCCGAGGTCACCTCGTGACCCGTTCCGGTCCGGCGGCTGAGCGCGACGGCACCTCGCCGGCGGCGTCACGTCGCGGCGGTCTCGTGCTGGACCCGAACCTCGTAGCGGAGCTCCAGGCAATGGTGGCGGCGACCGGTGAGGGGCGCGTCAAGGGGCGGCGGTGTGATCGATGTGGTCGGCGATGAGCCGCGCGATCTCCTCCGGCCGGGCGAGGAGCGCCCAGTGCGACATCGGGACGGGCCGTACGCGCAGGTGCTCGGTGAAGGGGCGAGGGGCCTCGGCGGCCAGTGCGGGGGTCGCGTAGGCGTCCTCGGTGGGCACGATGACCTGCGTCGGCACGGTCACGCGCGGTGAGACGCCGGTCCGGTGCGCGCTGCGGTTCCGGCCGAGCATGTTGGCCCGGTACAGGTTCAGGCCCGCGACGGCGTCCTGGAGCAGCGTCGGGGCGGGGTGACCGTCGCCGGCCGGGACGCCTTCGGCCCGTTCCATGCGCCGGCTCCAGCGGCCGGCCAGCCAGTGTCGCCAGACCAGTTCGGGTACCACCGGCACCTGGAAGGCCGCCATGTACCAGGAGTGCAGCAGTTGCCGTGCGGCGGCCGGCACGCCGGAGGGCTGCCGCAGGCGCTCGCGGAACCAGTGCGACGCGTGGTCGAGGCAGGGCCCGGAGATGGACGTGAACGAGGCGAAGCGTTCCGGCGTCGTACGGACGGCCTCCCACGACTGGATGGAACCCCAGTCATGGGCGGCGAGGTGCACCGGCGCGCCGGGGGAGACGGCGTCGAGCACGGCGCTCATGTCCGCCAGGAGATGACCGAACCCGTACGCCTCCCGCCCGGAGGGCCGGGACGACGCTCCCGCGCCCCGCACGTCGTACGCCACGACGTGGAACCGGTCCGCAAGCCGCGCGGCGACCCCGTCCCAGACGGCGTGGGTGTCCGGGTAGCCGTGCACGAGCAGCACCGTCGGCCCGGAGCCGCGCTCGTGCACCGCGAGGTCGACGCCGTCGCCGCGGACCCGGCGCGTTCGCGTGTCGTCTGGCATGCCGTCCACCGTACGGCCGCGCGCTCACCGCCGCACCCGCCTCCTCGCCCGGCTCGTGCCTCACCGACCGCGTGCTTTTCCGAGGCCCGCCCTCAGCCTCCTGCTCATCGTCGGCTCGCCGTGGTCAGTCCTTGAGGCGCTCGGCTCCCGCGTAGACGTTCATGGAATGGCCGCGGAGGAAGCCGACGAGCGTCATGCCGGACTCCTCCGCCAGCTCGGCGGCGAGCGAAGACGGCGCGGACACGGCCGCCAGCGCCGGTATCCCGGCCAGCAAGGCCTTCTGGGTGAGCTCGAACGACGCGCGGCCGCTGACGAGGAGCACGTGGCCGGTCAGCGGCAGGCGGCCGTCCTTCAGTGCCCACCCGATCACCTTGTCGACGGCGTTGTGCCGCCCGACGTCCTCACGGAGGACGAGGAGCGTGCCGGTCGCGTCGAACAGCCCGGCGGCGTGCAGCCCACCGGTCCGCTCGAACACCCGTTGCGCCCGGCGCAGCGTCTCCGGCAGGGAGATCAGGACCTCCGGGTCGAGGACGGTCGCGTCGGACCGGACGTCGTACGGCGCCCGCTGCCGGATCGCGTCGATGCTGGTCTTCCCGCACACCCCGCACGCGCTGGTCGTGTAGAAGGAGCGCTCCACCGAGACCTCCGGCGGGAGCACCTCCTCGGCGAGGGTGACGTCGACGACGTTGAAGGTGTCGGTGTCGGCGCAGTAGCGCATCGCGGCGACGTCGGCGGCCGCGCGGATGACGCCCTCGGCGTACAGGAACCCGGTGATCAGGTCGAAGTCGTTCCCCGGCGTCCGCATGGTGACCGACAGGGGGCGCCCCGCCAGTCGGATCTCGAGAGGTTCCTCGACGACCAGCGTGTCGGGCATCGCTCGGCGTCCTCGTTCGTCGATGTGCGCGATCCGCCGTCGCACGGTCACTCGGCCCATGATCCGACGGTACCGCTTGCAGAACCGGACCGCAGTCCGGTGATGTAGAGGGAACCCGCCGTCCTGGGAGTGGACCGCACGCGGGACGTGCGTCGCCGTCCGAGGTTGAACGTGGGGGACCAGTGCGACCAAGACCGTTCGGGGCGTGTCGCTGCGCGGGACCCACTCGTGCTCAGTGTTGAGGAACGGTGAACTGGTCGTGGCGGGCTCGCCGCGGCGAGCCCGCCACGATTCGCGCAGCTCAGGACGCTTCAACGGCCGCGAACGGGGAAAGGGGCGGGCGAGGAGGAGGCCCAGGCGGGAGGGGGCGACCAGCAGACGTGGGCATCGAGTCCTGGCCGGTGGTCCGCCAGCTCACCGGCGCCGACCCGCTGGGGCGTGGCCGGGCGGCGCGTTCCCGGCGCACGGACGCCCTCGTGGCGCGCACCGAGACGGCCGACCGGGTCGTCGACTCCGTCTGCCCGTACTGCGCGGTCGGCTGCGGGCAGAAGGTCTACGTCAAGGACGAGAAGGTCGTCCAGATCGAGGGCGACCCCGCCTCGCCGATCTCCCGCGGCCGGCTGTGCCCGAAGGGCTCGGCCAGCAAGCAGCTCGTCACGTCGCCGACCCGCCAGACCACGGTCCTGTACCGGCGGCCGTACGCCACCGAGTGGGAGCCGCTCGGCCTGGACGAGGCGATGGACATGATCGCCGACCGGGTGATCGAGGCTCGGCGGGCCGGCTGGCAGGACACCGTCGAGGACAAGAAGGTCCGGCGCACGATGGGCTTCGCGCACCTCGGCGGCGCCACGCTCGACGACGAGGAGAACTACCTCATCAAGAAGCTCTGGACCGCGCTCGGGGCGATCCAGATCGAGAACCAGGCCCGTATTTGACACTCGGCCACCGTCCCCGGTCTGGGGACCAGTCTCGGGCGCGGCGGCGCGACGACGTTCCAGCAGGACCTCGCCAACGCCGACTGCATCGTCATCGAGGGCGCGAACATGGCCGAGTGCCACCCGGTCGGGTTCCAGTGGGTGATGGAGGCCAAGGCGCGCGGGGCCCGGATCTTCCACGTCGACCCGCGGTTCACCCGCACGAGCGCGATGGCCCACCGCCACCTGCCGATTCGCCCGGGCGGCGACATCGTCCTGCTCGGCGCGCTGATCAACCACGTGCTGAGCGGCGGGCACGACTTCCACGAGTACGTCCTGCGCTACACCAACGCCGCGGTCATCCTGAACGAGAACTTCCGGGACACCGAGGACCTCGACGGGCTGTTCTCCGGATACGACGCCGACGCCCACTCCTATGACCCGGAGACCTGGGCGTACGCCGACGGAGAGCACCGCGACGAGACGCTCCGGCATCCCCGCTGCGTCTACCAGGTGCTGAAGCGGCACTTCGCGCGCTACACGCCGGAGATGGTCGAGCAGGTGTGCGGCATCTCCCGGCGCGACTTCGCCGAGCTCGCCGACGCGATCGTGGCGAACTCCGGGCCGGAGCGCACCACCGCCTGGGTGTACAGCGTCGGCTGGACCCAGCACACCGTCGGCGTGCAGTACATCCGCACCGCCTCGATCCTGCAGCTCCTGCTCGGCAACATCGGGCGGCCCGGCGGGGGCATCCTCGTGCTGCGCGGCCACGCCAGCATCCAGGGCTCCACCGACATCCCAACCCTGTTCAACCTGCTGCCCGGCTACCTGCCGATGCCCAACGCCCACCACCACGAGGACCTCGACACCTACCTCGAACGTGCCGTCGGCGACACCGGCTTCTGGGGGCGCAAACGCTCCTACATGGTCAGCCTCCTCAAGGCGTGGTGGGGCGACGCCGCCCGCGAGGACAACGACTTCTGCTTCGACCACCTGCCGCGCCTCACCGGCGACCACGGCACGTACCAGACCGTCCTCGACCAGATCGACGGCAAGGTCAAGGGCTACTTCCTCATGGGGGAGAACCCGGCCGTCGGCTCGGCGGCCGGCCGGCTGCAACGCCTCGGGCTCACCTCCCTCGACTGGCTGGTCGTCCGGGACCTGCAGCTCATCGAGAGCGCGACGTTCTGGAAGGAGGGCCCGGAGATCGAGTCGGGGGAGTGGACCTCCGAGGAGATCGGCACCGAGGTGTTCTTCCTGCCCGCGGCCTCGTACGTGGAGAAGGACGGGACGTTCACCAACACCCAGCGGCTTCTGCAGTGGCACCACAAGGCGCTCGACCCGCCGGACGACGCCCGCAGCGATCTGTGGTTCATGTACCACCTGGGCCTGCGGATCCGCGAGCGGCTGGCCGGCTCCGGCGACCCGAACGACCGCCCCATCCTCGACCTCACCTGGGACTACCCGCAGGAGGGCCCGCATCGCGACCCGTCCGCGGAGGCGGTGCTCCGCGAGATCAACGGATACGACGCCGAAGGGAACACGCTGAGCGGGTTCACCGCGCTCAAGGACGACGGCTCGACGGCCTGCGGCTGCTGGATCTACTCCGGCTGCTTCACCGGTGACGTCAACCAGACCGCCCGCCGCAGGCCCGGCTCGGAGCAGTCCTGGGTCGCGCCCGAGTGGGGCTGGGCGTGGCCGGCCAACCGGCGCATCCTGTACAACCGCGCCTCCGCCGACCCACAAGGGCGCCCGTGGAGCGAGCGCAAGGCCTACATCTGGTGGGACGGCGAGCAGTGGACCGGCCACGACGTCCCCGACTTCGAGAAGACCAAGCCGCCGTCGTACGAGCCGCCGCCCGGCGCCACCGCCGAGGCCGCCCTGGCCGGGACCGACCCGTTCATCATGCAGACGGACGGCAAGGGCTGGCTGTTCGTCCCGCGCGGCCTGGTCGACGGCCCGCTGCCCGCCCACTACGAGCCGCAGGAGTCGCCGGTGCGCAACCTGCTGTACGGGCAGCAGTCGAACCCGACCCGGCAGCTCTACCCGCGTCCGGGCAACCGCTACAACCCCGTCGGCGGCGACGTCTACCCGTACGTCGTCACGACCTACCGGCTCACCGAGCACCACACCGCGGGCGGGATGAGCCGGTTCCTGCCGTACCTGTCCGAGCTGCAGCCGGAGATGTTCTGCGAGGTGTCGCCGGAGCTGGCCGCCGAGCGCGGCCTCGTCCACGGCGACTGGGCGACGATCATCTCCGCGCGCACCGCCATCGAGGCCAGGGTCCTCGTCACCGACCGCGTCAAGCCGCTCCGCGTCCACCGCCGCGTCATCCACCAGGTCGGGCTGCCGTTCCACTGGGGCTCCGCCGGCATCGCCCGCGGCGACTCGGCCAACGACCTGCTGCCGATCGTGCTCGACGCGAACACCCACATCCAGGAGAGCAAGGCGGCCACCTGCGACATCCAGCCCGGCCGCCGTCCGCAGGGTCCTGCCCTGCGCGCCCTCGTGCGCCGCTACCGCCGCATGGCCGGGATCCCGGAGGACTGACCATGAGCAACAGCCTGTACGGACCGCTCCCGGACGTGGCCGAGGACGCCGGCTACTCCGACCCGCCCGAACGCCGGGGATTCTTCACCGACACCTCCGTCTGCATCGGCTGCAAGGCCTGCGAGGTGGCCTGCAAGGAGTGGAACGCCGTCCCCGACGACGGCTTCACGCTCACCGGGATGTCGTACGACAACACCGGCGCGCTCGGCGCGAGCACGTGGCGGCACGTCGCGTTCGTCGAGCAGACCCGGCCGCACCAGGTCGGCGACGGTGACGAGACGCGCTGGCTCATGGCCTCCGACGTGTGCAAGCACTGCACGCACGCCGCGTGCCTCGACGTCTGCCCCACCGGCGCGCTGATCCGCACCGAGTTCGGCACGGTCGTCGTGCAGGAGGACATCTGCAACGGCTGCGCCTACTGCGTGGCCGCGTGCCCGTACGGCGTCATCGACCGCCGCGAGGACGACGGCCGCGCCTGGAAGTGCACCCTGTGCTACGACCGGATCGGCGACGGCCTCGAACCCGCCTGCGCCAAGGCCTGCCCGACCGACTCCATCCAGTACGGACCCCTCGACGAGCTGCGGGAACGCGCCGCCACCCGGCTGACCGCGCTCCACGAGGAGGGCGTGACCGAGGCGCGCCTCTACGGCGAGGACGAGAACGACGGCGTCGGCGGCGCGGGCGCGTTCTTCCTGCTCCTCGACGAGCCCGAGGTGTACGGCCTGCCGCCGGACCCCGTCGTCACCACCCGCGACCTGCCCGCCATGTGGCGGTGGGCCGGCGGCGCCGCACTCGCCCTGGCCGGGGGAGCGGCCCTGTCGTTCCTCGGGAGGCGCTGATGTCGTGGGGCCGCGAAGGCCGCGGCGAACGGCGTACGGCGCGACACCGATGGCGCGGCGGGGCGTCGGTACCGGGGCACGAGGAACGCGACGGAGAGCGGTCGCCGCGGCGCGGGGGAACGTCGGCGCCGGCGCCTGAGCCGGGCGGCGAGCGCGCGCCGGAGCGCCCGGAGCGCGGCGGAGAGCGGGCGCCGGAGCGCCGGGGACGGGGCGGAGGACGGGCGCCGGAGCGCCGGGGGCCCGGCGGAGAGCGGGCGCCGGGGCGTGAGGAGCGCATGGTCCCGCGCGCGGAGTTCCGCTCCTACTACGGCCGCCCGGTGCTGAAGAAACCGCGCTGGAAGGCGCCGCACATGCCCGCCTACCTCTACCTGGGCGGGCTGTCGGGCGCCTCCTCGACGATGGCGGCGCTGGCCGACGTGACCGGACGGCCCAGGCTCGCGCTGACCGGCAGGCTCACGGCCGCGGTGGCGGGCACGGCGGGCGCCGGGCTGCTCATCGCCGAGCTCGGCCGCCCGGAGCGGTTCCTCAACATGCTGCGGGTGTTCAAGCCGACCTCGCCGATGAGCGTCGGCTCGTGGGTCCTCGCCGGGCAGGGCGGGTTCACGATGGCGGCGGCGGCGTCCGCCGTCACCGGGATCGCCCCGTCGCTGGGCCGCGCGGCGGGCATGGCCTCGGCGGTGACCGGCCCGCTCGTCGCGACCTACACGGGCGTGCTGCTCGCTGACACGGCCGTGCCCGCCTGGCACGAGGCCTACCGCCACCTGCCGCTGCTGTTCGCCGGCAGCTCACTGGCCAGCGGCGGCGCCATCGGCATGATCGCCACGCCGCGCGGCGAGGCAGGGCCCGCCCGCCGGATGGCTCTGCTCGGCGCCGGACTCGAACTGGCCGCCGCCGGAGCCCTCGAACGCGGCGTCGGCATGCGCGAACGGCCGGAACTGATCTCCGAGCCGTACCGCATCGGACGCGCGGGCGCCCTGATGCGCTGCGGGCGGCCGCTGACCCTGGTCGGAGCGGCCGGCACCCTCGCGGCGGGGCGGAGCCGGGTGGCCGGCGTCGTCGCCGGCCTGTCGCTCACCGGAGGCGCGCTGTGCACCCGCTTCGCGGTCCTGTACGCCGGGCAGGCCTCGGCCGAGGACCCGAAGTACACCATCGTCCCGCAGCGCGAGCGCCGCACCGTCCCGTGAGCGCCGGACCCCGCCCGCCGGTCAGAGCTTCTTCATGCAGAGCACGAAGCTCAGGGCGGAGAGAGTGTTGCGACGGCGGTACGCCGCCGTGTAGCCGGGGACGTCCTTGCACTTGTCCCAGTCGGACGTGGCGCTGAACCGCTTGAGCACCTTGTAGGCGCCCGAGCGGCACGACGAGTCCTCCAGGTGCGGAGCCGTCTTCGTGCCGGCGTTCTTGACGCAGTCACCCGGCTGAGCCGTCGCCGCCGCGTCCAGCGTCGGCGAGGACGAGGGGAACGTAGGGCTGTCGCTCGGGGTCGGGTCCAGCGTGGGGTAGCCCCCCGTCGGCGAGGTGGTCGGGATCCCCGGCGACGTGCTCGCCGCGATCGGATTCTTCTTGTCGTCACCGCCGCTCAGCGCCACCGCGGTCGCGATGCCGCCACCGAGGACGACCAGCGCGGCCACGATCGCCACGACGATGACCGGCCCGTTGTTCTTGCGCCCGCCCCCCGGCGGTGGCCCCCAGCCTCCGGGGCCGCCCGGGTCGGACGGGCCGTACCCACCGCCGCCACCCCAGCCGCCGCCGGGCGGCTGAGCGCCGTACGGCTGCTGCGGATCATTCGGGTAGTACGGCTGCTGGCCCTCGCCGGGATAGCCGCCCTGGCCCGGGTAGGGCTGCTGACCCTGCCCATAGCCCTGACCCGGGTACGGCGGCTGCTGGGGAGGGTAGCCGCCCTGACCCTGCGGTTGGTTGGAGTACGGCCCCTGGCCGTAGCCCTCAGGTGATTCGTGCACGGACAACCGCCCCTCGTTGCATAACCCCACAAAGCTGTACTAGCCAACTAGTCTGCGGCCCGCTGTGCAAACCGGCCTTTACCTAAGACGTTAGATTTCGGCTCCCGGATCCCACTGATCCGTACCTGACCGAAGCCGGACAGAAACGGATCATGTGCGGTCCTGAAGCCCGACGGGAACGGATCATGTGCGGTCCTGAACGCCGCGCGCCCGCGGCATTCGCCACCGGAGCCGGATCGCCAGCAGCCGGACCCCGAACGCCAGCGCGGCCGTGACGAGAGTCACGAGATATCCGCGCGCGCCCAGGCCGTACGCGATCGTGGCGGTCGTCGCGCCCAGGAGGGCGGGGACGATGTACAGCTGGCGATCGTGGAGGACGCTCGGCACCTCGCGCGCCAGCACGTCGCGCAGAATTCCCCCGCCGATCGCCGTGGTCACCCCCAGCGCGGCCGCGGCCGGCGATCCCAGCCCGAAGGTGAGGGCCTTCGTCGCGCCCGCCACGCTGAACAGCCCCAGCCCGGCGGCGTCGAGCACCAGCACCGTCCGGCGGATGCGTTCCAGGTGCGGATGCCACGCGACGGTCAGCGCGGTCGCCACGAGCGGGACGGCCGTGTATCCCAGATCCCGGAACGCCGCCGGCGGCACGGCTCCGATGACGAGGTCGCGCAGCACCCCGCCGCCCAACGCGGTGATCTCCGCGAGCACCGCCATGCCGACGACGTCGAAACGCTTGCGCACGCCGACCAGCGCGCCGGTGATCGCGAAGACGAAGATCCCGGCGAGGTCGGCGACGTACTCCACGTCGGTGCCGTGCACGGAGCTCACAGCCGGGATCCTCTCGTGCCCGTCCCCAAGCCGGCCACACGGGGTGCCGTCTCGGTGACGTACGGAAGCGCGTCAGCGGACGACGAGGGCCTCCGGCCCCTGGGCGACGAGCTCGCCCACCACCGGCGCGCCCGGCACCTCACCGGCGACGAGCAGCCCGCCGGAGGTCTGGGCGTCGGCCAGCAGCAGCCGGTCCTCCTCCGGCACCCCGCCAAAGTCGGCGTGCGGCGTCACCCACGTCAGATTGCGGCGCGTCCCCCCGGAGACGTATCCCGCGCGCACGGCGTCCCGCGCCCCCTCCAGGTAGGGGACGGCCGAAGAGTCCACCACGGCCGTCACGCCGCTCGCCCGCGCCATCTTGTACAGGTGCCCCAGCAGGCCGAATCCGGTCACGTCGGTCGCGCAGCGGCACCCGCGCTCCAGCGCGGCCCGCGACGCCTCGGCGTTCAGCGTCGTCATCGCCGCGACGGCCTGCGCGAAGACCTCGCCCGTCGCCTTGTGCCGGGTGTTCAGCACCCCGATCCCGAGCGGCTTGGTGAGGCACAGCGGAGTGCCGGGCCGCCCGGCGTCCAGGCGCAGCAGGCGGCCCGGATCCGCCAGCCCCGTCACGGCCATCCCGTACTTCGGCTCCGGGTCGTCCACGCTGTGCCCGCCCGCCAGGTGACAGCGGGCCTCGCGCGCCACGTCGAGTCCCCCGCGCAGGACCTCGCGCGCGAGCTCCATGGGGAGCGTGTCCCGGGGCCAGCCCAGGAGGTTCACCGCGACGACGGGGACGCCGCCGACGGCGTAGACGTCCGACAGGGCGTTCGCCGCCGCGATCCGCCCCCAGTCGTACGGGTCGTCGACGACCGGAGTGAAGAAGTCGGCGGTGGCCACCACCGCGCGGTCGCCCTGGATCCGCACGACCGCGGCGTCGTCGCCGTCGTCCAGCCCGATGAGCAGGTCGTCCGGGCGTTCCGCGTCGATGAGCCCGGCCACGACCTCCTCGAGCTCCCCCGGCGGGATCTTGCAGGCGCATCCGCCGCCGTGCGCGTACTGCGTCAGGCGGTAGGCCGTCCCGAGCGCTCCGCTCTCTCCCATACCGCGAACCTATCGCGCGGCCGTCGTCCGGGCCCGGGGACGAGGCGCCGGATCCGTGCGTGGGAACCGGGCGGGGAGCGGGTGCGTCATTCAATGCATGGCCCGGGTACTCGCCGCAGCCGTCGCGGCAATGATCGCGTGGTGGGATCTCGCCGACGCGCTCACCCCGTCGGCCGTCCTCATCGCGGCCGCGACCCTTGCCGTCGCCGGGCTCATCGTCCTGGCCGTCCACCATGCCCCGACGGCGATCGCCGCGGACACACCCGTACGCGCCGCCGCGCTCCGCGACCGCGCGGGCCGCTCCGCGCTCGTACGGCTCCGCGATCCCGACGCGCCCGGCCGCCCCCGCGTTCGAGCACCGTGAGACGAGGCGTTCCCGCCGCCCGTTCTTGATCACTGACCCCACCGCGGTCTCTTCACGCGGCGGATACCGGTGATCGGCGCGGCCGTTCCCCCGTTCTCACCCGATGACCTGCTCGAAGGGCTCTACTTCCATGCTCGCTGTTCTCGACGGCGCCGTCCGCGTCGCGTACGACCTCGTCACCGGACTCACCTCCACCCTCCACCCGCTCACCGGAGGCCTCAGCGCCGCCCTCGCGATCGTCGTCTTCACCGCCGGCGTCCGCCTCATGCTGCTACCCCTCAGCCGCCGCCAGGCCGCCGCCGGCCGGGCCCGTCTCCGGCTCGCTCCCCAGGTCCAAAAGCTCCGGGAACGCCATCGCGACGACCCCCTGCGCGCCCACCAGGAGGTGACCGCGCTGTACCGGGCCGAGGGCACGTCGATGTTCGCCGGCGTCGGCCCCGCTCTGCTGCAGTTGCCCGTCTTCACCGTCGTCTACCGCCTGTTCCTGTCCCCGGCCGTCGGCGGCCACACCAATCTGCTGCTCGTCCAGACCCTCTTCGGAGTGCCGCTCGGACGGCGCTGGCTGCTGTCGGGGGGCGCCTTCGGCCCGCACGGCCTGGTCTTCCTCGGCCTGTTCGCCCTGCTGGCCGTGGTCGCCTGGTGGACGTCGCGCCGCATGTTCACGGGTCAGACGCCTCCGCAGGGAGTTGTCGGGGCGGCCATGCGCCTGCTGCCGTTCGGCACCGTCCTGGTCGCCGCGTACGTTCCGCTCGCGGCGGGCCTGTACCTGCTGACCTCCACCGCGTGGAGCGCCGCCGAACGCGCCATTCTCTGGCGCGGCGCCACCGTGGGATGAGTAGGCTCAGCGGCGGAGGCGGGAGGGTGCCTGGTGGCCCCCGAGGTCTTCAAAACCTTTGGACGGCGCTCGGCGTCGTCGGCGGGTTCGATTCCCGTACGCCTCCGCCACTCCTTCTAACGCGGCGCTGCAGGGGCTGCTGCGCCGTGACCGACCTCGCCGAGGCGGTGCTCGAACCGCGCGGGCGGCCCGTTGGTTTCCGCTAGAGGTCCAGGACGAGGTCGGCTCGGGGCCGGGAGCAGCAGATCAGGACGTTGCCTTCGGCGGGTGGCTCCACCGGGTCGGGGGAGTAGGTGACGGCGCCAGACAGCAGGCCGCTCTCACAGTTGTGGCAGACGCCGGTGCGGCATGACCAGCGGGTGGGCACATCGCAGGCCTCCGCGAGTTCGAGCAGGCTCGTGTAGGCGGGGTCCCATCCGACGGTCAGGCCGCTGCGTGCGAACGAGACCGCGGGCCCGGTGCCGGGCGGGCCCGCCGGTGCGTGCACCGACCGTGCCGCGACGTCGGTCAGGCCGGGTGTCAGGGCCGGTCCCGCCCCGAAGATCTCCGTGTGGACGCGCTCGGGGGCGAGGTCAGAGGCGGCGAGAGCGGTGGGAAGCTCGCACATGAACGCGGGAGGGCCGCACAGGTAGGCGTCGGCGCCGCGCGGAACGCCGAAGTGCCGGAAAAGGTCGACGGACAATCGTCCGGCGGTTCCGTAGTCGACGTCCTTGCGGTCACCGGGTGCCGGGCGGCTGTAGCAGATCCGCCGGTGCGCGTTCGCGAGCCTGGCCAGCAGGTCGCGGCTCTCCTGCGCGAAGGGGTGCTCCGTACCGTCGCGCGCCCCGTACAGCCACCACACCTCGCGGGTGGAGCGCTCGGCGACGAGCGCGTGCAGCATGGCGAGAACCGGCGTGGCGCCGATGCCGGCCGACACCAGCAGGACCGGGTTACCGCCGGTTTTCAGGGTGAAGGAACCCCGCGGCGCCGCGAAGTCCAGGACGTCGCCGACGCGTACCCGAGTGCGGAGATGGGTGCTGGCGGCGCCGTGCGGTTCTTGCTTCACGCTGATGCGGTACCGCGCGGCCCCGGGCGGGCCGGACAACGAATAGCTGCGGATGAGCGGGGGAGCGTCATCGCCCGGACGCAGCCGGAGGGTGAGGAACTGGCCGGCCGACGCGGCGGGCAGCGGCGCGCCGTCGACGGCGGCCAGCGTCAGCGAGAACACGCTTGTGCTCTCCGCGTCGATGCGAGCGACCCGCAGCGGCCGGAATCCGTCCCAGGCCGGTGGCGGACCGGCGGCCGAGGTCAGTCCCGGGTTGCCGGCCGGTTGCCCGGGGGCGCCGTCCGCCTGGTCGAGCAGCGCCTGCAAAGAGGTCTTCCAGCCGGGGCTGAGCGCGGGGATGCGCAGTGCCCGGGCGAGCTGGTCGCGGGGGTGCCCCGGCAGGTACAGCAGGGCGTCGATCTCCGCGACGGTCACCCCCTCCGGCCCGTCGGCGACCTTGACGATCTCATCTCCCGCCTCCACACGTCCTTCGGTGAGGACCCGGAGGTAGAACCCGGGACGCCGATGGGATACGAGCAGGGCGGCCATCCGCGGTTCCTCCAACCGCATACCGACCCGGTAGCAGGTGACGCGCGGCTGGGTGACCTCGAACAGGGCCTCCCCGATCCGGTACCGGTCCCCGATGCACACCTCATCGTCCGGCAGCCCGTCGACGGTGAAGTTCTCCCCGAACTGCCCGTAGCCGAAGTCGTCGCGGCCGAGCTGCTCCTGCCAGTGGCGATAGGAGTCGAGCTGGTAGACCAGCACCGCCCGGTGTTCGCCGCCGTGCCCGGCCAGGTCGCCCTGGCCGTCCCCGTCGATGTTCAGCCGGCGCACCATCCGTGGGCCGGCGACAGGCTGCTTCCACACACCGGTATGAACCGTCCTGCCATGCCAGGGGACGTCCTTTGGCATTCCGACATTGACCGCCAGCAGCTTGGCCATACGTTCCTCCTCAGGTGACGGCTCACCAGGGGCACGTCGGTTCTGGGGGAAGTCGAGAGAATCGTCCGCTACGGTTCTCTGGCCGGCTTGTCGTACTCATCGTCCCAGGTCGGAGGTGTCCTCGACAGATCAGGTCGGCCGGCGAGGGTCAGTGCGGGGGCGGCATCGGGTGGATGGCGTTGCCGACACCGCACCCGCCCTCGCCCGGCATGCGTTGGATCTTCGGCGGCGACCATACGCTCGTACGGCCCGGAGCCACCTGGGCCAGGGCGCAGTCGAGCGCGTCGTCCAGATACGGCTTGACCCGGAGAGAGACCCCCACCACGCCTTCTTCGGCCTGGACCTCGGTGTGGATCGCCGGATCGAGGTGAAGGGAGGCGACGGCCCCGCGGACCTTCCGCTCGTCGACCGTGCCACCGCGCGGCACGCGCGGAAGGGCCTTCCGTAGTCGCTCGTAAGGGATTTCCACGCTCTTCGGCCACGGCTTGAACGTGAGCGGCCGGCCACGCGGGCAATCGACGTCGCGAGGCTCGTCGCCCCATTCGGTCTTGGGGGAGATCCGCAGTTCGAAGCAGCGGACCACGGTGATCTCCTCAGGTTCCAGCCAGTCCTTCGAGGCGGTGCCGGACACCCGGATGACCACGCCGACCCCGTCGCCCTGCGTGGTCGTCGTGCCGGTCACCCGCATGACGTCGACACCCTCGATGTCGTCCGCGAGGTGGCCCACGTCCTGCGCGGGCCGGACGCTGCCGCTGTAGAGCCGGTTCCCGACGCGCCGGGCCCTGTCCCGTGCGTCGTCGGTCGCCTTGTCCTTCGGGGACGGCATCACACCGCATCCTCCGGCCAGGAGCACGGCCAGCGTGATCAGTACGAGTCGGCGCATACGCACACCATCGCAGTCCGCGACGGGCCCGGCATCCGCACTTGTACTCAGATTCGGAAGTGGCCTACTCGACAGTGCTAAAACATGTTGATCACTGTCCGTAATTCAGGTCCGGTGGACTGTTACCGCCACCTTCACCTCGCGTTACGAACTCATCGCAATTCGTGTGGGACGTTCAAGACGCTCATCCGAATCATCCGTGCGAATGCGGAGGGTATCGTGCGTATTACCAGGATCAGGCGGAACGTGGTCGCGTTCGCCATGGCGGCACTGAGCGCCGCGGGCCTCGCCACGGTAAGGCCCGCAGTGGCCGCGACCGTACCCCGCCCCGACCATGTCGTCATCGTTGTCATGGAGAACCATTCCTACAACGACATCATCGGCAGTTCGTCGGCGCCGTACATCAACAACACTCTCAAGGCCGGCGGCGCCAACTTCACGCAGTCGTTCGCGGTCACCCATCCCAGCCAGCCGAACTACCTGGAACTGTTCTCCGGATCCACGCAGGGCATCACCGACGACTCCTGCCCGCACACGTTCTCCACCGAGAACCTCGGGCACCGGCTGATCGTCGCCGGTGACACCTTCACCGGCTATTCCGAGGATCTTCCCTCGGTCGGCTATACCGGCTGCCAGAAGGGAAAGTACTACCGCAAGCACAACCCATGGGTGAACTTCACGAACGTGCCCTCATCCAGCAACGTCCCGTTCTCGCAGTTCCCCACCGACTACACCAGGCTTCCGGCGGTGTCGTTCGTCATCCCGAACATCTGCAACGACATGCACGACTGCAGCGTCGGCACCGGTGACGGTTGGCTGAGCGCGCATGTCAACGGCTACGCCCAGTGGGCCAAAACCCATAACAGCGTGCTCATTCTCACCTTCGATGAGGACGATCACAGCCAGAACAACCAGATCCCGACGATCTTCTACGGGCAGCACGTGAAAACCGGTGACTTCGCCGAGCGCATCACCCATGACAACGTGCTGCGTACCGTCGAGGACGGCTTCACCCTCGCATGCGTGGCCAACTCCTGTGGCGCCACCCCGATCACCGGCATCTGGTTCTGACGCGCCGACGTCCCGACGGGCGGAGCCCGCACCGGTGATCGGTGCGGGCTCGTTCAGCGATCCGGTGGGCGGCGTCGGTCGGTGATCAGCGGGCGTCGCGGGTGAGGAGGGCGCGGCCGAGTGCGTACGCCTCGGCGAGGTCGTTGCCGCGGTAGCTGAGGGCGGCCAGGTCCGCGAGGTGGTGGTCGGCGTTCACCGCGACCGTCTTGGTCAGCCGGCGGAACAGCGGAGCGTCGGACATCGAGTCGCCGTAGGCGACGCATCGCGAGTGCGCGAGACCGGACCGCTCGCATATGTCCTCGACGATGCCGACCTTGTCATCCGGGGTGAGGACGTTCGCCGGATCCAGCGGTTCCACGAGGGGCAGTGCCGGGAACCGGGAGGCCACCACTTCGTCGAAGCCCAGCTCCAGGAGGTGCCGCGCGAAGAAGTCGGGCGACATGGTGATCACCATGGACCGTTCGCCGCGTTCGCGGATGTCCGCGCAGACCTCGCGGATTCCGGTCAGCCAAGGGCCGGCGGCGAAGGCGTCCGCGACGGCCGACGGCGTCAGGTCCCGCCACAGCCGGTGGATGGCGGCCGAGAAACCCCGGGTGTCGATCTCACCGGCGGCGAACCGTGCCTCCAGTTCGACCAGTTCCGTTGTGGATCCGAGGCGCCGGGCGATCTGCAGGCTGGCCGTCGTTCCCTCGAGCAGTGTTCCGTCCATGTCGAAGACGTGCAGCGATCTCACGGTGCCTCAGTTTGGGCGATCACACCGGGATGACACGAACGAATAATGGCGTTGGAGGCCGGGGACGCTCGACCGGCCGGCCGGCCACGGTGGGTTTGGGAAGCACGATGATTGAGCCTTCAAGTATTCTGCCCATTCGGGCCGGTGGGGGAAAGGTGGTCGGTGATCATGACGGTCGCCAACGGACACGTCATCAAGGAGGTCGGCTACCGGCGTACGACCGGGCCGCCCGCTCTCGGCGTCGAGGCCGTGACGTCCCGCGACGTCCGTGCCCGTCTCGTCTGCGACGTGGACGACGTCCGCCCGCGCCGGATCGATTTTCACCAGCTCGTCCTCGTGACCGAGGGGAAGGACGAGCACGAGGTCGACTTCGTCTCCCATCCCTGCGCTCCGGGCACACTGCTGTGGATCCGGCCGGGACAGGTGCAGCGCACCGTCCTGTCACCCGCCCTGGAGGCCTGGTTCATCTGGTTCACTCCGGACTTCCCGCCCCCGCTCCCGGCCGCCGACGGCCTGCTGCGGGACCCCTTCTCGCCGGTGCGGTACGAACTGGACGAGGCCGCGATGCGGCGTCTGCTGCCGATCGTCGAACGGCTCGGCGAGGAGTCGGCCGGGCCGGAGACCGATCCGGAGCTGCTGCGGCATCTGCTGGCCACGCTCATCCTGTACGTCCGCCGGCTGCCGGCGGCCTCGGACACTCGATCGTCCGAAGAGGGCGGGGAGATCTTCCGGAGCTTCCTCTGTGAGCTGGAACGTTCCTTCGCGACGACGCGGCGGGTCGAGGACTATGCCGACCGGCTCGGCTACACCCCGAAGACCCTGACCCGCGCCAGCCTGGCCGCTACGGGCCGCTCGGCGAAGCATGTCATCGACGCCCGGGTGGTGCTCGAGGCCAAGCGGCTGCTGGCGCACACGGACCAGACGGTCGTCGCCATCGCGAGCGGTCTCGGGTTCGCCGAGCCGACCAACTTCAGCAAGTTCTTCATCCGGAACGTGGGGGTCACGCCCCTGCGGTTCCGGGAGACCGCCCTCGCGCCGTAGCTGCGAAGAGTCCGTTTTCGACCGTCTTCTGTCCAGGGCCCACCTCGCTACCAGCGCGGACACCGGCGAAAGTTGAAGCGTCAATCAACTTTTGGCGAAAGGCGATCATGTCTACCCTGCTGCACATCGACGCGTCCCTGTGGCCCGGAGACGTCTCCGCGTCCCGCTCGGTCACCGCGACGTTCCGCCGGGAGTGGGAGGCGCAGCATCCGGGCGGCACGGTGATCTACCGCGACCTGGCGGCCGAGCCGCTGCCCCACATCGACGCCCGCGCGTACACCGCCGGCGCAGGCGACCCGCTGCGCGACGCCCTCGCGGCCGAACTCGAACGGGCGGACGCCATCGTGCTGGGCGCGCCGATGTACAACTACACCGTCCCGTCGACGCTCAAGGCCTGGCTCGACCACGTCATCATCCACGGCCGCACGGCGGGGGAGCGGCCGTCCGCGGCGGGGACGCCCACCGTGGTCGTGGCCAGCCGGGGTGGCGGGTACGGGCCGGGCACGCCGCGTGAGTCCTTCGAGTTCGTCACGACCTATCTCGAGAAGGTCCTCACCGACACGCTCGGTCTCGACGTGGAGTTCATCGTTCCGGAGCTCACGCTGGCTCCGCACGTTCCCGCCATGGCCGGCCTGATCGACATGTCCCATGCTTCACGCCGCAAGGCCCACGAGGACGCCGCCGCGCGGGCCAAGAGCCTCGCCGCGAAGGCCGCCTGACCCGGCGACCGGCCACCGTACCCGTCACGGCTCCGCCTTCGTCCCCGGCGGAGCCGTGACGCGGCGACGCCCCCGGATGCTCGGCGACGCGATCGACGCCTGGCGTGAGCGGCGCCCGGCGCCGCCCGGCGTGAGCGGCGCCCGGCGACGCCCGGCGCGAGCAGCGTCCGGCGGCGTCTGGTGCGAGCGGCGGTCGTGCCGGCCCGTGGTGCAGGGGCTCGGTCGGCTCGCGCCGGAGAGCCAGACCGAGCCCTGCGTCCGACCAGGCATCTTGGCGTCGTACGATACCGCTCTGTATCGTATGGGCCGTGACCGGAACGAAGGACGCCCGGGCCCGGCTGCTGCGAGCGGCCGAGGCGATGTTCTACGAGCAGGGCATCGGCAACACCGGCATCGACGCGCTCACCGCGCGGGCCGGCGTCGGCAAGATGTCGCTCTACCGGCATTTCGCGGGCAAGGACGAGCTCGTCGCGGAGACGCTGCGTCAGCGCGACGAGCGGCACCGAGCCTGGCTCCTGCCCGATGAGCCCGGTGATCCGCGGGACCGCCTGCTCGGGGTCTTCGACCGCATCGCCGACGCGATCGAGGGAAGCGGCGGCACCTTCCGTGGGTGCCCGTTCGTCAAGGCCGTCAGCGAGCTGGAGGACGCCGGTCACCCGGCATGGCCGGTGGCACGTGAGCACAAGGCCCGCCTGACCTCCGCGCTTGTCCGGCTGGCGGCCGAGGCGGGCGCGGCGGACGCCGGCAGGCTGGCCGGCGACCTGCTCGTACTCATCGACGGAGCGGCGGTCCAGGGCGTCATCCGGCAGGATGCCGCACCGGTCCGAGCGGCCCGGCGAATGGCGGCACTGGTGATCGACGACGCGATGGAGGCCGGGCGACGCGTTGGGACCCGGGTGAACGACGACGCGATGGAGGTCGAGTGAACAACGACGCGTGGGGTGTCGAGTGAACGACGAACGGCGGCTGGAAGGCCTGCGCACGGCGGTCTACGCCACCCTCGCCGAGGAGGGGCGCGCGCCGTCGGCGGGCGAGCTCGCGGTCAGGTGGGGTCGCTCACCGGAGGAGACGGTGTGGGGCCTCCGTGAACTGGCCGTCCGCCACACCATCGTGCTGGGAGCGGCGGACGACGTGATCCGGATGGCCCATCCGTTCTCCGCCTCCCCGATGGGATTCGTGGTGTCACCGCTGGACGGCCGCGACGACCGCAACTGGTGGGGTGGCTGCGCGTGGGACTCCTTCGGGATCAGCGCCGCGCTCGGGGTGGACGTCCTGATCGACACCGCATGCCCGGAGTGCGGCCGGCGTCATCGCGTCACCTCCGGACCCGAACGGCCACCGACGCCGGAGCTGACCGTGCACTTCCCGCTGCCCGCCGCACGGTGGTGGGACGACGTCGTCTTCACCTGTTCCAATATCAGGATGTTCTGCTCACCGGACCATCTGGCCGCCTGGGCGTCGCGTACGGGACGGGTCGTGGGCCGGGCCGTCGGCGCGGCCACCGTCTGGGAGCTGTCCCGGCCCTGGTACGGCGACCGGCTCGCCCCCGGCTTCCGGCCGCACACCACGGAGCACAACCAGCGGCTGCTCACCGAGGTCGGCCTGGCCGGAGACTTCTGGCGGCTGCCCTGACCGGGCCGATTTGCCGGACGGCGCCCACATCGGCCTGAGGCCGGAACGCCTCCCCGCCAGGATCGGTGGGGGCGGGGTCCCGCGAGGCGCGGGGGCACGGGACGATCGGATCGTGCAGATCACCTATGCGACCCAGGCCGCTCCGGGCGGCGTCAACGAGGACTGCGTGGTCGCCGGCCCGGACTGGGCGATCGTGCTGGACGGGGCGACGGCGCCGGTCGGTGTCGACAGCGGATGCGTCCATGACGTCGCGTGGCTGGTGCGCCGGCTCGCGGGGGCGCTGAGCGCCCGTCTGGCGGACGGCGCCGACGGGTCGCTCGCGGACATCGTGGCGGAGTCGATCGGGCAGGTGTGCGCCTCGCACGCCGGAACGTGTGATCTGTCCAATCCGGACAGCCCGTCGTCGACGCTCGCGGTGATGCGCCGGCGCGACGGCGTGGTCGAGTGCCTCCTCCTGGCCGACTCGCCGATCGCGGTGCGCCGTCGCGACGGGTCGCTCCACGTGGTGGAGGACGACCGCGTCGCGCACCTGCCGGGCGGACGTCCGTACACGCTGGAGAAGGTACGGACGCACCGGAACCGGCCGGGCGGGTTCTGGGTCGCGAGCAGTGTGCCGGAGGCCGCCCACCAAGCGGTGACGGCGGCCTTCCCAGAGACGGAGGTCGAGGAGGTCGTCATGTGTACCGATGGGGTCACCCGGCTGATCGACCACTATGGCTACGACTGGCCGGGACTGTTCGACTCCCTGCGGACCGCCGGCCCGGCCCACGTCATCGACCTGGTACGGCGGGCGGAGCGGGAGCAGCCGATACCGGGCGCGAAACCCCACGATGACGCCACGGCGCTGCTCGCGACCCGCAGGGGAGGCGGCCCCTCGCTGGAGGCCGGGCGTACCGCCTCCCGCAACGACTGATCACCCGGGGACTGCTCCCCGGGTGATCGAGTCGAGGGCGGGTCAGTCCAGCGCGTCCTGCCGCGCGGCGCGGCGGACCAGCAGCGGGGCCAGCGTGATGACCAGTCCGCCGAGGGCCACGGCCGTGACGAAGATCAGGCCGGGCCGGTAGTCGGCGAGCACCGCCGCCGGCGAGCGGACCGCCGACCGCGCGTCATCGCTGGAGATGATGGCGGTGGTGATGGCCAGGACCAGGGCGGCGCCGACCTGGCCGGCGGTCTGCACGAGCCCGGCGGCCAGACCCTGCTCGTCGTTCTCGACGCCCGCGGTGGCCTGCACGTTGATGGACGGGAAGCCGAGGGCGAAGCCGACGCCGAGCAGCAGCGCCGTCGGCAGGATGGCGAGGACGTACACCGGGTGCGTGTCGACCCGCAGGAACAGCAGGTAGCCGACCGTCATCGCGATCATTCCGCCGACGATGAACCGGGCCGTGCCGAACCGGTCGATCATCGTCCCGGCGAACGGAGCGCTGAGCGCCACCAGGAGCCCGGTGGGCAGCAGGGCCAGGGCCATGGTGATCGGCTTCCAGCCGAGGACGGACTGCAGGTAGAGCGTGACGATGAACTGGAACGCGGTGTAGGAGCCGAACAGCGCGACGATCGCGAGGTTGGCGCGGACGAGCGTGCCCTTGCGCAGGATGCCGAGCCGGATCAGCGGGTGCCGGACGCGGCGCTCGACGAGGACGAAGGCGGCGAGGAGCAGGACGACGACGCCGAAGAGCGCGAGCGTCACCGGGGCGGTCCAGCCGCGGTTCGGCGCGGACACCAGGTCGTACACCAGGAGCAGCATGGCCGCCGTGGAGGTGAGCGCCCCGAGGATGTCGTGGCCGCCCTCGGACGCCGCCCGGTCGCGGGGGATCAGGGAGAGGCCGGCGACCAGCGCGATGATCGCGACCGGAACGGGCATCAGGAAGGTCCAGCGCCAGCCGATCCCGGTCATGAGGCCGCCGAAGATCAGGCCGGAGGAGTAGCCGCTGGCTCCGAACACGGTGTAGATCGACAAGGCCTTGTTGCGCGCCTTGCCCTCCGCGAACGTCGTCGTGATGATCGACAGCCCGGTGGGCGCGGTGAACGCGGCGCTGACACCCTTGATGAAACGGGTGGCGATCAGGAGCGGGCCGGAGTCGACCATGCCGCCGAGCAGGGAGGCGACGGCGAAGACCGCGAGCGCGATGAGGAAGACCCGCCGACGGCCGAGCAGGTCGGCGGTGCGGCCGCCGAGCAGCAGCAGTCCGCCGTAGCCCAGGACGTATCCGCTGACGATCCACTGGAGGCTCGACGTGGACAGGCTCAGAGCCGAGCCGATGGACGGAAGCGCGACGCCGACCATCGACACGTCGAGTCCGTCGAGGAAGAGGACCAGGGAGAGAACGGCGAGGATGCCCCAGAGCCGGGCGGACCACCGGTGCTGATCGGCCGGGGCGCCGGGGAGGGTGCGTGAGTCTGGGAGTGCTGTCGTGGTCACCGGACAGAAGTTACATGCATATGCATCAGATGTCCAAGCAATAAATGCGTTTGCATTTAATGTGCGAGCATGGTAGGGTCCGGCCATGACGGAGACGGGTGAAACCGAGCTCGTGCGGCGCTGGCGTGACCTCCTGGCCAGCTACAGCACGGTCTCGTGTGCTCTCGATCGCACCCTGCAGGAGGCTCACGGCATCGGGATGAGCGAGTTCGAGGTGCTCGACCGTCTGGTCGACGCCTCGTGCGAGAAGTCCCGGATGCACGACCTCGCCGGTGCGATGTACCTCAGCCAGAGCGCGCTCTCGCGTACGGTGGCCCGCCTGGAGCGCGACGGCCTGGTCGAGCGCAGCATGTGCGCCGACGACCGGCGCGCCATCTTCGTGAAGCTCACCGCCGTCGGGCGGGAGCGGCACGAGCGGGCGCGCAAGACGCAACGCGGCGTCCTCGCCGAGCATTTCACGGCCACGCCCGCCGCGGTCTGACCGCCACGGGCTATCCTCGGCGGAGACCGTCCTCCACCCCGCGCCGCGTCCTAGGGGGTGTCCCCCTAGCCGCCAGGGCGACGGCAGGAGAGCCGTGCACCCCCCATCCGGTCGGCCCTCGGCCTCACCGTACCCGCGGATCACCGCGCCCGGGCGCGAGCTACGAGCCCTCGGGTTCGGCGACGACCCGATCGCCCGGCCCCTGACCTACCCTGGGCGCCTGCCGTCCGGATCGGGCCTCCTCGTCGACGGATGCTTCCTCGGCCTGCACGCGGACCACCTCTGTCCTTCGTCCGGCGGCTCCGCCGCACGGACCGGTGCGCCGCCCGGCCGCTGGATCCTCGACACCTCCGCAGTGCCGCCCCAAATCTTCGGCGGACCGGAGGTCCCGCTCGACGACGCCCTGCGATCCTGCGGCGGGCCCCTCATGGCCGACCGCCGGCCGGTGCTGGCCGTCGGGTCGAACGCCTCGCCCGCCCAGATCGTCCGCAAGCTCGCGGGGCGGACCCGTGTGGTCGTCCCGATGACGTACGCGCGGGTGGACGGGCTGGTCGCCGGTGCCTCCGCGCACGTGAGCAGGCCGGGATACGTCCCGGCGGTCCCGGTCCTGGAACCGGGCGCGAGCACGGAGCTGGTGGTCCTGTGGCTCGACGACGAGCAGCTCGCCGCCGTCGACGCCACCGAGCCGAACTACCACCGGACGCGGCTGCCCGCGTCGGCGGCGGTCTCCCTCCCCGGCCTGGGCCGCCTGCGCGCCTGTGACCTGTACGCCGGGCGGCACGGCTGCCTCATCGACCAGGGCGGCGCCCCGATCCGCCCGGCCGGTCAGCCGGAGCTCCTGGCCCGGCTCCTCGCGACGTCCCCCGGCCTGTCCCCGCTGACCGGCGCCCGGACCCCGGAGGAGTTCGTCGCCCGGACCCGCTCCGCGTCAGAGCTGCGCGACGCGATCCGGCGCCTCTGGCGGCGCGAGCGACGCGTGCTCGCCCAGCCGGAGCTGCCCGCCGGTCCGACGGCCACCCCTTGATCACTCGGGCAGAACCCTTGCCCTTTCGCGTAGAGCCCCCCGCCGGACCGATGGCCGCCCTGGCCCCGCCGGAGCTCCGTACGGGTCGGTGGCCGCGCTCTGATCCCTCGCCGGGCCGGGACTCCGTACGGGCCGGTGGCCGCGCTCTGAATCCTTTGCCCGGCCGGAGCTCCGTACGGGCCGATGCGCTCTGGTCCCTCGCCGGGCGGGGACTCCGTACCGGACCGATCGCCGCGGCCTGATCACTCGCCGACGGCGCCGTCGATCAGCTCCCGGACGACGTCCAGCTGCCCGACGTGTCGCGCGTACTCCTGCAGCAGGTGGAACAGGATCCGGCTCAGCGTCGGACGGACCGCCGGCGGCGTGAACCGGCCACCGGCGGCGGCCACATCCGTCAGCCGCGCCCCCGCGACGATCTCCCGGGAACGCCGGCACTGCGTCATGAAGAAGGCCGTGACGTCCTCGACGGTCTCGTCGTCGGCGACGTGCCATCGGCCGTCCGGCCCGTCGTCGCCCCAGGGGTCCGTGACCGGCTCTCCGGCGAACCCCCAGCACAGCCAGCGCCGCTCGACATGGGCCAGGTGCTTGAGGAGCTCTAGGGGCGTCCATCCGCTCGGCAGCACGCTTGTGCGCAGCTGCCGTTCGGACAGGCCTTCGAGCTTGCGCAGGACGGCGTCCCGGTAGAAGTCGAGGTACGCGGCGAGGAGATCGGCCGGGTCGCTCATCGTCTGCGGCGGCTCGGGCGCGGGGTCTCTGGCGGCGATCACCGTTCCGACGCTAGCGGCTCCCGGGTGCCCAGGACATGGCGCGATCCGTGGGGTGGCCGTCGTTGACGCCATCCTTCCGGACGGACGAGGCTGGGGACATGGACGCGCCCCAGGTCACCTTCGTCGTCTTCGACGGATTCCAGCCGCTCGACCTCGTCGGGCCGCACGAGGTCTTCGGCCACGCCGGATACCGGTGCCGGATCGTCGCGCCGCGGGCCGGGCTCGTACGCTCGCGGAGCGCCCTTCCGGTCCACGCCGAGTACGGCGTGGGCGACGTCGACCCCGCCGGCGTCGACACGCTCGTGGTGGTGGGCGGAGCGGGCGTCGACGAGGCCCGGCGGGACCGGGCGCTGGTCGAGTGGGTGGCCGCCGCCGGAGCGGGCGCCCGGCGCGTCGCGTCCGTCTGCAGCGGCGTCCTCCTGCTGGCCGCGGCGGGCCTCCTGGCCGGCCGCCGCGTGACCACCCACTGGAGACGCCGCGACCAGCTGACCGCCGAGCATCCGGAGCTGACCGTCGACTGCGATCCGATCTTCATCCGCGACGGAAGGTTCTGGACGTCCGCGGGGGTGACCGCCGGCATGGACCTGGCGCTCGCCCTGGTCGAGGAGGATTTCGGCCGCGACCGGGCCCACGCCGTCGCCCAGGAGCTGGTGATGTTCCTGCGCAGGCCCGGAAGCCAGTCCCAGTTCAGCGTTCCGCTGTGGTCCGCCCAGCCGTCGAGCGACCCGATCCGCCTCGCGGTGGACGCCGTGCACGCGGCCCCGGGGGACCGCCACGGCGTCGAGGAGCTGGCCGCCAGGGCCGGTCTGAGCCCCCGTCACCTGCAACGCAGATTCACGGCCGAGCTCGGCGTGCCCCCGGCGGCGTACGTCGAGCGCGTGCGCGTCGAGGCGGCGCGCCGCGCGCTGGCCGAGGGCGACGACCCCGTCGACGCGATCGCCCGGCGGTACGGCTTCGGCACCGCCGAGACGCTGCGCCGGGCGTTCCACCGGCACGTCGGCGTTCCCCCGTCCGACTACCGGGACCGTTTTCGATCAACTAAGGAGTACGCGTGACGACCTATGGACTACTGCTCTTCGACGGCGCGGAGGAGCTGGACTTCGTCGGCCCGTGGGAGGTCTTCACCGCCTCCTCCATGCTGCGGGACCGCGCCGACACCGTGGTGACCATCGCCGAGAAGCCCGGTCCGGTGCGCTGCAACAAGGGGCTCCGGGTCCTGACCGACCATGTCTTCGGCGACCACCCGCGCCTCGACGTCGTGCTGGCGCCGGGCGGCCGGGGAACTCGGCGCGAGGTGTCCAATCCGGTCCTCATCGACTGGCTCAGGAAGGCCGACGCCGCCTGGATCACCAGCGTGTGCACGGGCGCGCTGCTCCTCCACGAGGCGGGCCACGCCCGGGGCCGGCGGGTGGCGACCCATCATGAGTTCGAGGACACGCTGGAAGCGCGCGGCGACATCACCGTCGTACGCGACGCGCGCTACGTCGTCGATGGGAATCTCGTCACGAGCCAGGGGGTGTCCGCCGGCATCGACATGGCGCTGTGGCTCGTCGGGCGCCTGCATGGCAGGGATCACGCCCGGGCCGTGCGCAGGTACATCCAGTACGAGCCGGCCCCGCCCTACCTCGCCGACGAGCCGCTCGGCGCCTGAGCACCGTCCCGCGAGTCCTCTGGGCGGCCTCGCCGGACCCTCGCCCCGCCACCACGAGATATGCGGTGGCGGGGCGTGGCGATCATGTGGTCGTTGTCACAAGATGGGAAGGGCGGCGGCCCAGGTGATTGCCGTGCTGCTATGCATGCGGGTAGTGCGTGCGAGGTCGTCTCCGCGGTTCGTAACCGACTCGCCGTACATCGCCTACTAAGGTATATTGCGTCGCAAGTTTCACTAAAGGTTGCGACGGCGATTTCTTGACACCATTACGGCTGACCTCTATAACGGTTATGCCAAAGTAGTAACGCACGGCCGAGGGAGTCTCGTCGGTCGGCTGGGGAGGACAAAGGTGCCCGGGCCCAGTAGTGGCACGGTTCGTAATCGTAGACTGGCCACCGAGCTGCGCCGCCTCCGTGAGAGAGCCGAACTGACCGGAGATGACGTCGCCGAGCGTCTCGGCTGGTCGGCCTCGAAGGTCAGCCGGATCGAAAACGCCCGTCAAGCCCCCCGTCTGGGAGACGTGAGGAGCTTGCTGGAACTCTATGGTGTCGACGGCACATACCGCGAGCAGCTTCTCCAGCTCGCCAGAGATGCCGTGCGCAAGGGATGGTGGGAGGCCTACTCCGACGCCCTTCCCGAGCCGTACGCCTCCTATATCGGCCTGGAGATGGAGGCGGAGGAGATCCGCCAATGGGAGACGCAGGTCGTTCCCGGCCTCCTGCAGACGGAGGCCTATGCCTCGGCGGTCGAGCAGTGGCTCCATTCGATCGAAATGGTCCCGCCGAGCCGGGTGGAGGCCCGCGTGGAGACGCGGCTGGCGCGCCAGTCCGTACTCACCCGCGAGGCGCCGCTGCGGCTGTCCATCGTCTTGGACGAGGCCACCCTGCTCCGGCGTTACGCGAGCACGGACGTCATGCGCGAGCAGCTCGAACATCTCCTGGAATTGGCCGAATTGCCCAACGTCACCCTCCAGGTCCTTCGACTTGACGGACCCCATCCGATCGCGACGGGGTCCTTCACGCTTCTGCAGTTCCCGCAGGTCGGTGGCATCAAGTTCCACGATGTCACGTACATAGAGCACCTGAACGGCTGCTCGTATGTCGAAGAAGAGACCGAAACCTACCGGCACAGGCTCAGTTTCGAACGACTCAGTGCAGAGGCGCTCGACCCGGCGGAATCCATGGAACTGATCTCCAGGACGGCCCGGGATGCGTGGGGATAAGTTGGCGAAAGGAGGTGAGAATGATGGGAAAGATAGTTGAGCATCCCGGCGCCATTTGGCGCAAAGCGTCTCGAAGCATGGCCAATGGCGCATGCGTTGAGGTGGCTTCGATGCCGTTGATCGCGCCGCAGGACGGCAATTCGACGGCGTCGGCGGATAAGCATTGATAATTGAATAATTTTGAACAATCAGATCGCTCGCAATAGGCATATTGTGGGCGATTGTGCGTGAAATAGCGGTCCACTTCCTTCGCGGCGCCGCGAAGGAAGTGGACTCTCCTGACGCTTGGCGCGGTGGGGGAGCCGCCGGACGCCGGGCGGGCCCGTGGCGTCCGGGATGCCACGGTCGTAGGTTTCTGACATGGACTCTCGACGCCGGGTTCCGCGTACGGACGCCGTGCTCGCCGACCCGCGGCTCACGGAGGCGACCCTCAGGCTCGGACGCGGCACCGTGAAGTCGGCGGTCGCGGCGGCGCAGGAGCGTGCGCGGCGCGGGGAGATCACCGCCGAGTGCGTGGCCGACGCCGCCGTCGCCGCTCTGCCGCCGCACGCGACGACCCTGCGCCCCGTGATCAACGCCACGGGCGTGCTCCTCCACACCAACCTGGGCCGTGCCCCGCTGTCCGCGGCCGCCCGGGATGCGGTGCTCGCCGCCGCCGGCTGCACCGACGTCGAGTACGACCTGGCCACCGGCCGCCGCGACCGGCGCGGCCGCGGCACCCTCGAGGCCCTGGCCGAGGCCTGCCCGGCGGCGGAGGCGGTGCACGTCGTGAACAACAACGCGGCCGCCCTCGTGCTGGCCGCCACGGCCCTCGCGCAGGGCCGGGAGATCGTGATCAGCCGCGGCGAGATGGTGGAGATCGGGGACGGTTTCCGCCTCCCCGACCTGCTCGTCTCCACCGGCGCCCGGCTGCGCGAGGTCGGCACCACGAACCGCACGACCGCCGCCGACTACGCGGCCGCGCTCGGCCCCGACACCGGCTTCCTCCTGAAGGTCCATCCCTCCAACTTCCGGATCGAGGGTTTCACGGCGCAGGCGTCGGTGCGCGAACTGGCCGGGCTGGGCGTTCCGGTCGTCGTCGACATCGGCTCCGGCCTGCTCGCCGCCGAACCGTCCCTGCCCGAGGAACCCGACGCCGCCACGGTGCTGCGGGACGGCGCCGCCCTCGTCACGGCCAGCGGCGACAAACTGCTGGGCGGCCCGCAGGCCGGCCTGCTGCTCGGCCGGGCCGACTTGATCGAACGCCTGCGGCGGCACCCGCTGGCCCGCGCCCTGCGCGTCGACAAGCTCACGCTCGCCGCGCTGGAGGCGACCGTGCGCGGACCACGGACGCCCACCGCACACGCCCTGCACGCCGACGTCCGCCTCCTGCGGCAGCGGGCCGAGCGCCTCGCCAAGGAGCTCACCGAACACGACGCCCTCGCCGTCGAGTCGGCCGCCCGGGTCGGCGGAGGCGGAGCGCCCGGCGTCGAACTGCCCAGCGCGGCCGTCAGCCTCCCCGCCTCGTACACCGAGCCGCTGCGCCGCGCCGGGATCATCGGCCGGATCGAGTCGGGCCGGCTGCTCCTCGACCTGCGGACCGTCCCCGCCGACCTCGCCGACGCCGAGCTGGCCCGGCGGATCGAGCGGGCGGTCGCGGCGGGGGAGGAGCGCCCGTGCATGTGATCGCCACCGCCGGGCACGTCGATCACGGCAAGTCCACGCTGGTCCGGGCGCTGACCGGGATGGAGCCGGACCGCTGGGCCGAGGAGCGCCGCCGGGGCATGACCATCGGCCTCGGGTACGCCTGGACGACGTTGCCGTCGGGAGAGCGCATCGCGTTCGTGGACGTCCCCGGCCACGAACGCTTCGTCACCACCATGCTCGCCGGCGTCGGGCCCGTGCCCGCGGTGATGATCGTGGTCGCCGCCGACGAGGGCTGGATGCCGCAGTCCGCCGAGCATCTGGCGGCGATCGACGCCCTCGGGGTCCGCCACGGCCTCCTCGTGGTCACCCGCGCGGACCTCGCCGAGGCCGGCGCCGCCCGCGACCAGGCGGCCGCGGAGATCGCCCGCACCGGCCTGGGCCGGGTCGAGGCGGTGACCGTGAGCGGCGCCACCGGCACGGGCCTGCCCGCCCTGCGCGACGCCCTCGACCGGCTGGTCGCCGGGCTTCCCCCGCCCGATGTCACAGCGCCCGTCCGGGTCTGGGTCGACCGCGCGTTCACGATCAAGGGCAGCGGCACGGTGGTCACCGGCACCCTCCCCGCCGGCACGATCCAGGTCGGCGCCGAGCTCCGTCTCGACGGCCGTCCGGTACGGGTCCGGGCCCTGCAGACGCTCAAGGAGACCGCCCAGACCGTCTCCGCCGTCGCCCGTGTGGCGATCAACCTGCGCGGCGTCGACCGCGACAAGGTGGCCCGCGGCATGGCGCTGACGAGCGACGAGTGGACGGTCACCGACCTCGTCGACGTGCGCCTCCACGGCGCGGCGGCCCGGACGCTGCCCCGCGAGCCGGTCCTGCACATCGGCTCCGCCGCCGTCGCCGTACGCCTGCGGCCCCTGGGCGACGACACCGCACGGCTCACCCTGACCCGGCCGCTGCCCCTGCACATCGGCGACCGGGCGTTGCTGCGCGACCCGGGCGCCCGCCGCGTCGCCGGGGTCACCGTGCTGGACGTACGGCCGCCGGCGCTGCGGCGGCGCGGGGCGGCCGCGGCGCGCGCCCAGGAGCTCGCGTCCGGCACCCCGGACGCCGCGGCCCTCCTCCGCCGGTACGGGCTGATCCGCGAACACGACCTCCGGGCGATGGGCGTCTCGCCGGGCGCGGATCCCGTCGCCGCCGACTGGCTCGCCGACCCTGGGCACTGGGCCGCGCTCCGGCACCGCCTGGCGGAGGAGGTGCGCACGCACGCGGCGGCCGACCCGCTCAACCCCGGCCTGCCGGTCGAGGCGGCCCGTTCCGCGCTCGGGCTGCCCGACCGCCGCCTGGTGGACGCGCTGGTGGAACCCCCGCTGCGTCTCGGCTCCGGCCGGATCCACGGGCCGGGCGGCACCGCACTCCCGCCGCCGGTCGCCGACGCCGTACGGCGGCTGCGTGACGATCTGGAGAAAGAGCCGTTCTGCGCTCCGGAGGCCGGCCGGCTGGCCGAGCTCGGGCTCACGGAGCGGGCGCTCGGCGCGGCCGTGCGGTCCGGAGCCCTGCTGAAGATCGCCGATGGGATCGTCCTGTTGCCGGGCGCGGACGCCGACGC
Organism: Actinoallomurus vinaceus; assembly: GCF_039542055.1. NCBI lineage: Bacteria > Bacillati > Actinomycetota > Actinomycetes > Streptosporangiales > Thermomonosporaceae > Actinoallomurus > Actinoallomurus vinaceus. The sequence goes on from NZ_BAABHK010000012.1 coordinate 171,877, forward strand.
GGCACGCGTCCTGGCCGGACTGCCCCAGCCGTTCACGGTCAGCGAGGCGCGCCGCGCCCTCGGCACGAGCCGCCGGGTGGCGGTGCCCCTCCTGGAGTACCTCGATCGGCGTCGCATCACCGTACGGGCGGAGGACGGCCGCCGCACCCTCGCCTGAGGCCTGCGGGACCCCCCTGCCTTCGGCGGCCTTGGTGGCCGGGACCGCGTCCGCCAGGCGCCGCGCATCCGTCACCGGGTATTAATTCGGTTGAACCGGGCAGGGCATGTCTGGCGTCATAGACCCCGGCTCACCGACGATCTGGAGAGGAGATGGTGATGCCGTACACGATGAAGGGCGGCCACGTTCCGATCCGGATGTGGACCGACCCGGCCGACGTCGAGCAGGTCGCGCTCGACCAGCTGCGCAACGTCTCGAGCCTGCCGTGGGTGCACGGCGTCGCGGTCATGCCCGACGTGCACTACGGGAAGGGCGCGACGGTCGGCTCGGTGATCGCGATGCGGGACGCCGTGGCGCCGGCCGCGGTCGGCGTGGACATCGGCTGCGGGATGACCGCGGTCAAGTCCAGCCTCACCGTGGCGGACCTGCCGGACGACCTGAGCCGCCTGCGGGCGAAGATCGAGAAGGCGGTGCCGGTGGGGCGCGGGGCGCACAAGGAGCCCATCGACCCCTCGGCCGTACCCGGGCTGAAGGAACGCGGCTGGTACGAGTTCTGGAAGCGGTACGACGAGCTGGCGCCGGTCGCGCGGTCCCGCCGGGGCAAGGCGACGTCGCAGCTCGGCACGCTCGGCTCGGGCAACCACTTCCTGGAGGTCTGCGCCGATGACGAGGGCTCGGTGTGGATCGTGCTGCACTCCGGGTCGCGCAACATCGGCAAGGAGCTGGCCGAGCACCACATCGAGGCCGCGATGCGGCTGCCGCACAACCAGGACCTGCCCGACCGCGACCTCGCCGTCTTCATCAACGGCACCCGGAAGATGGAGGAGTACCGCCGGGACCTGTTCTGGGCGCAGGACTACGCGCGGCGCAACCGCGCCGTGATGATGGCCCTCACCCAGAACGTCGTCACGCGGTTCTTCGCCGGCAAGCGGGTCCGCTGGGACGACGTCATCTCCTGCCACCACAACTACGTGGCGGAGGAGGTGTACGACGGCGTGGAGCTGCTCGTCACCCGCAAGGGCGCGATCCGCGCGGGCGACGGGGACCTGGGCATCATCCCGGGCTCGATGGCGACCGGCACGTACATCGTGCGCGGGCTGGGCAACGAGAAGGCCTTCAACTCCGCGTCGCACGGCGCGGGCCGGAGGATGAGCCGCAACCAGGCGAAGCGGTCGTTCACCGTCGACGACCTGATCGAGCAGACCAAGGGCGTCGAATGCCGGAAGGACTCCGGGGTGATCGACGAGATCCCCGGAGCGTACAAGGACATCGAGTCGGTGATCGAGGCGCAGTCCGACCTCGTGGAGGTGGTCGCCCACCTGCGCCAGTTGATCTGCGTGAAGGGCTGACGGGAACGCCCGCCGGGCCGCGGCCCGGCGGGCGTCCTCATGCCATCCCGGAGCCGTTGAGCCGTCCCCACCGGAAAGGTGGGGACGGCTCCGGCGTGCCCGCGGGTTGCCTGCTTACCAGGGGACCGCTCCGGCTGCTCACCGGAGGACGGCTCCGGCGTGCTCACCTACCGGGTCAGTCCAGGTACGGCTTGATTCCGTCGACCTTGATGATCTTCGAGGTGGGGACGGGGGCCTTGCCCCAGCTCACCGTGTAGGTGCCGGCGCCCTTCGGCAGCGTCACCCGGATCTTGGCCGGGCGCACGTGAGGCGTCTTCGACGTGCCGAAGAACAGATGGAACACCGCCTCGTGTCCCGCCCCGACCTGTGCGGCGCGGCCACGGGCGCCGGTGATGTACCCGTAGCGGATGACGTGGCCCCTCTTGTCGAGCAGCTTCACCTTCGCCCGGCCGGTCAGAAGACAGATCTTCCCCTTGGCCGTGGCCTTCGAGCCGATCACGACCGCTTGGTCGACGCGGGTGTTGCCGGCCGGCCAGGACTTGCCGAGGCTGACGGCGAGATGGTCCCTCTTGGCCAGGCAGTCATGCGGCTTGGCGGGCTTGGACGCGGTGGCCTGCGCGGGCGACGCGAGACCGGCCGCGGCGATGGCGCCTGCGATTCCGGCTACCGCCAGGGTGGTGTTGAGCTTCACCTGGGTGACTCTCACTCTCCGTAGGAGGCGGCTCCCGCTCGGCGCGGGAGGGACGGGGCACCCCGTCCGACCACCATGATCATCTAACTTCGCGGGGCCGTTCCCTGCTTTCTGGAGAAATCCTGAAAGATCGTTGAATTCGACTCGGCAGGTGCGGCGAGGGTCGTCGGTAGCGCGGATTGTCGGCCCGACGACATAGGCTGAAGTGTCCGAATCGATAGAGGGGGTTCGTCCTTGCTGGTGGACGGCTTCGGCCGGGTGGCGACCGATCTTCGCGTGTCCCTCACCGACCGCTGCAACCTGCGTTGCACGTACTGCATGCCCCCGGAAGGCCTCGAATGGCTGCCCAAACCGGAGCTCCTCACCGACGACGAGGTGATCCGCCTGGTCGCTGTCGGTGTCGAGCGCCTCGGGATCACCGAGGTCCGCTACACCGGAGGCGAGCCGCTGCTCCGCAGGGGGCTGGTGGACATCGTGGCGCGCACCACCGCGCTGCGTCCGCGCCCGCACGTGTCGCTGACCACCAACGGCATCGGCCTGGCCCGGCTCGCCGAGCCCCTGCACGACGCGGGCCTCGACCGGGTGAACGTCTCCCTCGACACCCTCGACGGTGACACGTTCGTCCGGCTCGCGCACCGGGACCGGCTGCCGGACGTGCTCGCCGGGCTCGACGCCGCCGAGCGCGCCGGGCTGCGACCGGTGAAGGTCAACACGGTGCTCATGCGAGGCGTCAACGACCACGAGGCGGTGCCGTTGCTGCGCTTCTGCCTCGATCGAGGCTATGAGCTGAGGTTCATCGAGCAGATGCCTCTCGACCCCCAGCACGGCTGGCGGCGGGAGAACATGGTCACCGCCGACGAGATCCTTGACCGGTTGTCGGCCGAGTTCACGCTGGTTCCGGAGGACGCCGCCGCCCGCGGCAGCGCTCCTGCCGAGATCTTCCTCATCGACGGCGGGCCGGCCAGAGTCGGCGTCATCGGGTCGGTCACCCGGCCGTTCTGCGGGGCGTGCGACCGTGTCCGGCTCACCGCGGACGGCCAGATCCGCAACTGCCTGTTCGCCCGCGAGGAGTCGGACCTGCGAGGCGCCCTGCGCTCCGGCGCGTCCGACACCGAACTCGCCGAGCGCTGGACGGCCGCCGTCGCGGCCAAGCGCGCGGGCCATGGCATCGACGACATCGGTTTCCTCCAGCCCGCACGTCCGATGTCCGCGATCGGAGGGTAAAAAGACGACGTGACGGAGCAGCCGCGCGAACACCGGGTCGAGATCACCGTGCCACCAGACCACGAGGTCGGCGTCTACGCCGGATTCGCTTCTGTGTGGCGTACCCAGGACTCCTTCGTGATTGACTTCTCCACCGCGGTACGCCCGCCCGAAGTGGTGGAGGACACCGAGAGCGACACCTCCTACGTCCACGTTCCGGCCCAGGTGGTGTCCCGCGTACGGATCCCGCCGAGCCAGGTCTGGGAGCTCATGAAGGCCCTCGAGCAGAACCTCAGCGCCTACGAGCGGGAGAGCGGCAAGAGCGCGCATGACGGCGACTGATCCGGCGGCGAGCGCGCGGGTCGCGGCCGGCGACCTCGCGGCGGGGGTGCGGGGGCGGCGGTTGGCCCGGCGGCGAGTGCGGCCATGACGGCGGTCGATCCGGCGGCGAGTGTGCGGGTGGCAGCCGGTGGCCTTACGGCGGGGGTGCGGGTCGCGGTGGTCGATCCGAGGGCGAGTGCGCGCATGACGGCGTTTGATCCGGCGGCGAGTGTGCCGGTGGCGGCCGGCGGTCTCACGGCGGGCGTGCGGGTGGCGGTGGATGATCCGGGGGCGAGTGCGCGGGTGGCGGCAGGAGATCCGGCTGCGAGGCGCACATGACGGCGGGCGATGCGGTGGCCAGAGCGCGCACGACGGCGGGCGATGCGGTGGCAGCAGCGGCCACGGCGGCGGGCGATCCATACGATGCCGTCATCCTCGCCGGCGGGGCCGCGTCGCGACTCGGGGGTGCCGACAAGCCTGGAATGCTCGTCGGCGGCCGGTCGCTGGTGTCCCGCGTCGGCGCGGCGGTGGCCGACGCCGAGCGGATCGTGCTCGTCGGGCCGGACCGCCCGGAGCTGCCCGGTGCGATCACCGTCCGCGAGGATCCGCCGGGATCCGGACCGGTTCCCGCCCTGCGCGCCGGGCTGGCGCAGGTCCGGGCGCCATCGGTGGCCGTCCTCGCCGCCGATCTGCCGTTCCTCACCACGAACGACGTCGATGCGCTGCGCCGCCGGGCGCATGGCCGGTCCGGGGCCGTCTTCGTCGATGACGGGGACCGGCCGCAGTGGCTCGCCGGCGTGTGGCGGACCGCCACATTGCGCGCCGCCCTCGCCGGGTACCCCGGCGCTTCGCTGCGGGGGCTGATGGCACCGCTCGAGCCCGCTCGCCTGCTGGCGGCCGGACACCGCCGGCCCGCGTGGTACGACTGTGACACGGAGGACGACGTCGCCGAGGCGGCCCGGCTGATCGAGGAGAACGGTGCTTGACGAGTGGCTCGACACGGCATGCGCGGAGTTGGGCATCGACCCCGCCGAGGTGGACCGTGACCTGATCCTCGACCTCGCGCGCGACGTGGCGCACGGAGTGGCGCGACCCGCTGCTCCACTCACGGCCTACCTGCTCGGGTTGGCCGTGGGCCGAGGCGAGCCCGCGCGAGACGCGGCCGCCCGCGTCACCGCACTCGCCGCCGGCTGGTCCGCAAGCCGCTGACGCCGCGAGGTGCTGATCACGCGACTCGCCGGTTGGGGAGTCTGCGGGTCGCTGCGCGGCGATACGGGCGCTGCGGGGCGCTGATCCCGCGAGGCATCGGCGCGGAACGCGCTGACGCTGCGATGCGCCGCCCCTGCGTACCGCCGCCCGCGCGAGCCGGTGAAGCCGCGAGGTGCTGATCACGCGACCCGCCGGTTGGGGAGTCTGCGGGTCGCTGCGCGGCGATACGGCCGCTGCGGGGCGCTGATCCCGCGAGGCGTCGACGCGGAAGCCGCTGGCGCTGCGTTGTACCGAGCTCGCGATGCGCCACACCCGCGTACCGCCGCCCCCGAGGGGCGCTGACTCCGGCGTGACGTGCCCGTCGTGCTGCCCGGCGGCCGCTGGTCAGAGGTCACGATCGCCGGTGAGAGCGTGTGGTCGGGCGGAGGACACCGGTCGTCACGACGATGAGGGCGGCGACCAGCGGAAGCGCCGGTGCCGCGGGGCGAGCCCAGGTCAGGAGGACCGCCTCGAGCGAGGCGCCGACGAGGGCGGCGGCCAGAACGGCCAGCCGCCGTCGCATGGTGTGCGGGGAGCCGGTCGTGGCCAGCTCGGTCATGAGCGCGGTCAGCGTTCCGGTGAGATAGGTGGTGGCGCCCCCGCTCACCGCGACCGTATTGACCGCCGTGCCCTGCACGCCCATCGCCGCTGCGGACACCGCGATCAGCGTGACCTGCAGGGCAGTGGCGGGGCGGGCGGACGCGGCAAGCCATGCGGCGAGCACGGCGGCCTGTGCCGCCGGCACGACGGTCAGCGCGCCGACGACGCGTCCGGGCCACGGGCCGGAGCCGGCGGGCCCGGTGTCTCTGAGCCATGAGGCCGCGCCGAGCACACCGGCGGCGTACGCCGCGATCGCCACGGCGGCGCGCACGGCGGCGCCGGGGTCTGCGTGGACGACGGCGACGCCGAGCAGCACGAGGTTGCCGGTCATCACGCTGGTGAAGACGGCACCGAGCGCCGCGAAGCTGAACGCGTCGGCCGCTCCGGAACCCAGGGCGAGCAGCACGATCGCCGCCGTGACGACTCCCGGCCGGGGCGTGCCCACCGGCCGCGCGAACCATCGCGGCCGGGGCGGCCGACGAGGCGACCGGGCCTGGGAGGACCACGCGTCCCACCGGTCCCGCGCCGATCGCGCGAAGCGTTTCCCCGGTCTCACATGGATCGTGTTCCCGCCCTGCGTACCTTCCAGGCCGTTCCGTGCACCTTCCAGGCCGCCGTGCGGACGTTCCGGTCCGCTCCGCGCTACCTTCCAGCCCGCCGTGCCGATGTTCCAGCCCGCCCGGCGTGGTTTCAGGTCGCCGGGCGCATGTTCCAGTCTGCCCCGCGTGCATTCCAGTCCGCGGCGTGCGCGTTCCGGGCGCCACACGCATTGCAGGCCGCCATGCGCGGCGTTCCAGGGCTTCGCACCTGCGGACTCGGTGAGGTGCTCAGTGCACCTCGTCGACCGGGACGGTGTCCCGCAGGAAGCCCCGGCGGGAAAGGAACGCGCTCAGGTGCTCCTTGTGCTCGTCGCAGGCGAGCCAGATCTTCCGCCGGTCGGGATCATGGATCTTCGGGTTGTTCCAGCGCAGGGCCCATCGGGCGTCGGCCCGGCAGCCTTTGGCGGAGCACTGGAGAGGTTCGGAGGCGGTCACCTTCCCAGTCTGGCCGATCTCCGGTTCTGCCTGGACCGTCGCGCGGCCCCACCGAGCCGTTGCCTGCCACGCGGGTCATCCTCGTCCAACCCTGATTGCCGGTATTCAGGGGCATTCGTTTGCGTCGTGGGTCGCGGGGTACGCGGGGCGCAACGGTTGAGCAGACAGCCGACTCCGCGTGGGCGGGGCTGTCGCTCGCCCGGGGTCGGCGGACAAGGAGGACATCGTGCCGACCCACCGTGGGTCCCGGGACGTCATCGACGTGCTCACGCGGGATCACCGTCGAGTCGAGGACATGTTCGTTCGCGTCATCACGCTCTCTCGTGACGACAGACGACGCCGCTACGTCGTGGCAAAAGTGATCACTGAGCTCATGCGTCACGCCGCCGCCGAGGAGGAGTACCTCTACCCGGCGGTTCGCGCGCACGTACCGGACGGGGAGCGGCTCGCCGCGGAGAGGATCGCGGCCCATGCCCGGACCCGTCAGACGATCAAAGAGCTGGACGGCCTCGACCCGTCCGAAGCGCGGTTCGACGAGGTCTTCCGCCGCCTGGCCGGGACGACCCATGAGCACCTCGAGGACGAGGAGGCGAACATCTTCCCCCGGCTGGCCGGCGCCTGCGATCCTGACGCGCTTCGCGAGCTCGGCAGGAAGGTCGAACGCGCCGAGCGGGCGACGCCCGCCTGGCCGTCCGCCGGCACGGCGGCCGTTCCGCCGATCGAGGGCTGGGACGGATGGTTCCAGCACGGGCCCGCACGCGGGCTCAACGGACATTCGGCACGTGGGCTGAACGGGCGGCCCGCCCGCCTCACACGGTGAACAGGAGCAGGCCGAAGGACGCCACCCCGGCCGTGGGCCAGGCGGCGTAGTCACCGACATGGCCCGAATGCGCCGCACGGAGCCGGGACGTCACCGGGCGCAGGACCCGTGGTGCCCGATGGCGCAGGCGGACGGCGACCAATGCCGCCAGCACGACGCCGGCCGCTCCACCGAGGACGCCCGCCGCCGTCCAGGGCTCGAGCGGCGCTGACGCGGCACGCCACGGCCCGCCGTCCAGGGCCGCCGACGCGTACCCGCGGTGGTCGACGAAGAGCGCCGCCGTGTGCGACACGCGTGCGGCGACCCGGTCACGAGTCCGAGCACGGCGGCGCCGAGGACGAGAAGCAGGCCTGGGGCGAGCATGGTCCAGGGCAGGCGGGACAGCCGCCGCTCCGTCTCGGCGTCCTCATGCTCGGCCGTACCGCCCTCCGCCATCCCGACCCCCCGGATCAACCCCGCGGTCAGCTTCGTCGCGGCGACGACGAGGTTGGCGGCCCCGGCGACGAGGACCGTGCGGCGCGTTGACCGATTCATGGGGGTCTCTCGATACCCGTGAGGGGCGTCCATGCGCCCACGGGCGGCTCTCCTGCAGCGTGAGGATGGGGCCGCGTCGGGCGATCAGGTGTCCTGACTAGACGTCGACAGATTGTCAGGACGGGCGGCCGGAGAAATGGCGACGCCGGGAGGATACGGGGGCAATCCTCCCGGCGTCGCGATCATCGGTGTTCCGACGGGGGCCCGGAACACCGGCACGGGCGCTCCGACGGGGGACCAGAGCGCCGGTACAAATCGTACACCGAACCCCCCCTGAGTTAGTCAAGACATTGTCACGAGCCGATTTCGTCACGAGGGCCGGAAATCTGTTTTCGGTCAACATCCTTTGCCTCATATGGGGCGAATCGGGCACCAGACTCAGGTTCGCGTCCGCCATTGGCAAAGATCACGGCAACGTACGGCAGCACGACCGATCCGATCAGCGCGACGACCGCCAGCCACCGCCAGCCGCCGGGCAGCGCGAAGGCGAAGAGGATGCTCAGCAGGAAGCAGAGCGCCCGGATGCCCATCATGATCAGATACCGGCGCTCGCGGTACATGATGTCCTCGGACAGCGGCTTGCGCGCGTCCGTCACGGTGTAGACCACCGGCTGCTCGTGCCGTCGGCCCAGCGGTTTGACCCTCACTCCTCCACGGTAGTCCCCGGGTGGGCGCGGGCAAGCCCCCGGGTGATCTCCGCCGTCGTGGCCGTCCCCGCCAGCCCCATCGCCCGCGTCAGCGCGTCGGCCAGCTCCGTCAGCCCGGCGGTCACCGCGTCCGCGCCGCCCACGGCCAGGCACCACAGCGCCGGCCGTCCCACGAACACCATGCGCGCCCCCAGCGCCAGCGCCCGGAGCACGTCCACGCCCGTACGGACGCCGCCGTCGGCGTACACCTCGGCGGCGTCGCCCACCGCGTCCGCGACCTCCGGCAGAGCCTCCGCCGTCGCGACCGCGCCGTCGAGCTGCCGCCCGCCGTGGTTGGACACCCACACGCCCGCCGCGCCCGCCGCGACGCACTCCAGCGCGTCGTCACCGCGCAGCACCCCCTTGACCACGACCGGCAGGCCGGAGACGTCCCGCAGCGCCACGACGTCGGCGTAGGTCACGTCCGGCGCCTGCTCCGCCAGCGCACGGTCGAACCCCGGCCCGAGGTTCACGCCGAACATCTCGTCCGGGATCAGCCCGGCATCCCGGTCGCGGCGGCGCCGCCCGAGGTACGGCGTGTCGCCCGTCAGTACGATCGCCGTCGCCCCGGCCGCGGCGGCACGCCGTACGAGCTCCCGCGTCAGGCCGCGGTCGCGCAGGACGTACGCCTGGAACCACCACGGGTCCGCCTCGGCGGCGATCTCCTCGATCCGCCGGGAACTGCGGGACGAGACCGTCAGCAGCGCGCCCGCCCGCCGTGCGCCGAGCGCCATCGCCACCTCGCCCTCCGGATGGGCGAGCGTCTGATAGCCGACCGGGGCCACGCCGACCGGTGCGGGCAGCTCCCGGCCGAGGACGCGGACCCGCGAGTCGATCCTCGAGACGTCGCGCAGGACCCGCGGCCGCAGCCGTACGCCGCGCCAGGCCGTCTCATTGGCGGCGAGGGTCGTCTCGTCACCGGCGCCGCCGGCGTAGAAGTCGAAGACGTCGGGCGCCAGGGCCTGCCGCGCCCGCTCGACGAGCCGCCGGTGGTCCGCTTCGTTGGAGAACACAGCGGCCAGCCTGCCCCACATCACCGCATGGGGCGCACCGTCGGCGGGAAGAAGTGATCAAAGCCGTCCATCGTCCCGCGGGAGGAACGCCATGACGGATCGGACGTACCGGGTAACGGAGATCGTGGGCACCTCGCCGGAGAGCGTGGACGCCGCGATCCGCAACGGCCTCAGGAGGGCCGGGCAGACGCTGCGCCACCTGGACTGGTTCGAGGTGATCGAGGTGCGCGGCCAGATCGTCGACGGTGAGGTGGCGCACTACCAGGTCGGCCTGAAGGTGGGCTTCCGCCTCGAGGACTCCTGAGCGCGAGTGCGGTGTCCCGGCCACCCCCGGGCGGAGGCGGCCGGGACGGCCGGTCAGCTGGCCTTGCTGACCGTCGACATGTTGAAGTCCTGGATCCGCAGCGGCGGCATGGCCGTCCGGGTGAAGTAGTCCGACCACTCGCGCGCGAGCGTCCGCCCCGTCGCGCCGGCCTCCGCGACGCGCTGCAGCATCCCGACCGGGCTCTCGTTGAACCGGAAGTTGTTGACCTCGCCGACGACCTCGCCGTCCTCGACGAGGTACACCCCGTCGCGGGTCAGCCCGGTGAGCAGGAGCGACTGCGGGTCGACCTCGCGGATGTACCACAGGCAGGTCAGGAGCAGCCCGCGCCGGGTGCCGGCGATCATCTCGTCCAGCGTGGCCGTGCTGCCCGGCACCTCCATCAGCAGGTTGTCGACCGCGGGCGTGAAGGGCAGGCCGGTCAGCCGCGCCGAGTGGCGGGACTGCAGCAGCGCGGAGAGCCGGCCATCGGAGATCCAGTCGACGGGCCGAAGCACGACGCCGTTGTCGAACGCCGACGAGTCGCGGCTGGACGCGTGCGCGACGACGAACGGCGTGCACTCGAGGCCGGGCGCTGCCGGGTCGCTGTACAGCCGGATGGGCGTCTCGGACAGGCTCTCGCCGACCCGCGTGCCCCCGCCGGGCTTGCTGAACACCGTACGGCCGTCGTGGGCGTCGCGGGCCCCAGCCGACCAGTACAGGTAGACCATCAGGTCGGCGACCGCGCTCGGCGGCAGCAGCGTCTCGTAGCGGCCGGCGGGCAGGTCGATCCGCCGCTTGCCCCACTCGAGCCGCCGGGCGAGCTCGTCGGCCATCCCGGCGACGTCGACGTCGCGGAAGTCACGCGTGCCCACGCCGTTCCACGCGGACCGGGACAGGTCGGCGGACTTGGCGTTCAGCTCGACCTTCCCGGTCGGCTCGTCGGACCGGAGCCGCAGCCCGGACGACGTGCCGAGGAAGGTGCTGTTCATCGTGTGCTCGGCGAAGCCGTAGAGCCGGCGCGCGTTCGCGTCGGCGGCGGCGAACGCCTCGCCGAGCGCCGGCGCGAAGCCCTCGAAGACGCCGATGGACGTCTCGGCGGGCGGCTCCTCCCAGCGGCCGGACGGGCCGGCCTCGGACGCGTCGACCAGCGACGTGGCGTCCTCGGCCGGGGCGTTGTCGGCCGCCGCGCGCTCGGCCGCGCGGACGAGGTCCTCGATCTGGTCCTCGGTCACGCCCGTACGGGACATGACCCCGGTCGAGACGCCGTCGGCCTTGTTCTTGATCGCGATGACGGTGAGCCGCCGGGACCGGGCGACGCCGTTGGTCGTCAGCGTGTTGCCCGCCCAGCGCAGGTTGGTGCCGCTGGACTCCTCGGCGATGACGACGCAGTCGTCCGCGCGGGACAGCGCCAGCGCCCGCTCGACCGTCTCCTGCGGGGTGGTCACTTGCCCGCCTCCTTCACCGCGTTGAGGATGTTGACGCCGCGGAACAGCGCCGAGGGCGCGCCGTGGCTGACCGGCGCGACCTGGCCGGGCTGGCCCTTGCCGCAGTTGAACGCGCCGCCGAGGACGTAGGTCTGCGGCCCGCCGACGGCCTCCATCGAGTTCCAGAAGTCGGTGGTCGTCGCCTGGTAGGCGGCGTCCCGCAGCTGGCCCGCGAGCCGGCCGTTCTCGATCTTGTAGAACCGCTGGCCGGTGAACTGGAAGTTGTAGCGCTGCATGTCGATCGACCAGCTCTTGTCGCCGACGACGTAGATGCCGCGGTCGACCCCGGCGATGAGCTCCTCGGTGGAGGGGCCGTCCGGCGCCGGCTGCAGGGAGACGTTCGCCATCCGCTGCAGCGGCATGCTCGACGGCGAGTCGGCGAACGCGCAGCCGTTGGAGCGCTCCGCCCCGGTCAGGTGTGCGATCCGCCGGTCCAGCTGGTAGCCCACGAACAGGCCGTCGCGGACGATGTCCCACCGCTGGGTCTCGACGCCCTCGTCGTCGTAGCCGATGGTGGCCAGGCCGTGCTCGGCGGTGCGGTCACCGGTGATGTTCATGACCTTCGAGCCGTACTGCAGGCTGCCGAGCTTGTCGGGCGTCGCGAAGGAGGTGCCGGCGTACGCGGCCTCGTACCCGAGCGCGCGGTCGAGCTCGGTCGCGTGACCGATCGACTCGTGGATGGTCAGCCAGAGGTTCGACGGGTCGATGACGAGGTCGTACGTCCCGGCCTCGACCGAGGGCGCCGCGAGCTTCTCGGCGAGCAGCTCCGGGATGCGGGCCAGCTCGTCGTCCCAGTCCCACGTGCTGCCGGTGAGGAACTCATAGCCCTGGCCCACCGGCGGGGCGAGCGTGCGCATCGTGTCGAACGCCCCGTCGCGGATGCCCACGGCGTTCAGCGCCGGGTGCAGCCGCACCCGCTGCTGGGTGGTCACGGTGCCCGCCGTGTCGGCGTAGAACTTGTTCTCCTTGACCTGCAGGAGCGACGCGTCGGCGTGCGCGACCCGGTCGTCGCGCAGCAGCCGGGCGCTCCAGTCGGCCAGCAGAGCGATCTTGTCCCGCACCGCCACGTCGAAGGGGTCGACCTCGTAGGAGGAGATCCACACCCGCTCGCCGTGGGCCGGCTCGGTGGCCAGCTCGATGCGCTCGCGGTTGATGGCCTTGGCCACCTTGGCCACCTCGACCGCCTGCTCGGCCACCCGGGCGGCGGCGTCGGTGGTCAGGTCGATGCCCGCGGCGAACCCCCACGTGCCGTCCAGGATCACGCGGACGGCGAAGCCGACGTCGTCGGCGTCGAGGGCCGTCTCGAGGTTGCCGTCGGACAGCCGCAGCGTCTGATGGCGGATGCGTTCGAGGCGGAAGTCGACGTGCTCGGCGCCGAGGTCGCGCGCTCTGGACAGTGCCGCGTCGGCCAGGGCGCGCGACGGTAGGGCGGTGAACTCTGGATCGATCTCTCGCACGCATGCAACCTATCGCGTCCTACAAAGACCGGCCGGTTCTCCTTGGCGGTGCCGTCCTCGTGTTACCTATCGGTAGCGCAATAGGCTCGCCACGGACCGAACTGGAGGTTTGTCGAATGAGTCGCTCCGTCCTCGTGACCGGAGGCAATCGCGGAATCGGGCTGGCCATCGCCCACGAGCTGAAGAACGCCGGGGACGCCGTCGCCGTGACCTACCGCTCCGGAGAGCCCCCCGAGGGCTTGTTCGGCGTGCGCTGTGACATCACGAGCGCCGAGGACGTCGACGCGGCGTTCGGCAAGGTCGAGGCCGAGCAGGGCCCGGTCGAGGTGCTGGTGGCCAATGCCGGCATCACCAAGGACAACCTGCTCGCGCTGATGAGCGAAGAGGAGTTCACCTCCGTCCTCGACACCAACCTCACCGGCGCCTACCGGGTCGCCAAGCGCGCGGTGCGCGGCATGATGCGCAAGCGGAACGGCCGGATCATCCTCGTCTCCTCCGTCGTCGGGCTGCTCGGCTCCGGTGGCCAGGCCAACTACGCCGCCTCGAAGGCCGGGCTGGTCGGCTTCGCCCGGTCGCTCGCCCGCGAGCTCGGCTCCCGCAACATCACGGTCAACGTCGTCGCGCCCGGATTCGTGGACACCGACATGACGGCGGCGCTGGGGGAGGACCGCCAGGCCGAGATCAAGAAGCAGATCCCGCTGGGCCGCGTCGCCCGGCCCGCCGAGATCGCCAAGGCCGTCCGCTTCCTGTCCGGCGAGGACGCCGCCTACATCACCGGCGCGGTCATCCCCGTCGACGGCGGTCTCGGCATGGGCCACTGACCTTCGGCGCGCCGCGGGGCACCCGCGGTCGGCCGACCGGCTCCCCGGGGAGCGGCGGCCGGCGCATTCCGACAGCGAGCACCGGGCCGCAGCGCACGGCGGCCGATATCTGGAAATGGGACACTGAATGGGCATTCTCGACGGCAAGCGGATTCTCGTCACCGGCGTCCTCACCGACGCCTCCATCGGCTTCCACGTGGCACGACTGGCCCAGCAGGAGGGCGCGAGCGTCGTCGTGACCGGATTCGGCCGCATGTCGCTCGTCGAGCGCATCGCCAAGCGGCTCCCGGAGACCCCGCCGGTGCTCGAGCTGGACGTCACCAGCACCGAGCACCTCGACGGCCTCGCCGGGAAGGTCGCCGAGCACGTCGACGGGCTCGACGGGGTCGTGCACTCCATCGGGTTCGCGCCGCAGAGCGCGATGGGCGGCAACTTCATGAACACGCCGTGGGACGACGTCGCCACCGCGGTGCAGATCTCGACCTACTCGCTGAAGTCCCTCACGGCCGCCTGCCTGCCCCTGATGAAGAACGGCGGCTCGGTCGTGGGCCTGGACTTCGACAACGCCACGCAGGCCTGGCCGGTCTACGACTGGATGGGCGTGGCCAAGGCCGGCCTGGAGTCCACCGCCCGCTACCTCGCCAAGTACCTCGGCCCCGACGGCGTGCGCGTCAACCTCGTGGCCGCCGGTCCGCTCAAGACGATGGCGGCCAAGAGCATCCCGGGCTTCGAGGAGTTCACGAACGTCTGGCCGGAGAAGGCCCCGCTGGGCTGGGACGTCGCCGACCCGGAGCCGACCGCCAAGGCCTGCGTGGCGCTGCTGTCCGACTGGTTCCCCGCGACGACGGGCGAGATCGTCCACGTCGACGGCGGCGTCCACGCCGTCGGCGGCTGACCCGGCCTCGATCGTACGGACCGCCGCGAGGGGCCGTCCACGCCCCGCGCGGACGGCCCTCGGCGGCGGACCATCTGTCAGCGTCGTCCCCGGGCGGCGGACCGTCTGTCAGCGCCGCTTCTGGTCGGCGGACCGTCCGTCAGCGGTCGTCCGCCAGACCGTGTCCGCCGGCGGTGTTCTCGTCGAGCCAGTCGAACATGTACCGGTGCATCGTGGCGCGCCCGCCGTAGCTGCAGTGCTCGCCGAGCCCCTCGGACTCGGCGAGAGGGACGATGGTGCTCGGGCCGGTGAGGGCCTGGTGCAGCCGCAGAGGCTCGCCCTTGAAGGCGAAGTCGTTGTCCGGGTCGAAGATCAGCGCCGGAGTGGTGATCTGGTGGGCGATCCCCTCCAGCGTGTACGCGCGGGACCGGCGCACGTAGTCGGGGAACGAGTCGGCGCCGAAGGTCCACTTTCCGTTGCGCAGGGCCCAGCGCAGCGCGGTGTTGTGGGGCATCGCCGCCGAGAGCGCCTGCTCCACCTGCTCGTCCCGGCCCTCCAGCACCCACTGGAGCAGCGACGGCGGGACCATCCGGGTGGAGGAGTCGAAGTAGCTGTACAGGCCGTCGTCCAGGACCAGCGCGGCGGCCCGGTGCTCGTAGGCGGCCGCGCGGGCGACCAGGAAGCCGCCGAGGCTGTAGCCGTGCAGAGCGATGCGGCCCGGGTCGATCTCCGGACGGGTCAGGGCGTAGTCGATGACCGGGGTGAGCACGGCCTCCCAGCCGGGGCGGAAGAACAGGCGCTGGTCGCGTAGCGCGGCGCCCTGCCCGGGGCCGTCGTAGGCCAGGCAGTTGTAGCCGCGGCGCAGCGCCGCGGCGGCGACGGCGAAGTACGCCTCCTCCAGGATGGAGTCGAAGCCGCTGGTGAACACCACGGTGGGACGCGGCGTCCCTGAGTCGTCGACCAGGAACAGGTAGCCGGGCAGCGTCGTGTCCTCGTACGGGATCGTGACGGCCTCGACCGGGGTGTCCAGCAACGCGGCGGCGGTCGCGAACGTGTGGAGGCCGTCGCCCGGCGCGCCGGCTCGGGCAAGGCCGCCATCTACCGGCGCTGGCCGTCCAAGGAGGCGATGACCATCGACCTGATCGTCCAGGTCTCGGTCACGGCCGCCGACACCCCCGACACCGGGACGCTGCGCGGCGACGTCCGCGCCTACCTGACCGCCACCGACGAGATGCTGCGCCACCCCCTGGTCTCACGGATCCTGCCCGACCTGCTGGCCGCCGGCGCGTACCACCCGAACATCGCCGCCACGCTGCGCGACGAGATCAGCGAGGGCCGCCGCCGGAAGGTCGGCGACATCCTGCGCCGGGCGGTCGAGCGCGGGGAACTGCCCGCGGACGCCGACCTCGAACTCGGCCTCGACTTCATCGCGGGCCCCCTTTACTGGGGCACCGCCATCCGCCAGGCGCCCGCCGACCCGGACCGCCTCGAACGCCTCACCGACAAGATCATTGCCGCCCTGGCCGCCTGACCGCGGAGATCGAGCACGGGCGACACGGGGCTTGTACGGCGGTCAGCCGCAGCCCGCCAGGACGGCGTCGGCGACCTCGCTCACGTGGCGGGCGCCGTGCGGGCCGGACGGCAGCAGGTCGGTCAGGTAGGCGAAGACCAGGCGCCGCGACGGGTCGGCCCAGGCGATGCAGCAGTTGCTGCCGTTGTGGCCGAACGCCCGGGGGCTGCTGAGCCGGCCCATCGGCCGGCTCAGGTCGCTTCCCGGGACCGGGCCGCCCAACTGGAAACCGTGTGACCACCGGATCGGCACGCCGAGGAAGCGGTCGACCTCGCCGTCGCTGGAGGGCCGGGTCGCCTCCTCGACCGTCGCGGGCTGGAGGATCCGTGCGCCGTCCAGCGAGCCGCCGTCCAGGAGCGCCTGGTAGAAGCGCGCCAGATCGCGCGCGGTCGCGGACACCGCTGCGGAGGGGATGACCGCCTCGCGCGTCGAACGCCGGTTGAACAGCATCGCCGTCGTCCACCCGGCCACTCCGGCGGAGCGGACCGGAACGTGCCGGGACCACAGCCGGCGGGGGAGTCCCAGGTGGATGTCGGTCAGGCCGAGCGGATCCAGGAACGCCTCCTGGAGCAGGGCGCGCACCGGCGTACCGGTGACCCGCTGGACCAGCTCGCCGAGGATCACGCCGTACGTGAGGATGTGGTACGCGGGGACCTGACCGGGCGGCCATCGCGGACGGGCCCGCTCGACCTCGCCCACGGCCCGCTCCCAGTGCCGCATGGCCAGCGCGTCGCCGGCCACTCCGCGGGCCACCGGAACGCCGGACCGGTGCTGGAGGACCTGCCGCACCGTGACGCCCCCCTTGCCGCGCCGGCCGAACTCCGGCCAGTACGCCGCGACCCGCTCGTCGAGCGCCAGGGCGCCCCGCTGGGCCAGCAGGTGGACCAGCAGCGCCGTGACCGGCTTCCCGGCCGAGAACAGGCAGAACAGCGCGTCCGGGCGGCAGCCGATCGCGCGGTCGAGGAGCACCCGCCCCTCACGTAGCACGCACAGCTGCGCGGCGCCGCCGCGCGCGCCGACGAGTTCAAGGGCCCGGGACAGCCCCGCCGGGTCGACGCCGAGTTCCTCAGGCGCGTGTTCCGCCCAGTCGGTCAACGGCCCTCACCGTGGGCGTGAGCCGGGCGGGGCGAGGCCGGGCTCGGGGGTGTCCGGTGTCTTGTTCGTAGTGAGCGGCGTCGAGGCGCGCTCTGGACGCCGCGCAGCCGGGCTGAGATCCACCGGACACTCCCTGAGATGGCGATGCGGAGTCGACGGGCGCGGGCGACCACCTGGGCGGGGACGACGGTGGGGCTCTCCGGCCACGGCCGAGCGCACGCGTCAGCGGGAGCGCGGCCGGCGCAGGCGGCGGTTCAGCACGCTGAGGTTCAGCGCCGTGACCGCGCCGATCAGCCCGGAGGCGGTCGCCACGAGCAGCGGCGGAACGGACTCGCCCTCGGGGGCGCTGGCGGCCACCAGACGCGCCGGCTGCTCCTGCCGGACCGGCGAGTCCTGCGGGTACACGAGCGGGTTCTGGGAGGTGATGTCGGGCAGCGCGGGGCCCTGCTGCTGCGGCGCGGCCACCTGTGGCGCGGACCCGGTCGTGCCCGCCGCCGGGGGAGCGACCGGCTGATCCACCGAGCCGGATCCCGACCCGCCGCCCGATCCCGAGTGCGACCCGCCACCCGAACCGGACCCGGAGTGACCGGAGGACGGCCTGGTCTTCGGCGTGGACCTCGGCTTCGGCTTCGGCTTCGGCTTGGTGGATCCGCCTCCGCCCGACTTCGGCGGCGACGCCGGCGTACCCGTGCCGCCGCCCAGGACGCTGCAGAGGAGGGGACCGAGCTTGCACTCGCCCGCAGTACGGACCGTGGTGCGCGAGTCGCTTCGCTCCCGACCGACCTGCCCCGACCAACCGACCCCGACCGACCTCCCGGCCTGCCCCGACCGACCTCCCGCCGACGCCGGGCCGGCGCCGGCCGTGAAGAACACCACCGCGCCGGCGGACACCGTCGCCGACGCGGCGCCGACGCGCCGCCAGTCTCGCCTTGAGGCCATGTCGCTCCCTGAATCGTCTCCCGTTGTTACTGACAACCGGTCTAACGAGACGAGCGTTACACGGAAACGCGGGAAACGACAGGGGTCAAAGGTCGGCCATGTTCTCCCGCAGCAGCGCTGCGAGGCGGGTGCGGCGGGGCGGTTCGGCGCGATCGCGCACCGCGCGGGCCAGCTCCGGGCCGGCGGCGTGCACCACCGACAGATGCCGCCGCGCCCGGCTGAACGCGCCCACCGTCAGCGGCCGGGACAGCGCGCCGCCCGCCTCCCCGGGCAGCACGGCCACGACGGCCGGCCAGCGTGTGCCCTGGGCACGGAGGACGGTCACCGCCCAGCCGTGCCGCACCGCCGACGCGGGGACCGTCGCCTTGCCGGACGGGAACGCGACCTCCAGCATGCCCCGGCCAGGGTCCGTGCCGATCACCGAGCCGAACTCGCCCGCCGCGGCGCCCGGCAGGTCCGTGACGGCGACGACCCGGTCACCGGCGTCGTACGGGCCCGGCCCGGGGTTGAGCCGGTCCTTCAGCGCCCGGTTGAGCGCGTCGGCGCCCGCCTCCCCGCGGCGCACGGGCGTCACCGCGAGGATCTCCTCGGCCGGGATGCCCAGCGCGCGGGGGATCGAGTCCGTGACGAGCTGGACCGCGCGGTGCGCCGCCTCACGGGCCTCGGCCGCCGGGACGATGACGACCTCACGGTCCGGGGACTCCACCGGGGCGAGGGTCCCCTCCCGGGTCGCCGCCGTGAGCCGGCCGATCACGTCCTGCGGCGCGGCGGGCAGCTCCGTCACCGGCACCGTGCCGGAGGCGATGACGTCGGCGAGGACGCGGCCCGCGCCGGACGGCGACGGCGCCGCCGGGTCGCCGGCGAGCACCAGATGCGTGCCGTCCATGCACGCCTCGACGAGCGCGGCCGCGCGCTCGACGCCGAGGGTGTCGGCCTCGGCCACGACCACGAGGTCGGCCTCGAGCGGACGGTCCTCCCCGCGGGAGTATCCGCCCGGCCCCGGCTCGAGCAGCAGGTGCAGGGACCGGGCTCCGCCGAGCGCCTGCGCGGCCCGGTCCGTCGAGGCGGTGACGATCACGCCGGGAACGTCGCGCAGCCGCCGCAGGACCTCCTCCACGGCCTCCGGCGCTCCCGCGAGCACGCTGACGCCGCTCTCGCAGACCGCCGCCGGAACGCCGTCGGCGGCGGGCAGCGGGTCGGCCGTGGCGGTGAGCCGCGCCAGGCCCTCGGCGACCGTCTCCTCCGCGGTGGTGAGGCGGGCCAGGCCGAGCAGCTCGTTCTCGGACGCCTCGTCCATCACCGCCGCGATCTCCCCGGCGGCGATGGACGCGCGCAGCGCCTCAACGGCGTCGCCCGGGTCGAACGCCTCCAGGGCCGACAGGACCGCCTTCGCGGCGGTGACCGTGTGGCCGTCGCCCGCGGCCCGCAGCAGCAGGTGCGCGGCGAGCGCCGCCGCGCGGCGCGGATCGTGCGGCCCGGCCTCCGAGCCGAGGAGCCGGCGGGCGAAGAAGTCAGCCTGCTCGGGCCGGACGCCGGGGATCTCCAGCAGTCGCCACGGGTCGTCGCGCAGGGTCTGGGCGGCGGCTTCGCCGAGGCGGGCCAGCGCCTCGGGCGCGAGCCGGGCAGGGACGTCGTTCGCCGCGAAGAGCTCGGTCACCTCGGAGAGAGGGCCGGAGAAGGTCTCAGTCATCGCTCGCCCACTTTAGTGCCGTCGCCCGCCACGATGGGTCCGGACGATCCACATGGGGAGGAGGGGAGGGGACCTGGTGGACGACCGGACGCCGGCGTACCTGCCGGGCAGGGCGTCACTCGGATGAGACGTCGTCGAGTGCGTCGCGGATCTCGGCCGGCAGGGTGACCTCCTCGGCCTTGAGGATCGCGGCCAGCTGGGTCGCCGTGCGCGCCCCGACGATCGGGGCGGCCACGCCGGGCCGGTCGCGCACCCAGCTCAGCGCGACGGCCAGCGGCGACACGCCCAGCCCCTCGGCGGCCGTGGACACCGACTCGACGATCTGCGCGCCCCGCTCGCTGAGGTAAGGCTGCACGAACTCGGCGTAGTGCGGGGTCGCCGCCCGGGAATCGGCCGGGATGCCGGTGCGGTACTTGCCGGTGAGCACTCCGCGGCCGAGCGGCGAGCAGGGCAGCACGCCGACGCCGAGCTCGGCCGCCGCGGGCAGCACGTCGTCCTCGATGTCGCGCCGCAGCAGGGAGTACTCCACCTGCGTGGAGACGATGGGCGTACGGCCCGGCCAGGCCTTCTGCCAGGTCGCGGCGCGGGCGAGCTCCCACGCGGCGAAGTGCGACACGCCGGTGTAGCGCGCGCGGCCGGAGGCGACGGCGTCGTCGAGGGCGGACAGCGTCTCCTCGAGCGGGGTACGCGCGTCGTACGCGTGCAGCTGCCAGAGGTCCACATGGTCGACGCCCAGCCGCTCCAGGGAGGCGTCCAGAGCGCGCAGCAGGTGACGCCGGGAGGCGTCGCGCGTGCCGTCCTCGGTGAGCACGGCCTTCGTGGCGATCACCAGGTCGTCACGGGCGACGACCTGGCCGATGAGCGCGCCGAGCACGAGCTCGCTCTCGCCGCCGCAGTAGACGTCCGCGGTGTCGACCAGGGTGCCGCCCGCCTCGACGAAGGCGGCGAGCTGGGCGGCGGCGTCCTCGACCTCGGTGTCTCCGCCCCACGTCATCGTTCCGAGGCCGAAGCGGGAAACGGCCAGGCCGCTCCGGCCGAGGTGACGCTGTTCCATGCCTGCGGAGCGTATCGGCAGTCAGGAGCTTCGTCCGCACTCGGGACACGCCCACCCATGGGACGAGCCGGGGCCGTCGCGGCACTAGGCTGCCATCGTCATTCGGCGATCCCGCGCCTGCCGGCCGGGTGTTAAGGAGACTCCGGACCCGTGAACTTCGTGCAAGCGACCGTGTTGGGCATCGTGCAGGGCCTCACCGAGTTCCTGCCGATCTCCAGCTCCGCACATCTTCTGATCGTGCCGCGGCTGCTCGGCTGGAAGGACCCGGGCGCGGCGTTCACGGCGGTCATCCAGCTCGGCACGATGCTCGCGGTCCTTCTCTTCTTCTGGCGGGACATCGTGCGCATCATCGGCACGTGGTTCCGCAGCCTCACCGACAAGGAGCTGCGGGGCCACCTCGACGCGCGGATGGGGTGGTACGTCGGGCTCGGCACGATCCCCGTCTCGGTCGCCGGCCTGGCGTTCAACCACCTGATCGAGGGCCCGGCCCGCAACCTGTGGATCAACGCGGGCTCGCTCATCGTCATGGGCCTGGTGATGATGATCGCCGAGTGGGCGGGCCGGCAGAAGCTCGAGGTCGGCGACCTGAACATGCGGGACGGGCTGATCATCGGCGGCTTCCAGTGCCTCGCGCTGATCCCGGGGTCCTCGCGGTCGGGCTCCACCATCACCGGCGGCCTCTTCCTCGGGTACACGCGCGAGGCCGCGGCGCGCTACTCCTTCCTGCTGTCCATCCCGGCGGTGGTCCTGTCCGGCCTGTTCGAACTGCGCAAGGTGAGCGAGGGCGGCCTGCCGGTCACCGGCACGGCCGTCGCCACCGTCGTGTCGTTCGTGGTCGGGTACGCCTCGATCGCCTGGCTGCTGAAGTTCCTGGTCCGCCACTCGACGCTGGTGTTCACCTACTACCGCGTGGCGCTCGGCGGCGTGCTGATCGGCCTGCTCGCCGCCGGAGCGATCACCGCGAGGTGAGGCCGGGTCAGAGCCAGCCGCTCTTGCGGAACCAGCGGTAGAGCCCCACGCAGATCGTCAGGATCAGCAGCAGCGCCCCCGGATAGCCCCACCACTGCTTCAGCTCCGGCATGTGCTCGAAGTTCATCCCGTACACGCCGGTCACCATCGTGGGCACCGCCAGGATCGCCGCCCAGGCGGAGATCTTGCGCATGTCCTCGTTCTGCTGCATGCCGACCTGGGCCAGGTGCGCGTTCAGCACGTTCGTCAGCAGCTCGCTATGGGAGTCGACCCGCTCGTCGACGCGCAGCAGGTGGTCGAGGACGTCGCGGAAGTACTCGAGCGTGCCGTCCGGGAGCTGGATCCGGCGCTTGACGATGTCCTGCAGGACCGGGATGAGCGGGTCCTCCGCGCCGCGGAACTCCAGCACCTCGCGCTTGAGGTCGTAGATCTTCTCGGTCACCGTGATGCGTTCCGGCGAGAAGACCTCGCGCTCCAGCTCGATGATGTCGGTCTCGACCTCGTGCGCGATCGCCTCGTACCGGTCGACGACCTCGTCGAGGACCGTGTAGAGGACGGCGCCGGGCCCGTGGCCCATCAGGTCCGGGTCGGCCTCCAGCCGTCGGCGCACCTCCTTGAGCGGGCTGCCCTGCCCGTGCCGCACCGTGATCACAAAGTCCGCGCCGATGAACAGCATGATCTCGCCGACCTCGATGTCGGAGGTCTCGTCGATGTAGCGCAGCGTCTTGATGACGACGAACAGCGTGTCGCCGTAGCGTTCGAGCTTGGGGCGCTGGTGGGCGTTGACGGCGTCCTCGATCGCGAGGGGGTGCAACTGCAGCTCGCCGGCGACCAGGTCGAACTCCTCGCGGGTCGGCTCGTGCAGGCCGATCCACATGAAGGCGTCGCCGTTCTCGCGGGCGATGTCGAGGGCGTCGCTGAGGTCGCCGTCGACGCTCTCTCGCTCGCCCTTCCGGTAAATGGCGCAATCCATGATCATGGCAACACATTGTCGCGCATCGGGGGTTAACAAATCGTCCAACACTGCCTACCCAGCGAAACGCGCGGCAAGCGCCGTTCGGACTGCGACTAGAGTTCACCGGGTGGCCACACTTCTGTTGGTACGCCATGGGCTGACCGAGATGACCGGGCCGGTGCTCGCGGGCTGGACGCCGGGGGTGCACCTGGACGAGCGCGGCCGGCGGCAGGTCGCCGAGCTCGCGGCGCGGCTCGCGCCGGTGTCCCTGGACATGATCGTCTCCAGTCCGCTGGAGCGCTGCCAGGAGACCGCGCAGGCGATCCTGGCCGGCCGTGACGGCCTGGGCGTCCAGACCGACGAGCGGTTCGGCGAGGTCCGGTACGGCGAGTGGACCGGCCGCCGGCTCGAGGAACTGGCCAAGGAAGACCTCTGGAAGGTCGTCCAGGCGCACCCGAGCGCCGCCCGGTTCCCGGGCGGGGAGTCCCTCGCCGAGGCGCAGCACCGGGCCGTGTCCGCGGTCCGGGAGTGGAACGACCGGCTCGCCCCGGAGGCCACGTACCTCGTCTGCAGCCACGGCGACATCATCAAGGCGATCGTGGCCGACGCGCTCGGTCTCCACCTGGACCAGTTCCAGCGCATCCAGGCCGATCCGGCGGCTCTCACCGTCATCCGCTACACCGAGCTGCGCCCGTTCCTCGTCCGCCTGAACGACGTCGGCGGCCGAGTCGACGATCTTCTTGCGAAGTCGGGGCGGGACAGTGACGCGGCGGTCGGCGGCGGAGCGTAGGGTCATCCTCATGCCGGTCATCGCATACGACATGCCCGACAGGTTCGTGGCGGGCACCGTCGGCCAGCCGGGCGACCGCGCCTTCTTTCTCCAGGCGCGGGACGGACGCCGCGTCACCAGCGTGGGACTGGAGAAGTTCCAGGTGACGTTGCTGGCCGAACGCCTCGAGGAGCTCCTGGACGAGGTCCTGCGCCAGGGCGGGGGCGCCCCGATGGTGCCCGCGGTCGCGCCCGTCGAGCTGCAGGACGACGAGCCCCTCGAGCAGCCGATCGAAGAGGAGTTCCGGGTCGGGACCATGGCCCTCGCCTGGGACCCGGAGGATCAGCGCGTCGTCATCGAGGCCCAGGAGATGACCGAGCGCGAGGACGACGAGGCCGACATCGGCAGCGAGGACCCTGTCGTCGCCGTGCTGCGGGTGCGCATCACAGCCGCCCAGGCCCGCGCGTTCGCGCAGCGGGCCCTGAAGATCGTCGCGGCGGGACGGCCGCCGTGCCCGCTGTGCGGGCTCCCGCTCGACGCCCAGGGCCACGTGTGCCCTCGGCAGAACGGCCATCTTGGCTGAGACCTCGATCCCCTGGACACTTAGAGCCATGAGTCAGCCCTCCAGGTCCGGCGTCGGCGGTGACGGCGCACTGACGCCCGCCGACACCGAGGCCGCCCTCCGCCTTCTGCAGCACGGCGACATCACCATCGAAGGGCGACTCGTCGCGGCCAGCAACGCGACGCTGTACTGCTCGATCACCTATGACGGCATGCGGGCCAACTGCGTCTACAAACCCGTGTCCGGCGAGCGCCCGCTGTGGGACTTCCCCGACGGCACCCTGGCGGGCCGCGAGGTCGCCGCCTACCTGGTCTCCGAGGAGATGGGCTGGCAGGTCGTGCCGCCGACCGTGCACCGCGACGGCCCCTTCGGGCCCGGCATGGTGCAGCTGTGGATCGAGCACGACACCGAGGTCGACCTGCTGGCGCTGTCGCGCGGCGACGACCCGGCCGTGCGCCGCATGGCCGTCTTCGACGCCGTGGTCAACAACGCCGACCGGAAGATCGGCCACCTCCTGCCGATCCAGGGCGGCCACGTCTACGGCTGCGACCACGGGGTGTGCTTCTCCGCCGAGTACAAGCTCCGCACCGTGCTGTGGCAGTGGCGGGGCAAGCCCCTCACCTCCGAGGCCGTCGACGCCCTGCAGCGAGTACGCCGCACCTTCACCCGGGGCGGCTTCGCCCGCCGGCTGTCCGCGCTGCTGACCGGCGAGGAGATCGAGGCGATCCACGGCCGCATCGAGCTCATGCTCAAACACCGGATCCACCCCTACCCACCGGAGGACTGGCCCGCCATCCCCTGGCCGCCCCTGTAGGCCCGCCATCCCCTGGCCCGTCCCTGTAGGCCTGGCGTTCCGGCGCCGGTCGCCGGACGAGGGACGGAGCGCGGCCGCCAAGGCGGGCGCGAGGACGGACGGCGGGCTACTGCGGTGAGCCCGTGGGAGTGGGTGAGTCGGTGGGAGTGGGTGAGTCGCTCACGGGGCCCGGCGCTCCGGCCTTCGTCCAGCCCTGGGCGAGGAATCCGAAGGCGTCTGGGAGAACGCTGCGCACGTAGTCCCAGTCATGGCTGCCGGCGCGTACGTCGAGCACGGCCGGCACCCCCGCCGCGTCGAGCAGCTTCTTGAACCGCTGCGGCTCGCCCTTGATGACGTCGTTGTCGTCGCTCTCGGCCGCGGCCAGGAAGATCCTGAGCCGCCGCGCGGCGGCGAGGTTCTGGTCCGGCCGGTTCGCGGCGATGACGTCGTCCTTGTCGGCGAACATGTGCGACGGGTCGTCGACGTGGAAGTAGCCGGAGATCGAGGCCACCGCGCCGAACACGTCGGGGTGCCGCAGCGCGAGGTTCATCGAGCCGTACCCGCCCATGGAGAAGCCGGCGATGGCGCGGTGCGCGGCGTCGCGGCGGTGCCGGCCCTCGACGGCGGGGATCACCTCATCGAGCACCCGGTCCTCGACCCGGTCGGACCCGTCGACGGCGTTCGCCCACTCGGTGTCGTCGTGGTGGCTGCCGTTGCCGTCCGGCACCGCCAGCACGAACGGCGTGCCCCCGTGGGCGACGTACGCCGCGACCTGCCGGCCGAGCCCCTCGTCCTCGATCAGGGTCTTGGGGTCGCTGGGCACGCCGTGCAGGAAGTACAGGACGGGCAGTTTGCGCGTCTCCGGCACGTCGGGACGCCACACGTACACGCCGTACGTCTTGTGGTCGGCCGGGTCGGTGACCTTGATCAGCGTCAGCCCGGGGCGCGCCGGGGACGGGGTGTCGAGGTCCTTCGGGCGGGTGTCGGCCGAGCCGTGGTGCAGGCCCACGTTGATGGTCACGTACGCGAGCCCGAGCGCCAGCGCGAGCGTTCCCGCCCACACGGAAAGGCCCGCCAGCGGCGGGCGACGACGTTTCCTACGGTGTTTCGACACAGCGTGGGCTCAGACTAGGGGGAGGGGACAGGCGCATCCAGACTTCCACATCGCCGATGGACCAGCAGTTATTCCACGCCACATGGGCGACTCTTTACCCTTTGCCCGTGTGTTGGAACCGTGTCCGGGTATCTGAATGATCGTCCGTGGGCCGAACCTGCTCGACGGCCCGCCCGGCCGCTGCGGTTAGGCTGCAGGGTATGCGATCGTGGCCCGCCCCCAAGGTCCCCAGCCTGGCCGAACACGGCCTTCCCGCCCCCGGCGACGTCCGGCTGAGCGTCTACGACTCGGCCGCCGGCGCCGTACGCCCCACCGATCCCGGCCCGACCGCGCGGATGTACGTCTGCGGCATCACGCCCTACGACGCGACCCATCTGGGTCACGCCGCGACCTACCTCGCGTTCGACCTGGTCAACCGCGTGTGGCGCGACGCCGGGCACGACGTCCACTACGTGCAGAACACCACCGACGTCGACGACCCCCTGCTCGAGCGCGCCGGGCAGACGGGGGAGGACTGGCGGGTGCTGGCCGAGCGGGAGATCGCGCTGTTCCGCGACGACATGACCGCCCTGCGCGTGCTCCCTCCCCGTGAGTACGTCGGCGCCGTCGAGTCGATCCCGTTGATCGTCGAGTTCATCGAGCTGCTCCGGTCCAAGGGCGCGACGTACGAGCTGGACGGCGACCTGTACTTCCCGATCTCCGCCGACCCGTCGTTCGGATCGGTGAGCGGCCTGTCGCCGAAGGAGATGCTGCCGCTGTTCGCCGAGCGCGGCGGCGATCCCGCCCGCAAGGGCAAGAAGGACCCCCTGGACGCCCTCCTGTGGCAGGCCGAACGCCCCGGAGAGCCGGCCTGGGACTCCCCGTTCGGGCGGGGCCGGCCCGGCTGGCACGTCGAGTGCTCGGCGATCTCCATACACAACCTCGGCATGGCCTTCGACATCGAGGGCGGCGGCTCGGACCTCGTCTTCCCCCACCACGAGATGGGCGCCTCCCACGCCGAGGTCGCCACGGGGGAGCACCCGCACGCCAAGGCGTACGTCCACGCGGGCATGGTCGGCCTGGACGGCGAGAAGATGTCCAAGTCGCGCGGCAACCTGGTCTTCGTGTCCCGCCTGCGCGCCGACGGCACAGACCCGATGGCGATCCGGCTCGCGCTGCTCGACCACCACTACCGGTCCGACTGGGAGTGGACCGCGGACGACCTGACCCGCGCCCAGGCACGCCTGGCCCGCTGGCGGGAGGCGGTCCTGCTGCCGGCGGCGCCCCCGGCGGGCGACGTCGTGGGCCGGATCCGGCGGCACCTCGCCGACGACCTCGACGCCCCCGCGGCGCTCCTCGCCGTCGACCGCTGGGCCGACCACGCCCTCGGTGTCACCGACGAGGATCGGGAGGCGGACACCGCCGTGCCCGGGCTGGTCCGCACCGCCATCGACGCGCTCCTCGGCATCGAACTGTGACGGTCCCCCGGCGAGGCACGCGCCTCGCCGGGGTCACTCGCCGTCGCGCCGGGCTCTGCGGTGGCCGGAGCCTCGCCGGACCGTTCACCGACTTGGCGCGCCCCAAGGCTCTCCACCGGTCAGGAGGCCTCGCCGGACCGTTCACCGACCTGGCGCCCCACAAGGCACATCGGCCGGCGCCCCGTAAGACGCACCGGCGGTGCGGAAGCCCCGCCCAGGTGCCTCACCGACCCGGTGCCTCGCCGGGGCCGTTCGCAGCCCCGGCGGGCTCTTCGCCTGTTTCGGACCCCCGGCGGGGGTTCGCTTATTCGGAGTCGCCGCGGCGGCGCAGGTAGCGCTCGAACTCCCGGGCGATCGCGTCGCCGCTGGCCTCCGGAAGCTCGGTGGCGTCCTTCTGCTCCTCCAGGGCGCGGACGTACTCCGCGACCTCCGTGTCCTGCTCGGCCAGCTCGTTGACGCCGTTCTCCCAGGCCCGCGCCTGCTCGGGCAGCTCGCCGAGGGACACCGAGACGTCGAGGACGTCCTCGACCCACCGCAGCAGCGCCAGCGTCGCCTTCGGGGACGGCGGCTGCGCCACGTAGTGCGGTACCGCGGCCCACAGGGAGACCGTCTCCAGGTCGGCGTTCGCGCAGGCGTCCTGGAGCACGCCCAGGATGCCCGTCGGCCCCTCGTACCGGGCCGGCTCGAGCCGCATCCGCTTGGCCAGGCCGTCGTCGGAGGAGGCCGCGGTCACCGGCACGGGACGGGTGTGCGGGGCGTCGGCCAGCAGCGCGCCGAGCAGCACGACGGTCTGGGCACCCAGCTCCAGCATGATGCCGACCAGGTCCCGGCAGAACGCCCGCCAGCGCATGTTCGGCTCGATGCCATGGATCAGCACCACGTCACGGTCGGAGCCCGGCAGCTTGGCCAGTGACAGGCGGGTCGTCGGCCAGCTGATGCGCCGGGTCTGCCCGTCGACCATCTCGACGGTGGGCCGCGTCACCTGGAAGTCGTAGTAGTCGTCCGGGTCGAGCGCCGCCAGCGGGGTGGCACCCCAGCTCTCCTCCAGGTGGCGGATCACACCGCTCGCCGCTTCGCCGGCGTCGTTCCACCCCTCGAAGGCGGCGATCACCACCGGCTCGACGAGCTCCGGCACATCGTCGAGCTCGACCACGCGCTGCCTCCCCATCGACGTCCGATAAACGACATGTCCAGCCTATGTCCTGTACGCGCCCTGGCGTCCCCTTGAGATCACGTCAGGTTTCACGGAGGCCGTCACCGGCCGTCGGTGGTGCGGACGATGAGGACGTCACAGGGGGCGCGATGGGACAGGTTCGCCGGCACGGAGCCCAGTATCCGGCCCGCGAGGCTGTTCAGCCCGCGATTGCCGACCACGACGAGGTCGGCGCGGCGGTCGACGGCCAGTTCCACCAGGGTGTCGACGGCGTCGCCCTCGACCGCGACCTCGTCGATGTCGCGGGCGCCGGCGGCGACGGCCCGCTCGCGGGCGGCGCGCAGCGCGTCGTCGGCGGGCGTGGAGCCCTCGACCTTGTAGGCGAGGTCGCCGAGCCGGTCGGCGGCGTGCTGACGCTCGCGGGCGGGCATCGGCTGGTAGGCGCAGGCGAGGACCAGCGTCGCACCGGCGTCGGCCGCGATCCGCGCCGCGGCCTCGACCGCCCGGAACGAGGATGTGGAACCGTCGGTGCCGACGAGGACGGTGCTGTACGAACCCACGGGCCCTCCCAGATCTGATCTCTAAGTCACAACGCGCCTCGACCGTAACGGTTACGGAACGCACGCGGGCGGAGACGTCGATCACGTTCGGCCGTGCGGCGGCTCGAGGCGCGCACGATCGGGGCTCGGGTGGGCCGCCGATAGGCTAGGGGCCCATGAGCGCGACGCCAGAGACCCTTCGCCAGGCCCTCCGTGACCGAGTCGTCGTGGCCGACGGCGGCATGGGGACGATGCTCCAGGCGGCGGGCCCCACCCTCGACGACTTCGAGGGCCATGAGGGCTGCAACGAGATCCTCAACGCGACCCGCCCGGACATCGTGCGCCGGGTCCACGCCGAGTACTTCGCCGCCGGCGTCGACTGCGTCGAGACCAACACCTTCGGCGCCAACCTCGGCAACCTCGGCGAGTACGGCATCACCGAGCGGATCGAGGAGCTGTCGGAGGCGGGGGCGAGGATCGCCTGCGAGGTCGCCGCGGAGCTGTCGACGCCGGACCGGCCGCGCTGGGTCCTGGGCTCGATGGGCCCGGGCACGAAGCTGCCGACGCTCGGCCACGTGTCCTTCGCCGAGCTGCGCGACGCGTACGAGCGCAACGCCGCCGGCCTGATCGCGGGCGGCGCGCACGCCCTCATCGTCGAGACCTGCCAGGACCTGCTGCAGGCGAAGGCGGCCATCATCGGCGCCAAGCGGGCGATCGCCGAGGCCGGCACCGGTACGGTCCTCATCGGGCAGGTCACCATCGAGCAGAACGGCGCGATGCTGCTCGGCTCGGAGATCGGCGCGGCGCTGACCGCCCTGGAGCCGCTCGAGCTCGACGTCATCGGCCTCAACTGCGCGACCGGCCCGGCCGAGATGAGCGAGCACCTGCGCTACCTCGCCCGGCACGGCGGCACCGCGCTGTCCTGCATGCCCAACGCCGGGCTGCCGGAGCTGACCTCCGACGGCGCGTTCTACCCGCTGACGCCGGAGGAACTGGCCGACGCGCACGACACCTTCACCCGCGAGTTCGGCCTGTCGCTGGTCGGCGGCTGCTGCGGCACCACCCCCGAGCACCTGCGCCGCGTCGTGGAGAGGGTCCGGGGGCGGGAGGTGACCACCCGCAGGCCGCGGCCGGAGGCCGGCGCCGCCTCGCTCTACCAGCACGTGCCGTTCCGGCAGGACACCTCCTACCTGGCGATCGGGGAGCGCACCAACGCCAACGGCTCCAAGGCGTTCCGGGAGGCGATGCTGGAGGGCCGCTGGGACGACTGCGTCAAGATCGCCCGCGACCAGGCCCGTGACGGCGCCCACCTGCTCGACCTGTGCGTGGACTACGTCGGCCGCGACGGCGTCGCCGACATGAAGGAGCTGGGGTTCCGGTTCGCCACCGCCTCCACCCTGCCGATCGTGCTCGACTCGACGGAGCCGCCGGTCATCCAGGCCGGGCTGGAGATGCTCGGCGGCCGCGCCGTCATCAACTCGGTCAACTACGAGGACGGCGACGGCCCGGAGTCCCGCACCGCCCGGCTCATGCCGGTCGTCAAGGAGCACGGCGCCGCCGTCATCGCCCTGACGATCGACGAGGAGGGCCAGGCCCGTACGGCGGAGTGGAAGGCCCGCGTCGCCGACCGGCTGATCGCGGACCTGACCGGCACGTGGGGCATGCGGCCCGAGGACATCATCATCGACTGCCTGACGTTCACGATCGGCACCGGTCAGGAGGAGTCGCGGCGCGACGCCGTCGAGACGATCGACGCGATCCGTGAGATCAAGCACCGCCATCCGAGCGTCCAGACCACGCTCGGCCTGTCCAACGTCTCCTTCGGCCTCAACCCGGCCGCCCGCATCGTCCTCAACTCCGTCTTCCTCAACGAGTGCGTCAACGCGGGCCTCGACTCCGCGATCGTGCACGCCTCCAAGATCCTCCCGATGGCGCGGATCCCCGACGAGCAGCGTCAGGTGGCGCTCGATCTCGTCTACGACCGGCGCCGGGACGGCTACGACCCGCTGCAGCGGTTCCTGGAGCTGTTCGAGGGCGTCGACGCGGCGGCCATGCGCGCCGACCGGGCGGCCGAGCTCGCCGGCCTGCCGCTGTGGGAGCGGCTGAAGCGGCGCATCATCGACGGTGAGCTCGACGGCCTGAACGCCGACCTGGACGAGGCCCTGGCCCAGCGCCCGGCCCTGGAGATCGTCAACGACGTGCTGCTCGACGGCATGAAGACCGTGGGCGAGCTGTTCGGCTCCGGCGAGATGCAGCTGCCGTTCGTGCTGCAGTCCGCCGAGGTGATGAAGACCGCGGTGGCCTACCTCGAGCCGTACATGGAGAAGACCGACGAGGGCGGCAAGGGCCGCATCGTGCTGGCCACCGTCAAGGGCGACGTCCACGACATCGGCAAGAACCTCGTCGACATCATCCTGTCCAACAACGGCTACGAGGTGATCAACCTCGGCATCAAGCAGCCGATGTCGGCGATCCTCGACGCGGCCAAGGAGAACCGCGCCGACGTGATCGGCATGTCCGGTCTCCTGGTCAAGTCCACGGTGATCATGAAGGAGAACCTCGAGGAGCTGAACTCCCGGGGGCTCGGCGACCGCTGGCCCGTGCTGCTGGGCGGCGCGGCGCTCACCCGCGCCTACGTCGAGCAGGACCTCGCCGAGCTGTTCGACGGCGAGGTCCGCTACGCCCGCGACGCCTTCGAGGGGCTGCGTCTCATGGACGCGGTCATGGCGGTCAAGCGCGGTGAGGAGGGCGCGGCGCTGCCGCCGCTGCGCCGGCGCCGCGTCGCCGGCGGCGGCGCGAAGCTCAAGGTCACCGAGCCGGAGGACATGCCGAAGCGCTCCGACGTGGCCACCGACAACAAGGTCCCCGAGCCCCCGTTCTGGGGCGACCGGGTCGTCAAGGGCGTCCCGATGGCCGACTACGCCGCCTTCCTCGACGAGCGCGCCACCTTCATGGGCCAGTGGGGCCTGCGAGGATCGCGCGGCGGCGACGGCCCCTCGTACGAGGAGCTCGTGGAGACCGAGGGGCGGCCCCGGCTGCGGATGTGGCTGGACCGCATCCAGACCGAGGGGCTCGTCGAGGCCGGCGTCGTGTACGGCTACTTCCCGTGCGTCAGCGAGGGCGACGACGTGGTCGTACTGAACACCGACGGGACCGAGCGCACCCGGTTCACCTTCCCCCGGCAGCGACGCGATCGGCACCTGTGCCTCGCGGACTTCTTCCGGTCCCGCGAGTCCGGGGCGACCGACGTGATCGGCTTCCAGCTCGTGACGGTCGGCTCGAGGATCAGCAAGGCCACCCAGGAGCTGTTCGAGAAGAACGCCTACCGCGACTACCTCGAGCTGCACGGCCTGTCGGTGCAGCTCGCCGAGGCGCTCGCCGAGTACTGGCACACCCGCGTCCGCTCGGAGCTGGGATTCGGCGGCGAGGACCCCGGCGACATCGAGGAGTTCTTCAAGCTCGGCTACCGGGGCGCGCGGTTCTCCCTCGGCTACGGCGCCTGCCCGGACCTCGAGGACCGCGCGAAGATCGTCGAGTTGCTGCGGCCCGACCGCGTCGGCGTGACGCTGTCGGAGGAGTTCCAGCTCGTCCCCGAGCAGTCCACCGACGCGATCATCGTGCACCACCCGGAGGCGAAGTACTTCAACACCTGACGTCCACCTGAGCCCCACCGTCCCGTTTCCCGGTGCGCCGCCCGCCGCGGGTACCCTTCGTTGCCCCATTTCCGCGGGGGATGAAGGAGATGGTGCGGGTGCTGCAGGCGGTCCTGTTCGACATGGACGGGTTGCTGCTCGACTCCGAGCGGCTCTGGCTGGAGGCCGAGGCCGAGGTGATGGCCTGGCTCGGCGGGTCGTGGGGGCCGGAGCACCAGGAGTTCCTGGTCGGCGGCTCGCTCGACCGCACGGTCGCCTACATGCTGGAGCTGACCGGTATTCCCGCCACCCCCGAAGAGGTCGGCCGCAGGCTGCTCGACGCGATGGCCGAACGGCTGCGCGCCGACGTCCCGCTGATGCCCGGTGCCCGCGACCTGCTCGACGAGGTCCGCGCCGCCGGCCTGCCGTCCGCCCTAGTGTCCTCCACCCACCGAGCGCTGATGGAGCACGCCCTCGACGGCCTGGGACGCGACAGCTTCACCGTGACGGTCGCCGGCGACGAGGTGAGCCGCACGAAGCCCCATCCCGAGCCGTACCTCGCGGCGACCCGCCTCCTGGACGTCGACCCGCGCCGCTGCGTCGCCCTGGAGGACTCGCTCAACGGAGCGACCAGCGGCGCGGCCGCCGGCTGCCACGTCGTCGCGGTGCCCAGCGTGGTGCCGATCGACGCGGCGCCGCGCCGTACCGTCGTGACGTCCCTGCGCGAGATCGACCTGGACCGCCTCCGGGCCCTGATCTGACCGGTCGCCTCAGGGCGTGTCCGGGGTCATGCCAGGGGAGTACCCGGAACGGTCCCGGAGGAGGAGTGCCGAACGCGTCATGACGTGTCACGATGGAGAGGTCACGACAAGGGGTCGGGGTGAGGCCCGGCCGGGCCGGCGGGCGTCCGTCCGCGCCGGAAGGGCCGCCCCGCTGCGGTGAGGTGCGGCAATGAGCGATGTCCTTCTGTTCACGATCAGCCTGGCGGCCACGGTGCTGGGCCTGCTGGGCAGCTGGGGGGCCTACCGCAGGCGCGGGGCCGCCTCGGGCATGCGGGGTGCCGCCTGGTCCATGGTGCCGATGGGCGCCTACCTCACCGGCCTGACCAAGTTCCTGGCCGATCTGGCGTTCAGTCCGGTCAAGTGGGCCGGAGTGGCCCTGTTCGGGCTCGGCGCGCTCCTCTACGTCGTCTCGGGCGTCATGCTGCGCAGTGGCTCACCGGCCGAGGACGAGCCCCGTCGCAAGAGCGCTCCCAAGGAGCCCAAGAGCGCGCCCAAGGGTGCGGCGAAGAGCGAGCTCGAGAGCCGCCGGACGACTCCGGGATCGGCCGTCGACCCGGACCTCGCGGAGATCGAAAAGATTTTGAAGAACCGCGGTATCAGCTGATGACCTGCGAAGATATGAAAAGAGAGTAACGCTCCGCGTCCGGCGGTTCACGCCTTCCGAGATCACATCTGCCCTTGATGACGACGAGATCACAATCGAGACACGGGTACTAGCGCCAGGCTGCTCACGGGCGTGAGAGTCATCCTGGAGAGGATAGGTTCCCTCTCCGATGGACCGAAATGGCCGGAGTCCTCAGGGGGACTTCGGGATGGTCCTTGGATGAACCAAGCGTGCGAACGTGGGAGGTACCTGTCGTGACCGCACCGATCGAGGTCACCGGGTCGGAGCTCGAGGCAAGACCCGATGCCGTCCTCGGCGGCGCGCGCAAGATCGAGGGGCGCTCGCTCGGTCAGATCGCGCTCATGCGGCTGCGGCGCGACAAGCTCGCGATGACCGGCGGCGTCGTGGTGGTCCTGCTGATCCTCATGGCGATCTTCGCCCCGGTGCTGACCTCCTGGTTCGGGCACCCGCCGAGCCAGTTCCACCAGGACCTCATCGACCCGAACCTCCAGCGCCCGCTGCACGGCCCGTGGCACTCGGGGATCAGCGCGAAGTTCCCGCTCGGCATCGAGCCGACCAACGGCCGGGACATCTTCAGCCGCATCGTGTACGGCGCCCGCATCTCGCTGCTCATCGCCTTCCTCGCGACGCTCCTGTCCGTGGTGATCGGCACCGTCCTCGGCATGATCGCCGGATACTTCGGCGGCTGGGTCGACACGGTGATCGCCCGCGCGATGGACGTCTTCCTCGCCTTCCCGATCCTGCTGTTCGCCATCGCGCTCGCCGGCGTCGTGCAGGGCAAGGTCTTCGGGCTGTCCGGCAACGGCCTGCGCGTCGGTCTGCTGATCTTCATCATCGGCTTCTTCAACTGGGCGTACATCGGCCGGATCATCCGCGGCCAGACGCTGTCGCTACGCGAGCGGGAGTTCGTCGACGCCGCGCGGGCGATGGGAGCGCGCGCCCCGTACATCCTGTTCCGCGAGCTGCTGCCGAACCTCGTCGGCCCGATCCTGGTGTACTCCACCCTGCTGATCCCGACGAACATCCTGTTCGAGGCGGCACTGTCCTACCTCGGTGTCGGCGTCAACGAGCCGACCCCGACGTGGGGCGGCATGCTCTCCCAGGCGGTCCCGATCTACTCGGTCGACCCCTGGTTCATGATCGTGCCGGGCGTCGCGATCTTCGTGACGGTGCTCGCGTTCAACCTGTTCGGCGACGGCCTCCGCGACGCTCTGGACCCGCGTGCCCGCTGAACCACGTGCTTTCGCCAGGAAGAATCCCACAAGGAGGAACGTAGCCAAATGAGGAGATCAATCCCTCTCGTCGCGACGGGGCTCGCGGCGACCCTCACCCTGGCCGCCTGCGGCGGCGGGAGCGGTGGTTCGGGCGGGAGCAGCAGCGGTGACGGCTCGTTCAACGCCGGCCTTACCCGGGCCGTGAACCCGTCGACCAAGACCGGGGGCACGCTGCACCTGGCCAACGCGGGTGACTGGGACAACGTCGACCCCGCGGACACCTACTACGCGTTCTCGTGGAACTTCGCGCGGTTCTACGGACGGACGCTGATGATGTTCAAGTCCGTGCCGGGCAAGGACGGCCTCCAGCTGACCCCCGACCTCGCGCAGGGCCCGG
The DNA here is from genome assembly GCF_039542055.1 of Actinoallomurus vinaceus. Taxonomy (NCBI): domain Bacteria; kingdom Bacillati; phylum Actinomycetota; class Actinomycetes; order Streptosporangiales; family Thermomonosporaceae; genus Actinoallomurus; species Actinoallomurus vinaceus. The sequence goes on from NZ_BAABHK010000012.1 coordinate 207,782, forward strand.
GCCAGCACAGCGCCGACCTGAAGACCTGGACCTACAAGCTCAAGCCGGGCATCAAGTACGAGGACGGCACGCCCGTCAAGGCGCAGGACATCAAGTACGACGTCGAGCGGACGCTGGACAAGAAGACGTTCCCGAACGGGCCGACGTACTTCAACGACTACCTCGACCTGCAGGGCTACACCTCGCCCTACAACGACAAGACCCCCGGCAAGCTGGGCCTGAAGGCCGTCGAGACGCCGGACGACTCGACGATCATCTTCCACCTGAAGAAGCCGTTCGGCGCGTTCGACTACTTCGCGATGCAGCCGTCCACGATGCCGGTGCCGCCGGCCAAGGACACGGGCGCGAACTACAAGCAGCACGTCGTCGCCACCGGCCCGTACAAGTTCGAGAACTACACGCCGGGCAAGTCGATCACGCTGGTCCGCAACACCAACTGGGACCCCAGCACCGACCCGAACCGCAAGCAGCTGCCCGACCGGGTCGAGGTCCAGCTCGGCATCAACGCCGACGACGTCGACAACCGCCTCATCAACGGCTCCCTGCAGAGCGACGTGCAGAGCACGGGCGTGCAGGCGGCGGCCGCGGCCAAGATCCAGTCGCAGCCGCAGCTGAAGAAGAACGCTGACGCCGCCCCGACGGCCCGCCTCTGGTATGTCGCGGTCTCCGGTGACGTCAAGCCGTTCGACAACGTCCACTGCCGCAAGGCGATCGAGTACGCGGCCGACAAGCAGGCCATGCAGACCGCGTTCGGCGGCCCGCTGTCGGGCGGCGACATCGCCACGCACCTCATCATGCCGGTGCTGGCGGGCAGCAAGGACATGAACCCCTACCCGTCCGGCGCGGACAACCACGGCGACATCGCCAAGGCCAAGCAGGAGCTCGCCGCCTGCGGCCAGCCCAACGGCTTCAAGACCGTGATCAGCGCCCGCACCGAGCGGACCAAGGAGGTCAACGCCGCGCTCGCGCTGCAGCAGAGCCTCGCCAAGGTCGGCATCCAGGCCGAGATCAAGAAGTTCCCGCAGGGCGACTACTTCAAGCTGTACGCCGGTAAGCCGGAATACGTGAAGAAGAACGGCCTCGGCCTGATGATGATGGCGTGGGCGGCGGACTGGCCGGAGGGCTTCGGCTACCTGTCCCAGATCGTCGACAGCCGTGTCATCCGCGAGGCCGGTAACACCAACCTCGGCGTCAAGGACCCTGAGGTCGACAAGACGCTCGACAAGGCCGTGGTCACCGCCGACACGACCGCCCGGAACGACCTGTGGGCCCAGATCGACGCCAAGGTCATGGACGACGCCTACATCGTGCCGTTCCTGAACGTCAAGGGCCTGATGTACCGGCCGGCGAACGTCAAGAACGCGTTCATCAACCAGGGCCTGAACGGCGAGTACGACTTCGTCCAGATGGGCGTGAAGTAACTCCTCTCTTCCTAGAAGGCAGGTGAAGGCCGCCGGTGGTCGGCGGGCGAGACGCCCGCCGGCCACCGTGGCCGGGCACTGTGGTCACATTCCTCATCCGGCGTCTGATCGCCGCCATCGCATTGCTCGTCATCGTGAGCATGGTGACGTTCGCGATCTTCTTCCTCGTACCGAGGCTGACCGGGGCCAGCACCGCGGACCTCGCCTCCCGGTACGTCGGCAAGAGCGCCGGTCCGCAGGCGATCCACGAGGTCGAGGTACGGCTCGGGCTGAACAAGCCGCTGGCGATCCAGTACTGGAACTTCGTCAAGGGCATCGTCGTCGGCGCGCACTACGACTTCGGACCCTCGAAGGTCTACTGCGGGCCGCCGTGCTTCGGCTACTCCTTCATCAACCAGACCCCGGTCTGGCCGGACCTGCTCGACCGGGCCCCGGTCACCCTCTGGCTCGCGGCCGGCGCGGCGATCATCTGGCTGCTGTTCGGCGTCACGACGGGTGTGGTGTCCGCGCTGAAGCGGGGCTCGGCCGTCGACCGCCTCTCGATGGGCCTGGCGCTGGCCGGCGTCTCCCTGCCCATCTTCTTCACCGGCCTGCTGTCGCTGGCGATCTTCCGCGACAAGCTCGGCTGGTTCCCGAACGCCGGCACCTACGTCGGATTCACCCAGAACCCGATCCAGTGGGCGTCGGCCCTCGTCCTGCCGTGGGTCACCCTCGCCTTCCTCCAGGCGGCGCTGTACGCCCGGCTCACCCGTGCGGGCATGCTGGAGACCATGGGCGAGGACTACATCCGGACGGCCCGGGCCAAGGGCCTGCCCGAACGCACCGTGATCGTCCGACATGCGCTGCGGGCCACGCTCACCCCGGTGCTCACGGTCTTCGGTCTGGACCTGGGCATCCTGCTCGGCGGCGCGGTGCTCACCGAGAGCACCTTCTCCCTACCGGGGCTGGGCAAGTTCGCGATCGAATCGATCAACAACAACGACCTTCCGCGTGTGCTCGGCGTGGTCATGCTCGGCGCGTTCTTCATCGTGCTGGCCAACCTCATCGTGGACATCCTGTACGCGGTGATCGACCCGAGGGTGAGGCTGTCGTGACCCAGGACCTGACCGCCGAGCCGACGGACGTCCGGGGGCCGCGGGCCTTCCTGGAGGTCCGGGACCTGCGCATCCACTTCCCGACCGACGACGGGCTGGTCAAGTCCGTCGACGGGCTGTCGTTCTCCCTCGAACGCGGGCGCACGCTCGGCATCGTCGGGGAGTCCGGCTCGGGCAAGAGCGTCACCAGCCTCGGCCTGCTCGGCCTGCACAACCGCCGCAACGCCAAGGTCTCCGGCGAGATCTGGCTGGACGGCCAGGACGTCGTCGGCTCCACCCCGGAGCAGGTCCGCCGCATGCGCGGCCGGAAGATGGCGATGATCTTCCAGGACCCGCTGTCGTCGATGCACCCGCTCTACTCCGTCGGCGCACAGATCATCGAGGCGTACCGGATCCACAACGACGTCAGCAAGGAGGTCGCGCGCAAGCACGCGATCGACATGCTGGGCCGGGTCGGCATCCCGCAGCCGGATCGGCGGGTCGACGACTACCCGCACCAGTTCTCCGGCGGCATGCGGCAGCGCGCGATGATCGCCATGGCGCTCGCCTGCGACCCCGAGCTGCTGATCGCCGACGAGCCCACCACGGCGCTCGACGTGACGGTGCAGGCGCAGATCCTCGACCTGATCCGCGACCTGCAGGAGGAGTTCGACTCCGCCGTCATCATGATCACCCATGACCTGGGCGTGGTCGCCGAGCTGTCCGACGACATCCTCGTGATGTACGGCGGCCGGTGCGTGGAGTACGGCTCGGCCGAGGACATCTTCCACCGGCCCGAGCACCCCTACACCTGGGGCCTGCTCGGCTCGATGCCGCGCCTGGACCGTGACCGGTCCGAGCGCCTGCTGCCCATCAAGGGCTCCCCGCCCAGCCTCATCAACGTCCCGGCCGGCTGCGCGTTCAGCCCCCGCTGCGCCTACGCTGAGCTCAACGACGGCCGCAGCGAGACCGAGCGGCCGGAGCTGCGCGAGATCGCACCGGGCCACCGGGTCGCCTGCCACCTCGCCAAGGAGGACCGGCGGCGCATCTGGAACGACGAGATCCGGCCGAGGCTTTGAGCGACAGGACCCTGGGCGGCGGCCGCGCGGCGCCGGCGGTCGACGTACGGCACCGGCCCGAGGGCCGGAGTGAACTGGAGACACAGTGACTACACCCGACAGCGAGGTCGTGGCGGAGCAGCGGCCGGCCGACGACGGCGACGCGCTGCTGGAGGTCCGTGGGCTGCGCAAGCACTTCCCGGTGACCCGCGGCGCGGTGGTCAAGCGCCAGGTGGGCGCGGTCAAGGCGGTCGACGGTATCGACTTCACGGTGCGCCCGGGCGAGACGTTCGGCCTGGTGGGGGAGTCCGGCTGCGGCAAGACCACCACCGGCCGGATGATCACCCGTCTGCTGGAGCCGTCGGACGGCCAGATCATCTTCGAGGGCCAGGACATCACCCACGTCTCCCAGGGGAAGATGCGGCCGCTGCGGCGCGACCTGCAGATGATCTTCCAGGACCCGTACTCCTCGCTGAACCCCCGCAAGACCGTCGGCTCGATCATCGGCGCGCCGTACCGGCTGCAGGGCATCGAGACCGAGAACGGCGTCAAGCGGGCCGTCCAGGACCTCCTCGAGGTCGTCGGGCTCAACCCCGAGCACTACAACCGCTACCCGCACGAGTTCTCCGGCGGCCAGCGGCAGCGCATCGGCATCGCCCGTACCCTCGCGCTGCGGCCCAAGCTCATCGTCGCGGACGAACCGGTCTCCGCGCTCGACGTGTCGATCCAGGCGCAGGTGGTCAACCTCCTGGAGGACCTGCAGGAGGAGTTCAACCTCACCTACGTCGTCATCGCCCACGACCTGTCGGTGGTGCGCCACATCTCCGACCGGGTCGGCGTGATGTACCTCGGCAAGATGGTCGAGCTGTCCGACGGCAAGGGCCTGTACGAGAGCCCGATGCACCCCTACACCGTCGCGCTGCTGTCGGCGGTCCCGGTCCCCGACCCGACCAAGCGCAAGGGCCGTGATCGCGTACGCCTGCAGGGCGACGTCCCCAGCCCGCTCAACCCGCCGCCGGCCTGCCGGTTCCACACCCGTTGCTGGAAGGCCCAGGAGATCTGCGGCAAGGTCGAGCCGCCGCTGGTCGAGGTCATTCCCGGGCATCGCGTCGCCTGCCACTTCCCGGAGAACGCCCCGGAGGGCGCGGGCGCGATGGTCACCAAGGCGGCCGAGGAGGCCGGCCTCGCCGAATAGGGCGACCAGCGGAACGCACGCCCGCCCCCGCGCCGCCGACGGCGCGGGGGCGGGCGTTTCCGCGCCCGGCCGTCAGGCACCGGCACGTCGCCGGGCTGTTGGGCACCGGCACACGGCGCCCGGACGTCAGGTGGGCGTACGCGGCGCGCGGTCGTCAGGCGGCGGTACGGGGTGCCCGGTCGCCTCCAGGGCGCCAAGGTGGCGAAGCTCTCATGGCATGCGCTTGGTGCAAACATGCACTCGTTGCAATGATTTACCCGTGAGAGGCAGACTCGCGGCCTGCGCCGTCCTCCTCGTGCTCGGCGCCGCCGCCTGCGGCGGCGGGCGGACCACGGCGCGTCCCGGCACGTCGTACGACCAGGCGTCGTCCCGGGTCGTGCGCCCGTCGACGGCCCGCGGCGGCACCCTGCGCCTCGCCGTCACCGACGCCCCGGTCTCCCTCGACCCCGGCGACATCGGCCTGGCCTACGAGGCGGACCTCGCCCGCCTGTACGCGCGCTCCCTCGTCACCTACGCGCCGGCGCCCAGAGCGGCGGGCCTGCGCCTCGTCCCGGACCTGGCCGAGAGCCTGGGGCGGCCGGGCGACGGCGGCCGGACCTGGACGTACCGGCTTCGCCGCGGGCTCACGTACGAGGACGGCACCCCCGTCCGGGCCCGCGACGTCAAGTACGCCGTCGCCCGCAGCGGCTACACCGCCCAGCTCACCCACGGGCCCCGCGACCTGCGCGAGGCGCTCACCGGCACCTACTGGGGGCCCTACCTCGACCGCGACCTGGACCACTTCACCGGTGTCACCACCCCGGACGACCGTACGGTCGTGTTCCACCTGAAGAAGCCCGACACCGACTTCGACCACCTCGCGGCGAGCCCGCAGACCGCGCCCGTGCCCCCGGCGAAGGACACCCGGCTCGACTACGAGAGGCACCCGCTGTCGACCGGGCCGTACCGTTTCGCGCGGCACGACGTCGGCACGGGTTTCACGCTCGTGCGCAACCCGCACTGGCGCGACGACCCGAACCGCGCGGCCCTGCCCGACCGTATCGAGGTGACCGAGAGGGTCGCCGCCGCCGACCTCGACGCCCGGCTGCTGGCCGGCGACCTCGACGCCGACCTGGCCGGCGCGGGCGTCCAGCCCAAGACCCGCGCCACGATCCTCGGCAGCCCCGCGAGGGCCGCGAACGCCGACGCGCCGCCGACGGGACTCCTGCACTACGCCGCGCTCTCGACCGGCGTCCCGCCGTTCGGCGACGTCCACTGCCGCCGCGCGGTGCAGTACGCCGTCGACCGCTCCGCGATCCAGCGCGCCTACGGCGGCCCGGCCACCGGCACACCGGCCACGACCATGCTGCCGCCCACGGTCACCGGCCACCGACCGGCGAACCCCTATCCGCACGACCTGACCGCGGCCCGGCGGGAACTGCGGGCCTGCGGCCGGCCGACCGGCTTCACCACCGGCATCGCCGTGCGAGGCGACCGGCCGGGCGACGTCGCCGCCGCCCAGGCGCTCCGCCGCTCCCTCGCCGACATCGGGATCAACGCCCAGGTCACGACCCTGTCGGCGTTCCAGTGGGGGAGCAGGGCCGGCTCGCCCGCCTACGTCCACCGGCAGGGCCTGGGCGTCCTCATCGACGCCTGGGCGGCCGACCGCCCCACCGGGTACGGGTTCCTGCGCCCCATCACCGGCCCGGCCGCGAAGGTCAACAATCCCGACCTCGCCGAGCTGCGGGACCCGGCCGTCGACCGGCTGCTCGACGAGGGGGCCCGGACCACCGACGCGGCGCGGCGGGCACGGTTGTGGGGCGACGCGGACCGCGCGGTGATGGAGTCCGCGGCGTTCGTGCCCCTCATCGACGACGAGAGCCTGCTCTACCGCCCCGCGACCCTCACCAACGCCTACGTGCATCCGGCCTACGGCATGTACGACTACGCGGCCCTGGGCGTCACCCGCCGCTGACCGCAGCTCCGCGCCGGGTCAGCGGACCAGAGTGACCCGATCCTGGCCCGACGGGCCGACCGTCACCTTCTCGCGCAGGTAGGCGATGAACTCCTCATGGTCACGCCCGTTGCGGTACGGGTCGGTGAAGGAGGCCAGGGCGGCGTAGCCGTCCGCGCCGATGAGCGTGTACCCGAGCCCGGCGACGCGGTAGGACCTGGCGAGGTCCAGCGGCCGGCCGTCGATGAGGAACCTCATTGGGTCCACGCGCTGCCCGATCGGCCGTGAGACGTCGAACGTCGCGCGCACGTTCGCCGAGAAGGCCAGCGGGCCGTACACCGTGGTGCCGTCCGTCTACTGAACGCCCCGCGAACACGGCGGGTCCCGGCCGGAGGACCGGCCGGGACCCGCTCGTGGACCGCTACTCGAAGGCGATCGCCCTCAGCACGTCCATGCGGGAGGCCCGCCAGGCCGGCCAGAGCGCCGCGAGGACGCCGATGACCGCCGCCAGCACCACGTAGCCGACGAGAGTGGAGACCGGCACGCTCAGGACGTTCACACCCTGATCGCTGACCGCCCGCTGCACGCCGACCCCGAAGACCACCCCGATGCCGATGCCGAGCACCGCGCCGAACAGCGCGATCAGAACCGACTCCAGACGGATCATCCGGCGGGTCTGCCGGCGGCTGGTGCCGATGGCCCGCAGCAGCCCGATCTCCCGCGTCCGCTCGATCACCGACAGCGCCAGGGTGTTGATGATCCCGAGCCCGGCGATGATGATCGACAGCGCCAGCAGCACCGTCAGCAGCGTCACGAACTGGTCGACGCTCTTCTGGACGCTCTTCTTCACGTCCGACTGATCCTGCACCTGCAGGTCGGGGAAGGCGCTCAGCGCCCGCTCGATGCCCTTCTTCGTGGCGGCGTCGGCCTTCGCCGTCTTGATCATCAGGCCGTTGCCGGTCGGGCGGTCCGTGTGCGCCAGGTAGGCCGGCAGCGCCAGCACCCGCGAACCCAGGAGCGGGTTCTTGGCGTACACGCCGGCGACCCGCACCGAGGCGGTCTTACCGTCGGGGAAACGGGCGGGGATCGTCGACCCCACCTGAAGATGGTCGGAGGTGGCGGTCGGCTCGTCCACCAGCAGACCGTCGTCGCCGAGCTCCGCCGAGCCGGACACCAGCGACAGCCGGGCCGCCCGCTTCAGGTCCTCGGGGCGGTCGGTGGCCAGGAACGACTCGGCCTTCTTCCCCGCCGCGAACCGGCCCGCGTACAGCGCCGTGACCAGCTCGACCCCGGGCACGGACCGTACCGCCTGCGCGGGCTCCGCCGGGCTGAACGCCCGCGCCGTCGCGGAGACGAAGTAGTCGGCGGCGAAGCTCTTGTCGACCTGCCGGGAGATCGACGCCTTCGCCGACGCGCTCATCACGTTGATCCCGCTGACCAGCGCCAGCCCGATCATCAACGCCGACGCGGTCGCCGCCGTACGGCGTGGGTTGCGCAGGGCGTTCTGCCTCGCCAGGCGGCCCGGAGTGCGGAACACCCGCGGGTAGACCGAGCCGATCACCTTCACGACCGGACGCGCGATCACCGGCGCGAGCATCGCCACGCCGAGGAAGACCAGCCCCAGGCCCACGCCCAGCAGCGCCAGCCCCGACCCGCCGAGCCCGAGCCCGGCCAGCACCGCGCCGGCCACGGTCACCAGCGACCCGACCAGCACGCGGATCCGCAGCGACCGCTGGGGCATGGCGACGTCGTCGCGCATCGCGGCGACCGGCGGGATCTTCGCCGCCCGCCGGGCGGGGAAGTAGGCCGCCACGACCGTGACCACCATGCCGACCGCGTACGACCAGAGCACCGGCTTGTACGTGAAGGTCAGCCCGCCCCCGAACTCGGCGCCGATCGCGTTGAACAGCTGCCGCAGCAGCAGCGCGAGGCCCACGCCGGCGGCCAGGCCGATCGTCGAGCCGACGAATCCGACGCCGATCGCCTCGCCGAGCACCGCGCGGGTGACCTGCCGGCGCGAGGCGCCCACCGCGCGCAGCAGCGCCAGCTCGCGGGAGCGCTGGGCCACCAGCATCGAGAAGGTGTTGAAGATGATGAACGCGCCGACGAAGATCGAGATCACCGCGAACACCAGCAGGAACGTCCGGATGAACGACAAGATGCGCCCGACTTCGCTCTTGTTCTCGTCGCGCATCTTCGTGCCGGTGATCGCCTCGTAGTCCGGCGACGGCAGCACCCGCTGGATCCGGTCGCGCAGCGCCGTCTCGGAGACGCCGCCCTGCGCGGTCACGGTGATGTCGCTGAACCGTCCCGGCTTCAGCAGCAGCCGCTGCGCGGTGCGCTGGTCGAACGCCGTGACCGTGGCGCCCATGAGGTTGCCGGAGTCGACGATCCCGACGACCGTGACCGTCTGCGGCGGTCCCTGGATGATGACGCGGGTCTGATCCCCGACCTTCAGGCCGGCCTTGGCGGCCGCCTTGGCGTCGATGGCGACCTCGCCCGGCCCGGTCGGGCCGCGCCCCGCCTTCATCGGGAAGTCCCTGTTGTCCGGGTCCCAGTCGGTGCCCAGCTGCGGCGCCCCGGATCCGCCGACCACCTTGCCGTTCTTGCCGACCACGGCGGCGAAGCCGTTCACCGAGCCGTGCACCCGTCCCACGCCCGGCACCTTGGCGACGGTCGCGGCCAGGGATGCGGGGAGCGTCGGCGCCTCGGCGCCGTTCTGGCCGTCCCCGCCGTCGACGACCTTCTTCGGCCGGACCTGCACCGCGACGCCCTTGCCCGTCTTGGAGAACAGCTGGTCGAACTGGCGGCTCATCGTGTCGGTGAACACCAGGGTCCCGGCGACGAACGCCACCCCGAGCACGACCGCGAACGCCGTCAGCGCCAGGCGAAGCTTGTGCGCGACCAGGTTGCGCACGGTGACCTTGAGTATCACCGGGAGCCGACCCCCGGCAGCTCGAAGCCCTTCATGCGCTCCAGGACCTTCTCCGCCGTCGGATCCGCCATCTGGTCGACGAGGCGCCCGTCAGCGAGGAACAGCACCAGGTCCGAATAGGCCGCCGCCACCGGGTCGTGCGTCACCATGACGACCGTCTGGCCCATCTCCCGCACCGCGTTGCGCAGGAACGACAGGACCTCCGCGCCCGAACGGGAGTCCAGGTTGCCGGTCGGCTCGTCCGCGAAGATGATCTCCGGGCGGCCGACCAGGGCACGGGCGCACGCCACCCGCTGCTGCTGGCCGCCGGACAGCTCGCTCGGCCGGTGCTTCAGCCGGTCACGCAGCCCGATCGTGTCGATGATGGTGTCCAGCCACGCCTGGTCCGGCTTACGGCCGGCGATGTCCAGCGGCAGCGTGATGTTCTCCAGCGCCGTCAGCGTCGGCACCAGGTTGAACGCCTGGAAGATGAACCCGATCCGGTCCCGCCGCAGCCGCGTCAGGCGCTTGTCGTCCAGCCGGGTCAGGTCGACGTCGCCGATGACCACCCGCCCGGCGTTCACCGAGTCCAGGCCCGCCATGCAGTGCATGAGGGTCGACTTTCCCGAGCCGGACGGCCCCATGATCGCGGTGAACCGGCCTGCGGGCAGATCCACCGACACTTCGTTCAGCGCGACGACCTTCGCGTCACCCCGGCCGTACTCCTTGGTGATCCGCTCGGCGCGCGCGGCCGGCGCGGCGACGGCGGGACCGGGCGGACCGCCGGTCACGGGGGAGGGGAAATCGGTCACGGGAAAGGCTCCCTGCTCGCATGTCGGGGGGTGTCGCAGATGAGACTAGGGCGCGGCGCGAATGGTTTCGTCGGCCCAGCGAACGGAGCATGTTTCCACCCCCAGACGGAGCGGTGCGGCGGTCTCCTCCCGCAGGAGGAGACCCGCTCGGAGGAGCTCAGCCCTGACCCGGCTGGGTGAGACCCGTCTCGTAGGCGAACACGACGGCCTGCACACGGTCCCGCAGCCCGAGCTTGGCGAGGAGGTTGCCCACGTGGGTCTTCACCGTCGTCTCGCTGACCACCAGCTCCGCCGCGATCTCCGCGTTCGACAGTCCCCGGGCGACGTGCCGCAGCACCTCCAGCTCCCGCTCGGTGAGCATCCGCAGCCCCCGCGGTGGCGCCGTCTCCCGCACCGCCGGCAGCCGCGTCGCGAACTTGTCCAGCAGCCGCCGCGTCACGCTCGGCGCGACGATCGCGTCACCGGCCGCCACGATCCGGATCGCGGTCACCAGATCCTCCGGCGGCGCGTCCTTGAGCAGGAACCCGCTGGCCCCCGCCCGTACCGCCTCGACGACGTACTCGTCCAGGTCGAACGTCGTCAGGATCAGCACCCGCGGATCGTGCGTCGCCGCACCCTCCCGGACGATCCGCCGCGTCGCCTCGATCCCGTCGACGCCCGGCATCCGGATGTCCATCAGGACCACCTCCGGCAGGAGCGTCCGGGTGAGCTCCACCGCCTGCGCGCCGTCACCGGCCTCGCCCACCACCGCGATATCCGGCTCCCCCTCGAGGATGAGCCGGAAGCCGGTGCGCAGCAGCGGCTGATCGTCGACGAGGAGCACCCTGATCGTCACCTAGACCTCCAACGGGAAACGGGCGCGGACCTCGAAACCACCGCCGGAACGCGGCCCGATCCGCAGATCGCCACCATAAAGGGCGACACGTTCGCGCATGCCCACCAGCCCATGCCCACGGCTGCCGTTGGACTGCCCGAGTCCGGCCGCCAGCCCCCGGCCGTCGTCCTCGACCTCCACCGTCAGGTGGCGGTCGGTGAAGTGAATGCGCACCCACGCGCGCGCCTGCGGGCCCGCGTGCTTCAGCGTATTGGTCAGCGCCTCCTGGATCAGCCGGAACGCCGCGAGGTCGACGCCCGGCGACAGCGACCGGCTCTCCCCCTCGATCCACAGCTGCACCTGCAGCCCCGTCTCCCGCAGGTGATCCACCAGCTCGCCGACGTCGCTCACCCCCGGTTGCGGCGACAGCTCCCCGCGCACCGGCTCGGCCTCCGTCCGCAGCACCCCCACCAGCCGCCGCATCTCGCCCAGCGCCGTACGCCCCATCTGCTCGATCGTCGTCAGCGCGTCCCGCACGGCGTCCGGATCCCGTTCGAGGATCCGCCGCGCCGCACCCGCCTGCACGGTCATCACGCTGACGTGGTGGGCCACCACGTCGTGCAGTTCCCGCGCGATGCGCGAACGCTCCTCCGTGCGCGCCGCCCGCGCGTCGGCCTCCCGCGCCCGCTCCAGACGCCGCGCCCGTGCCTCCAACTCGTCGAGGTACGCACGGCGCAGCCGCAGGCTCCGCCCCAGCCACCAGATGCCGATGAACAGGATCGAGTTGGTCACCGTCGGCCAGAAGCCGGCGCCCATCGAGACCAGCATCGCGATCAGCGCCGCCAGCGTCGCCGTACCGGCCGGAAGGCTCGTCGCCAGCCCGCGATGCGCCGCGACCGTGTACGTGGCGATCAGCAGGGCCACCGCGGGCGCCGAGATGTCGTACCCCGTCGCCGACAGCACCACGCACACGCCCGTCGCGAGCCCCAGCACCACGACCGGGATCCGCCGCCGCACCGTGAGGGTCAGCAGGGCCATGGTGCTCAGCAGGAGGCTGAAGACGTCCGGCCGCTTCCCCGACGCGCCGCCGTCTCCCTGAAGCACGACCGCGGCCAGGAAGGTCGCCGCCAGTAGAACGGACATCAGCGCATCCGCCATGATCGGATGCGCCTCCAACCACGCGCGGCGACCACGGATGAGCTCGGACACACCCACACGTTAGGGCGTGTGGCCGGATGTGGCCCCCTCCTGCGCGCGGATCCCGCCTCCTCCTGCGGGATGAGGTCACCCGTCCTCCGGGCCCTTCCAGGCCATCAGATTCTGCAACAGCTCGGCCTGCTCCACCGCGTCGTCGAGCGCGTTGTGCGTGTGCGGCCGCCGGGACAGCAGATGACGCGGCATCCTCCCCTTGACCGACCGGGCCACCGTCTCCCCGGACCTGGCGGCGTACAGCGTCTTGAGGTCCAGGAAACGCGAGTGCCCGAACGGCGACCCCGTCGCGGAGAACCTCACGAAGTACCAGTAGAGGAACATCCAGTCGAAGCCGAGCGGATAGGCCACGAACACCGGCTTGCCGCCCTCCGCATCGGCGACCGACCGCACCCATCCGGCCGCCGCCGTCATCGCCTCCGCCGGATCACGGCCCTCCCGCAGCAGACGATCGCGGTCCAGCCCGCTGACGGCCAGCGCATCCGCGTCGTACTCGTCACTGATCGGCCGCAACTCGGCGTAGAACGTCGTGGCCTCCGGATCCCGGCGCGCCAACGTCCTGCCGTCGTACGTCGCCGCCACCGCCAGCCCGAAACTGATCATCGAGTACGGGCCGGGGATCGGACCGTCCGCCTCGACGTCGGCGGAGATGTACACGTCCGGAGCAGGCCGGCTGAGCGATCGCAGTGTCTCGTTCCGGCTCATACCGCCCGATCATGCCGGTCACCGGCTGCCCGGTCACCCGATTTTCCGGCGCCGCCGCGCCCTCACACGTCGTCGCGCGGATCCCGCGGGGACACCTCGTCCCGCAGCGCGGCCGCTCCGGCGGCCCCGGCCGGCAGCGGCGGCGGCTCGCCCCCGAACGACGGGCAGCGCTGCTGATGGTCGCACCAGTCGCACAGCCGGCTCTTGCGCGGCCGCCACTCACCGGAGTCCATCGCCCGCCGGATCGCCTGCCACAGCGCGTCGACCTTCCGCTCGGTCGCCCGCAGGTCGGCCTCGTCCGGGGAGTAGCGCAGGACCTCGCCGTTGCCGAGATACATCAGCTGCAACAGCCGCGGCACCGTGCCCCGCAGCCGCCACAGCACCAGCGCGTAGAACTTCATCTGGAACAGCGCCCGCGCCTCGAAGTCCGCGCTCGGCGCCCGGCCCGTCTTGTAGTCGACGACCCGCACCTCACCGGTCGGAGCGACGTCGAGCCGGTCGATGTAGCCCCGCAGCTGCAGCCCCGAATCCAGCACCGTCTCCACGTACAGCTCGCGGCTCGCCGGCTCCAGCCGCCGCGGATCCTCCAGCGCGAAATAGCGCTCGACCATCGCCCGCGCCTCCGCCAGCCACTCCGCGCGGGCCGCCTCGTCGTCCGCACCGTCGTCCGTGCCGTCGAAGAGCGTCGCCAGCTCCGGCTCCTCGGCCAGCAGCCGATCCCACTCCGGCCCCAGCAGCTCCAGCGCCGCCGCCGGCGTCCGCTCCGCCGCCGGGATGTCGTACAGCCGCTCGAGCACCGCGTGCACGAGCGTGCCGCGCACGGCCGCCGGACTCGGCCGCTCGGGGATCCGGTCGATCACCCGGAAGCGGTACAGCAACGGGCACGTCATGAAATCGCCCGCCCGCGACGGGGACAACGTGCCGATCACGCTGGCGTCGCCGCCCGAACGGGCCGCGCCGGTCTCGATGGCCGTCATGCCCGCAACCCTAGGGGAGACCTGCGACAGAATCGCCGCAACCGCGCCTCGCGCCCTTAGGCCGCCTTGACGACCCGCCGCGTAGCATTCCGAACGTGGCAGACAGCACCCCCCGCGACGGCGAACGCCCCACACGCCCGGGAATCCTCATGGGGCGGCCGTTCGGCATCCCGGTGTACGTCTCGCCGACCTGGTTCATCGTCGCGATCATCATCACGGTGATGTTCGAGCCCACCGCGCTGCGCATCGTCAACCGGCCGGAGAGCTTCCTCGTCGCCTTCACCTACGCCGTGCTGCTGTACGCGTCCGTGCTCGTGCACGAGCTCAGCCACTCCGTCGTCGCCCGCGGATTCGGCCTCCCCGTGCGCGCCATCACCCTGCACATCCTCGGCGGCGTCTCCGAGATCGAACGCGAGCCCCGCACCCCCGGCCGCGAGTTCGCCGTCGCGGCCGCCGGCCCGGTCCTGTCCCTCGCCCTCGGCGCCGGCGGCTTCGCCGTCCTCCACCTCGTCACCCTGCCCCCGGTCGGCGAGCTGCTCCTCGAGGCGCTCACCGTCGCCAACCTCATCGTCGGCGTCTTCAACCTCCTGCCCGGGCTGCCCCTCGACGGAGGCCGCATCGTCCGCGCCGGCGTGTGGAAGATCACCGGACGGCAGCGCACCGCCACCGTCACGGCCGGCTGGATCGGCCGGGGCGTCGCCATCGCCGTCCTCGCCTTCAGCGCCGCCATGTCCGTCACCGGCGGCAACCACTGGCTCACCGTGCTGTGGGGCGCCCTCGTCGCCTCCTTCATCTGGATGGGCGCCGGCGAGGCCATCCGCGTCGCCGAGCTGCGCGAGCGCATCCCCCTCCTCAACGCCCGCACCCTCGCCCGCCGCGCCGTCCGCGTCCCCCAGGACACGCCCCTCGCCGAGGCCATCCGCCGCGCCCGCGAGGCCCGCGCCGGCGCCATCGTCGTCATCGAACCGGACGGCGCCCCGATCGGCATCGTCAATGAGAGCGCCGTCAACGCCACCCCCGAGCACCGCCGCCCCTGGGTCGACGCCGCCACCCTCACCCGCACCCTCGACCCCGGGCTCATCCTCCCCGCCGACATCGCCGGCGAGGACCTCCTCGCCGCGATCCAGCGCGCCCCCGCCACCGAATACCTCCTCGTCGAACCCACCGGGGAGATGTACGGCGTGCTCGCCACCGAGGACGTCAGCCGTACCGTCGCGAAGCCGTAGCCTTAGAACATGACCGAACCCTCCACCGCCGGTTCCCGCATGCCCAAGGTCCCGCACGGGCCGTTCCGTCCCGGCGACCGGGTTCAGCTCACCGACCCCAAGGGCCGCATCAACACCATCACCCTCCAGCCCGGCAAGCTCTACCACAGCCACAAGGGCTCCATCCCGCACGACGAGATCATCGGCAGCCCCGAAGGCAGCGTCTTCCGCTCCTCCGGCGGCACCGAGTACCTCGCCTTCCGCCCCCTCCTCTCGGACCACACGCTGCGCATGCCGCGGGGCGCCGCCGTCGTCTACCCCAAGGACGCCGCCCAGATCCTCGCCGCCGCCGACATCTTCCCCGGCGCCCGCGTCGTCGAGGCCGGCGTCGGCTCCGGCGCCCTCACCTGCTGGCTCCTGCGCGCCGTCGGCGAACACGGCCACGTCTCCTCCTACGAGCGCCGCGCGGACTTCGCCGAGATCGCCCGCGCCAACGTCGAGGGCTACTTCGGCGCCCCGCACCCCGCCTGGACCCTCACCGTCGGCTCCCTCGAGGACGTCCTCGCCGACACCGACGTCGACCGCGTCGTCCTCGACATGCTCGCCCCCTGGGAATGCCTCGACGCCGTCGCCAAGGCCCTCGTCCCCGGCGGCATGGTCTGCGCCTACGTCGCCACCACCACCCAGTTGTCCCGCGTCGTCGAGGCACTCCGCGAGCACGGCACCTTCGCCGAGCCGTACGCCTTCGAGACCCTCGTCCGCTCCTGGCACGTCGAAGGCCTCGCCGTACGCCCCGACCACCGCATGGTCGGCCACACCGGATTCCTCGCCACCGCGCGGCGCCTCGCCGACGGCGTACGCCCCCCGGCGCGCCGCCGGCGCCCCGCCAAGGGCGCCCATGCCGAAACCGAGACGACGCCCCGGGAACCCTCCACCGAACCCGATCTGTCCGGAGAGTGACGAGAATCTCTCCACCCCGAACGGCCCTGTCCGAACGCGAGGACTTGCGCCGTTCGGCCCGCGAAGCGATCTTTTTGTCCGAGACCGGGGGCTTCCACCGCAGGTCCTCCACCCCACAGACCTGCCACTTCATCCAGAACATGGTTCCCACGTCACGACACGAGTACCCACCGGCCAGGTTACGGAGGCGCTCGGGATAGGTAGGGTTTCAGGTAGGTCGTCGTCTCTGCCTGAGGAGGTGACGAGCGTGGCCGCTCGTGACGATGCCGGGGCGCGTAAGGCGCAGCACGAAAAGGAGGTCCGCGACCTCCAGACGCAGGTCTCCTTCCTGGAGGAGGAGATCTCCGTGCTGCGCCGCAAGCTCGCGGAGTCCCCCCGACAAGTTCGTGTACTCGAAGAGCGCCTTCACGAGGCGCAGGCAAGTCTGGCCGCCGTAACGGGCCAGAACGAACGTCTCGTGGCGACTCTCAAGGAAGCCCGAGAGCAGATCATCGCTCTGAAGGAGGAGGTCGACCGGCTCGCGCAGCCACCGTCGGCCTTCGGGACCTTCCTCGCCGCGCGCGAGGACGGCACGGTCGACATCTTCACCGGTGGCCGCAAGCTGCGGGTGAACGTCAGTCCGGGCATTGAGGTCGACGAGTTGCAGCGTGGCCAGGAGGTCATGCTCAACGAGGCGCTCAATGTCGTCGCCGCGCTCGAGTTCGAGACGCAGGGCGAGGTCGTCATGCTGAAGGAGGCCTTCGAAGACGGCGAACGCGCCCTCGTGATCGCGCACGCCGACGAAGAACGCGTCGTCAAGCTGGCCGAGCCCCTGCGCGGAGTAGCCCTGCGCGCCGGCGACTCGCTCATGCTCGACACCCGATCCGGATACGCCTACGAGAAGATCCACAAGGCGGAGGTCGAGGAGCTCGTCCTCGAAGAGGTCCCCGACATCTCCTACCAGGAGATCGGCGGGCTCGGGCCGCAGATCGAGCAGATCCGCGACGCCGTCGAGCTGCCCTACCTCCACGCCGACCTGTTCCGCGAGCACCAGCTCCGTCCCCCGAAGGGAGTCCTGCTCTACGGCCCGCCCGGCTGTGGCAAGACCCTCATCGCCAAGGCGGTCGCCAACTCCCTCGCCAAGCAGGTCGCCGAGAAGACCGGAGCCGAGGGGAAGAGCTTCTTCCTCAACATCAAGGGCCCCGAGCTGCTCAACAAGTACGTCGGCGAGACCGAGCGGCACATCCGCCTCGTGTTCCAGCGGGCCCGCGAGAAGGCCTCCGCGGGTACCCCCGTGATCGTGTTCTTCGACGAGATGGACTCCATCTTCCGCACCCGCGGATCCGGTGTCTCATCCGACGTCGAGAACACCATCGTCCCTCAGCTGTTGTCGGAGATCGACGGCGTCGAGGGCCTGGAGAACGTCATCGTCATCGGTGCCTCCAACCGGGAGGACATGATCGACCCGGCGATCCTCCGGCCCGGCCGCCTCGACGTGAAGATCAAGATCGAGCGTCCGGACGCCGAAGCGGCCAAGGACATCTTCTCCAAGTACATCCTTCCGGGCCTGCCGTTCCACCCCGACGACCTCAAGGAGCACGGCAGCTCGATCGACGCCACCGTCGACGCGATGATCCAGCGGGTCGTCGAGCGGATGTACAGCGAGACCGAGGAGAACCGCTTCCTGGAGGTCACCTACGCAAACGGTGACAAGGAGGTCCTGTACTTCAAGGACTTCAACTCCGGAGCGATGATCCAGAACATCGTCGACCGGGCCAAGAAGATGGCCATCAAGGACTTCCTCGACAGCGGGCAGAAGGGCCTGAGAGTCACCCACCTTCTCGCCGCCTGCGTCGACGAGTTCAGCGAGAACGAGGACCTGCCCAACACCACCAACCCCGACGACTGGGCCCGCATCTCCGGGAAGAAGGGCGAGCGGATCGTGTACATCCGCACCCTCGTCTCCGGAAAGCAGGGCACGGAGGCCGGGCGTTCGATCGACACCGTCGCGAACACCGGGCAGTACCTCTGACCCAGCACCACCCCGTGGCGGCCGGAACACCCGTTCCGGCCGCCACGCGGCATTTCCGGCACCCGTACGGCCGCGGACAGCGCCGCGCCGGACTCCTATGGCCGCAGCCGGGCCGCCTCGCGCACGAGACCGCGTCCGGCAGCGCTTCGGCGGAGTCTGCCGGGTAATGCCGCACCCGGCCGCGTCAGGCGCGCCCACAGCCCCCGTACGCCGCCGCGACGGCTGCCCCGGACACCTTCCCCGTCCCGGTCCGCCCGCCGCCCCAGCGGGCCCGTGATGACCGCATGCGGGCACCCCCACCCCGCTCTCACGACGCGTTTCGCATCACGATCCCGCCGCGCCGCGCTGGACCACCGCCATCGCGCACTAGGCTCGGAGCTATGAGCGTGCGGCGGGTGATGGGTATCGAGACCGAGTACGGCATTTCCGTGCCCGGTCAGCCAGGGGCCAACGCGATGGTGACCTCCTCACAGGTCGTCAACGCGTACCTCGCGGCATCGGCGGCGAAGGCCAGGCGGGCGCGGTGGGACTTCGAGGAGGAGAACCCCCTCCGCGACGCTCGCGGCTTCGACCTCGCACGGGAGGTCGCCGACCCCTCCCAGCTGACCGACGAGGACCTCGGGCTGGCCAACGTCATCCTGACCAACGGGGCCCGCCTCTACGTCGACCACGCCCACCCGGAGTACTCCACGCCCGAGTGCACCAACCCCCGGGACGCCGTCATCTGGGACAAGGCCGGAGAGCGCGTCATGGCCGACGCCGCCGCCCGGGCCGCCCGGGTCCCGGGCACCCACCCCATCCAGCTCTACAAGAACAACACCGACAACAAGGGCGCCTCCTACGGCTGCCATGAGAACTACCTCATGCGCCGGGAGACGCCGTTCTCCGACATCGTCCGGCACCTCACGCCGTTCTTCGTCACCCGGCAGGTGGTCTGCGGTGCCGGCCGGGTCGGCATCGGCGTGGACGGCCGCGGCGACGGCTTCCAGATCAGCCAGCGGGCCGACTTCTTCGAGGTCGAGGTCGGCCTCGAGACCACCCTCAAGCGCCCCATCATCAACACCCGTGACGAGCCGCACGCCGACCCGGAGAAGTACCGCCGGCTGCACGTCATCATCGGCGACGCGAACATGAGCGAGGTCTCCACGTACCTCAAGCTCGGCACGACGGGCCTGGTCCTCGCCATGATCGAGGACGGCTTCCTCACCGTCGACCTGTCGGTGGACATGCCCGTCGCCACCCTGCGGGCGATCTCCCACGACCCGAGCTGCAAGCACCTGCTCACGCTGCGCGACGGCCGCAAGATGACCGCCGTCCAGCTGCAGATGGAGTACCTCGAGCAGTCCCGCAAGTACGTCGAGGACCGCTTCGGCAGCGACGTCGACGACCTGACCACCGACATCCTCGCCCGCTGGGAGTCGGTCCTGCAGCGGCTCGGCGAGGACCCGATGCAGCTGTCCCGCGAGCTCGACTGGGTGGCCAAACTCGAGCTTCTCGAGGGCTACCGCAGCCGCGACGGGCTCGACTGGTCCCACCCGCGCCTGCAGCTCGTCGACCTGCAGTACTCCGACGTCCGCGCCGAGCGCGGCCTGTACAACCGCCTCGCCGCCCGCGGGCGCATGGAGCGCATCGTCACGGACGCCGACATCGACGCGGCGATCGAGAACCCACCCGAGGACACCCGCGCTTACTTCCGCGGCCGCTGCCTGCGGCAGTACGCCGACTCCGTCGCGGCGGCCTCCTGGGACTCGGTCATCTTCGACGTACCCGGCCGGGAGTCCCTGCAGCGGGTCCCGACGCTCGAGCCGCTGCGCGGCACCAAGGCGCACGTCGGGGCGCTCCTGGACCGCTGCCGCACCGCCGCCGACCTCGTCGCCGCCCTCACCGGCGAGTGACCCGCGCCCGCCCGTACGCCCTCCTCGGCGCGCGTACGGGCGGATGCCCAGGTGGGTGGCGGCTGTGATCGCTGCACAGTTGTGACGGTTATGACCGTTTCGCGGAGATCGCTACTGGCGATAACGGCGTCAGAAGACCAACCGTCGATCGGCGTGGCACACGGTGCGTGATCCACTCCATGTCGGCGGGCGACGATAGAGTCAAGGTCTCGGCACGAACGGGAGGATCACTCATGGCAACGAGGGACACCGGCGGTCAGAAGCAGACGACCCGGCGCGAGGAAGAGGTCGACGAGACCCAGGCCGCGCCCAGCGAGGACGTCCAGGAGCGCCAGGAGAAACTGACCGACGACGTCGACGCAATTCTGGACGAAATCGACGAGGTCCTAGAGGAAAATGCGGAGGAATTCGTCCGTAGCTACGTCCAAAAAGGCGGTGAATGACCGCATATGTCCGATTCGGGGGAGTCGAAAAGGTGTCCTGATTGCGGGCAGTTAAAATCTGCCTCTGAGTTCGGGAGCAATAAGCGCATGGCCGACGGCCTTGCGCGTTATTGCAAAGAATGCTTCAGGGCTCGTTCGAAGGCGAGCTACCGCAAGCGGATGGATGCGCAGGGCAAGGCGGTGCGGGACCGTCCGGACGTGCCGGACGGCTCTAAGTACTGTCCACGCTGTGGGGAGATCAAGAGTCTCTTCGAGTTCGGGAGTAACCGAGCGGAGAAATGCGGGCGGGCGGCTTACTGCAAGCCTTGCCACAATTCCGTGATGGCCGAACAGAAGATCAAGCAGCACGGAAGTACGCGAAATTATCACCTCAAGCGCCGCTACGGACTTACCGAGCAAGAGGTCGAGGCGCTTTCCAGAAAGCATGGGGAACTGTGCCTGATCTGCCTGCACCGCCGGTCGTTGCACGTCGACCACGATCACGCCACCGGTGAAGTGCGGGGCTTGCTCTGCTTCAGTTGTAACGGCGCGCTCGGTCAGTTCAAGGACGACGCCGCGGTCATGCGACGGGCCGTGGACTATCTCGAGGGCAGGCTGGTCGAGCCGTACCGGCCGGAAGCACGGACACGGGGCCGCTCCCGAGGCGGATCCAAGAGTCATCGCCACTATCACCTGACCGGGCGCTACGGGATCGGTGCGGATGAGGTGGACCGAATGATCGACCGGCAGGGTGGTCTTTGCCTGATCTGCCGTACGGCCGCCACAGCGCACATCGACCACGACCACGTCACCGGGGTCGTACGGGGCGTCCTGTGCGGCGACTGCAATTCAGGGATGGGGCAGCTTCGGGACGATCCGTGGGTGGTGCGGCGGGCGATCGAGTACCTCACGGGCGGGCTGTCGGGGCTTTCGCTTACCGGGGACGGCGGCTATGAGGTGGCCGTCGTGCGGCCGCGTCGATCGGAGGGGGTCGTCGATCCCGGCTGGGAGTTGGGGCGGGCGTGCACAGACGATCTCGCGCTGCTGCACGCGATGGCCGAGGGGGACTCCGAGGACCCTTGGGAGACGGATGTGATGGTTGCGAGTGCGGAGCCGTCGGAGTCGCGGTTTCCCCCGCTGGACCTGAGGGATCCGGGGTTCCCCGATCTAGAGGCGTTGCCGCGGGAGCCACTGGGGCCGCCGGAGTACGTCTTGACGTCCGCTCACTGAGGGAGTCGGGTTCGCCCTGGGCGGACGGGGGCAGGGATCACGCGGAATGCGCCTGACGTCGCAGTGACAGTAGGGTCTGAGTTGCGGAGGCGCATCGCATCCGTTGCCTTTGGAAGGAGTCGTGTGACGTCGCAAGGTTCCGCGCCGGGGCGTCTGCCGGGCGCGTTCATGAGCCAGGGCCCCCCGTCGTTCACCGAGTTCCTGTCGTCGTACTCGCCGGGGCTGCTGCCGGGGACGCGTGAGCTTCCGGCGGGGGTGTCGGCAGGGGACCAGATCCCGCACGGCACGACGATCGTCGCGATCACGTTCCCGGGCGGTGTGGTGATGGCGGGCGACCGGCGGGCGACCGCGGGCAATGTGATCGCTCAGCGGGACATCGAGAAGGTCTACCGCGCCGACGAGTACTCCGCCGTCGCGATCGCCGGTACCGCGGGCATCGGCCTCGAGGTGGTGCGCCTGTTCCAGGTCGAGCTGGAACACTACGAGAAGATGGAGGGCCGCACGCTCTCGCTGGAGGGCAAGGCCAACCGGCTGGCCACGATGGTCCGGGGCAACCTGGGCATGGCCCTGCAGGGGCTGGTGGTCGTGCCGTTGTTCGCCGGTTACGACGAGGATCGGGACAAGGGCCGGATCTTCAGTTACGACCCGGCCGGCGGGCGTTATGAGGAGCACGATTTCTACAGCATCGGCTCCGGGTCGGTGTTCGCCAAGGGCGCGCTGAAGAAGCTGTTCCGGGCGGATCTGGCGGAGGAGGACGCGGCGATCGCCTCCCTCCAGGCGCTGTACGACGCGGCGGACGACGATTCGGCCACCGGCGGTCCGGACCTGGCGCGCCGCATCTTCCCGGTGGTCGCCGTGGTCACCTCCGACGGGTACCGGCGGCTGCCGGACGAGGAGGTCGGTGGTCTGGCGGAGCGGGTCGTCGAGGGGCGGATGCAATCGCCCGGCGGGCCGTCGGCTCCGCTGCTGTAACGTCCGCGATCTAGTTGTGAACGAGTAGTAAGGAACGCCACCGGTGTCCATGCCGTTCTACGTGTCGCCCGAACAGCAGATGAAGGACAAGGCCGACTACGCGCGTAAGGGCATCGCGCGCGGCCGTAGCGTCGTCGTGCTGCAGTACGACGACGGCATTCTGTTCGTGGCCGACAATCCGTCCCGTGCGCTGCACAAGATCAGCGAGATCTACGACCGGATGGCGTTCGCCGCGGTCGGCAAGTACAACGAGTTCGAGAACCTCCGTCAGGCCGGTGTGCGCTACGCCGACGTCAACGGGTACATGTACGACCGCCGTGACGTGACCGCGCGGGGCCTGGCGAACGCGTACGCGACGACGCTGGGCACGGTGTTCACCGAGATGAACAAGCCGTACGAGGTGGAGCTGGTCGTCGCGGAGCTGGGTGAGGACGCCGCCTCGGACCAGATCTACCGGCTGACCTTCGACGGGTCGGTCGCCGATGAGCACGGTTACGTCGCGATGGGCGGGCAGGCCGACCAGGTCGCGGCGGCGCTGCAGGAGCACTACGAGGAGGGGCAGCCGCTGGCGCGGGCGCTTCGGCTGGGGGTGCGGGCGCTGGAGCGGCAGGACGCCGACCGGCACCTGGAGGCGGAGCAGTTGGAGGTCGCGGTGCTGGACCGGAACCGGACGCACCGGTTGTTCCGGCGGTTGCCGGCGGCGCGGATCCGGGCGCTGCTGGAGGAGGCGGAGTCCGCCGAGACGCAGGGTGAGCCGGATTCCGGGGCCGGGGACACCGCCGCGGAGTGACGCGTGGTGCCGCCCGTCGTGCCCTTCCGGGGCGCGGCGGGCGGCCTCTTTTATTGATCTACAACGTAAAGGCCGTAGCTCGTGGTAGGTGATCTCTACCAACGGCGGCCTTCGGACGCATAGCCTTGCGGATGTGGATAGGCGCATCTTCGGGTTGGAGAACGAGTACGGCGTAACGTGCACCTTCCGAGGGCAGCGGCGGTTGTCACCCGACGAGGTGGCGCGGTACCTGTTCCGTCGGGTGGTGTCGTGGGGCCGTAGCAGCAACGTGTTCCTGCGCAACGGGGCACGGCTGTACCTCGATGTCGGCAGTCATCCTGAGTACGCGACGCCCGAGTGCGACAGCGTCGACGAACTCGTCGTGCACGACAAGGCGGGGGAGCGGATCCTGGAGGGTCTGCTCGTCGACGCCGAGCGACGCCTCCGTGAGGAGGGCATCGCGGGTGACATCTACCTGTTCAAGAACAACACCGATTCGGCCGGCAACTCCTACGGCTGCCACGAGAACTACCTCGTCGGGCGGCACGGCGAGTTCGGCCGGCTGGCCGACGTGCTGATCCCGTTCCTCGTCACACGCCAGATCATCTGCGGCGCCGGCAAGGTGCTGCAGACTCCCCGGGGCGCGGTCTACTGCGTGAGCCAGCGCGCCGAGCACATCTGGGAGGGCGTGTCGTCCGCGACGACGCGGTCGCGGCCGATCATCAACACCCGGGACGAGCCGCACGCGGACGCGGAGCGGTTCCGCCGGCTGCACGTCATCGTCGGCGACTCGAACATGAGCGAGACGACGATGCTGCTCAAGGTCGGCGCGACGGACCTGGTGCTGCGCATGGTCGAGGCCGGGGTCGTGATGCGCGACCTGACGCTGGAGAACCCGATCCGGGCGATCCGGGAGGTCAGTCACGACATGACCGGCCGGCGGAAGGTGCGCCTGGCCAACGGCCGGGAGGCCAGCTCGCTGGAGATCCAGAAGGAGTACCTCGACAAGGCACGGGAGTTCATCGACCGGCGCGGCGCGGACCCGGTGGTGCTGCGGGTGCTCGACCTGTGGGAGCGGACCGTGCGCGCGGTCGAGACCGGTGACCTGGACCTCGTCGCCCGCGAGATCGACTGGGTGACGAAGTTCCAGCTGATCGAGCGGTATCGGCGCAAGTACGACCTGCCGTTGAGCTCGCCGCGGGTGGCGCAGCTCGACCTCGCCTACCACGACGTGCACCGCGGCCGCGGCCTGTACTACCTGCTGGAGCGCAAGGGCGCGGTCGAGCGGGTGGCCCGGGACCTGGACATCTTCCAGGCCAAGTCGGTGCCGCCGCAGACGACGCGGGCACGGCTGCGCGGGGAGTTCATCCGCAAGGCGCAGGAGAAGCGGCGGGACTTCACGGTCGACTGGGTGCATCTGAAACTGAACGACCAGGCACAGCGGACGGTCCTGTGCAAAGACCCGTTCCGGTCGGTCGATGACCGCGTCGACAAGCTGATCGCGGGAATGTAGCGGCCATCTCACGCTACCTTTAGATGCCCGCTGACAGGGTGGGGGCCTTGTCGCGATAGTCGTCGTACCCGCGGAACGGTGGAGAAGATGTCTGAAGTCAAAGGCCGCGCGCAGACGCGTACGGACGAGCCGCAGGACGCCGAGGGGGCGGACGCCCCGGCGGCGGACGCCCCAGCGGGCGGCGAGCCCGGAGCCGCCGAGCGGCCCGAGACGGAGGACGCACGGGCGGAGACCGAGGAGCCACAGGACACCGTGGGTGAGCCCGAGAACGAGGCGGAGAAGGCGGCCGAGGACGCCGACGCGACCGACTCCGACGCCGGCTCGGGCGACGACGACACCGACGATGACACGGACGACGGGCCGAAGAGCCGGTTCGCGCATCCGGACCCGATCAAGCTGAAGATTCCGGCGGCCCAGGAGATCACCCGGACCGATTTCACGCCGCACGCGCTGGGCGCCAAGGGCCGGGGCGCGCCGCGCTCGGGCACCCGCGCACAGGCGAAGCGGCGCAGGATCCTGTTCGTGACCGCCGCCGTGGTGCTCATCGGCGTGGCGACCTCCGCGGCGGTCTGGTACGAGACGCTCCCGCCGCCGTCGGTGAAGGTCACGGGCGCGTTCGGCAAGTCGCCGACGATCAAGGTCCCGAAGGACAAGCCGAGCGTCAAGCGGCAGGTCGTGGAGGCGGTCCACGGGTCGGGCGCCGCCGTGGCCAACGGCGACCTGGTGGTCGCCCAGCTGGTCGCCTACAAGTGGGGCGCCAAGGGCGGCGGCAAGGAGCTGCTGAACACCTACACGAAGAAGCAGCCGATCATCGGGCAGTCGGGGCAGCTGACCGGCCTGTCCGCGCTCGACAAGGCCCTGGTCGGGCGCAAGGCGGGCACGCGGCTGGTGATGACCCTGCCGTACCAGGAGGTCGGCGACCAGATCGCCCAGTCGCTGCAGCTCGCCAAGACCGACGACTTCGTCGTCACGGTCGACGTGCTGAACGCCTTCGGCAAGACCGCGTCGGCGCAGGGCACGCCGCAGAAGGTCGACGATCCCAAGCTGCCGACGGTGACCGCCGGAGCGGCCGGCGCCGCACCGACGGTCAAGATCCCGTCCACGGACGCCCCCGACAAGCTCCAGGTCAAGACCTTGATCCAGGGCAACGGGCCGGTGGTGCAGAAGGGCCAGACGCTGGTCGCGCAGTACCACGGCGTGCTGTGGCGCAACGGGCAGGTCTTCGACTCGTCCTGGAAGCGCGGCGCGCCGGCGTCGTTCCCGATCGGCGTCAAGCAGGTCATCCCGGGCTGGGACACCGGCCTGGTCGGTCAGAAGGCCGGCAGCCGGGTCCTGCTCGTGGTGCCTCCGAAGGAGGGATACGGCTCGCAGGGCTCCCCGCAGGGCGGCATCAAGGGCACCGACACGCTGGTGTTCGTCGTCGACGTCCTCGGCTCGTTCTGATCGCCCGGTGTCCGGAGGTTCGCGCATGCGGCGGGTGGCCGCGCTGGCGGTGCTTCCCCTCGTCGCCGTCACGGCGTGCAGTGGGGGCGGCCTGCCCGACGGCCTGAAGGTCGCCGGTGTCGTGGGCCGGCAGCCGACGGTGACGATCCCCGGGTCGTCACCGTCGGGGAAGCTGAAGATCGAGACGCTGCGCAAGGGCAAGGGCTCGAAGGTGACCGACGGCGATCTCGTGGTCGCCAACTACGTCGGGTACCGCTGGAACGGCGGTGACCACAAGCTGGTCGCCAGCAGCTACGACGCCGGGCGGCCCGCGATGTTCCCGTACGGCCGCCTGGTCACCGGCCTGAACAAGGCACTCGAGGGCCAGCGGCCGGGCGGTCGGGTGCTGGCGGTCGTCCCGCCGAACCAGGGGTACGGCGCGGGCGGGTACGCGCCGTGGCAGATCGGCGCCGGCGACTCCATCGTCTTCGTGCTCGACGTGATCGCGACGTATCACAACGGCGCGAGCGCGCAGGGACAGCCGCAGCCGCAGAACGACCCGGCGATGCCGCAGGTGACGTCCGGGGCGACGCCGACGATGAAGATCCCGTCGACGGCGCCACCGGGGCGACTGCGGATCCGGACGATCGTTCAGGGGAGCGGTCCGCCGGTCCAGGCGCACCAGCTCGTCGTCTTCCACGATCTCGGGCAGATCTGGCGGACGGGCAAGGTGTTCGAGGACTCGCGGGGCCGGGGACGCCCGGACTCGGTGGTGGCCGGTGCCGGTCAGATGATCGATGGTTGGGATCGCGCGGTGGTCGGGCAGCGGGTCGGCAGCCGCGTGCTCGTCGTGATCCCCTCGAAGGACGGCTACGGCGCGAAGGGACACGTCGCCTCCGGGATCAAGAAGAACGACACCCTGGCCTTCGTCATCGACGTCCTCGCGGCGTACTGACGTCCCGCGCGAGGAGGGCCGTCGGCGGTCGCCGTCCGATGCGCGGGAGCGTTCCGTGCCGTCCCTAGACTCGGCGTGTGGACGACGTCGAGGCCATCGCGGCCCTGCAGGACCCGGTACGCCGGAGGCTCTACGAGTACGTGGCCGGGCAGGCTCACGACGTGGGCCGCGCGGAGGCCGCGGACGCCGCCGGCGTCCAGCGCACCCTGGCCGCGTTCCACCTCGACCGGCTGACCGAGGTCGGTCTGCTGGAGGCGGTATTCCGGCGGCCCGCCGGGCGCACGGGCCCGGGGGCCGGGCGTCCCGCGAAGCTGTACCGGCGTTCGGCGGCGGAGCGGGTGGTGAGCGTGCCGCCGCGCGACTACCGCGCCGTGGCCGCGCTGCTCGCCGAGGTCGTGGAGACGGTCGGCGGCGAGGAGGTCCTGGAACGGCTCGCGCGGGTCCACGGCCGGTCCGCCGGAGCCGCACCGCCCGAGGCCGCTCAAGCCGAACCACGGCCCGAGGACGGTACGGGCGCGGCTCCGGACGGGGCCGGGGACGAGGTGGGCGACCGGGTGGAGGCCGCGCTGGCGGCCCGGGGATACGAGCCGTACCGCGAAGGCGGGCGGCTGCGCCTGCGCAACTGCCCCTTCCACGCGCTGGCGGCGGAGTTCCCGCCTCTGGTCTGCGGGATGAACCTGGCGCTGCTGGAGGGCCTCGTGGAGGGCCTGGGGGCGACCGGGGTGGTGGCGCGTATGGATCCGCGGCCGGGGGAGTGCTGTGTGGTGCTGGATTCTAAAAATAATGAGAGTTGACATAGAGCCTGGAGTGATGGTCTGCTGGCGCCCATGACCGACCACCACTTGGCGCAGTTCAACGTGGCCCGCCTCCGCGCGCCCCTCGACGCCCCGGCGATGGCCGAGTTCCTGGCCCTCTTCCCGCCCATCAATGCCCTGGCCGACTCGGCGCCCGGGTTCGTCTGGCGACTGACCGACGGTGAGGCCGACGACGCGACGAGCATCCGGCCCTACGGGGACGATGTGATCATCACCATGTCGGTCTGGGAGTCGCGCGAGGCGCTGTGGGACTTCACCTACCGGTCGGCGCACCTCGACGCGCTGCGGCGGCGCCGCGAGTGGTTCCTGCGCATGGCGGAGCCATACGTCGTCCTGTGGTGGGTCCCGGCGGGCCGGATCCCGTCGCTGGAGGAGGCGCGGGAGCGTCTGGAGCGGGTGCGCCGTGACGGCCCCGCACCGGAGGCGTTCACGTTCCGGCAGATGTACGACCCGGTCGGCGACCTCGTCCAGATATGATCTACAGCGTAAAGGCCGTTACCGAAGGCGCCGGAGCATACACTCCGGCGCCTTTGTGCTCTGTTGCCGTTTCACCACCCATGGGAAACGCCGACGTTGGTGCTGGTGTTACTGATCCCGAAATTGTTCGACACCACACTGACGTTCCGGTTCACATTCCCCCCGAAGCCGCCGAACCCGCCGCCGCGGAACCCGAAGTCGCGGAAGCCCGCACGGTGGAAGCCTCCGTGTCCGAAGCCGAATTCGTGGGAGCCCCCGAAGTGCCGGAAGCGGTGATGCGGGAAGAAGCGGTGGTGATGGCGGAAGTGGTGGTGACGGAAGTGGTGAGGGTGCCGGAAGTGACGGTGTCGCCACCACCAGCCGTCGCCGTACGGCGCGCTCGCGCTCACCTGGGCCGCGACGGTGCTGACGTGCGTCGGCGCCGCGGTGCTCTGGGCGGACGCGGGCGAGGTCATGAAGAGCGTGCCGGCCGTCACGGCGATCGCCGCCAGGCCGGCAGAGGCGCTGGTCCTGCTGGGCACGGTGTTCTCCTCGCTGCCGGAAAAGCGGGAAGGCCGGTAGGGATATGCTCCTCTCTCGGGATATGGCCTTCGACTTCCAGCATCCTCCGGCGTTGTACCGGTAAAACAATCAAACGGTAATGAGAAGGACATTTCCGTGCGGCTTGGGCGATTCTCGACTTAGGATCTATGCCATAAAGGCGTCACCTTAGGAGATTTGCGACATGACGGCCCGCGGCGGCCACCGCCAGGAACCCCGCGCGGTCCTCGTCCAGGCCCCGGCCCATGGTCGACACCCGTACCGGCGAGTCGCGCACCGCCTCCTCCAGCCCGTCCACGGACACGGTGACGAGCTCGTGCCGCTCGCCGAGCGGCTTCGCCTCGGCCCGCACCCGGTCACCGAACGCGCCCGGCAGATCCGGCACGACCACCTGCGCCCGCGCCAGCGCGACGCGACCGTAGGCGGTCAGGCTGTGGTGGGAGATCCCCTGGTGGCGCTCACGGGCGTCCGCCTCGCTGACCCGCAGGGACGCGACGGGGCGACCCTCCAGGACGGCGGCGGCGTTCACCGCCTCACCGGCCGACACGCCCGAGAAGCCCCACCGGGTGCCCGTGCCGAGGTTGCCGGGGCCCTGCGCGACGATCGCGACCTCGGCGTCGAGCACCAGCCGCGCGGCGAGCAGGCCGGTGTGCAGGGTCACCGCCTCCAGGTCGCCGCCGAACGCCTGGCCGACGGTCACCGTCGCGGCCAGCGCCCCGGCCTCGCGCAGCGCCGCGATCGTCCGGGAGAACCAGGCGGGCAGCGCGCCGCCGTCCGGCATGACGTAGACGACGCGGGTGCCGGGGCGGTCCAGGTGCAGTCCCGCGATGATCGCCGGCAGCGCCGAGTGCAGGTCGGCGACGACGACCGGCATGCCGGCGACCGACTCGGCGTCGCGCAGAACCTCGTGGTGTGCGGAGTCCTGCTCGTCCGCGCCGAGCACCGTAGCCTGCAGCGGGGTGTAGCGTGCCTTGACCAGATGGCCTGGACCGGACGGATCGGGCGGGAAACGGTCGGGTACCGCCACCACCATCGCGTACCCTCCGGTGCCAAGCCCCATCGCGAGCGCCGTCGTGTTCAGCAGCACGGTGTCGCCCGGGCGGGGCCGTCCCACCAGCGCCGGATAGGCCAGGGCGCGTGCTTCGCCGTCGTCGATCGTGACGTCGAGTTCGACCGCTCCGGGCCATTCGCGGCGTATCTTGACAACCGTGCCTTTGCGCCATCGGATCACCCGCCAACGGTAGCGTCGGAGGCCACGGGGACGGGCCAGAAGGAGTGACGATGTCGCGCCGCAAGACCGAGCGGCTGCTCAATCTCGTGGTGTGCCTGCTGGCCACCCGGCGGTACCTCACCGCGGAGCAGATCCGCCAGGCCGTGCCGGGTTATCCCGGCGGGGACGAGGCGTTCAAGCGCATGTTCGAGCGCGACAAGGAGGAGCTGCGCGAGCTCGGCATCCCGCTCGAGATGGGCAGCGACGGCGACGAGGAGGCCGGCTACCGGATCCAGCGCCAGGCGTACGAGCTGCCGGAGATCCAGCTCACCCCCGACGAGGCCGCCGTGCTCGGGCTGGCCGCCCGGGTCTGGCATCGGGCCAGCCTGGCCGAGGCGGCCTCCGGGGCCCTGCTGAAACTGCGCGCGGCCGGGATCGACACCGACGAGGCCGCCTCCCTCGGCGTCGAGCCCAGGGTCGGCGCCGACGAGCCCGCCTTCCCGGCGCTGTGGCGGGCCGTCCGCGACCGCCGGTCCGTCACCTTCGAGTACCAGGGCGTCGGGCGCAGCGGCCCGCAGCGCCGGCACCTGGAGCCGTGGGGTGTGGTCAGCAGGCGCGGTCGCTGGTACGTCGCCGGCCATGACCGCGACCGCGGGGAGACCCGGGTGTTCCGGCTCAGCCGCATCAGGGGCGAGGTCGTCGCCGACGGCCCCGCCGGTGCGGTGACGGTCCCGGAGGGCGTCGACCTGCGGGAGGTCGTCACCTCGATGGGCGGCCCGGCGCCCGCGCGGCGCACGGCCACCGTACGGCTGCGGCGGGGCGCGGCGGACGGCATCCGGCGCTGGGCGGCGAACATCCGCCGCGACGACGACGAATGGGACCTGGCCGAGCTGACGTTCGCCGAGGTGGAGCGGCTCGCCGACTACCTCGCCGGGTTCGCCGACGACGTCGTGGTCGTCGACCCGCCCGACATACGCGACGCGATGATCCAGCACCTGAAGGCGGTGTGCCAGTGAGCTCCTCGGAACGGCTGCGGCGGCTGCTGGCCCTGGTGCCGTACGTCATCAACCGCAGCTCGGTCAGTGTCGAGGAGGCCGCCGCGGCCTTCGGCGTGACCGAGAAGCAGATCATCGACGACCTCAACCTGCTGTGGTGCGTCGAGCTGCGCGCGCCCGACCCGTACTGCCCGATCGACCTGTCCTACGAGGGCGGCGAGATCGTGGTGTGCGAGGCGGAGTCGATCAGCCGGCCGCTGCGGCTCGACGTCGACGAGGCCGCCGCCCTGCTGGTCGCGCTGCGCACGATCGCCGAGATCCCCGAGCACGGCGACGCCGTGAGCCGGGTGATCGCCAAGCTGGAGGAGGCGGCGGGCGCCGCCGCCCGGCCGAGCAGCCAGGTAGCCGTCGAACTGGACGTCCACCCGGACGTCCTGGTCCAGGTGCGGTCGGGGCTGGACCAGGGGCGTCGCCTCCGGATGACCTATTACGTGCCGGGCCGGGACGAGAACACCGTGCGCGACGTGGACCCCATGCGGCTGCTCATCGTCGACGGCTGGTCCTACCTGGAGGGCTGGTGCCGCCGCGCCGAGGCGGTGCGCCTGTTCCGCCTGGACCGCATCGTGGATCTGCAGGTCCTCGACGTTCCCTCGAGCATCCCGGAGGAGGCCGAGCCGCTCGACCTGGACGACGGGCTGTTCCGTCCCTCGCCCGAGGACGTGCGGGTGACCTTCGAGCTGTCCCCGGCCGGGCGCTGGGTCGCCGACCACTACCCGTGCGAGAGCGTCACCGAGCTCGGGGAGGGCCGGGTCCGCGTCGTGCTGCGCACCCGGGACGTCCGCTGGGTGCGGCGCCTGGCGCTGCGGCTGGCGGGCAGCGGCCGGATCACCGAGCCCGCCGACCTGGCCGCGCACGTCCGCGAGGACGCCGCCCGCGCCCTCAAGCTCTACGACGCGTGAGCGGAATTCGCTAGGGTCGGCCTGTGCCGTGGATGATGCTGTACGTCGCGCTGGCCTTCGCCGGGATGGTCGTTCTGGCCGGCTGCGCGATCAAGGTGTCGCTCGCGGTGCGCGGTCTGGGCCGTGAACTGCGGCGGACCAGGGAGCGTCTGGAGCCGGAACACGCGAAGCTCGTCCGTGAGATGCGTCGTCTTGAGGGGTCGGGGGAGTGAGACATCCGGCCCGACAGCGTACGATCGGATGAGAAAGAGCCACTGCTGAAGAGGACTGAGTATGCCTGACCTTGGCCCGTGGGAAATTCTGATCATCGCGGTCGTCATCCTGGTGCTGTTCGGTTCCGCGAAGCTGCCCCAGGCCGCTCGTTCGCTCGGCCGGTCGATGCGCATCTTCAAGTCCGAGACCAAGGGCCTGATCAGCGACGACGATGAGCAGCCGCGCACGCAGGCGCAGCCGCAGGACGCCCGGGCGCAGGCGGCCCGGCTCCGTGAGCAGGCGGCGCTCCTGGAGCAGCAGGCGAACGCCCAGGCGCCGCAGCTGAACGCCCCGGCCGACGACGGCACCACCGTCAGTGGCGTGCCGCTGTCCCAGACGGAGCACGGCAAGAAGTCCTGACCGACTGCCACAATCACAGACCATGACGACCAAGCCGTCGCGGAGTGCGAATCCCGATGGGCGCATGCCGCTCATCGAGCACATCCGCGAGCTCCGCAGCCGCCTGATCAAGTCCTTCCTGGGTATCGTCGTGGGCACCGGCGTGGGGCTGTGGTTCTTCGACCCCATCTGGAAGTTCCTCCAGCAGCCGTACTGCCAGCTCCCGGAGAAGAACCGCCTGGGCAAGGGATGCGGCCTGGTCGTCAACGGCCTGACCGAGGGTTTCTTCCTCAACCTGAAGATCTCGCTGATCGTCGGCGTGGTGGTCTCCTCACCGATCTGGCTGTACCAGCTCTGGGCGTTCATCGCTCCGGGGCTGTACCAGCGTGAGCGCCGGTGGACGTACATCTTCCTGGCCGCCTCGGTCCCGCTGTTCGCCGGTGGTGCGGTCCTGGCCTACGTGACCCTCGACAAGGGGCTGGGCATCCTGCTCGGCTTCGTCCCGAACGGCACCACCGCGCTGATCACCGTGTCCAGCTATCTCGGCTACGCGGTGGCGATGCTCCTGGTCTTCGGGGTGACGTTCGAGCTGCCCCTGATCGTCGTGATCCTCAATCTGGCGGGGGTGCTGACGCACGCCCGCATCCGCAAGTCCCGCCGGCTGATCATTTTCGGTCTGTTCGTGTTCGCGGCGGTGGCCACGCCGAGCCAGGATCCGTTCACGATGATGGCGCTGGCGTTGCCGACCGTGGTGCTGTTCGAGGTCGCGGAGATCATCGCCTATGTCCACGACCGGCGTAAGGCCGCCCGGCCCGACCCGTACGCCGACCTGTCCGACGACGAGGCCTCGCCGCTCGACCTGCCGGACGGCGAGATCGAGGACGGCGAGCGCGTCTAGACCCCACCACGACGGTGCGGCGACCTGATCGAGCGCCTGATCCCGGGAGGGCAGCCGTTTCGGTCACCGGCGATCCGTAGGCTTGACCCATGACCACCCCCGCGGAGCGCTACGCCGCGCACCGGCAGCGCATGGCGGGCTTCACGCCCGCGCTCACCGAGTTCCAAAGCCTGTACGACTTCGACCTGGACTTCTTCCAGGTCGACGGCTGCCGCGCGCTGGAGGACGGCCACGGCGTGCTCGTCGCCGCGCCCACCGGGTCGGGCAAGACCGTCGTCGGCGAGTTCGCGGTGCACCTGGCGCTGGCGGGCGGCCAGAAGTGCTTCTACACCACCCCGATCAAGGCGCTGTCGAACCAGAAGTACGCCGACCTCGTGCGCCGGTACGGCACCGGGAAGGTCGGGCTGCTCACCGGCGACAACGCCATCAACGGCGAGGCGCCGATCGTCGTCATGACGACCGAGGTCCTGCGCAACATGCTGTACGCCGGGTCGCCGACACTGTCGGGGCTGGCGTACGTCGTCATGGACGAGGTGCACTACCTCGCCGACCGGTTCCGGGGCGCCGTCTGGGAAGAGGTGATCATCCACCTTCCCGAGTCGGTGCGGCTGGTGGCGCTGTCGGCGACGGTCAGCAACGCCGAGGAGTTCGGCGAGTGGCTGCAGGAGGTCCGCGGCGAGACCACCGTCATCGTGGACGAGGAGCGCCCGGTGCCGCTGTGGCAGCACATGCTGGCCGGCAACCGGCTGTACGACCTGTTCGTCGACGACGACCACACGAAGGTCAACCCGGACCTGCGCCGGTTCGCGCTCGACGACCTGCGGCGTACGAGGATCAACCAGAGCCGCCGCAGCGGCCGCAGGCGCGAGCGCCGTCCCGAGCGTTACCGGCCGCCGTCGCGCGCCGACGTCATCGACCGGCTGGACCGCGCCGGGCTCCTGCCCGCGATCACCTTCATCTTCAGCCGCGCCGGCTGCGACGCGGCGGTCGAGCAGTGCATGTACTCCGCGCTGCGGCTCACCTCGAAGGAGGAGGCCGAGCAGATCCGGGCGCACGTCGAGGCGCGCACCGCCGACATCCCACGGGCCGACCTGGAGGTCCTCGGCTACGGCACGTGGCTGGCCGGGCTGGAGCGGGGCCTGGCCGCCCACCACGCGGGCATGCTGCCGACGTTCAAGGAGATCGTCGAGGAGCTGTTCACCGAAGGGCTGATCAAGGCGGTCTTCGCGACCGAGACCTTGGCGCTGGGCATCAACATGCCCGCCCGCACCGTCGTGATCGAGCGTCTCGTCAAGTGGAACGGCGAGATGCACGCCGACCTGACCCCCGGTGAGTACACCCAGCTGACCGGGCGGGCCGGGCGGCGAGGCATCGACGTGGAGGGCCACGCCGTCGTCCTGTGGGCGCCCGGCGTCGACCCGGCGTCGGTGG
Source organism: Actinoallomurus vinaceus (assembly GCF_039542055.1). Classification (NCBI taxonomy): domain Bacteria; kingdom Bacillati; phylum Actinomycetota; class Actinomycetes; order Streptosporangiales; family Thermomonosporaceae; genus Actinoallomurus; species Actinoallomurus vinaceus. Next base: position 243,163 of record NZ_BAABHK010000012.1, read on the forward strand.
CAGGCCTGGCCGGCACGCGCACCTACCCGCTGAACTCCAGCTTCCGCCCCTCCTACAACATGGCGGTGAACCTCGTCGGGCAGGTCGGCCGCGAACGCGCCCGTACCCTCCTGGAGGAGTCCTTCGCGCAGTTCCAGGCCGACCGCGCCGTCGTCGGGCTCGCCAAGCAGCTGCGCCGCAACGAGGAGGCCCTGGAGGGCTACCTGGAGGCGGCGACGTGCGACACGGGCGACTTCATGGAGTACGCCCGGCTGCGGCAGCGCCTGACCGAACGCGAGCGGGAGCTGGCCCGGGAGCGGTCGGGCACCCGGCGTGCCGAGGCGGCGCGCTCCTTGGAGCGCCTGCGCTTCGGGGACGTCATCATGGTCCCGCACGGCCGGTTCGCCGGCGCGGCGGTGGTCCTGGAGCCGGGGGCCGGGAAGCGCTCCGACGACCCGTCTCCGCTGGTCCTCACCATCAACCGGCAGGTCAAGCAGCTGGCCCTGGCCGACTTCCGGGGGCCGGTCGAGCCGGTGGACCGCATCAAGATCCCGCAGTGGTTCAGTCGCAGGTCGGCGCAGCACCGCCGCGACCTGGCCTCCACGCTGCGCAACAAGACGGCGCACCTCGACAAGCCCCGCCCGCAGAAGCACCCGGACTCCACGCGCGAGGACTCGCAGATCACCGACCTGCGGCGCCGTCTGCGTGAGCACGCGTGCCACGGCTGCTCCGATCGGGAGGACCACGCGCGCTGGGCCGAGCGGTACTTCCGGCTGGAGAAGGAGACGGCGGCGCTGCGCCGCCGCGTCGAGGGCCGCTCGCAGGTGATCTCCCGGACCTTCGACCGGGTCTGCGCCGTGCTCGAGCAGCTCGGTTACCTCGACGGCGAGCGGGTCACCGACGAGGGCCGCCGGCTCGGGCGCATCTACACCGAGCTGGACCTGCTCACGGCCGAGGGCCTGCGCGCCGGCCTCTTCGACGACCTGGGGCCCGCGCAGCTCGCCGCGCTCGTGTCGGCGCTGGTGTACGAGTCCCGGCAGCCCGAGGACGGGCGGGCGCCCCGCGTGCCGGCCGGGCCGGTGCGGGAGGCGCTCACCGAGATGCTCCGGCTGTGGGGCGAGCTGCAGGAGATCGAGAAGGATCACCGGGTCGCGTTCCTGCGCGAGCCGGACCTGGGCTTCGCCTGGGCGGCGCACCGGTGGGCGAGCGGCGATCAGCTGGACGCCGTGCTGGCCGACGCCGACCTGACGGCCGGCGACTTCGTCCGCTGGATGAAGCAGCTGCTGGACATGCTCGGGCAGGTCGCGGACGCCGCTCCGCCCGGCAGCGCGGTGCGCGGCGTCGCGGGCCGGGCCATGGACGCGATCCGGCGAGGCGTCGTGGCCTACTCCTCCGTCGGCTGAGCCGGTGGGGACGGCCGTGGCCGTCCCCACCGGACACGCCCTAGGCGGGTGCGCTTCGGCCCCTCGCGATCGCGCGCCGGTGGTCGGTCCGGCCGCTTCGACGGGCTCGCCTCAGACCGGCCTGCCGCCGATCGTCCAGCCCGCCTCGGCGGGTGCGCCGGACGGGCCGCCGCGACCGCGCGCTCTGGTCCCTCCGGCTCAGCCGCACGGCCGGCGCGGGTCGGAGCGGACCGGCCGTCCGGAGTACGCCGCGCGGAGCAGCCGGGCGAAGGCGGTGTAGTCCACGTCGGCGGACTGGAACGCGGCGGCGCGGAAGCAGCGCCGGAAGACCTCGCTGAACACCTGGTAGGCCGGGGTCACCGGGCGCGGACGCGCCCTCGCGATCGCCTGCCGGATCTGGCTGGCGAGCTGGGCGAGGTCGGCCTGGCCGATCTGCTGTTCGCTCGGGGAGGACCTGGGGCAGGGCCGGGGCGCCTGGTACGCCGACTCCCGGGTCGGCGCGAACCCTCCGCAGGCGAACAGCTCGGCCTGCGCGTCCCGGTCGGTGAGGAACTCGATCAGACGGCGGGCCTGGTCCTGTTTCCTGCTGTAGGCCGAGATGGCGAGGTTCTGGCCGCCGAGCACGCTCGGGCCGGGCAGCGGTGACACCCCGAACCTCAGCCGGGTGCCGGCGCGCATCTGCGGGTCGGCGGCCAGGACCCGGAAGGCGTACGGCCAGTTGCGCATGAAGGCGACCCCGTGGTCCTCGAACGCCTGGATGCTCGAGGCCTCGGTCGCGTCGGCGGCGGTGCGGTCGACGCCCCGCCCCTGGGGAGGCAGATCGGCGTGGAGGGCCGCCAGCGCGGACCTGATCGGCGTCGCGTACGCGTCGATGACCACCCGGTCGCCGTGCACGACGTCGCCGCCGAACCCCCAGATGAGCTCCAGGGCGTTCACGGTGCCGCCCTCGTAGTCGGCGAGCTGGAGGGAGTAGCCGGCTTCGAAGCCGCGCCCGCCGACCGCTCCGGCGGCCTGGCCGAGCAGGTCGGGCAGGCCCGCGGGCGGTTGCCGCCGGGCGTCGTTCCAGTAGTACAGCAGGCCGACGTCGGCGTTGAACGGCAGCGCGTACACCCTGCCATGCCAGGTCACCGACGGCCGCAGTTCCCGCAGGAAGTCCGGATCCCAGCCGTGCGGCAGCGGGAACGGGACGATCGCCTTCCTCTCGGCGAACTCCGCCGTCCAGGGCGCGTCGAGTTCGAGCACGTCGTAGTCGCAGCCGTGCGCCTCCGAGGCCGCCGCGAGCTGCGCGCGCTGGAGGTCGGCGAGGCCGGAGATCTCCACGAGCCGGGCCTGCAGGTCGGGGTCGTCCTGGTGCTGCGCGTTCCACTTCCGGATGAGCGCCTGGCGTTCGCTCGAGGCACTGACGTCCGTGCCGCCGGCCACCACGAGCCCGGCGTGCCCCGGACACGGGGTACGGCCGGCCGAGTCGCTCCACGGCGCCAGCGGCACCAGGACGGCCAGCACGCCGAACACCAGACCGGCGAGCGTCGCGGTCCGGTGCCGCCCGAGATACCGTTCCAGCATCCGCCTCATCCCCCGCCGGGTCGCGTCGTGAGGTCGAAGACCGACGTCACCACGTCGCTCGGCTGCCGATCGCCGGCGTCCACGCACCGTACGGACGTGCCCAGGGCCTTGATCGCCGCCGATCCGGCACAGGTGTCGGTGCCCGTCAGGACGACGACCGGGCGGGTCTTCAGCGCGCGTTTCAGGGGCGCGGCGCGGGCCCGGGGGTCGGCCGCCTCGGATCCGCCGTCGGTGAAGACCACGACGACCGCCTGCGGGTAGGCGGCGACCCGGGCGGCCGCGTCGCCGATCGCGTCGTAGAGCGGGATGTCGCTGCCCTGCGGCGTCAGCCCGTCGAGCGCGGTGCCGATCGATCCGCGGGGTCCCGGGGGAACCGCCAGGCGGACCCCGGGCTGCCCCTGGATGCGGGAGAAGGCGTCGAGCTCGACCGTGTCGGTGTCGTGGACGGCGGTCTGTGCCGCGGCCCGGGCGACCTGGACGGCGTAGGTGAACCGGGAGCCGCCCTGCGAACGGCCGCCGCTCATCGAGCCCGACACGTCGAGGGCCAGGACGATGTGCAGGGGAGGCCGGACCTGGGCGAAACGGGTCAGCGCGTCGTCGATCTCGGCGCGGCGGTAGGGCCGGACGGCGACGCGCGGCCTCGGACCGAGGTAGAGCCGGCCGTCGGTGGAGTCGGCGGTGCCCGCGCGGCCGGCGGTGTCGCGGAACGCCTCGCCCCGCAGGCGGCTGTGGCCGAGCCAGCGCCGGAAGTCGTCGATCTCGTGGGTTCGGCGTGCCGACGACTGACCGTCCCAGGTGACGCGGATGAAGGGGTAGTCGAAGACGCGCGCGTCCGACACCTGGTAGACGGCGAGCGGCGGACCGCCCCCGCCGGGGGCCGGGCAGGTGGTGCCCAGCGCCCGGCCGTGGCCGTAGTCCTCGAGCACCTGCTCGGGCGCGATCACGGCGAGGCGCTCGGGCGTGACGGGGCGGCGCCGCAGCGCGCACAGCAGCGCGGCGGAGTCGCTGAGGGGCAGGTCGGCGCTGCCGAGCGCGTGCTCGGTGGCCCGCGGATCACCGAGCGCGCCACTGGTGTACAGGTCGACATCGGCCAGGGCGCCGATCTCCGACACGTCCGGGCTCGCGCGGAAGGTGCGCTGGACGCCGTTGCGGCGGGCCGCGTCGAGCAGTTCGCCGAGGCGTGGCCGGTCGCGGCCGGCCAGCGCGTTGCGCAGGTCGTCACTGGCGGAGGAGGAGATCCCGACGACCAGCGGCGAGCTGCCGATCGACCCTTCGTCCGTCAGCCGTACGCCCGGGTGGGGCGCCGCGAGGAGCCGGCCGGCCTCACCGGAGGAGGCCGGGATGAGGATGTCCGGCTGGAGGGCGCCGCGGCCGTCCTCGCCCGCCCCCGGCACGGAGTACCAGCCGTTCTGGAAGCCGGACGCGACGTTGAGGATGCTGCCGGAGGCCGCCACGGTGATCCGCACCGGCCGGCATCGGGCCTTGGCGGTGTACTCCGCGGCGGCCCGCCGCAGGGCCGTGAGATTCTCCGGTGCCGTCAGCACCCGCAGGTCGATGGGCGGGGCGCACGATCCCCCGAACACCGCGGCCACCGTGCCGGTGGCGGCCCAGCCGAGCCCGGCGACCAGGGCGGCCGTCAGGCCGAACGCGAGGAGGGACCGGGCGAGCCGGGACAGCTGCGCTCCGGCGCCATCGACCCACCCGCGCAGCCAGTTGGCGATCGTGTCCTTCTCGCGTGCCAGGACCGCGAGGCCGGACAGCGAACTCGCGACGGCGATCACCCAGGTCAGCGCGATCGAGATCTGGTCCAGATGACGCAGGACGAGGGCCGCGCCGATGCCCGCCACGGGGATCAGGAAGACGAGGAGCTGCCACAGGTTGGTGATGACGTCCAGGAGCTCGCGCAGTAACCTCGATCGCCCAGGTCCACCGGCGGGCGATCGATCGCTCGTCATCTGGGAGTGATGCTCCCCTCAGCGCCGGGGTGATCGGGGTGATGAAGTGTAACCCCATTGATCTTCCGGCTCTGTGACATATGACGCACACGGCGTAACGGTCCCTGCCGGTCGTACGCGCCGGGTCAGCCGTCCTCGTCGTGCTCGGCGATGTCGCGCAGCGCTTCCAAGCGCAGGATCACGATGCGCATCCGGCGGGTCACCACGATCCCCTCCCGGCGCCAGACCGTGAGCGCCCGGGCGACGGTCTCGCGGGCCCGGCCGATCATGGTGGCGAGCTCCTGCTGCGTGAGGGGCAGCGGCAGGGTGACGGACCCGCCCGGGCCCGGCACGCCGTAGCGTTCGGCCAGGTCCAGCAGGAGCAGGGCGAGCAGCTTCGGACCGCTCGTACCGACCTGTGAGGTCATCCGCCGGTCGGCGTCGTCCATCCGCCCGACCATCACCCGCGCGAGGACCTGCGCCGCGTGCGCGTGGCTGTTGAGGAAGACGGCGAACTGCTCGGCCGGGATCGCGAGCGCGCGGACCCGGCCCAGCGCCTTCACGTTCGCCGACCGCGGCCGGCCGTTCAGCCAGCCGCTCTCACCGATCGTGTCCGACGGGCCCCGGATGGCGAGCATGACCTCCTGGCCGTCCGCCCGCCCGGCCGTCACCTTCACCCAGCCGTCCAGGATGATCAGGACGTGATCGGGGTCGGCGCCCTGGCTGCACAGCAGCGTGCCGGGCGCATACTCACGAGTCCGACCCGCCGTACGCAACGCGGCGCGTTCGGACTCCTGCAACGCCTGCCAAAAACCGTTCCTGTTCGCGAGGATCTCCTGCACCCGGTCTCCGTCTGCCCTTGACGGCAGAGGTTCGCTATTGAACCTCATTACCTCCAGTGGACCTAATAAAGGGGAAATCTGTCTAGTGGTCGGCACCCGGGTCATGGGGGAGGGGAGCGGAGTTTCCACGCCCGGATGCCGGCCGGTCCGTGTCGCCCTCAGTGACCGGAGGCCACCGCCATCGCGGCGGCGCTCCAGGCGAGGAACGCGGCCCCTGAGACGTATGCCCAGGCCAGCGCCTTCCGGGTGAGGATCGCACGGTGGCGGGTGGCGGCGGTCAGCAGCCGCAGCTGCCGGAAGGCCGGGGCCGCGAACTCCGGAATGTCCGGCGGTGTGATCGCGATGAAGCGGTGGAAGTCCTCCTGGGCCCCGGCGGTGACGGCGTGGGCGCGCGCCAGGAGCAGCAGGGCGTACGCCAGGCCGGCGGCGACGGGGAGGAGCGCGGCCAGCAGCGCGCGGCCCGGGATGGATCCGAAGAGCGTCTCGATCGTGCGCCACTGCAGCACCAGGCCCATGGCGCTCGTTGTGACCGTCCACCCGGCGAAGGCCGTGGCGTGGTTCGAGCGCTGCGTCATGGCGAACATCTCCGTCACGGTCGCGAACGCCGCCTCGTCGTCCCCGGGCGAGACGGGCGTCCTGCGGCTGAGGGTGGGCGTCATGGGCAGCCTTTCTCCCGTCGGGTTTGCAACTTTCACTGACCCTGTCACTGAAATGAGAACGCCGCGGATGCCGCTGTACTGCGCCAAATGACGCTTTTGCTGCAAACAGTCACCCGCTGGTCACATGACGGGACCAAGAGGTTTCAAACCCAATCCACCGCCTCCGAGCGGTGAGAACGCCGGAAGGCCGTTTCCGGGCGCTGAGAAGCGCCGGGAACGTCAGTCGGTGGCGAGCGCGGCCAGAAGCCGGTTGACCGGGCTGTCGAGGCTCCAGCGCTCGCTCAGCGCGACGAGGCGCTCCGGATCGCGCGGCGTGCGCGGCGCCTCCGCGTCGAACGCCGGAATGGGGATCCGCGTGGCGACCCCGACCACCGTCCGCGCGGCCGCGAGATAGTCCCGCGCCTTCTCCAGCTTCAGCCGGCTGCCCGCCGGGAAACCCGACGTCTCGCCCTCGTCGAGGGCGCGCTCGACCTCCTCCAGGGAGCCGAACCGGGTGATCAGCGCCGCGGCGGTCTTGTCCCCCACGCCCGGAACGCCGGGCAGCCCGTCGCTCGGGTCGCCGCGCAGCGTGGCGTAGTCGGCGTAGGCGCGGCCGGGAATGCCGTACTTCGCGGTGACCTCGGCCTCGTCGACGATCTGCAGGGCCTTGATCCCGCGTGCCGTGTAGAGCACCCGTACGGGCTTGTCGTCGCGGACGAGCTGGAACAGGTCGCGGTCGCCGGTGACGACGTCCACTTCGCCGTCATGCGCGGTGGCCAGCGTGCCGATGACGTCGTCGGCCTCGTAACCGGGAGCGCCGACCCGCGCGATCCCGAACGCGTCGAGGACCTCCTCGATCACCGGGACCTGGGTCGCGAGCGCGTCCGGCGTCTGGTCACCGCCGTCCGGACCCACCCGGTGCGCCTTGTAGGACGGCAGCGCCTCCACGCGGAACGCCGGCCGCCAGTCCGCGTCCATGCACGCGACGAGCGAGTGCGGCCCGCGGTCCCGGACCAGGCGCGCGATCATGTCGAGGAGCCCGCGCACGGCGTTGACCGGCGTGCCGTCGGACGCGGTCACCGACTCGGGGACCCCGAAGAACGCGCGGAAGTACAGCGACGGCGTGTCGAGCAGCATGAGTCCACCCACGCCGCCATCCTCTCAGCTCCGCGCCGCGGCCCGGCGCGGGTCAGACGATCTGGATGGCCACGACGCAGGTGTCGTCGTTGGGGTTGGGAGCGCCGAACGCCGACAGCACCCGGTCCAGGACGGTCTCCGGGTCGTTGCTGCCGACCGTGGACGCGACGCGCAGCAGCAGGTCCAGGCCGACCTGCAGGTCGCGGTCGCGCCGCTCGATCAATCCATCGGTGTAGAGCAGCAGCAGGTCACCGGGCTCCAGCGCCGTCGTCGTGACGCCGAACTCCGCGTCCTCGACCGCGCCGAGCAGCATCCCCTCCGGCGGGTCGAGCGTCGTGGCCTTGCCGTCGCGGATCAGCAGCGGCGGGAAGTGCCCGCCCTGCGCCCACGTGAGCGTGCGGGTCTCCGGATCGAACCGGCCGGCCAGCGCCGTCGCGGTGAGCGACGTCGGCCAGTGCAGCGTCAGGCGGTTGAGCCAGGCCAGCAGGCGGTCCGGCGATGCACCCGTGAACGCCAGCCCGCTCAGTCCGTTGCGCAGCCGCGCCATGGCGGCTGCGGCGTTCCGCCCGTGCCCGGAGACGTCGCCGATGGCCAGGAACACCCCTTCCCCGTCGATCGCGCTCGTCTCGTACCAGTCACCGCCGACACGGGAGAGGATGCCGGCCGGGAGGTAGCGGACCGCCGCCCGCAGGCCCGGCTTGTCGATGACGCGCGGCGGCAGGGGCAGGATCGACCGCTGCATGTCGATGGCGTGGCGCCGCTCCTCATCGACGCGGAGCTGCTCGAGCTGCCGCCGGGAGGCGGTGAGCGCCCGCTCGCCGCGGCGCCAGCCCGTGACGTCCTGGTAGACGCAGCGGACGGCGACGGGCCGGCCCGCCCCGTCGACGACGGGCTCGCCGATCAGGCGCAGCTCGCGGGTCTCTGCGCCGCGCCGGATGTGGATCTCGCTGTCGACGGCCTCCCGGCCGTCCACCAGCGTGCTGACGAGGTGGGCGGTGAGGGGGACGTCCTCCGGCACGACGACCGCGGCGAGCCGGTCGAGCGGCAGCGGCCCGTCGGCGGGGTCACGCCCGAAGATCGCGTAGACCTGGTCGGACCAATGGCTCGTACCGGTCGCCGGCTCCCACACGCCGCAGCCGAGATTGCCGAGGCGCTGGGCGTGCTGGAACTGGTCGAGGTGGTCGTCGGGGGCGGGCCGGGAGGACGTCCCGGAGCGGCCCTGCGGGACGGCGGCGGGCGGGCACGGGGCGACGGCCGGCGGCGCGGTGTCACCGGCGTCGTCGGCGGGAGAGCGGGGCACCGGCGGGGACTCGCCGTCGCGGGTCTCCGGGGCGAACAGTAATGCCGCGGCGTCCAGCGGGGAGAGTCCGCTGTCGCGCGCGATCTGGAGGAGATGCGTGTAGGCGGCGTCGACTCCGCAGCGCAGACGCTCGGCCAGAGCGCCCTTGGCCTGTTCGATGGGGACGGTGGTGCGGAGCCTGTCGCGCAGTTGCTCGAGCTCGGCGCGGAGCCGCTCGACCGTCGCCTCCGACGTGCCGGCCTGCTGCTCTTGGGGCGTGTCGCCCGTGGTGTGAGGGAATCCCATGGAGACCACTTTCGATGGTGATCGTCTGCGGGGCGATTGTGGATCTGCTCGCTGAGATGGTCGTCGTCGGTCGGGAATGCTGTGACTCACGGGGCCGGTGGGGCCCGCGCTCGCCCTGTGCACGCCCTGAACGTGTACGCCATGGTAGCGATTTTCGCTGTCCGTGATGGGGTTATCGCACACAGCGAGCATCGTCCATCGCGCTTGTGCGCGTCTTGTGCACACGTCCGTGGCGGCCGGGACCGGCGGATCTGGCCGCGGAGGGCGGCCGGGGCCGGTGGGTCCGGGCCGCGGAGGGCGGGCGGATACTCGATGTGAGAGGCGGGGAGTAGATTGCCGCCGTCATGTACGTCTCAACAGGAGAGGGAACGGTGTGACTAGCCCGAAAGCCCTATTCGAGCCCGACCGCCTCGCCCGGGTGCGCGAGGCGACCGCCGAGTCCGGACTCGGCGCGCTGCTGCTGACGCCAGGGCCGGACCTGCGCTACGTCACGGGCTACGACGCCATCCCGCTGGAGCGGCTCACGTGCCTGGTGGTGCCCGCCGCGGACGATCCCTTCCTGGTCGTGCCCCGGCTGGAGCTGCCCGCGGCGCAGGCGTCGACGGCGGGCGCGCTCGGTGTCGAGCTGGTGCCCTGGGACGAGACCGACGACCCGTACGCGCTGGTCGCCGCGCGGCTGCCGCGCGACCTGGGCCGCGTCGGCGTCGCGGACCGGATGTGGGCGGTCATGGCGCTGCGGTTCCGGGCCGCGATGTCCGGCGTGGAGCAGGTCGCGGCCGGCGGGGTCCTCGGCGAGCTCCGCAAGCGCAAGAGCGTGGCGGAGATCGAGGCGCTGCGGGAGGCGGGCGCGGCGATCGACCGGGTGCACGGCATCGTCCCGGCCCTGCTGAAGCCGGGGCGTACCGAGCGGGAGGTGGGCCGCGACATCGCCGAGGCGATCGTGGCCGAGGGGCACGCGACGGTCGACTTCGTGATCGTCGGCTCGGGACCCAACGGCGCGAGCCCCCACCACGAGCTGTCGGACCGGGTGATCCAGGCCGGCGAGCCCGTGGTGGTCGACATCGGCGGCACCATGCCCAGCGGGTACTGCTCCGACGAGACCCGCGTGTACTCCGTCGGCGAGGCGCCGGCGGACTTCCACGCCTACTACGCGGTGCTGAAGGAGGCGCAGGAGGCGGCCCGCGCGGCCGTGCGCCCCGGCGTCACCCCCGAGGCGGTCGACGCGGCCGCGCGCGACGTCATCGCGGCCGCCGGGTACGGGGAGTACTTCATCCACCGCACCGGCCACGGCATCGGCCTGGAGACGCACGAGGAGCCCTACATCGTGACGGGCAACACCGAACCGCTGGAGCCGGGGATGGCCTTCTCCATCGAGCCGGGCATCTATCCGGGACCGCACGGGGCGCGGATCGAGGACATCGTCGTGTGCACGGCCGACGGTCACGAGAGCGTGAACCACGTGACCCGCGACCTGATCGTCGTGGGCGGCTGACCTGCCGCCGGACCGGTCCTCGCGGGCCGGTCCGGCGGAAGTTCGTCCCCGAATGCCGCACTACGTCCCCTCGGTCCATGGCAATCAGTTACTTGGACGTCCTACTATTTTCTCGATGCGTCCCCTCAGCGTGGAGGGGCCATGGCCGGGAGGCGAGTGGACGATGGGCGTTGATCGTGAGCTGCCGACGCCGGAGGCGTACGACCTGCTCGAGCTGACCCGTGACCTGGTCACCGCCGAGCTCGCCCCGCGGGCGGCCGCCGACGAGGAGGCCGGCCGGTTCCCCCGCGAGGTGTTCCGCACGCTCGGCCGGGCCGGGCTGCTCGGCCTGCCCTATCCGGAGGAGTCCGGCGGCGGGCAGCCGTACGAGGTGTACCTGCAGGTCGTGGAGGAGCTGGCCGCGGGCTGGCTCGCGGTCGGCCTCGGTGTGAGCGTGCACACCCTGGCGTGCTTCCCGATCGCGGCGTACGGCTCGGCCGAGCAGCGGGAACGGCTGCTGCCGGACCTGATCGGCGGCGAACTGCTCGGCGCCTACTGCCTGTCGGAGCCCAGCTCCGGGTCCGACGCCGCCGCGCTGACCACCAAGGCCTACCACGACGGCGGCGCGTACACGATCAGCGGCACCAAGGCGTGGATCACCCACGGCGGGCACGCCGACTTCTACACCGTCTTCGCGCGCACCGGCGCCGACAAGAGCCGCGGCATCTCCTGCTTCCACGTCCCCGCCGGCACCGACGGCGTCCGCGCCGCGCCGCCGGAGAAGAAGATGGGCCTGCGCTCGTCCCCGACCGCGCAGATGCACTTCGACGACGCGCGCGCCCCCGAGGGCGACCGGATCGGCGTGGAGGGACAGGGCTTCCCGATCGCGCTGTCGGCGCTGGACGGCGGGCGGCTCGGCATCGCCGCCTGCGCCGTCGGCGTCGCCCAGGCGGCGCTCGACACCGCGGTCTCCTACGCCCGCGAGCGCCGTCAGTTCGGGCAGCGGATCGCCGACCTCCAGGGCCTGCAGTTCATGCTCGCCGACATGGCCACCGGCGTGGCGGCGGCCCGGGCGCTGTACCTCGCCGCGGCCCGCCGCCGCGACGCCGGCCGGCCGTACGGCCCGCAGGCCGCGATGGCCAAGCTGTTCGCCACCGACACCGCGATGCGGGTGGCCACCGACGCGGTCCAGGTGCTCGGCGGCTACGGCTACGTCACCGACTTCCCCGCCGAGCGCTACCTGCGGGAGGCGAAGGTCCTGCAGATCGTCGAGGGCACCAACCAGGTCCAGCGCATGGTGATCGGACGGCACCTGGCGGGTCGATAGGGCGTTCCCCCGCGAAATCGTCCATCGCGATAGGTTCTGAGGCGTGGAGGACATCGACCGGCAGATCGTGGCCCTGCTCGCCGAGGACGGCCGCATGAGCTTCACGGACCTGGCGCGCGAGACCGGCCTGTCCGTCTCGGCCGTGCACCAGCGCGTACGGCGGCTGCAGAAGCGCGGCGTGATCAAGGGTTACTCGGCGGTGCTCGACCACGAGGCGGTCGGTCTGCCGCTCACCGCGTTCATCTCGATCAAGCCCATCGACCCGGCGGCCCCGGACGACGCGCCCGAGAAGCTCGCCCACCTGCAGGAGATCGAGGCCTGCCACTCGGTGGCCGGCGAGGAGAGCTACATCTTGAAGGTGCGGGTCGCCTCACCGTTCGCGCTGGAGGAGCTCCTGCAGCAGATCCGGGCCGCGGCCAACGTCTCCACGCGGACCACGGTCGTGCTGAGCACCCCCTACGAGGGCCGCCCGCCCCGGCTCTGAGCATTCGCGGCGGGGCCGGTGACGCCGCGGGTCGGTGTGCTCCAGGTCCCCGGCCGCCGGACCATCCGACTTACTATGTAAAGGACGCCGCCTTCTCGCTCCCACACCGCAGGAATCCCGGATCCGCCTCCGAGCCCGCCGGAGCCCCCGGTCCGCGAAGAATCCGCCGGGATGGCGGGGACTCGCCACAACTCTGCCGTGCGGATGCCGTGGGCAGGGCGTTCGGAAGGCATTGCCGAACGGTCGTCGCCTTCCACTGGCCCGCTGGCGAAAGTACTCGCCATGGCGACACGAATGCGCCGGGGCACGGCCTCGGGCACAGGGGATTGGCTGCTGATGTTCCTCCAGTCGAGGGACGCGCCGCCGCGCCGATGGCACGGCGCGGCGACCGGGCCGGGGGAGTGGCTCCTGGTCTTCCTGGAGGCCGCTCGGGCGGGCCGGCCGATGGTCCTCGGCGGCTTGGAGCCGGTACGCGCGAGGGGGGCCTAGTGGTCGCGAGGATGCTCTTCGCGGCCCTGCTCGGCGCCGTCATCGGCGGCGCCGAGCTCGCCGGCCGCTACCAGGACAAACCCGCGTCGGCGGTGTTCTCCCCGTCCGGGATGCTGTACGTCATCGTCAACGCCTCCGCCTCGACGCTGGCGCTCATCCTGGCCGAGTCGATGGGGTGGCGCTTCGCGCTCCCGGAGGGCGCCCCGCCCATCGGCGCCGACGTCGCGCAGGTCATGGCCGCCGCCGTGGGCTCGGCCGCGGTCTTCCGCTCCTCCTTCATGATCGCTCAGGACAAGGGCGTCAGCATCGGGCCGATCCTCCTGCTGTCCGGGCTGCTGAAGATCGTCGACGCGGCGATGGACCGCAAGCGGGCACTCAGCCGGCTGGCGGGCAACGACCTGCACGGCCTGTCCTTCGCCCGCGACCACGCCGCGCTGGCCGAGCTGTGCAGCCACGCGCTACGGCGGTACGAGCTCGCGGAGGCGCAGCGGCTCGGTGAGCTCGCCGCCGACCTGCGGGCCCGTGACGACCTCACCGACGCCGACAAGCTGGACTGCTTCGGCCTCGAGCTGACCCGCCTCGTCGGCGAGCGGGCGCTGCGCAAGGCCGCGGACCGACTCCGGGACCGGCCGGCGCTGGAAGAGGTGGCCGTCACGGTCGAGGACGTCCAGGAGGCGGACACCGAGTTCACCTCACGCCTGGGTGGAGGCAGACGGCTCGCCCGCCGTTCGGAATACTGAGTGTCTGCACGCTCACCGGACGGACGAAGGAGGGGCCCATGGGTGGACCGGCGGCACGCGTGGGGGAGCTCGCCCAGGCGGTCAAACCACGGCTGCGCGGCTGGCTGCACGCCGGCGCCTTCCCGGCCGCGCTGGTCGGCGGCATCGTCCTGGTCGCGCTCGGCCCGACGCTGCCGGCTCGGCTGGCCGCCGCGGTGTACGCGGTGACGTCGGCGCTGCTGTTCGGCGTCTCGGCGCTCTACCACCGTGGGCACTGGTCGGAGCGGGCCGAGGCGGTGCTGCGGCGCTTCGACCACGCCAACATCTACCTGATCATCGCCGGCACCTACACGCCGTTCGCGCTGCTGGCGCTGCACGGCACGGCGCGCACGGTGGTGCTCTCGGTGATCTGGTCGGGCGCCGCCGCGGGGGTGCTGTTCCGCATCGTGTGGGTGGGCGCGCCGCGCTGGCTGTACACCGCGCTGTACGTCGGGCTCGGCTGGGTCGCGGCGGCGGTCATGCCCCAGCTGCTGGACGGCGCGGGCTGGGCCGCGCTCACCCTGGTCTGCGTGGGCGGTCTGCTCTACAGCACGGGCGGCCTGGTGTACGGGCTGCGCCGTCCGGACCCGTCACCGCGCTGGTTCGGTTTCCACGAGGTGTTCCACGCGTTCACGATCGCCGCGTACGTCGCGCAGTACATCGCGGTCTCGTTCGTCGTGTACCGGGCCGCCTGACGGCGCCGCTCAGGCTCCGGCCAGGCGGGTGAGCCACTCACGCAACAGCGTGGTCTCCGCCTCGGTCAGCGCCGCCGGTGTCCGGTCCGCCAGTGCGGTGGCGAGCGCGACCGCCAGGGCGGACGGCGACGACGGGCCGTCGTCGAGCTGGTCGGTGGTGACGGCGGCGAGCACGGCCTCGCGGGCGCGCGGTGACAGCTCGGGGTCGTTCCGGTCGCCGGAGATGAGGCTGAGGGTCACGCCGACGCCGGCGGCGCTGATCATCCGCGCGGCCGTCTCGACCGGTACCCGCAGCCGTCCGGCCCGCGCGACCTTCTCCACCAGCTCGACGAGGACGCGGTACGCCTCGTCGGCGGCCTCCCCGCGTCGTGCCGTGCCGTACATCAGCGTGTAGAAGGCCGGGTACTCCAGGCCGTACGTCACGTTGGCGTCCCAGCCCCGGCGCAGCTCCTCGACGGGGTCGCCGGTCGCCGACCGGGCGCGCTCGTCGGCGATGAAGCGCTCGAAGCCGTAGGCGACGACCGCGTCGAGGAGCCCGTCCTTGTCGCCGAAGTGGTGGTAGAGGGACGGTGCTCCGATCCCGGCCGCGGCGCACACGGCACGGGTGGACAGCGGCGCGCCGTCGGACTCGGTCAACAGGCGGGCGGCCGCGTCGAGGATGCGTTCTCGGGTACCGATCTCCGTCACGAAAACGATGGTACAGCGATCAGTGTAACGAAAGTCACGTTCTCGCTCGGATGGCGAGCGCCGAGCCCGCGGCTGATCGTCCGGGCGACGCCCGGGGAGGTGTCGGCCGGACCCGCCGGCGGGCAATATCGTTACTGCTCATGAGCACTCATTTCGACGTCGTCGTTCTCGGCGCGGGCCCGGGCGGGTACGTCGCCGCGATCCGGTCCGCCCAGCTGGGCCTGAAGACCGCGGTCATCGAGGAGAAGTACTGGGGAGGCGTCTGCCTCAACGTGGGCTGCATCCCCTCCAAGGCCCTGCTGCGCAACGCCGAGCTGGCGCACATCTTCACCCGTGAGGCGAAGACGTTCGGCATCCAGGTCGACGGAGAGGTGCGCTTCGACTACGGCGAGGCGTTCCGCCGCAGCCGCACGGTCGCGGACGGCCGCGTCAAGGGCGTCCACTACCTGATGAAGAAGAACGGCATCATCGAGTTCAACGGCCGGGGCACCTTCACCGACCCGAACACCATCCAGGTCAATGGTGAGACGGTCACGTTCGACCACTGCATCCTCGCGACCGGCGCGAGCGCGCGGCTGCTGCCGGGCACGTCGCTGAGCGACCGGGTCGTGACGTTCGAGGAGCAGATCCTCAGCGAGGACCTGCCGGGCAGCATCGTCATCGCCGGCGCGGGCGCCATCGGCGTGGAGTTCGCGTACGTCCTGAGCAACTACGGCGTCAAGGTCACGATCGTGGAGTTCCTCGACCGGCTCGTGCCGCTGGAGGACGAGGAGGTCTCCAAGGAGCTTGCGCGCCGCTACCGCAAGCTCGGCATCGACGTGCTGACCTCCACCCGCGTCGAGGGCATCGACGAGTCGGGCGAGAAGGTCCGCGTCACCGTCTCCAAGGACGGGCAGCAACAGGTCCTCGAGGCCGACAAGGTGCTGCAGGCGATCGGTTTCCGGCCGAACGTCGACGGCTACGGCCTGGAGAAGACCGGCGTCCGGCTGACCGAGCGCGGCGCGATCGACATCGACGACCGGGGCCGCACCAGCGTGCCGCACATCTTCGCGATCGGCGACGTGACCGCCAAGCTGATGCTGGCGCACGCGGCCGAGTCGATGGGCATCGTCGCCGCCGAGACCATCGCGGGCGCCGAGACGATGGAGCTCGACTACGTGATGATCCCGCGCGCGACCTACTGCCAGCCGCAGATCGCCAGCTTCGGCTGGACCGAGGCGCAGGCGCGGGAGAAGGGCTTCGACGTCCAGGTCGCCAAGTTCCCCTTCACCGCGAACGGCAAGTCGCACGGCCTGGGCGACCCGACCGGCTTCGTGAAGATCCTCAGCGACAAGAAGTACGGCGAGCTGCTCGGCGCGCACCTCATCGGCCCGGACGTCACCGAGCTGCTGCCCGAGCTGACCCTCGCCCAGCAGTGGGACCTGACGGTCCACGAGGTCGCGCGGAACGTCCATGCGCACCCGACGCTGGGCGAGGCGGTCAAGGAGGCGATCCACGGCCTGGCCGGCCACATGATCAACTTCTGATCTCGTGCGATGCGGGCCGCCGGCGGCGGCCCGCGCGGTTGGTCCGGGAATCATGTCGGGGGTTGCGGCATCAAGAGGAGCCGGTATTTACTTGACCAAGTCAAACATAATATTGACGAAGGCAAGGAAATGATCGATCTCGATGCTTTCGCGGGAACGCTCGACGCTCCGTCCGGGCACAGCTGGCGCCCGGTGATCCTGCGCCTGCTCCCAGGGGAGATGGGCCGTTTCACGATGCTGTGCCGGCGGCAGGGCATCGCGGTCATCGACACGATCGACCGCCAGCTCACCGAACTGGCGGCCGTCCGGCTGCCGGACCGGCCGGGCGAGCACGAGCAGTACGCCCGGGAGGTGGCGGGCGACGACGTGTCGGCATACGGCGCCTGGGTCCATCTGCCGTGGTTGTCGCAGGTCGCGCACGTGCTGCCTCCCTCGGACTACTTCGATGTCGTCACCGCGCGCAACCAGCTCAAGATCACGCGTGCCGAGCAGGACCTGCTGAGGAAAAAGCGTGTCGCGGTGATCGGGTTATCCGTCGGTGGTGAGGTGGCGGTCGCGCTGGCTCAGGAGCATCTGTGCGGCCACATCGTGCTGGCCGACCATGACCGCCTCGATCTGTCGAACCTCAATCGTCTCGGCGCCGGCATCCACGATCTGGGACTGCCCAAGACGCAGCTCGTCGCCCGCCGGATCGCGGTGATCGATCCCTATCTGGAGATCACTCTCGTCGAAGAAGGTGTGACGGAGGACAACGCGGCGGAGTTCATGGACGGCCTCGACCTCCTGGTGGATGAGTGCGACGGGCTTGCGATCAAACACCTCGTGCGGCGGCTCGCCAGGGATCGGGGAGTCGATGTCGTCTATGCCGCCGACGAGCGCGGTTTCCTGAGCGTCGAGCCGTACGGCGGCCATCCGGGTCTGGAACCGTTCCACGGTCTGGTGGCAGGCCGTCCCGAGGCCTACCTCGACGGACTCGTCTCCTGGCTCGGCGGGCGGGAGGCGCTGTCAGAGCGATCACGGCGTTCGGCCGAGCTCATCGGAACGTCGCTGTCGGGCTATCCGCAGCTCGCGGGCGAGGCGAGGTACGCGGCCGGGCAGGTCGCTCATGTCGCGCGCCGGCTTCTGCTCGGTGAGCGCCTGCCGCCCTTCCACGGTCACCTGGGGCCCGGGGAGTTCCTCCCATAGAAAGGGCGGCCTCGCTCCGGCGGGCCGCCGGAGCGAGGCCCGCGTGGGCCTCGGGGCGCCCCTTCCGGCTATGCCCGGAAGGCGTCGGCGTGGTCGCGCGCCCAGGTGGCGAAGGTGCGCGCGGGGTGGCCGGTCAGCTCCCGCACGGCCTGGGTGAGCTCGACGGGGGTGCCGTCGTTCGACGCCCACCAGTCCAGGAGGGAGTCGGCGAAGGCGGCCGGGATGTGCTCGGCCATCTCCTCCTTCCACTCCTCTCGGGTGACCTTGCGGAAGGGGACCGGCCGGCCGCTCACCCGGCTGAGGATGTCGATCTGCTCGGCGAAGGTGATCGACTCAGGACCGGTCAGGGTGTACGGGCGTCCGCCCAGGCCGGGGTCGGTGAGCACGGCCAGGGCGGCCTCGGCGACGTCGGCCTCGTGGATCGAGTCGTTGTGGGAGCCGGGGAAGGGCAGGCTGATCGGCCGGCCCGACCGCAGGCTCCAGCTCCACGCGAGCGCGTTGCTCGCGAACGAGCCGGGGCGCAGCGGCGTCGCACGGATGGAGGAGGCGGTCAGGGCCCGCTCCACGTCCAGGTGGGACTTGGCCACCGTGCTTTCGTCGGCGTTCGGGGCGAGGACGGCCGAGGAGGACAGCAGCACGATGTGCTCGACTCCGGCGCCGGTGGCCTCCTCGGCGAACGCGCCGATGTGGGACGGCTCGGCGTACAGGAAGACCGAGGTCACGCCCTTCAGCGCGGCGGCGAAGGTGGACGGGTCGGTCAGATCGCAGCGGATGGTGTCCGGGCCCTCGGGGTTGCTGGAGGCAGCGCGGACGGCGAGCCCCCGCTCGTCCAGCAGGGCGATGAGGTGCCGGGCGACGGCGCCGCGGCTCCCGGTGACGAGGACGGTCATGGGGATGATTCCTTTCAGTGGTGGTGTGCCGGGGCCTTGCGCGGCATGAGCCACACGAGGCCGCAGCAGGCGAGGATGACCGCGACGACGACGGCGAGGCCGGCGGACATCGCCGTGGCCCCGGCCGCCGAGGCGTGGAAGTAGACGGTGGTCACCGCGGCGGCGCCGATGGCGTTGGCCAGCTGTTGGACCGCGGACAGCGACCCGCTGGCGCTGCCGGCCTCACGGGGATCGGTGTCGCCCATCGTGACGTCGTAGACGGTGCCGAAGCAGGTGCCCATGCCCACGCCGATGACCAGGGCCGGCGGGGCGAGCTCCCAGCCGCCGAGGCCGGTTCCCGAGGCGAGGACCAGGGCCAGCAGCCAGCCGGTGCCGGCCAGCGTGATGACCAGTCCGGCCACGATCAGGGTGCGGCCGAGCCGGGCGATCAGGCGGTGACAGGCGATCGAGGCGACGACGATGCCCACCGCGATCGGCGCCAGGCCGAGCGCCGCCCGTACCGGGGTGAAGTGCAGCTCCCTCTGCATGAACAGGGACAGCACGTACAGCAGGCCGGACACGGCGGCGAAGAAGAAGACTCCGAGGATGAGCCCTGAGGTGAAGCCGCGGTTGCGCAGCAGCGTCGGCTCGATCAGGGGCCGGTCCGCCCGGACCTGACGCCGGCCGAACAGGGCGAGGAACCCCGCGCCGGCGGCGAGGCACAGGATCGGTGTGGCGCCCCATCCGTGGGCGGACCCGTCGATCAGCCCGTACAGCAGGCCGAGCATGGTCGCCGCGAGCAGGACCGAGCCGAGCACGTCGACGGGCTGGGCGCGGTCCCCTTCGTCGTCGGGCAGCAGCGTGATCGCTCCGGCGATCACCGCGCCGCCGAGCACGATGTTGATCAGGAACATCGCGCGCCAGCCGAGGCCGTACAGGTCGGCCTCGATGAGGAAGGCCGCCAGGATCGGGCCGCCGACGGCCGACAGGCCGAGGGCGGGGGCGAAGACACTGAAGGCGGAGCCGAGCTGCTCACGGGGGAAGACGGCGCCGAGGATGCCGAACCCCTGCGGGATCAGGAACGCGCCGAACGCGCCCTGCACCAGCCGGGCGACGATGATGGACGCCGGTCCGGTCGCGAGGCCGCAGGCGACGGAGGCCGCGGTGAAGCCGGCGATGCCGGCCAGGAACAGGCGACGCCGTCCGTACCGGTCGCCGAGGCGGCCGCCGACCACCAGGAGGACGCCGAGCGCCAGGGCGTAGCCGGCGCCGAGCCACTGGATGAGCGGCTTACCGCCGTGCAGGTCGGCCGCGATGGTGGGCGCGGCGACGTTGGTGATGGTCCCGTCGAGGAGGTCGAGCACGGCGGCCGTGACGACGACGGCGAGGACGGCCCAGCGCCGTCCTTCGGAGACGGCGCCTGCGGGCGCGGCGCGGGCGAGTGAGGACATGCGTATCCCCCTTCGGGGAGCTGGATAGAATGCGGACGCGACGCACATACTTCGCCACACGGATTCTGTGCGACGAAGTATCTTCGTGGCGAAGATAAATTTGAGGCATGGAGGTGCCAGGTGTCAAACCGGGCGGAGTTGCTCGCGCGCGTCGTAGGGGAGAGCCAGCGGCACTACGCCGCGTACACGCTGTTCAACCAGGCGATGGCCGACCGGATCGGGCTGCACCCCACCGACGTGCAGTGCATCGCGCTGCTCGACCTGGAGCCCGGGCCGGTGACCACCGGGGAGATCGCCCGGCTCACCGGCCTGGCGTCGGGATCAGCGTCCCGGCTGGTCGACCGCCTGGAGAAGGCCGGATTCGTGCGGCGGCTTCCCGACCCGAACGACCGCAGACGGGCTCTCGTCGCCCTCGCCCCCGACGCGGCCGCCCGGATCGCGGAGGCGTGGGAGACGCCCGGAAAGGCGTTCGGCGCGGTGCTCGAGCGCTACACCGACGAGCAGTTGGAGATCATCGTCGACTACCTCCACCAGGCCGCCGAGGTGGGCCGCGACCAGGCCCGCCGCCTCACCGCCGAGACGCCGTAGCGCCGCCCCGCCCGGCGGGGCCTGTCTTCGGATCGGGCCCCGCCCGGACCTCGTTCAGGAGCCGCCGTACGCGCACGCGTCCGCGGAGCACCGGTCGCCGAGCGCCTGGCCCGGCCGGGGCGGAGTGCGGGGAGGGCGGGCGCCCCGCACTCCGCTCAGTGCCTCAGCCCGGCAGCGTCCACTGCTGGGCGGCGCTCTTGTTGCAGGTGTAGATCTGCAGCTGGGTGCCGTCCGTGGTGCTGCTGTTCGGATCGTCGAGGCACTTGCCCGATTCCGGGTTGGTCAGCGCCTTGTTCGCCGTGTCATAGGTCCATTGCTGCGCGCCGCTCGTGTTGCAGTCGTACAGCTGGACCTTCGTGCCGTCGGCGGTGCCGCTGTGGTCGACGTCCATGCACTTGCCGAAGGCCGTCAGCGTGCCGTCCCCCTGCACCGTCCACTTCTGCGCGTTGGAGTTGTTGCAGCCGTAGATCTGGACGTGCGCGCCGTTCGCCGCGGAGCTGTTCGCCACGTCGACGCACTTCCCGGCGATGCCGGAGGTGATCGGGCCGGTCCGGGTGGGCGTGCCTCCGGTGCCCGGGTACGACGGGGGAGCCGACGAGGCGGCGGTCGCCCACGAGGTGTTCGCCGTCGTGCCGAGCGTCAGGTCGAGCGTCCCGCCGGCGGTCACGGCCGAGGCGGGCAGGTAGGCGTTGTTCCAGTTGGCGCCGTTCCAGGCGGCGCTCTGCACGTACGGTGCGTTCGTAGCGGCCTGCGGTGCGTTGACGGTCAGCTTGTTGCCCGTGCTGAGCGTGATGACGACCTGGGTGAACAGCGGGCTGCCCAGCGCCAGGTCGGCCGTGCCCGGCGTCTCGGGGAACATCCCCATCGCCGACCAGACGTACCAGGCGCTCATCGTGCCGAGGTCGTCGTTGCCGACGCCCCAGCCGGTCGGGGAGTCCGGCCACAGGTTGTTCTGCACGTTCCGGATGACCTCCTGGGTGCGCCACGGGCGGCCGACGTAGTCGTACTCCCAGGGGAGCTCGATGCTCGGCTCGTTGCCGAGATCGGCGTGGTCACCGCCGCTGCCGTCGTAGGCCGCGAGCACGTGGTCGAGGTAGCTCACCATCCCGGCGTTGCCGCCCTTCGCGTCGGCCAGGCCGCGGACGTTGAACGGAACCATCCCGGTGTACTGCCACGACGTGCCCTCGACCATCTCGGTGCCGCTCGTCGCGGAGAAACCGCCGCTCCACGGCCCGCTGGCCGTGCGCGGCTGCATGAAGCCGCTGGAGGTGTTCAGCAGGTTCTTCCAGTTCTGGGCACGGTCGACGAACGTCTTCTGGTTCGCCGTGTCACCGAGCGCGCCGGCGAACGCGCCGACCGCGAAGTCGGCCGTGTTGTACTCCAGGGTCGTCGAGACGGACCCGTAGTAGTTGCAGCAGCCGTACGACCCGTCGCTGGGCAGGTAGCCGATGCTGGAGAGGTAGTTCAATCCGGGCCGGTCGTTGTTGGTGACGGTGGCCTGATGGACCATCGCGTTCTTCGCCGCCGTCGTGTCGAAGTCCCGGCCGCCGAACGCGTAGATGTCCGCGACGATCGAGGCCGCCGGGTCGCCGACCATGACGTACGACTCGCCGTTGGCCTGCGCCCACTTCGGCAGGAGGGAGCCCTGCGCGTAGTCGTTGACCGCCGACTGCGCCACGTCGCTCGCCTGTGCCGGCGCGAGCATCCCGATGAGCTGGGCCTGGCTGCGGTAGATGTCCCAGCCGGAGTAGTTGGCGTACTGCGCGTGCCCGGAGGCGGCGGTGTGCACGGCGTTGTCGAACCCCGTGTACTGGCCGTTCACGTCGCTGAACACGTTGGGATGCAGCAGCGCGTGGTACAGCGACGTGTAGAACACGTGCTGCTGGGCGGCGGTGCCGCCGGCCGTCTGGATCCGGCCGAGCATCGTGTTCCAGGCGTTCTTCGCTGCGGTACGGGTGGCGTCGAAGCCGAAGTTCGGCACCTCGGAGTCCCGATTCGCCTTCGCGTTGGCGTCGGAGGTGAACGAGATGCCGACCCGCGCCGTGACCACCTGGTTCGCGGTCGTGTCGAAGGTCAGGTATCCGCCGTTCGGGGCGGCCAGCGGGGCGGCCGCCGCCGGCGCCGGGCCGTGCAGGCGGGGCTTGTTGGGCCGGTCCGCCGCGTGCGGCGACACGGTCGTGCGGGTGGCGTGCGCGGCCGACTTCTCGGCCAGCCGGGTCGAACCGGCCCGCACGCCGGACGCGAGCCAGGTCCCGGTGCTGAACGGGTGGTCGAACGTCACCGCGAAGTGGACCGTGTAGGTGTTGCCCGCGCCGCAGAACCGGCCGCTGGTCACCGAGCCGACGACCTCGGTGTTGCCGACGGTCTGCCAGGTCGTCGCGGAGTCGCCGTTCTGGCTTCCGGTCAGTTTGAACAGCAGGTTCGCCTGGGTGGTGGACGGGAAGGTGAAGCGGCCGACGCCGCCTCGAGTGGTCGTGGTCAGCTCGGTCTTGACGCCGTTGCCGAGCGTCACGCCGTAGTACCCGGGAGAGGCCGACTCGTTCGCGTGCGAGTACGAGGAACTGGCCGATCCGGGCGAGGTGACCGCGCCGACCGTCGGCATGATCGGCACGTCACCGTACGCGCCGCAGCCCGGTCCGGACATGTGGGTGAGGCTGAACCCGGTGATCGTGGAGCTGTTGTAGGAGTAACCGCCGCCCAGTGCCCGGCTGGCGGTGTCGGGACTCCACTGCAGCATGCCGAACGGGACGTCGGCGCCGGGGAAGTCGTTGCCTCCGTTGGTCGTGCCGAGGAGCGGATTGACGAGGGAGGCCGGGTCGGAGACGAGCGTGGCGGCGCTCGCCGGGGCGGGGAGAAGCACGCCGACCACCAGCAGACAGGGCAGGAGGGCGCGCAGGGGGCGGAGGAGTCTCATTCTGACCGCCGTTTCGCGGAGGTTCGGGGTCGATGACAACGTTGTCGAGTGGTTCCTATGCCGACATGTCTAGCGAGTCAATATGTTTGTCAGCAGTTGGCCACCTGATCACGTCACGCTCGAAGGCCGGCGGAGCGCGGCCGGAACGCGCTCGTTCGGGCCGCCACCGAAGTCAGGCCGTCCCCCCATGCGGCGGGCGATCCTTCACTGCACGCGCGAGGCGGGCGCGGTCGGCGGCGTCAGCTCAGGGTCTCCGTCACGAGCCGGCGCGCGTACTCGGCGGTGAGCCCGGACCGGCGGAAGAGGATGCGGTACATCATCGGCGCCACGACCCGGTCGAGGACCGTCTCGGCGTCGGGAACGTTCTCGCCGCGCTGGGCGGCCCGGGCGAGGATGGCGTGGATCTGCTGTGCGGCGTACTCCGAGCACTGGCCGGCGTTGCCGGCCAGTGGGTCACCGAGCAGGGCGTCGCGGATGTAGGCGCGGCCCGGAGGGGAGGACATCTCCTCGAGGAACTGCTCGGCCCACCCCGCGAGGTCCGCCGGCAGGGATCCGCGGTCCTCCGGCGCCGCCTCGGGGCGGAGGCGTTCGACCGCGACGTCCGGTTCCACGACTCTGTGCACCCGGTCCGTGACGCCGGACTACTGGAACTCGGCGACGTCCCGGAGCAGGGCGCGGACATCGCGCCGGGCCTGCGCCTGGTGCCGGCGCCCGGCCATACTCCCGGGCACGTCGCGGTGGAGATACGCGACGGCGAGGAGACGGCGTTGATCGTCGGCGACTCCGTCCACCACCCGGTGCAGATGCCGCACCCGGGCATCGGAAGCTGCGTGGACATCGACCCCGCACGGGCCGAGGCCACCCGCCGATCCCTGCTCGCCTACCTCGCCGGCACCGGCACCCTCGTCCTGGGCACGCACTTCCCGCCGCCCACCGCCGGGCGGGTGCGCGCCCACGGCGACGCCTACCGCCTCACCTCCGTACCGGCCGGCGTGCGTCACTGAGAGGGCACCGCCCCGAAACCCGGTGTCCATCTTTTACGCCGCCAGATCTTGATACCCTCGATCTCATAGGCCGAGAGGCGCTGCAACGGGCTCAGGCCCGCCACGCTCGGCCGCCAGTGATGTTCGCAAGGGCGCCTCCCAGTAAACGGGAGGTGTCAGGTGACCGCATCAGCGAACCACGACGGCCAGGAGCGTGCGGACCGAACGCAGGCGCTGCGCGACCTGCTGGATCGGCGCATCGCGGTCCTCGACGGCGCCTGGGGCACCATGCTGCAGGGCGCCGGGCTGACGCCCGCCGACTACCGGGGTGACCGGTTCGGCGACCATCCCCGCGACGTCACCGGCGATCCCGACCTGCTCAACCTGACCCGCCCGGACCTCATCCTGGACGTGCACCGGCGCTACCTCGCCGCCGGCGCCGACATCACGACGACCAACACCTTCACCGCGACGAGCATCGGCCAGGCCGACTACGGGCTGCAGGACCACGTGCGGGAGATGAACCTGCAGGCCGCCCGGCTCGCGCGCCAGGCCGCCGACGAGGCCGGTGGGCGGTTCGTCGCCGGCTCGGTCGGCCCGCTCAACGTCACGCTGTCGCTGTCCCCGCGCGTGGAGGACCCCGCCTACCGGGCCGTGACCTACGACCAGGTCCGCGACTCGTACGCCGAGCAGATCCAGGCGCTCGCCGACGGCGGCGTCGACCTGCTGCTGATCGAGACGATCTTCGACACGCTCAACGCCAAGGCCGCGATCACGGCCGCCCGCGAGGTCGCCCCGGACCTGCCGCTGTGGATCTCGGTGACGATCGTCGACCTCAGCGGGCGGACGCTGTCCGGCCAGACGGTCGCGGCGTTCTGGAACTCCATCGAGCACGCCGAGCCGCTCGTCGTCGGCGTGAACTGCTCGCTCGGCGCCGCGGAGATGCGCCCGCACGTCACCGAACTGTCCCGGATCGCCGGCACGTACACCGCCTGCCATCCCAACGCGGGCCTGCCCAACGCGTTCGGCGGCTACGACCAGACGCCGGAGGAGACCGGCCGGCTGCTCGCCGAGTTCGCCGACGCGGGAGCCGTCAACGTCGTCGGCGGCTGCTGCGGGACGAGCCCCGAGCACATCGAGCGCATCGCCGCCGCCGTCTCCGGGCTGACGCCGCGCCCGGTCCCGGCCCCGGAGCGGCGCACCCGCTTCAGCGGCCTGGAGCCGTTCGAGATCGCCCCCGACACCGGCTTCGTCATGATCGGGGAGCGGACCAACGTCACGGGCTCCGCGCGGTTCCGGCGCCTGATCGAGGCCGACGACTACCAGGGCGCCGTCGACGTCGCCCTCGAGCAGGTCCGCGGCGGCGCGAACATCCTCGACGTCAACATGGACGCCGACCTGCTCGAGAGCGAGCAGGCCATGACGACGTTCCTCAACCTCATCGCGACCGAGCCGGAGGTCGCCCGCATCCCGATCATGGTCGACAGTTCGCGGTGGAGCGTGCTGGAGGCCGGGCTCAAGTGCGTGCAGGGCAAGGCCGTCGTCAACTCCATCAGCCTCAAGGAGGGCGAGGAGCCGTTCCTGGCGCAGGCGCGGCGCATCCGCGACTACGGCGCCGGCGTCGTCGTCATGGCCTTCGACGAGCAGGGTCAGGCCGACACCACCGAGCGCAAGGTCGAGATCTGCGCCCGCGCGTACGACCTGCTCACGCGGGAGGCCGGGTTCGCGCCCGAGGACATCGTCTTCGACCCGAACGTCCTGGCCGTCGCCACCGGCATCGCCGAGCACAACGGCTACGCCAAGGCGTTCATCGACGCGCTCCCGCTGATCAAGGAGCGGTGTCCCGGCGTTCGCACCAGCGGCGGCATCTCCAACCTGTCGTTCTCCTTCCGCGGCAACGACGTCGTACGGGAGGCGATGCACTCGGCGTTCCTGCTCCACGCCGTACGCGCCGGGCTGGACATGGGCATCGTCAACGCCGGCCAGCTCGCCGTCTACCAGGACATCCCCGCCGACCTGCTCGAACTCGTCGAGGACGTGCTGTTCGACCGGCGTTCCGACGCCACCGACCGGCTCGTCGCCTTCGCCGAGACCGTGAACGGCAAGGGCACCCAGCGGACGGTCGACCTGTCCTGGCGGGAGGCGCCGGTCGGGGAGCGGCTGGCGCACGCCCTCGTGCACGGCATCGTCGACTTCGTCGAGGACGACACCGAGGAGGCCCGGCAGCGGGCCGCGCGGCCCCTCGACGTGATCGAGGGTCCGCTCATGGACGGCATGAAGATCGTCGGTGACCTGTTCGGTTCCGGGAAGATGTTCCTGCCGCAGGTCGTCAAGAGCGCCCGGGTGATGAAGCGGGCCGTCGCCTACCTCGAGCCGTACATGGAGGCCGAGAAGGAACAGGCACGCCTCGAAGGCCGCTCCGAGGGCGAGCGCGGCAACGGCAAGGTCGTGCTCGCCACCGTCAAGGGCGACGTGCACGACATCGGCAAGAACATCGTCGGCGTCGTCCTCGGCTGCAACAACTACGAGGTCATCGACCTCGGCGTCATGGTCCCCGCCGCCACCATCCTCGACACCGCCGTCGCCGAGGGCGCCGACGCCGTCGGACTGTCCGGGCTGATCACCCCGTCCCTCGACGAGATGGTCGCCGTCGCCGCCGAGATGGACCGCCGCGGCCTGAAGATGCCCCTGCTGATCGGCGGCGCCACCACCTCGCGCCAGCACACCGCGGTCCGGATCGCCCCGGCGTACGACGGCACGACCGTCCACGTGCTCGACGCCTCCCGCGTCGTCGGCGTCGTCTCCGACCTGCTCGACCCCGACCGGGCCGAGGAACTGGACGCGAGCAACCGCGCCGAGCAGGACCGCCTGCGCGTCGAGCACGAGACCCGCCGGCGCAGCCCCCTGCTCACCCTCGAGCAGGCCCGCGCCAACCCCGAGCGCGTCCCGTACGACGACCTGCCCGTCCCCGCCTTCACCGGCGTACGGACCGTCGAACCGGAGCTGACCGAACTCCGCGCGATGATCGACTGGCAGTTCCTGTTCCTCGCGTGGGAGCTGAAGGGCAAGTACCCGGCGATCCTGGAACAGCCGGTGGCGCGCGAGCTGTTCGACGACGCCAACGCGCTGCTCGACCAGATCATCGCGGACGGCTCGCTGCGCGCCCAGGGCCGGTACGCCTTCTGGCCCGCCCGCTCCGAGGGCGACGACATCGTCCTCGACGACGGCGTACGCTTCCCGATGCTGCGCCAGCAGACCGCCAAGCCCGACGGGCGACCGAACCGCTGCCTCGCCGACTACCTGGCCCCGACCGGCGACCACCTCGGCGGCTTCGCCGTCGCGATCCACGGCGCCGAGGAGCTCGCCGCGACCTACGAGAAGGCGGGCGACGACTACCGGGCCATCATGGTCAAGGCCGTCGCCGACCGCCTCGCCGAGGCGTTCGCCGAGTACCTGCACCTGAAGGCACGACGCGAGTGGTTCGAACCGGACGCCGACCCCGCCATCGAGGACCTGCACGCCGAACGCTTCCGCGGCATCCGCCCGGCCCTCGGCTACCCGGCGAGCCCGGACCACAGCGAGAAGCGGACGCTGTTCGACCTGCTCGGCTCGGATGAGATCGGCATGGGCCTGACCGAGTCGTTCGCGATGACCCCGGCGGCGAGCGTCAGCGGCCTGCTGTTCGCGCACCCGGCGTCCCGGTACTTCACCGTGGGCCGCATCGGCCGCGACCAGGCCGAGGACTACGCCCGGCGCCGCGGTGTCCCGCTCGCCGAGGTCGAGCGCTGGCTCCGCCCCAACCTCGCCTACGACCCGGACTGACCCCTGGCGGCACTAGGGCGCATCCGGTGGATCTTCGTCCGGCTGCGCGGCGGCCGCGCACGGAGGGTTCGGGCGTACGTAGTGGGCGCCGGAGCCGACACGTTGGGGGCATGTCGGCTCCGGCGCCCATTTGGGGGACCCTCGGGGGTCGGGTGGCTCCGTCACGGGGCTCACTCGGCGGCTCGGGGGGCCTGCCGGGGGCCCGCCGTCGCGCGTTCGCGGCGGAGCGGGCGGCCTATGCGGCCACGGGTTCGAACAAGTCGTCGTGGATGGGGACGCTGCGGCCGTCCGGCAGCAGCTCGCCGGTGTCGTCGAAGACGATGACACCGTTGCACAGCAGGCCCCATCCCTGCTCAGCGTGGTACGTGACGAGGCGGGCCGCGTCGTGATCGGGAGCGTCCGCGGACGGGCACTTCGGCAGGTGCTGGCACATTGCGGATCTCCCCCTTCCGGCTGGTCGTGGTGTACCTGTTCCACCTACAACAATGCCTCGGGTCTGACGGCACCGAAGTGGGATAAATACCTGCGTGGTTACCCGAACTTCCACGTATGTATATGCCGGGCCGATCCCGGTCTCAGCGGTGGCGTTTGAGCCATCGGTGGCTGCCGAGGCTGGAGTGTCCGAGGTGGCCGCCCGCCGCCCCGGGCCCGCCGAGCCGGTTGGGCGGACGCGCCGCGGCCGGACAGGACGAGCCCACCGGCCGCGGCGAACGTGCGGCGCCGTCAGGACACCGAGACGTGGAAGATCTGGTTGTCGCTGTTGTGCGCCGTGCTGTCCTTGTCACCGCCGTTGGAGGTGGCCAGCCACATGCCGCCGTCCGGTGCCGGCTCGACGGTGCGCAGCCGCCCGTGGGCGCCGTTCAGGTACTCCTTGACGTTGGTCAGGCTGCTCCCGCTGATCTCCTCGCGGTAGAGGCGCGTGCCGCGCTCGCACGCCACGTACAGGAAGCCGCGGATGATCGTGATGCCGCTGCACGAGCCGTCGGCCACCGGATACGTGTGCTTGGGCGCGATGAACCCGGACGTTCCGCAGGTGCCGGACGTGCCCTCGCAGGACGGCCAGCCGTAGTTCCCGCCCTTCGTGATGAGGTTGGTCTCGTCCATGACGCTGTTGCCGAACTCCTGCTCCCACAGGCGCCCCTGCGCGTCGAAGGCCAGGCCCTGTACGTTGCGGTGGCCGTAGCTCCACACGGCGTTGTGGAACGGGTTGTCCGCCGGGATCGAGCCGTCCGGGTCGATCCGCAGCACCTTGCCGTTGAGGCTGCTGGTGTTCTGGGCGTTGTCGCCGTTCTGCGCGTCGCCGGTGCCGGCGAACAGGTACTTGCCGTCGGGGCTGAAGCGCAGGCGGCCGCCGTCGTGGAACTTGTTGCGCTGGATGCCGGAGACCAGGACCTGCTCGGTGCCGGTCTGCAGCGCGTCGGCGGACGGGTCGTACTTGATCCGCACGATCCGGTTGTCCGACGGCGAGGTGTGCATGATGTACAGCCAGTGGTCGGACGAGAAGCTCACCGGGTTGATCTCCAGCCCGGTCAGGCCGCCCTCGCCGTCGGTGCTCTGCACGTTCGGGACCGTGCCGATCGTCTTCTTCGCCCCCGTCTTGGGGTTCAGGTGGACGATGGCGTGCGCGTCGCGCTCGTTGAACAGGATCGTGCCGTCGGGCAGGGTGACCAGACCCCAGACGACGTCGTCGTCCGCGCCGACCTGGGTCACCGCGCAGACGCCCTGAGCGGGGGTGCACTGAGAGCTGCCGGAGGTCGTGACGTCGAGGACCGGCGTGCTGCCGTCGCTCTCGTTCCCGTTGCCGTCGTAGGCCGTCACCTGCAGGTGGTAGGTGGTGTTCGGCGTCAGGCCGTCCAGGGTCGCGCGCGGGGTGTCCGCGTCCGACGCGCCGATCCGCGTGCGGGTACCGTCCGTCACGTCGTAGACGCGGTAGCCGGCGACGCCCACGTCGTCGGTCGAGGCGGTCCAGGCCAGCCCGATGCCGGTGCCGGTCACCGTGGTGGTGTGCACGTCGGTCGGCGCGGTCGGCGGAGTGTGGTCGTCGGACGGGGGCGTCGTCACCGACAGCGTGCCGCTCGGCTGGGAGACGTTGCCGGCCGCGTCGCGGGCGTTCACGTAGAAGCCGTACGTCGAGTTGGGATTCAGGCCGCCACAGGTGCCGGTCAGCGTCGAACCGTCGACGCTCGCGCACAGCTGGCCGTCGTGGTAGATGTCGTAGCCGGTCACCCCGACGTCGTCGGTGGAGGCGGTCCAGCGGACGGTCGCGCTGTTCGGCGTGTCGCCGACGAGGGCGGGGGTGCCCGGCGGGGTCGGCGCCGTCGTGTCACCGCCGACGGTGCCGTAGACGCCGTACTCCTGCAGCGAGTACCCGTGGGAGGAGTCGCTGCGGCACCGCTTGGTGCCGTACATCCGCACGTACCGCCCGTTGCCGTCGAGCGACGTCAGGTCCTCGACGCCTCCCTTGCCGCTGGTCGTCGAGTAGATGCGTGTCCAGGTCGCGTGGTCGTTCGACGTGTCGATCTCGTACGCGGTCGCGCACGAGGTGTCCCACTGCAGGCGCACCCGGCTGATGTGGGCGACCGAGCCGAGGTCGACGTAGATCCACTGGGGATCCGCGCCGGAGCCGCTGGCCCACCGCGTCGACGAGTCGCCGTCCACGGCGTTCTTGGCCGCGCAGCAGCCGCCGGACGAGGACGCCGTCACGGGCCGGTTCAGCGACAGCAGCTGATCGGCTGCGGTGCCTCCGGCCGCCTGCGCGGTCGCCGCGGTCGCGCACATCGCCGTCACGACCGCGGACAGGGCTGTTCCAAGCCTCCGCCGTTTCATCCAGTCCTCCTATGTCTGGGCGGGGCGTGCCGCTTCAGCGACACGCCGGGGGTGCGTGTCACCCAGGGGAGTGGAACGGCTCGCTGTTCGAACCCGCGTGCCGGCCTCAAGGGCCGGCACGCGTGAAAACCTTTGCAGGCCTTCGACTGCATTATCCGGGAGACATCCGATGAGTCAACGAATCTTCGGCTCTACGTCCGCGGCCGGGCGCGCGGGCGGGCCGGAGGTCGTCGAGCTCGATCTCGAAGTCGGGTGCCGTAGTGCGGACGGCGGCCTTCGAGGCTGCGTCCGCGACTATCCGTCCGACGTCGCCTGGTCGGGCGTCTGGCCCCGGGCGGCCGGGTGGCCCAGTTCGGCCGACAGCTCGCGAGCGATCGCCAGCGTGCGCCGGCCTGCCTCGCCGAGGTGGGGTCCCAGGCGGCCCTTGGGCGCGGAGACGTTGATGGCCGCCACGATCATGCCCCGGAAGTCGCGGACCGGCGCGGAGACGCCGACGAGTCCCACCTCGAACTCCTCGTCGACGGCCGCGTAGCCGCGCCGGCGGATCGCGGTGACCTCGCGCACCAGGTCGTCGACGGTCCGGATGTGCTGGTGCGGGGCCGCCGCGGCGGAGGCCTCACGTAGCCAGGCGTCCGCCCATGAACGCAGCGCGTCGGGCGCCCAGTCGGAGACGAGTACGCGGCCCGCCGAGGTCATCGGGGCCGGGACGCTGACACCCTCCCACCCCAGGCCGCGGAACGCGTGGGACGGCGACACCGACAGGAGGGTGAGCACGGCGGAGCCGCGGAGCACGCACAGGTGTGTGGTCTCGTTGAGGCGAGCGACCAGGCGGCGGAGGTACGGGGCGGCGAGGTGGGTGAGGCGCGCCTCGGTGGTGCGCGCCGCGAACGCGTACAGCCGCCAGCCGAGCCGGTATTCGAGCGAGTCGAGGTCCCGCTCGGCCATGCCTTCGGCCTCCAGGGCCTTCAGCGCGCGGGAGACCTGACTCTTCTCGCGCCCCAGGATCTCGGCGATCCGGCTGACGCCGAGCCCGTTCGCGGCGTGCTCGGGACGTGCGAGAACATCGAGTATCTCCAGGTCACGCCGGAGTCCCGCGGACGAGGGCGTGCCAGAGCGGCGAGGGGAGCCCGGAGAGGTCGGGTCGGCCAAGAGGTGCTCCTAGATCGTTGTTGCGGCCATCGCAACGAGTATTGCACCTAGAAGAACACCGCTTTACGGTTCACTCACACCAGGCCGAATAAGACCGGCCGAATTTCCGGAGTGCCTCATGACCTTCAGCGAGTACGTGTCCACGCGGTGGGACCAGCTCAGTCAGGCGGCGGGCCAGCACGCCCTGGTCGTCGCCCTGTCGATCATGATCGCGACCGTCATCGGCGTCGGAGCCGGCGTCTGCACCTACCGCAGACCCAGGCTCGCGGCGCTGGCGATCGGCGCCACCGGCGGCTTCCTGACGATCCCGTCGTTCGCGCTGCTCGGTCTGCTGATCCCGTTCCTGGGCCTGGGCTGGGGACCGACGCTCGTCGCACTGGTGCTGTACTCGCTCCTGCCGATCGTCCGGAACACGGTCGTCGGGCTGCGGTCGGTCGACGCCGCGGTGGTCGAGGCCGGGCGCGGCATGGGGATGAGCGCCGCGCGGGTGCTGCTGCGAGTGCAGCTCCCGCTCGCCTGGCCGGTCATCCTCACCGGGATCCGGGTGTCCACCCAGATGATCATCGGGATCGCGGCGATCGCGGCCTACGTCGCGGGACCCGGGCTCGGCAACCAGATCTTCGACGGGCTGGCCCGGCTGGGGTCGGTGAACTCCCTGAACGCCGCCCTCGCCGGAACCCTCGGCGTGGTCGCCCTGGCCCTCGCCTTCGATCTCTTCTACCTCGTCGTACGCCTGCTCACCACCCCGAGGGGGCTCCGTGCTTGACAACACCAGTGGTGGCGCCCATATCGAACTGGACGGCCTCACCAAGCGTTACCCCGGCCAGGACACGCCCGCCGTCGACAGCGTGACGATGGTCATCCCGGACGGTGAGCTCGTGGCCTTCGTCGGGCCGTCCGGCTGCGGCAAGACGACCACGATGAAAATGATCAACAGGCTGATCGAGCCGACCTCCGGGTCCGTCCGCATCGGCGGGCAGGACGTCCTGCGCATGCCGCCGGACCAGCTGCGCCGCCGCATCGGCTACGTGATCCAGCAGATCGGGCTGTTCCCGCACCTGACCATCGCCGAGAACGTGGCCCTCGTGCCCAAGCTGCTGGGCTGGCCGAAGGCCAGGACGAAGGCGCGGGTCGAGGAACTGCTGGACCTGGTCGGCCTGGACCCGGCGCGGTACGCCCGCCGCCACCCGCGTCAGCTGTCGGGCGGCCAGCAGCAGCGCGTCGGCGTGGCCCGCGCGCTCGCCGCCGACCCGCCGGTCATGCTCATGGACGAACCGTTCGGCGCGACGGACCCGATCACCCGGGAACGTCTGCAGAACGAGTTCCTCCGGCTGCAGCGGGAGCTGCGCAAGACGATCATCTTCGTGACGCACGACTTCGAGGAGGCGCTGAAGCTCGGCGACCGGATCGCGGTGTTCCGGGAGCACTCCCAGATCGCGCAGTACGACACGCCGGCGCGTATCCTCGCCGCCCCGGCCGACGACTACGTCGCGAGCTTCATCGGCGGGGACACCACGCTCAAGCGGCTCGCGTTGATCACCGCGGGCGAGCTCGTCGCCGAAGCGCGCACGGCCGCCGCGGACGGACCCGCGGTCGCCACCGGGGCGACGCTACGCGAGGTCCTGGACGTCATGGTCGCGCACGGCGCCCAGCAGGTGACCTGCGACGGCCGGGCGCTGACCTACGCGCAGATCTGCGCGGCCGTGCGCCGGCCGGCCGGGAACGAGGCGGTGTCCGGTGCTCGCTGAACCGGCCACCGCGACCGCCGTCCCCACCGTGCAGGAGCAGAACGCCGGACGGCCCCGGCGAGCCGCGCTGCGCCACCTCCTCATCCCCGCGGCGCTGGCCGCCGTACTCGCCGCGCTCTACCTGTGGGTGTCGGGGCAGCGGCTGGACTCGATCGAGCGGCGCACGCTGAACTCGGACTACATCATCGCCCGGG
Source organism: Actinoallomurus vinaceus (assembly GCF_039542055.1). NCBI lineage: Bacteria > Bacillati > Actinomycetota > Actinomycetes > Streptosporangiales > Thermomonosporaceae > Actinoallomurus > Actinoallomurus vinaceus. The sequence continues at coordinate 277,410 of NZ_BAABHK010000012.1, forward strand.
TCGTGGAGCACCTGCGGCTCACCGGGCTGGCCGTGCTGCTGGTCGTCGTCATCGCGATCCCGCTGGGCGTCCTGCTGTCCCGGCCCGCGGCGCGCTGGCTGAGCCCTTTCGTCCTCGGCCTGGCCAACCTGGGACAGGCCACCCCCGCGATCGGACTGCTGGTCCTGCTCACGATCAAGTTCGGGGTCGGCTTCCGGATCGCGCTGATCGGGCTCGTCGCCTACGCCGTCCTGCCGGTCCTGCGCAACACCATGGTGGGCGTCCAGCAGGTCGACCGGTCGCTCGTGGAGGCGGCGCGGGGGATGGGCATGACCCGCGCGCAGGTGCTGATCCGGGTGGAGCTGAAGCTGGCGATCCCGGTGATCCTCGCCGGCCTGCGCACGTCGCTCGTGATGGCGGTCGGCGTGGCCACGCTGGCGACGTTCGTCAACGCCGGCGGGCTCGGCGACATCATCGTCAACGGCATCAAGCTGAACCGCACGCCGGTGCTGCTTACCGGCAGCGTGCTCACCGCCTGCATCGCCCTGCTCATCGACTGGCTCGGCGGCGTCGCCGAGGACGCGCTACGCCCCAAGGGCGTCTGAACCCAACCTCATCTTTCCCCCCGTTTCCTCATTCCGGAGTACCGCCATGTCCACTTTCTCCCGCCGGGCCCTCCTGCCCTGTACGGCGATCGTCGTGGCCGCCGCCGCGCTCACGGCCTGCGGCTCGTCCAGCCAGACCGTCGCGCAGGGCAGTCTCGGCCAAGAGCTCAAGGGCACGACCCTGACGGTCGGGTCCAAGGACTTCTCCGAGTCGATCATTCTCGGCGAGATCACCATCGACCTGCTGAAGGCCCACGGCGCGTCCGTGACCGACAAGACCAACATCAAGGGCTCCACGAACACGCGCACCGCCCTGCTGTCGAAGAACATCGACGTGTACTGGGACTACACCGGCACGGGGTGGGTGACCTACCTCAAGCACACCAAGCCCGTCCCCGACCCGCGGCAGCAGTACGACGCCGTCGCCAAAGAGGACCTGGCGAAGAACAAGGTGGTCTGGGGCGCCCCGGCGCCGCTCAACAACACCTACGCCTTCGCGATCCGCAAGGACAAGGCGGCCGCGCTCGGCGTCACCAAGCTGTCCGACCTGGCGAACCTCGCCCGGACCAGGCCGAACGAGGCGACCTTCTGCATCGAGAGCGAGTTCTCCACCCGCGACGACGGCTGGCCGGGGATGACCAAGGCGTACGGGATGACCATCCCGAAGTCGAACGTCAAGATGCTCGACACCGGTGTGATCTACACCGAGACGAAGAAGGGGACGACCTGCAACTTCGGTGAGGTCTTCGCCACGGACGGGCGGGTCGCCTCCATGGGCCTGACCGTCCTGCAGGACGACCGGCGCTTCTTCCCGGTCTACAACGCCGCGCCGACCCTCCGCCAGGACACCGACACGAAGTACCCGCAGATCCGCAAGTACCTCGACCCGGTCGCGGCCAAGCTCACCGACGAGACGATGCGGCAGCTCAACGCCAAGGTCGACGCGCAGGGCTACGAGCCGAAGACCGTCGCGCACGACTGGCTGAAGGAACAGGGGTTCGTGAAGTGACCGTCCCGGCAGCGACGCACGCCGACCTGCGGATCGGCGAGAGCTTCATCGGCGAGGGTGCCGAGGCCGCCCACATCAACACCGTGCTCGGCCACCGGGCCGGACCGGCCGGAGTCGCCTGGGCCACCGCCCTGGCCACCCCCCGTACGGGCCACGTGCCGTTCGTCGCGGTGCTGCGGCCGGGGCTGCCGGCCAAGCCGATGACCCTGTTCGTCAACAAGGCCGCCGTCGAGACGCCGGAGCACGCCGACCTGACCTGGGGTGCCGCCCAGGCCGGGGTCGCGGCCGGGGTCATGGACGCGGTCGCCGACGGGACCGTCCCCGAGGACGCGGTCGACGACCTGGTCCTCATCGCCGCGGTCTGGGTCAACCCGGCCGCCGCCGACGCCGATCTCGTGTACGCCAACAACCGCGAGGCCACCCGGTCGGCGCTGCGCGCGGGCGCGGCCGGCACGCCGTCCGTCGCCGACGCGCTCGACGCCCGGCACGCGCCGGCCAACCCGTTCTACATACCCCCGGGGGACGCGTGAAGATCACCGCCATTCGCCTGGACCGGATGCGGCTGCCGCTGGATCCGCCGTTCAACGCGGCGTGGGACCCGGTCCCGCGCACGTCCTTCGACGCCACGCTGGTCACCGTCGAGACCGACGAGGGCGTCGTCGGGTACGGCTCGGGCGACACGATGGACGGGTTCGAGGCCCACGAGCACCTGTTCCTCGGCCGTGACCCGCTCGCCATCGTCAACCACGTCAAGACCCTGGAGACGATCAACTTCCACTCGGGGCGGTACTGGCCGCTGGAGGCGGCGCTCTGGGACATCATCGGCAAGGTCGCCGGCCTGCCGGTGGCGGGCCTGTTCGGCGGTGCGACCGGCCGGCTGCCCGCGTACGCCTCCTTCGGCGAGCTCAAACCGCCGCCGGAGCGCGCCGAGGCGGCCCTGGCCGCCAAGGAGGCGGGCTTCCGGGCCATGAAGATCCGGGTCGCCCGGGACCGGCTCGCCGAGGGCATCGCCACCGTCCGCGCGACCCGGGAGGCGGTCGGCGACGACATCGCCCTGATGGTCGACCTGAACCAGTCCTGGCGGATGTCCGGCGACATCGAACCCGCCCTCGACCTGGCATCGGTGCGTCGCGTGGCCGCGGAGCTGGCCGAGCTCGACGTGCTGTGGCTGGAGGAGCCGCTGCCGCAGTACGACATCGACGGCGTGCGGACCGTCCGGGCCCAGACCGGGATCCGCGTCGCCGGCGGCGAAATGGTGCGGACCATGGCCGAGCTGCTCCACCTGCTGGAGGCGGACGCCCTCGACGTGTACCAGCCGGACGTCGTCCTGTCGGTCGGCATGCTGCGCGCCCGGACCCTCGCCGAGCTGGCCTTCGCCAAGCACCGCTGGTTCACCCCGCACACGTGGAGCAACGGCCTCGGCGTCCTGGCGAACCTGCACGTCGCCGCGGGCGTGGGCGGCGGCCCGTACGTGGAGTTCCCCTACGACCCGCCCGGCTGGACGCCACAGCGCCGGGACTTCTTCCTCACCGAGCCGGTCGGCGTCGACGCCGACGGCCACATCCACGTGCCCGACGCCCCCGGCCTGGGGGCCGAGATCGACCCGGCGGCGATACGCCGCTGGAAGGGGGAGTGACGTGACCACGTACGAGGAGTGGCGCGACCGCGCCGCGCGGATCACCCCGCGCCGGGAACTGTTCATCGACGGCTGGTTCACGCCCGCCGCGGACGGCGGGACGTTCGCGACCGTCGGCCCGCGCGACGGCCGCGAACTCGCCCAGGTCTCGGCCGCGACCGAGACGGACGTGGACCGCGCGGTACGGGCCGCTCGCACGGCGTTCGAGGACGGCCGCTGGGCCGGCGCGAGCCCGCGCCACCGCAAGGAGGTGCTGCTGCGGCTGAGCGCGCTGATCCGGGAGAATCTCGAGGAGCTGGCGCTGCTGGAGACCCTGGACGTCGGCAAGCCCATCGGCGAGTCCCTGCGGGTGGACGTCCCGAGCGCGGCCGCCTGCCTTCAGTGGTACGCCGAGGCGATCGACAAGGCCTACGACGAGATCGCCCCGACCGGCCCGGACGCACTGGCACTGATCACCCGGGAGCCGCTGGGCGTGGTCGGCGCGGTCGTCCCCTGGAACTATCCGCTGATCATCACGGCGTGGAAGATCGCCCCGGCGCTGGCGATGGGCAACTCGGTGGTGCTCAAGCCCGCCGAGCAGTCCTCCCTCAGCGCCCTCCGGCTGGCCGAGCTGGCGAGCGAGGCCGGCCTGCCGGACGGCGTCCTCAACGTCGTCCCCGGCCTCGGGCCCGTCGCCGGGGCGGCCCTCGGCCTCCACCCGGGCGTCGACAAGATCGCCTTCACCGGGTCCACCGAGACAGGCCACCGTTTCCTCGAGTACGCGGCGCGCTCGAAAGGCAAGGAGGTCTCGCTCGAGCTCGGCGGCAAGTCGCCGCAGGTCGTGCTGGCCGACGCCGAGGACCTCAGCGCCGCGGCGTCGGCGGTGGCCTGGGGGATCTTCTACAACGCCGGTCAGACCTGCAACGCCGGCTCCCGGCTCCTCGCCGACGCCCGCGTCATGGACGACCTGCTCGCCGAGGTCGTCAAGGTCGCCGAGGGCATCCAGCCGGGGGATCCGCTCGACCCCGCCACACAGATGGGCGCCATCGTCGACCAGGCGCAGCTCGACCGCGTCCTCGGCTACGTCGCGCTCGGCCGGGAGGAGGGCGGCCAGGTGATCACGGGCGGCGACCGGGTCCGCGCCGACTCCGGCGGCTACTTCGTCGCCCCCACCGTGCTGCGCGACGTCCGCAACGACGCGCGTGTCGCCCAAGAGGAGATCTTCGGTCCGGTCCTGACCGCGACCGCCTTCACCTCCGAGGAGGAGGCCGTGCGGCTGGCCAACGACACCCGGTACGGGCTGGCCGCGAGCGTCTGGACCAGGCGCCTGGGCACGGCGCACCGGGTCGCCCGCGCCCTGCGGGCCGGCACCGTCTGGGTCAACACCTTCGACGCCAGCGACGTCATCACGCCGTTCGGCGGGTTCAAGGACTCCGGCAGCGGACGGGACAAGTCCCTGCACGCGCTGGACGCCTACTCCGCCCTCAAGACCACCTGGATCCACCTGGGGGACTCGTGAAACTGGGATTCATCGGCCTGGGGCACATGGGCGGGCCCATGTGCCGTAACCTCCTCGCGGCCGGATACGACGTGGCCGTGTACGACGTGCGCCGCGACGCCGCCGCCGAGCACGAGCGGCTCGGCGCGACCTGGGCCGCCTGTCCCGCCGAGGCCGGCGCCGGCCGCGACGCCGTCATCACCATGCTGCCCACGCCCCGGCACGTCGAGGCGGTGCTCCTCGGACCGGGCGGCCTTCTGGACGCCCTGGCTCCCGGCGCGGTGTGGATCGACATGTCCACCTCCGTCCCCGAGGTCGCCGACCGGGTCCGGGCCCTGGCCGACGGCCGTGGCGTGCACGTCCTCGACGCGCCGGTGTCGGGCATGGCCGCCGGAGCGCGCGCCGGCACCCTGCAGATCTTCGTCGGCGGCGACCCGGAGGTCGTTGAGCGGGCGCGACCCGTCCTCGACGTCCTCGGCGACCCGGAACGGGTCATGCGCGTCGGCGGCCACGGCGCCGGCTACACCGTCAAGTTGATGATCAACCTGCTGTGGTTCGCGCATCTCGTCGCCACCACCGAGGTGCTGTCCATCGGAACCGGTGCCGGCGTCGACCTCGCCGTCCTGCGCGACGCCCTGCTCGCCAGCCCCGCAGCCAGCAACTTCCTCGACCGCGACGTCCTGTCGGTACTGCGGGACGGCGACTACGACGAGTCGTTCGCCCTCGCGCTGGCCTGCAAGGATCTCGGCCTGGCGGTCGACCTGGCCCGCGAGGTCAAGGTGCCCGCCGAACTGTCCGCCCTCGTCGAACAGGTCTACCGGCGCGCCCAGCGCGCCTACGGCGACCTCGCCGGCGAGATGGCGCCCGTCAAGCTCTGGGAGGACCTGACGGGCGCTCCCCTCCGGCTCACCCCTCAGGGAGCGTGATCATGCCTTCGCTGACCGAGACCGGTCTCACCCTCACCCCGATGCCGGCCGCACACCTCGGCGCCGGCGCGGTGCGTATGCTCGGCGAGCTCACCGGATCCCGCCGCGTGCTGATCGTGACGGACCCCGGCATCGCGGCCACCCCCGTGCTCGAGGCCGTGCGCGGCGCGCTCACCGGGACGGAGGCGACCGTCTTCGCCGGCGTGCACGCCAACCCGACCACCGACGACATCGGCGCCGGCGCCGACGTCGCCCGGGAGACGGCCGCCGAGTCGATCGTCGCGCTCGGCGGCGGCTCGGCCATGGACGCCGCCAAGGGCATCGCCCTCGCCGCCGTCAACCCGCAACGCGGCCGGGACCTGGACTACCGCAGCGAGTTCGCCGCGCCCGCGCTGCCGATCGTCGCCGTCCCGACCACCGCCGGCACCGGCGCCGAGACCAACGCGTTCGGCGTCATCACCGACGTCGAGACCCATCGGAAGTTCTACGTCGGGCACGCCACCGCACTCCCACGCGCGGCCGTCCTCGACCCGGAGCTCACCGTCGGCCTACCTCCCGGCCCCACCGCCGCGACCGGCATGGACGCGCTCACCCACGCCCTCGAGTCGTTCAGCTCCCTGCGGGCCAATCCCTGGTCGGACGGCATCGCCCTGCAGGTGATCCGGATGGTCGCCACCCACCTTCCCGCCGCCTACGACGACGGCACCGACCTGGAGGCCCGCGCCCAGATGCTGCTCGCCGCGCATATGGCCGGGGTCGGGATGGCCGCGACCGGGCTGGGCATCTGCCACGGCATCGCCCACCCGCTCGGCGGCAGGTTCGACATCGTGCACGGCGTCGCGCTGACCATGCTGCTGCCGCACGTCCTGCGGTTCAACCTGCCCGCACGGCTGGAACGGACCGCGCAGGCGGCGTTCGCGCTCGGCGTCGGGGACACCGCTCGGTCGGCCGAGTGGAACGCCGGCGCGGCCGTCGACGCCGTCCGCGCGCTCGGCGCCCGGGTCGGGCTCACCAGCCGGCTCGGCGACCACGGTGTACGGGACGAGGACTTCGACCTGCTGGCCAAGGACGCGCTCGACGACGAGGTCATGGCCAACACGCCCCGCTTCCCGACCGCCGAGGAGATCCGTGGTCTCCTCGCAGCCGCGAGCTGAGGCGTGATGAGCATCGACGACGAGGTGCCGCGCGACCTGTTCATCAACGGCGCGTGGACTCCCGCGGGCGCCGCGTTCGAGGTGACCGATCCCGCGACCGGCCGGGTCATCGCCTCGGTGGCCGACGCCACCGGACAGGACGCCATCCGGGCCCTGGACGCGGCCGCCGGCGCCCAGAAGGCCTGGGCGGCGATCGCACCGCGGATTCGCGCCGACATCCTGCGGCACGCGTTCGAGCTGATGAGCCGGGACGCCGAATCTCTGGCCCGGCTGGCGACCGCGGAGACCGGGCGTCCGCTCGCCGAGTCGCGCGCCGAGGTCGCCTACGCCGCCGACTTCCTGCGATGGTTCGCCGAAGAGGCCGTCCGGATCGGCGGCGACTTCCGGACCGCGCCATCCGGAGATCACCGCATCCTCACGGCACGGCAGCCGGTGGGACCGTGCTACCTCATCACGCCGTGGAACTTCCCGCTCGCCATGGTCACCCGCAAGGTGGGGCCCGCGCTCGCGGCGGGCTGCACGATGGTGGTCAAGCCCGCCGAGCAGACGCCGCTGTGCGCCCTCGCGCTGGCAGCACTGCTCGCCGAGGCCGGCGTACCGGACGGTGTGGTCAACGTCGTGCCGACGCTGTCACCGGCGGAGGTGACGACGGCGCTGCTGGGCGACGGCCGCCTGCGCAAACTGTCCTTCACAGGCTCGACCGAGGTCGGCCGGCGCCTGCTCGCCCAGAGCGCCGACGGGGTCCTGCGGACGTCCATGGAGCTGGGCGGCAATGCGCCGTTCCTCGTCTTCGACGACGCGGACGTCGACGAAGCGGTGAACGGCGCGGTCCTCGCCAAGATGCGCAATGCCGGACAGTCGTGTGTGGCCGCCAACCGCTTCCTCGTGCACGAGGCGGTCGCCGACGCCTTCACCCAGGGGCTGGCCGACCGGCTGGCGGCGCTGCGCTCCGGCGTGGGCACCGACCCGGACTCGCAGGTCGGGCCGCTCGTCGACACGGCCGCCCGGGACCGGATCGAGGGGCTGGTCGCCGACGCCGAACGACGCGGCGCCAAGGTGATCGTCGGCGGCCGACCGCTGCCCGGCCCCGGTTACTTCTTCCCGCCCACCGTCCTGACCGGCGTTCCGGAAGACGCGCCACTCGTCACCCAGGAGATCTTCGGGCCGGTCGCCCCGATCACCACCTATCCCGGCGAAGAGAGCATGGTCACGGCGGCCAACGCCACGTCCGCCGGACTCGTCGCCTTCGCCTACACCCGTGATCTCGACCGCGCGCTGCGCGTCGGCGAGGCCCTCGAGACAGGCATGGTCGGCCTCAACCGTGGCCTCGTCTCCAACGCCGCCGCACCCTTCGGCGGGATCAAGCAGTCCGGTCTTGGGCGTGAAGGCGGATTCGAGGGAATCGAGGAGTACCTGGAGGTGAAGTACCTGGCACTCCAGGGATAGTCCGGACGCGCCGGCCGGCGGAAGCCGACCCGGGCCCCCGATCGTGCGTGACCGGGCCGGACTCCCGCCGTGAGTGGCCGGGGCGGCGCGCCCTTGACGCGGCCTGCCCGGCGGAGTACGAACTAACAGGAAAGCTTACTAAAAGCTTCCTCGGGGGCATCCTTCCTCCTCTCCCCGCCAGGAGTGAGACGTTGAGACGCCTGTTCGTCACTCTCGCCGCGACGGCCCTGCTCGCCGGCTTCGCCGTCGCCGGCCCCGCCCACGCGGCGACCGCCGCCACCGCCACGTTCGCCAAGACCTCGAGCTGGGACACCGGCTACCAGGGTCAGTACACGATCAAGAACACCGGCACCACGACGATCACCGCGTGGACCGTGGAGTTCGACCTGACCGCGTCGACCACGGTCGGGACCTACTGGGACGCGCTGCTTTCGAAATCCGGTGACCACTACTCCTTCAAGAACCGGGAGTACAACGGGCAGATCGCTCCCGGCGCCACGGTTAGCTTCGGCTTCGTCGTCTCCGGAACCGCCGGCCCGTCCGGCTGCAAGCTGAACGGGGCCTCGTGCGACGGCGGCAGCGGTGGTGGCGACACCCGACCGCCGTCCGTGCCATCGGGCCTCACGGTGACCGGCCACACCTCGTCGAGCGTGTCGCTGTCCTGGACCGCCGCCACGGACGACACCGGCGTGACGGGGTACGAGGTCTTCCAGGGCACGACCCTGGCGACCATGGCCTCCGGCACGAGCGCCACGGTCACCGGGCTCCAGCCCGCGACGGCCTACACGTTCACGGTGCGGGCCAGGGACGCCGCCGGAAACCTCTCCGCCTTCTCCGCCCAGGTGAGCGCGACCACCGACGCCGGGTCTCCGGCGGGCAACCGGCCGTACGCCGCCCCGTACGTCGACATGGGCTCCTGGCCGACCCCCGTCCTCAGCGAGATGGCGCAGGCGGGCGGGCTCAAAGGCTTCACCCTCGCGTTCGTGACGAGCGCCGGGTGCAAGGCGAGCTGGTTCAACGCCTACGATCCGAGGGCCGCCTGGCAGAAGGACGAGATCGACAAGCTGCGCGCCGCGGGCGGCGACGTGAAGATCTCCTTCGGCGGCGCGTCCGGCATCGAGCTCGCGCAGGCCTGCGGCGACGTGAACGCGCTGTACACCGAGTACGCCGCGGTCGTGGACGCCTATGGCGCCAAGTACGTCGACTTCGACATCGAGGGCGCCGCGGTGGCCGACAAGGCGTCGGTGGACCGGCGGTCGCAGGCCCTGGCCCGGCTGCAGCAGAGCCACCCCGGCCTGAAAATCTCCCTCACCCTGCCGGTGCTGCCGGAGGGCCTGACCAGCGACGGCCTGAACGTCGTCACGTCCGCCAAGAACGCCGGGGTCGACCTCGACCTCGTCAACGTCATGGCGATGGACTACTACCGCTCCGTCGACTACGGCGACGCGGCGGTGCAGGCCGCGCAGTCCACCCACGACCAGCTCAAGACGCTGTACCCGGGCAGGACCGACGCCCAGCTCTGGGCGATGGTCGGCGTCACCCCGATGCTCGGCGAGAACGACGACCACAACGTCTACAACCAGGACGACGCCCGGCAGCTCGTGACCTTCGCCAAGCAGCACCACCTCGGGATGCTCGCGTTCTGGGAGGAGACCAGGGACCGCAACGCGTGCACCGGCGCGCTCTACCAGTGCACCAACATCTCGCAGCAGCCCTACGAGTTCTCCAAGATCTTCGCTCAGTACACCGGCTGACCCCACCGCCGCTCGCCGACGCGCTCACGCGCGCCGGCGAGCGGCGCGGTCGCCGTGACATCCGTCATGCCCCGTCGAGGAGACGATCGACGTCCGCGCGGGTCGGTGCGGTCGCCGGGCCGCGGCGCGTGACGGCGATCGCGGCGGCGGCGTTGGCCCGCAGCGCGGCCCGCGTCGGCGACAGCCCTTCCGCGAGGCCGGCGACGAAGACGCCGACGTGCGCGTCACCGGCGCCGTTGCTGTCGACCGCCCGTACGTCGAAGGTCGGGACGCGCAGGACCTCGGCTCCGGGCATGGCGAGGACGCACCCGGCCGGGCCGATGCGGACGACGACACCGGACCGTCCCGTTCGCCGGGCCAGTGCCACGGCCGCCTGCTCCGGATCGGCATGCCCGGTCGTCGCGATCGCCTCGTCGAGATTGCAGCTCCACCAGTCGGCGCGGTCGAGCACCGGCCCGAGGACGTCGGCGGGTATCTCGGCGACGAGCGGACCCGGATCGACGATCACGACGGTGCTTCGGGGAAGCGTCCTCAGCCAGCGGGTGAGGGCGTCCCGGTTGGCGGGGTAGGCCAGGCCGTACCCGGACACGTAGACGGCGTCGTCGGCCCGCAGCCGGATCCCGGCGAGCTGTTCGTACGTCAGCGCCGCCTCCGCACCGGTGGCGGTGACGAAGGTGCGCTCTCCCGTACCGTCGACGAACGCGACGTCGAAGCCGGTGTCGACATCGGCGGTCGGCTCCTGAAGGACGGAGATGCCGGCCTCGGCCAGCCGGGCACGGGCGAGATCGCCGAACAGCCCGGTGCCGTGGGACCCGCCATAGGCGACCTCGAGGCCCTGCCGCGCGCTCGCGACCATCACGTTGTAGCCGCCGCCCGGAGTGATCCGGCTGGAGCCGGCGAGGACGTCTCCGCCCGGCCGTGGCAGCGCGGGCACCTCCATGACCACGTCGATGAGGACGTTGCCGACATGGACCAGCCGGCCGATGGAGGGCCTCACGAGCTCACCCTGCTCATCTCGTGGGCCGGCCGCCCGGACCGGCGGGCGCCGCCCTGGCCCGTGGCGGCACGCAGGCCCAGATAGACGAGGGCGGCCACGGCGAACGCGACGAGCCAGCCGAGTCCGTTGCGCGCCGGCCAGGTGTGCGACAGCGGCCCCGCGAACCACACGTCGGTGTCGGAGGTCTGGGCGACGGTGAACAGCAGCCCGGTGACGATGCCCGCCACCCACGCGGTGAAGGCGGGCCAGGCCACGCCGCCACGGTGCCAGTAGACGCCGCCGCGCGTGGTGTCCATCAGCCCGTCCGGGTCGTACTCCCGCCGGGTCCCCATGTCCACGAGGAACACGGCGACCCACGACGTGATGGCGACGGCGAGCAGGGAGATGAACGTGATGAACGGTCCGTAGAAGTTCTTCGCGATCAGCATCAGGTAGACGCCGCCGGCCAGGGTGAGCACGACGTCGATGCCGACCGCGACCACGCGGCGGAGCCGGATGCCCAGGGTGATCATGGTGAGGCCGGCCGAGTACACCGAGAGGTGGTTGGACAGCAGCAGGCCGCCGAACGCCGCCAGCAGGTAGGGGACGGCCATCCAGGAGGGCAGCATGGCCTGGATCGCGGCGACCGGGTCGGAGGCGGCGGCGAGCGTGTGGTCACCCGTCGACAGCAGGCCGCCGAGGGAGATGAGAAGGACCAGCGGGACTCCGGCGCCGGCCGCGGCGGCCGCGACGATCCGGCGGCCGGGAACCTGGCGTGGCTGGTAGCGGGCCATGTCGGCGCCCGCGTTCGCCCAGCCGATGCCCGTCCCGCCGGCGATCACGCCGATCCCGGCGATCATTGCGCCGGCCGGTGCGGCGGGTGCGTGGAGCACCGCGTGCCAGTGCACCTTCGTGACGAGGAAGCCGCCGACGACGAGGTTGAGTGCGCCGAAGACGTACGTCGCCCGCTGCTGGATCCATACCAGGGTGGCATGCCCGAGCCCGGACACGAGCAGGGTGAGGGCCACGAAGGCGAGCAGGCACACGACGGTGAGCACGGAACCCGCGCCGACGCCGAAGGCGATGTGGAGGATGGCGAGCAGGGCGTACGCGGCGGTGGTCGTGTTCACCACTTCCCAGCCGACGCGTGACAGCCATGACACCAGGGTCGGGCCGTGGTTGCCCCGCGGTCCGAAGACCGCCCGGGACAGCGTCATGCTCGGCGCGCCGCCCCACTTCCCGGCGACGCTGATGAGCCCGACGAGGGCGAACGAGCCGAAGGAGCCGATGGCGCCGACGAGAACGGCCTGCCAGATGTTCATGCCGCGGAACGCGACCAGAGTCGCGCCGAGCGGCAGCGCGAGGATGGAGATGTTGGCGGCGAACCACACCCAGAAGAGCTGCAGCGGACCGCCGCGGCGTTCCTCGTCGGGCACGGGCTCGATGCCGCGGGTTTCGACGGCACCGACCTTGTTGTCGTTGGACATGGGGACCTTCTCGGGGGTCGAGTGGGGGCGGTCAGGCCCCGTTGCGCAGGGTGAGGAGGCGGAGCGCCAGGTCGTCGAGGGGGAGGCCGTTGACCCGGCGCACGGTCGCGACGGCTTCTTCGGGCAGGGACCGGAGGCCGTGGCAGGCCCCCGCGATGGCTCCGGCGATCGCCGCGATCGTGTCGCAGTCGCCGCCGAGTGAGGCCGCGAGCAGGCATGCCTGCCACGGGTCGTCCGGGTACAGGGCGAGGACCGCGAAAGCGGCCGGCACCGACTCCTGGGTGGCCACGCTGGTGCCGACGAGGTCGTAGATGTCCTCGGCGGCGGCCGCGACGGGCTGGCCCGCCACGAGACCGGTCGCCCACCGGATGCGTGCGGCGATGTCGGCGGCGGCCACCCAGTGACCACGGCGGACGCCGGCGGCCGCGGCGCGTTCCGCGTGCCGGACGGCCTCTTTCATGTCCGCGCCGTCGATCCCGGCGCTCACGGCCGCCGCGACGGCCGCGGCGCCGGCGAGGGCGACGCTGGTGTTGTGGGTGACGAGGCTCGCCTCGACGACGCTGTCGAGAAGGGAGTCGGGCCCGCCCCCGCCGGCGGCGATGCCGACGGGTGTGATCCGCATCGCGGCGCCGTTGGTGTCGCCGTGACGGCCGGCGTCCTCGACCGGTGTGCCACCGGCGACGGCGGCCACGGCGCGTTTCGTCGACGGGCCGAGCAGGTCCAGCGAACCCCGCCGGCGCATGTCGTCCTCCCAGTCCAGCAGGGACCGGGCCAGCACGACCGGATCGATCCGCCCGCCGCCGTCGATCAGCAGGCGGGCGAGCAGGACGGCCTGCTCGGTGTCGTCGGTGACCGCTCCGGCCGGCATTCCGGCTGCCAGGGGCTGGTCCGGCGGCGCGGCCTCGAATCCGGTGAGCGTCCCGAACGTCTCCTGGATCTTCTGCCGGGGCAGCGACTGGGTCGGCATGCCGAGCGCGTCACCGATCGCCAGCCCGTACAGCGCTCCGAGGGCGCGGTCGGCGGCACCGGTCATGAGGAGGCCCCGAAACGCAGGTGCAGCTGGAACCGCGCCGGGTCGAGCAGGCTCTCGACGTGCTCCACGAGGTCACCGGCCGCGGTCCAGCTGGCGCGCCGCGTGCGGAGGAACCACTCACCGGGCCGGCGGCCCAGTTCCTCCGCGTCCGTGGCCTCGAGGGGCCCGGCCGACACCCATTCGTCGCCGTGGTCGGCGTAGAGCCCAACGGAGGCCAGTGTCGCGGTCAGCGATCCTTCGATCAGACCCCTGGCGGGCAGGTCGAGCAGGCCGTCGACGCCGGGGATCCGGCTGCGCTCCAGCGACACCGCCGCCCCGTCCGTCAGGGTCCGCACGCGGTCGACGGCGAAGAACGACGACGAGTCCAGGCCGAGCCGCTCCGCGAGGCCGGGGTCGTCGACCCTCTCCAGGCGCAGCAGCCGGGTCTCGGTGGCCACGCCCTGGTCGGCCAGCGCGCGGGCCCAGCCCAGCCGATCATCGATCAGGCGTCCGTCGAAGGTGACGAACGATCCCTTTCCCGAATGGGTCGAGATGAGCCCTTCCCGGCTCAGCTCGGTCAGCGCCGAGCGAATGGTGTTCCGGCTGACCGAGAACCGGGCGGCGAGGGCGTGCTCACCGGGAAGCCTGCTGCCCCGCTTCAACCGGCCGGCCCGGATCTCCCCGGCCAGGGTGCGGGCGATGTTCTGATGCTTGAGGGCAGGAGAGTCCGTCATGTCCACCCCTGTCCTCTGACCTGTTCAGACATGTCCAGCACCGTACGCTCGGGACACACGACCCGACAAGCCCCAAAACAGACATTCGGTCATCGATGTTGCCGGGGTGTCGCCGGTCCACGATGCTGATCGGCGTGCCGGGACAGAGGAAGCGGAAGTGGCGGCGGGAAGACCTGCAACGGCGGCTCAAGGCCGCGTACGAGGAGCGGGCGGGGCACTGGGAGGTCGTCTTCCAGACCTGCGACGAAGCCGAGTGGCGGGACTTCAGACGCCGCTTCGCGTCCGAGTTCGAGGCGGTCGACCCGTCGATGGTCCGGGTCGACATGCTCTGCGGACGATTGGTGCAGCCCACCACCTACCGGATGAGCGTGTTCGTGCCGGAGCCTGAATAACGCGATCGGGCCGCGCCCTGCGAAGAGAGCGCGACCCGATGGCGAATACTCTTAGTCGTCTTCGAGCTGCCGCTGGAACTGGTTCTGGCGCTCGAACTGGTTCTGCCGCTCCGCCTGCGCCTGCGTGTTCCGCGCGATGGCGATGTTGTTGTTCCGGTTACGAATCCGGATGCGGAGGTGGTTGAACAGCTCGTTCTGGTTGGCGTTGAAGTTCCGGTGGTGCGAGAAGAACCGGAAATGGTGGGAGGAGCTGCCGCAGCAGCCGCCGCCACCCCAGGTGGGAACCGACGCGGACGCGGGCGAGCTCGTGAACAGGGCCCCGGCGGCCGCCGTGAGGACCAGGCCGCCGACGGTGCACGTCTTCTTCAGCACGTCAATCTCCTTGTTGTCGGGATCAAGCGATAGCCGTCACTAGCCGCGCTCTCCCGGTTTTCGGGACTGCGCTGCAATTTGTAACATTCCCCGGTAGATTCCCGACAAGACAACTGCAAGGTAAGATGGCAACAAAGACGCAGTTCTACAAATCGGACCTATCGTGCTGTACCACGGTTAAGGGCCGCATTGGCCGCTAGGGTGGGCAGAATCCTTCGTTCGGCCGACCCCGGCGGCGTTTGGCGGCGCTTTGCCCGATTCGCGCCCGTGCTACCTGACCGGGAAAATCCCGACATTAGTGCTGAAGTTCGCTGAGCCCTTTTCGTCGTGGCAGGCGGCCGCCCTTCCTCACACCGCCCGCGCCCCGCGCCGTGAGGCGCTCGGCGTGTGCCGTCACCGCGCCTGAGCGCCTCCCTTGCCGAAATGCGCGCGCAGGCGGTCGTACGCCTCCGGCGGCGCCCCGGCGGCGTCGAGGCCGAGAAGGGCGGCGCCGAGCAGTGGGGGAGCCTCGACGACGACGGGCTTGGCCTGCGGGGCGAGCCCCGCCAGCCGGTCCTCGACCGCGGTCATCAGCTGGGGATGCCTGGCGGCGAGGACGCCACCGCCGAGGACGACCTCCACCGGAGCGTCGAGCAGGTCCAGACGGCGCAGCGCCACGGTGGCGAGCGCGACGATCTCCTCGGCCTGGCGGTCGACCAGGCTCCGCGCGACCGGGTCGCCCGCCGCCGCGACCGCGAACAGGACCGGGGACAGCTCTCCCAGTCGCGCTTCGGAGAGCTCCCCGAAGTGGATCGCGAGCGCGACGTCCTCGACGCCGGCGCGACCGAAGTGCGCGGCGACGGCGGCGGCCAGCGCGGTGTGCGGGCCGCGGCCGTCCTCGGCGCGGACGGCGTGCCACAGCGCCTCCTCGCCGAGGTGGTGACCGCCGCCCCAGTCGCCGGTCACCTGCCCGATCGAGGGGAACCGCGCGACCCGCCCGTCGGGGGCGACGCCGGCGCAGTTGATACCGGCCCCGCACACGACCGCGACGCCCCACGGCTCGGTGGCTCCGGCCCGCAGCAGCGCGAAGGTGTCGTTGCCGACCCGGACGCCGCGGCCCCACCCGCGGTCGGTGAACAGCCGGTGGAACCGCTCCTCCTCCACGGGCAGGTCGACGTTGGCCAGATAGGCCGAGACGTGGTCGACGGGCGTGCCCGCGCCGGCCGCCGAGAGGGCGCGCGCCACCGTCTCGGCGACGGTGTCCACCGCCTCCGTCACGCCGTCGGCGACCGGGCGGAACCCATCGCCGCGCGCGGTGGCCAGGACCTCGCCGCCGGCGGTCAGCACGGCGACGTCGGTCTTGCTGTTCCCGCCGTCGATCGCCAGGATCACGCGCTCACCGCCCAGGGCAGGTGGGCGGCGTTCGCGGCGACGAGGCGGGGGGCGAGCTCGTCGGCGATGCTCGCCTGCCCGATCAGCGGGTGGGCCAGCAGCGCGTCGGCGACCCGGTCCACGCCGCCCTTCCGCGCCGCCTCCAGGGCCAGCTCCTCGTACGCGGCGACGTGCGCGATCAGCCCGGCGTACAGCGGCTCGACCGGGTCGACCGGCAGCGGTTCGGGCCCGGACGCGGTGATCCGGGCCGGGACCTCGATGACCGCCTCGTCCGGCAGGAACGGCAGCCGGCCGCCGTTGCGGACGTTGACGACCTGGACGTCGCCGCGGTCGCCCGCCAGGGAGGCGACCAGGTCGACGGCGGCCTCGGAGTAGTACGCTCCGCCGCGTTCCTCCAGCAGGGCCGGTTTCTCGTCGAGCGCCGGGTCGGCGTACATCTCCAGCAGGCCCTCCTCGATCACCGCGACCTGCTCCGCCCGCGAGGGTGCGTGCAGCTGCTCGGCGACGACCGCGTCGTGCTCGTAGAAGTAGCGCAGGTAGTACGACGGGACGACGCCGAGGCGGCGGATGAGGGCGGCCGGCAGCTCGAGGTCGGCGGCGATCTCCTCGGCGTGGTCGGCCAGCAGCCGCGGCAGAACGTCCTCGCCGTCGAGGTACACCGCGCGTTCCCAGGTCAGGTGGTTCAGGCCGACGTGCCCGAGGCGCACGCGGTCGGGCCGGACGCCGAGCGCGGCGGCGAAGCGGCGCTGGAAGCCGATCGCGACGTTGCACAGGCCGACCGCCCGGTGCCCGGCGTCCAGCAGGGCCCGGGTGACGATCCCGACCGGGTTGGTGAAGTCGACGATCCAGGCGTCCGGCGCGAGTGCGGCGACCCGGTCGGCGATGTTCAGCACGACGGGTACGGTGCGCAGCGCCTTGGCCAGTCCGCCCGCGCCGGTCGTCTCCTGCCCGACGCAGCCGCAGTCCAGCGGCAGGGTCTCGTCGACGTGGCGGGCCGCCTGCCCGCCGACGCGCAGCTGCAGGAGCACGGCAGAGGCCCCGTCGACGCCCTCGTCCAGGTCGGACGTCGTACGGATCGTTCCGGGGTGTCCCTGCCGGGCGAAGATGCGCCGGGACAGCCCGCCGACCAGGTCCAGGCGGGTCTTGTCCGGGTCGACCAGCGCCAGCTCCGAGACCGGCAGCGTCGCGCGCAGGCGGGCGATGCCGTCGACCAGCTCCGGCGTGTACGTCGACCCGCCGCCGACCACACAGATCTTCATCCCTTCACCCCCGTCAGAGTCACGCCCTGGATGAACACACGTTGTGCCAGGAAGAACACGACGATCACCGGCAGCACGGTCAGGAGCGTCGCGGCCATGGTCAGGTTCCATTCGACGTGGTGGGCGGCGCGGAAGGTCGACAGGCCCACGGCGAGGGTCCAGGTCTCCGGCTTGGTGTAGATGAGCGGGCCGAAGTAGTCGTTCCAGGCGTAGAAGAACTGGAACAGCGCGACCGCGGCGATCGCCGGCCGCGCCATCGGCAGGATCACCCGGATCATCGCCCGGAACTCCCCGCAGCCGTCGACCCGTGCCGCGTCGGTGTACTCCTTCGGGATCGTCAGCAGGAACTGCCGGAGCAGGAAGATCGAGAAGGCGTCGCCGAACAGCAGCGGGAGGATCAGCGGCCACAGCGTGCCGGTCAGGTGGAAGCGCGCCCACAGGATGTACATCGGCACGATCGTCACCTGCGGCGGCAGCATCATCGTGGTGATGACCAGGACGAATGCCAGCTTGCGGCCGCGGAAGCGGAACCTCGCCAGGGCGTACGCCACCGGAACGCTCGAGATCAGCATGAAGACGGTGGCCAGGACCGCGTAGATCAACGTGTTGCCGAGCCAGCGCAGCATCACGCCGTCGTCGGTGGTCAGCGCCTTCCAGAAGTTCCCCCAGTGCCAGCTGCTCGGCCACAGCGCGCCGGTGAGGGTCTGGTCGGAGCTCATCACCGCGGTGAGGAACATGAAGATCAACGGCGCCAGGAACATGATCGCGAGAGCGATGGCGATCGCGTGGGTCGCCGTCCAGTACAGGAAGCGCCGCCCGCGCCGCCGTCGTATCCCGGGCCGCAGTGGCGAGCCGACGGCCGACGGGCGTACAGCGAGAGTCGTGCCGGTCATCTGTCGTCGTCCTTTCAGTCGTCGTCGCCGAACGCGTGGAACCGGCGGAGCAGGATCAGGGTGAAGAACATCGCGACGACGAACAGAACGAGTGCCAGCACACAGGCGTAGCCCATGTTGAACTGCTGGAAGCCCTCGTTGTAGAGCGTCTGCGGGAAGGTGAGCGACGCTCCGTCGGGATAGCCGGGGGCGGTGGTGGTGCCCGCCTGGTCGGCGTTGCCCTGCGAGACGTGCGCCGCGACCATCGCCTGCGTGAAGTACTGCAGCGTCTGGATGACGCCCGTGACCGCGGAGAACATCAGCACCGGCGAGATCGTCGGCAGCGTGATCTGGCGGAACTGCTGCCAGGCGTTCGCCCCGTCGATGGCCGCCGCCTCGTACAGCGTCTTGGGCACGTCCAGCAGCGCCGCCAGCAAGATGATCATGACGTCGCCGATGCCCCACAGGGCCAGCAGCGTCAGGCCCGGCTTGGTCCACGTCGGGTCGTTGAACCAGTCCGGAAGGTGAATGCCGACCTTGGCGAAGATGCCGTTGATCGGCCCGGTTCCGGGGTTGACCACGAAGACGAACGCGACCGTGGCGGCGACCGGCGGGATCAGGAACGGCAGGTAGAAGATCGAGCGCAGGATGTTCCCGCCTCGCTTGATCTTCGACAGCAACTGCGCGAGGCCGAGCCCGAACAGCACCCGCAGCGGCACCATGACGGCGACCAGCCACAGGGTGTTCTTGATCGCCGTCCAGGCGTACGGGTCCTTGAACAGGAACTTGTAGTTCGTCAGCCCGACGGGCGTGAGCTGGAACAGGTTGTAGCGGAAGAAGGAGAAGTAGACGGTCGCGGCGAGCGGGTAGGCGAAGAACAGCGAGAACCCGACCAGCCACGGGGACATGAACGCCAGGACGCGGAGCCGGTGACGGCGGCGGGCACGCGCCGCCGTCACCGGGCCGGCCGAGAGCACGGCCGCCATCTCAGCCGCCGGCCAGCTTCAGGGCGCTGTTGACCTTGTCGTCCAGGCTCTGGAGACCCTGCTGCAAGTTGGGCACCTTGCCGGGTTCCCACTGGTCCTGCACGAAGGCGTCGAACTTCACGACGAAGTCGCCGCCGTTGACCGTCGACGGGATCGTCGTGCTGTTCGGGTTCTTGAACACGTCCAGGAAGGTGCGGAACTGCGGTGGCAGCGTCAGCTTCGGCGAGGACAGCGCGGGGATCGTGCTCGGGACGTTGCCGAGGCCGTTGGCGAAGGTGACCAGGGCGTCGGTGTTCGTGGTCAGGTACTTCACGAACTCCCACGACGCCTGCGGGTGCTTGGCGCCGCGCGGGATCCCGATGATGGTGCCGGTGACGAAGCCGCCGCCGTAGGCGTTCTGCCGGTCGTCGTTCACCGGCACGGGCGTCGTGTCGTACTGGACCGTCGGTGCCTCCTCCTGGAGGAACTTCACGCGCCACTCGCCGTCGATCGCCATCGCGACCTTGCCCTTCTCGAACGGGTTGGAGGCCTCGAACTCCTGTCCCATCGAGTGGACGAACTTCTTGATGTTGTCGTAGCCGTACCAGTCGATCAGGCTCTTCTGCCACTGCAGGTACTTGGTGAATCCCGGGTCGGTGGCGAAGTTCGCCCGCCCCTGGCCGTTGAGCCAGTTGACGCCGAAGCTCGGGGCGACGTGCTCGCCCACGTGCTCGTAGTACGTCACCGAGGGCAGGAATCCGGCGACCTTGATCGAGCCGTCCGGATTGCGAACCGTGAGCTTCTTGGCCAGGGTGGTCAGCTCGCTGATCGTCTTCGGCGGCTGGCTGCCCTTCATCAGCGCCTTGTTGGTGTACAGCGCGTAGTCGTCGGCCAGCAGCGGGAGGGTGCAGCGGACGCCCTTGTACTGGGTGTAGGTCTGCACGGTCTGCGGGAAGACGCTCGTGTCGACCTTGTCCTTCTTCAGGAAGGGCGTCAGGTCCTGCAGCGCGCCGCTGGAGCAGAACTGGCCGACGTTGTTGGTGGAGAACGACGAGACCACGTCCGGCGGGTTGCCGCTGCGTATGGCGTTGAGGATCTTGGTGTCGTCCTGGCCCTTCACCAGCTTGACGGTGATGTTGGGGTGCAGCTTGCGGAACCCGGCGACGGCGTCGTCGAACGCCTGGACCTCGTGCGGGGCGCTCCAGCCGTGCCAGACCTCGATGGTCTGCGGCGCCTCGGCCTTGGGCCCGGACTCGGTGGCGGACCCACCACTGCCCGCCGTGCAGGCGGTCGCGGTGAGGGTGACGATGAGGGCGGTTACGAGCCGCCGGTGGCGTGGGAACACTCCTGTTCTCCTTAAGGCGTCGGCCGGGGAAACGGTCGGGGAGATGACTAGCGGACGGTGTTGGAGAAGATCTGTTCTCGGGTCTCGCCGAGGGCGAGGTGGAGCGCGCCGGCCAGGACGGGATCGCCGCCGACCGAGCTGAGCCGCAAGGGGGGACGAGGGATGGTCATCGAGTGGAGCTCACGCGCGACGAGGCAGCGCAACGGTTCCCCGCCGGCGATGGGGATGTCGCCGGCGAGCACGATCAGTTCGGGGTCCAGGACGCTGACGATCGCGGCCAGGCCGGTCGCGAGCCGGGCGGCGAGCTCGCCGAACCCGGCCGCGGCCCGTTCGTCGCCGGCCTCCAGCGCCGTACGGGCCCGGTCGACGATCTGCCCGGCGTCGCCGCCGCGGAAGCCGTGGGCACGCAGCAGCTTGAGCACGGCGGGCGCGCCCGCGACGGCCTGCAGGCCACCGGTGTTGGCCCGGCCCGGCTCGCGGATGATGGGAGCGGCGGCGACCGGCATGTAGCCGACCTCGCCGGCGCCTCCGGTCGCGCCGCGGACCAGCGAGCCGTCGAGCACGATCGCCATGCCGATGCCGGCGCTGACCCACAGCAGCACGAAGTTGCGGGATTCCGCCGCTTGGCCGTGCGCGAGCTCGGCCATGGCGACGAGGTTGACGTCGTTCTCCACGGCGACGGACCGGCCGATGCCCTCGCGTAGCCGGCTGAGCAGGTCGGGGATGTGCCAGCCGGGCAGGTGGGAGGCGTAGCCGAGCCGCTCGGTCCGCGGGTCCAGGGCGCCGGGGAGACCGATGACGACCCGGTCGATCCGGTCGAGGGCCAGGCCGGCGGCCTCGGCGGCGCCCTCCACGGCCGCGCGGGCCCGCGCGACGGCGTCGCCGCCGGAAGCGCCCGGCGTGGGCAGCTCGAACGTCCCGGTGACGGTGCCGGTGAGGTCGGCGACGGAGGCCCGGATGCGGGCGCGCCGGACGTCCAGCCCCGCGACGTACCCGGCGTCCGGGTTGATGCGGTACACCTCCGCCGTGCGCCCCGGCCCGCCCTCGCGGATCCCGTCGAGGACGACCAGGCCCGCCTCCCGCAGCCGGGTGAGGAGCTGGGAGGCGGTGGGCTTGGACAGCCCGGTGAGGGCCCCGATCTCGGGCCGGGTCAGCGGGCCCCGAGCGAGCAGCGCCTCCAGCGCGGCGCGGTCGTTGATGGCCCGCAGCAGGCTGGGAGTCCCGGGAGTCGAGGTGGTCACGGTGTCTCCGCTGCTCAGACGTGGTTAGGAAACTTTCCTAACCCATGAGCGGGAACCTACGACCGTCGGCTTCCGGCGTCAAGACCGTGCGACGGAGTCGTTATCGAACGGCGGCCGCGCCGGTCGGGGCGACCAGGCCCGCCGTCCGCGCCAGAGGGGCCGGCGGGCGGCCGATCTCAGACGGCGGGTCCGCCGCGTGCCGGTGACGGCCGGGCGCCGGCCGGATCCCGGCGCGTGGCGGGTTGCCCGCCGGCCGTGGGAATGGGCAGGTCGCGCATGAACAGGAGCGCCGCCAGGGTGAGGAGCCCGGCGACGGTTCCGCCCCAGGCGACGGTGGAGCCGGTCGCCGAAGCGGTCGGGGCGGCCGCGGCGTGACCGCTCATCAGCGATTGGACGAAGGCCAGGCCGAACGCGCCGCCGATCTGCTTGGTGAGGGCGGAGCCGGCGGTGGCCGTGCCCATGTCGGCGTGCGGCACGCAGTTCTGGGTGGCGATGGTGATGCCGCCCATCGCCGGTCCGGTGCCGAGCCCCACGAGCAGCAGCCATCCGCACGTCAGCGCGAGGGGCGTCGCGGCGTCCAGGGTGAAGAACGCAGCGGTGCCGGCGGTGAGCAGTCCGGCGCCGGTCAGGAGCACCGGCCGGACGTGGCCGCTGCGCAGCACGGCGGCGGCGGTGAGCCGGTTGCCCAGGGTCATCCCGATCAGCAGCGGGAGGACCAGCAGACCGGAGACGGTCGCCGACTCGCCGCGGACGCGCTGGAAGTACAGCGGCAGGAGGATCCCCACCGGCAGCGCCGCGACCTGGAAGAAGAACCCGGCGCTCAGCAGGGCGGTGTACGTCCGGTCGCGGAACAGCCGCAGGGGCAGGACGGGGACGGCCGCGCGCCGCTCGACGGGCACGAGCAGGGCGAGCAGGGCCAGGCCGCCGAGCAGAGCGCCCGCGATCGGCGGATCGGTCCAGGACCGGGGCTCCGCGGGCGTGGCGTTGCCCTTGAGGCTGAGGCCGGTCAGGACCAGCGCGAGACCGGCGGTGAGCAGGAGGATCCCGGCCACGTCGAGGCGGCCGGAGGGCGCCGTGGCGGGCCGGTGTCCGGGCAGGGCGAGGACGAGGACCGCCGCGGCCGTCAGGCCGATGGGAAGGTTGAGCCAGAACGCCCAGCGCCAGCCGGCGTGGTCGGTCAGCAGACCGCCGACGATCGGGCCGCCCACCATGCCGAGCACCATCATCGTGGCCAGCATGGTCTGCATGCGGATCAGTCCCTGCGCGCGACCGGGCGGGTACAGGTCGCGGATCAGGGCCATGCCGAGGGTGAGCAGGGCGCCGGCGCCCACGCCTTGTACGGCACGCGAGACGATCAACGTCTCGATGGAGCCGGCGAGGCCGCAGGCGAGCGAGCCGGCCAGGAAGACCGACAGTCCGCCGAGCAGCAGCGTGCGGCGGCCGTACAGGTCGGAGAAGCGCCCGTAGACCGGCACACTGACCGAGGAGGTCAGCAGGTAGGCGGTGACGAGCCACACGTACCAGGAGCCGCGGCCACCGACCTGCTCGACGATACGAGGCAGCGCGGTGCCGACGACGGTGCCGTCGAGCATGGCCAGGAAGGCGCAGCCCAGCAGGGCGAAGGTCACCAGCGTCCGGCGGCGGGGCGTGAGTTCTCCGTACGCGTCGGCCGCGGTCACCGATTCCCCTCGGGCGAGGCGATCGCGCCGTGCAGGAACAGGTCCACCAGTTCTTCGATGGTCAGCGGATCGGGCGCGCCGGGGCGACCGGCGGACATCACCATGAGCTGGAAGGCGTCCGCCAGCCGTTCGGCGGAGAGCCGCAGCCGGTCCTGGTCGGGTTCGAACAGGGCGGCCAGTGCCGCGCGAGGCGCTGCGAGTCCCGCTTCGCGGTCCGGTAGCCGGCCCTTCTCATCCGGTTTGGGAGGGGCGGGGGGTTCCAGCCGCCCGGTCGCGGCCAGGGCCGAGATCACGGCGCCCATGCGGGTCAGGTGACCGCGGATCACCTCGGCCGCTTCCGTGAGCCGGTCCGTGAGCGGCTGGTCCAGCGAGATGGCCTCCAGGTGCCGGACGGTGTCGTCGGGCCGTACGGCCTCGGCCACACAGGCCTTGAGCAAGGCCTCCTTGTCCGGGAACACCCGGAAGATCGTGCCTTCGCCGATGCCCGCGGCTTTGGCGATCTTCGCGGTCGTCACGGACGCGCCGTATTCGACGACGAGGGGGAGGGCGGCAGCGACGATCATCGCGCGGCGCCGGTCCGCGTCCATGGCCGGCGCACGGCGTCGGGACGGCGTGGGGGAGGTTTCCGTCATGCCTTCAAGCTACGGAGTGAGTACTCACTCCGTCAATCGGGAACGCGTTTCCTCATGACGAGATGACGACGCCCGTCGGTGCTGGATCAGGTGTGGCGCGGGCCGTACGACATAGTCTCGGCCGCAGATTCGGTGGTGACCGATTGTGTGGGTCAGCCGGCGGTCAGGATGAACCGCTGCCGGCCGAAGGTGATCTCATCGCCGGGGCGCACCCGGGTCGGGCCGGAGATTCGGTACCCGTTGACCTGAGTGCCGTTCATCGATCCCAGGTCCGACAGCAGCCAGTTGTTCCCGGTCCGGCGCAGCTCCGCGTGGAGCCGGGAGACGGTCAGGTCCGTGACCACGAACTCGCACGTCGGAGCCCGCCCGATGACCAGGCGCGCCCGGTCGCGCGAGGGGAGGACGAACCGCGGGAGCCGCGGGGCGCGCCAGGCGGCCTCGACGCGCGCCGTCATCGCCGACAGCGAGGAGACGACGCCGGTCAGGCCGCGCACGATGCGGTTGCCCGGTGGCAGGTCGTGGACCAGCTGGGACAGCTCCGCCTTGGTGCGCGCCTGAAGCGCGGATTCGATGCGGCGCTCGAACGTGTCGTGCGACAGTCGGCCCTCGGCGGCGCGATCGCGGAGCACTCGCAGGACCCGGTCGCGGTCCTCGTCCGAAGCGCGTACCGGCAGGGCCTCCATGACAGGAAGTATCGGGTCCGAAAAGTCCGTTGTCCAGCAACGCCCCGCCGCCCCTCGTCAGGGCGCTGCGGACCTTGTTGATCTACAATGTAAAGGCGGTCGGTTTCAAGAAATTTTCGAAGAACCGTCCCAGGCGACGCCCAGAGCGGAGGGCTTCCGGAAGACCAGCCCCTCTGGTGTGGCGGCGCGGGTGAGGCGGAGGCCAGGCAGGCGCAGCAGCGCGCGCAGGAGGGTGGTCGTCTCCAGGCGCGCCAGGTGCGCGCCGAAGCAGAAGTGCGGGCCGTGCGCGAACGCCAGATGCCGGTCGAGGCCGGCCCGCCGGAGGTCGTACTGGTCAGGGTCGGCGAAGACGGCCGGATCCCGGTTGGCGGCGGCGATCGAGACGCGGACGAGGTCGCCCGCGGCGATGCGGGCCGCCCCGAGGGTGACGTCCTTGGTGGCGTAGCGGTCCACCACCGAGGCGGAGGGCTCCAGGCGTACCGACTCCTCGACGGCGGCGGGAAGGAGGCCCGGCTCGTCGCGCAGCAGCCCCACCAGGTCCGGGCGGCTCAGCACGTGCAGGACGGCGTTCGTGATCATGCCTTCGGTCGTGTCGATGCCGCCGAACATCAGCACCGCCGCGTTCGCCACGACTTCGTCGGTCGTCAGGTCGAGGGCGGCGGAGGCCAGGAGCGGGGGACCGCCGTCGGCCCCCGCGACCCCACCGGCGGCGTATTCGGCGAGCGCCGCCTCGACCTTCGCCCGCAACCGCGCGTACGCGTCCGCGGCGTTCGCCGGGCGGCCCGCCGTGATCGCCGAGACCGCCGCGACGAACGCGTCGTACCAGGACCGTACGGTGGCGGCCGTGACGTCCCGTAGGCCGAGGGCCTCGGTGACGACGGCGACCGCCAGGGGACCGGCGAGGTCGGCGCGGACCTCGGCGTGCCCGCGCGCCGCGACCGCCGAGATCAGCCGGTCGACCTCGCTCTCGACGAACGCCGTGAAGCGGGCGCGCGTCTCGGCGGGCCGAAACCGCCGGGCGAAGGCGTCACGGTGCCGGGTGTGCTCCGCCCCGTCGAGGGAGAGCATGCTCGTGCCGACCACCTGCGCCGTCGAGAAGCGCGGATCGTCGACGGTGAAGGCCCTGGCGTCGCGCATGACCCGGAGCGCCAGGTCGTGCCGGGTGACGAGCCAGCCGTCGAAGGCCGGGATCCACGAGACCGGCTCGGCCGCACGCAGCCGGGCCAGCACGGGATGCGGGTCGGTCTGCAATTCCTCAAGGGTGACACCGGCACCGACAGTGAACTCCACCCGTCCAGACTAGGGGGGCGTCCGGTGGATCTTTGTCCGGCTGTGCGGCGTCGCTCGCTACGAACAAGATCCACCGGTTACCCCCTAAGCTCGCGCTTCGTGTCGATCATCTCCCGCCGCAGCGTCCTCATCACCGGCATCGGCGGTATCGCCGCGCTCGCGGGCGCCGGCACGGCGTACGGCCTCGTCCAGGCGGATGTGCTGCCCGGGCGCTACCGGCTGGCACCGTACCTGGGCAAGTGCGGAACGATGCCACCGCTTCCGAAGGCCGCCCCCGGCTCGGTCGAGCAGGTGCGCTTCTCGGCGAGCGGCGGAACGGCGCGGGTCGTGATCGGCTATCCCGTCGGCGTGACGAAGAACCTTCCGGTCGTCGTGATGCTCCACGGCTCGGACGGGGACGCCCGGACGCCCTTCGACGTGTACGGCGTCCAGTACTTCCTCGCCGACGCGGTGCGCCGGGGCGCCACCCCGTTCGCCGTCGCCGCGATCGACGACTGGGCCGACGCGCGGTGGCGGCCCTCACCGGTACTCACGCGGGACCTGCTGCCCTTCCTGCGCGACCACGGGCTGTCGACGACTCGGATCGGCGTCCTCGGCTGGTCGATCGGCGGCCGGGGCGCGCTCCTGCTCGCCTCCGCCCTCGGAGCCGGACGCGTCGCCGCGGTGGCGGCGGCCTCGCCCGCGCTGACGCGTTCGGACGACGCCGCGCTGCCACCCGCGCTCGCGGGCATCCCGGCGTCCCTGACCTGCGGGCGCGACGACCCGTTCGCCGCCCCGACCAGGGACCTGCTCGCCCGGCTGCGCGCCGCCGGCCGGGCCGAGGCCACCGGCGGCATCCACGCCGGCTGCCACGACGCGGCGTTCCGCCGCCGCATGCTGCCGGACCAGGTCGCCTTCCTCGCCCGTCACCTCTCCCGTGCGTGACCTTCCGAGGCCCGGAGGCGCAGGTCGCCGATGGCGGCCAGGACGTCCGTGCGGTTGCCGGCGGCCTTGATCCAGGCGGGGAGGCGTTCGACGAGGCTGCCCGAGCCGGTGTACGGGTGGCGTTCGCGCAGCCGCGCCGTGACGTAGCCCTCCAGCACGTCCAGGTGGGCGGCGTTGTAGGCCCACAGGGTCCGCCCGCAGCACCGGCGGGACAGCCACAGCGGCAGCCCGAAGAACGGGTCGTCCGGGCCGGTGAGGCGCGGCACGGCCAGCGGGGGACCGCCGGCGAAGTACAGGTCCGCGTCGCCCTTCCGCGCGCGTCGCGGGGACCAGTCGCGGGTGTGGCCGCAGCCGGGGCAGGTCAGGCGGTGCGGCTCGATGAGGAACGTGCCGGGGTACCGCCGGCACTCCCGGTGGTCGGGATGGACGGTGACGTGCGCCCGGCCGGCGCAGCGCGGGCAGACGACGAGGATCTCCTGGGCGAAGTCGAAGAGCCGCCACCCTCGGTCCCGGAACCGCTCGTCGTCGCGCACGCCCCATGATCTCAGGCCGGCCTCCCGGCCTCGGCCGGCGGGCGGCGCGACGGCGACCAACGCCGACTACATCGGCTGCGACGGGTTCACGGTGTCCTGAGGCCCGCCCCCGCGGGGCCCCGGGTCAGTCGGTGAGCAGCGCCTCGGAGGCCGTACGGCTGGCGGCGGCCAGGTCGGCGGCCTTGCCGGGGACCTCACGGGCGTGCTCGCGCCACCAGGCCTGCCCCGCCTCGGGCAGGGTGTGGATCGGGTCGTAGTACTCGTAGCGCCGGTTGAGGGCGTCCGGGTCGTCGCTCTCCAGGGCGGTCCGGTAGTTCTTGGTCCAGTAGGAGATGCCGCGCTCGGTGTCGTACTCGGCGACCTGGTGCACCCAGCGCTTGCCGACGTACGGCACGTCGCAGACGATGCGGGGCGTGGCGAAGCCGGGCAGGTAGCCCATGATCCCGTGCTGCAGCCGCTGCGCCTCGCCCAGCGACAGCCGCCAGTGCTCGCTGAACGGGATCATGTCGCACAGGTAGAAGTAGTACGGCAGCACGCCGTTGTCCTGCAGTGCGAAGCACAGGTCGAGGAGCTGCTCGACGGTGGTGTTGACGCCGCGCAGCAGCACGCCCTGGTTGCGCACGTCGCGGACGCCGGCGTCCAGCATGGCCCGCGCGGCCTTGGCGACCAGCGGGGTCATCGACTGGGCGGCGTTGACGTGCGTGTGGATCGCGATCTGCGCGCCGCGCGCCCGCGCCTTGGTCGCCAGGCGCTCGACGCCGGCCCGTACGTCGTCCTGGAGCCAGTGCTGGGGAAGGCCCATCAGCGCCTTGGTGGCGAGCCGGATGTCGCGGATGTTGTCGATGTCGAGCAGCTGGTCGACGAAGGACTCCAGGCGCGCCCACGGCATGTTGGCCACGTCGCCGCCGGAGACGACGACGTCGCGGACCTGCGGGGTGCGGCGCAGGTAGTCCAGCATCGTCGCGACCCGGTCGGGCTGCTTCAGCGTGAACTTGTGCTTGTCGATCTGCGGGGTGGAGTTACCGACCAGGTCCATGCGGGTGCAGTGCCCGCAGTACTGCGGGCAGGTCGGGAGCAGCTCGGCGAGGACCTTGGTCGGGTAGCGGTGCGTCAGGCCCTCGACCGCCCACATCTCCGCCTCGTGCAGCGAGTCACGGCTGGCGACCGGGTGGGAGGGCCAGTCGGTGCGCCGGTCGCTGAACACCGGGAGCATGTAGCGGCGCACGGGGTCGGCGTAGAACGCCTCCGTCGAGCTCACGTCCATCGTGTTCAGCATCTGCGGCGGCACCAGCATCGACATGGTCGCCCGCTCGCGCTGGTCGCGCTCGAGGTCGGCGTAGAACTCCTCGCTCAGCAGGTCGCCCATCACCTGGCGCAGCTGGCGGAGGTTCTTCACGCAGTGCGATCGCTGCCACTGCGCCGACTCCCACTGCGCTTCGGTGACCTCACGCCAGCCGGGGAAGCGCCGCCAGTCGGGCTCGACGAGCTCGTGCTGACGGTAGGCGTACGGCTGCGGGTGCGCTCCGGGCGCCGGTACGGACTCCGCGGCGACAGCGGTCACAAGTGCCTCCAGGATGAACTCTTGCGTTAGCCTGACGATACGAGAAATATTCTCTTAGAGCCAAGCGTACTCAGAAGATTTTCCGTCAGCGAGGTGAGGGATGAGAAGTTCTCCGGTCGGTCTGCACCGGGTCGCCGAGCCGCCGGGCGTGCTGCCACAGGCGGCCGAGCGCCTCGACACCGACCCGCGCGTCCACGACGACGAGGTACGGGTGCGGGTCGAGCGGCTCAACCTGGACGCCGCCTCGTACCGGCAGCTGCACACCAAGCACGGGGGCGACCCCGACCGGATCCGCGCCGAGGTCGCCGAGATCATCGAGACGCGCGGGAAGATGCACAACCCGGTGACCGGCTCGGGCGGCATGCTGATCGGCGTCGTCGACGAGGTCGGCCCCCGCTCCCCGCTCGGCCTGCGGCCCGGCATGCGCGTGGCCACCCTGGTCTCCCTCACGCTCACCCCGCTGAAGATCACCGATGGCCTCGTCCGCTGGGACGGGCGGAGTGAGCAGGTGCCCGCCGAGGGGCACGCGATCCTGTTCGCCCGCTCGATCGCCGCCGAGCTGCCCGCCGACCTGCCGCCCGAGCTGTCCCTGGCCGTCCTCGACGTGTGCGGCGCACCCGCCCTGACCTCCCGCGTCGTCGCCTCGTACGCCGCGCCGACGGTGGCGGTGCTGGGCGCGGCGGGCAAGAGCGGCTCGCTGTCCCTGGCGGCCGCCCGCCGCGCCGGCGCCAAGCGGACCGTCGGCGTCGTGCCGAACGAGACCGAGGCGGGGCGGCTGCGCGCCTCCGGCCTGGCCGACGAGGTCGTGCTCGCCGACGCGCGCGACCCGATCGCGCTCGCCGAGGCCGTCGGCGGCACCGGCGCCGACGTCACCGTGGTGTGCGTGGACGTGCCCGGCTGCGAGCATGGCGCGATCCTGGCCACCGCCTCCGGCGGCACCGTGATCTTCTTCTCGATGGCCACGTCGTTCTCGGCGGCGGCGCTCGGCGCCGAGGGACTGGCGGCCGATGTGACCATGCTGATCGGAAACGGGTACGTCCCCGGTCACGCGGAGCTGGCCCTGGACCTGCTGCGCGCCGAGCCGAGCCTGCGCAAGATCTTCGAGGACCGGGTGGAGACGGAATGACGAAACTGGATCTTGACCCCCAGGTGGTGCGCAAGGCACGGGCGCTGGCCGAGCGCGCCGCCCGGCCGGTGATCGAGATGGCCCGCACCCACACGACCGTGTCGGTGGAGCGGGCGCAGCTACGGCTGGCCGGCCTGACCGGCGCGGACTCCGACGGCCTGCCCTGGGTCAACCACCTCGTCGACGCCGTACGCGGCCAGGTGGGCCTCGAGCACGGGGTGGCGCTGCCGGTGTTCGACGCCTTGCTGCGCGAGTCGTACGAGGACCTGGGCGACCTGGCGCGGGCGGCGGCACTGGGCGCGGTGACCTTCCGTCTGCCCACCGGCGGCGACGCCGACGCGGCCGCCGAGCTCGCCCGCTGCTCGGCCCGGCGCGGCATCGGCCAGATCGACGCGCGCCGCGCCGAACGCGACGCGATGCTGCGCCTGACCGGCGACCCCGGCCAGCCCTGGATCTACCTGATCGTCGCCACCGGCGACATCTACGAGGACATCCCGCAGGCGCAGGCCGCCGCCCGCGAGGGCGCCGACGTCGTCGCGGTGATCCGCTCCACCGGGCAGTCGCTGCTGGACTACGTGCCCGAGGGCGCCACCCGAGAGGGCTACGCCGGGACGTACGCCACGCAGGAGAACTTCCGGCTCATGCGGGCCGCGCTCGACGACGTCTCCCGCGAGCTGGGCCGGTACGTGCGGCTCACCAACTACGCCTCGGGCCTGTGCATGCCCGAGATCGCCACGCTCGCCGGGCTCGAGCGCCTCGACATGATGCTCAACGACTGCATGTACGGGATCATCTTCCGCGACATCAACCCCCGGCGGACCTTCATCGACCAGCGGTTCTCCCGGCAGATCCACGCCCGCGCGGGCATCGTGATCAACACCGGCGAGGACAACTACCTCACCACCGCCGACGCCGTCGACGCCGCCCACACCGTCATCGTCAGCCAGCTGCTGAACGAACGGTTCGGCAAGGAGGCGGGCCTGGCCGACCGGCAGCTCGGCCTCGGCCACGCCTTCGAGATCAATCCGGCGATCCCCGACTCCTTCCGCCTGGAGCTGGCCCACGCCCAGCTCGTACGGGAGCTGTTCCCGGACGCGCCGCTGAAGTACATGCCGCCGACCAAGCACATGACCGGCAACGTCTTCGCCGGCTACCTGCTGGACGCCTTCTTCAACCTCGCCGGCGTGATGACCGGCCAGTCGATCATCCTGATCGGCATGATGACCGAGGGCATCCACACCCCCTGGCTGTCCGACCGTGACCTGGCCCTGGAGAACGTCCGGTACGTCCGGGACGCATGCGGCGCCCTCGCCGAGGACTTCGTCCCGCGTCCCGACGGCTTCATCGTCCAGCGCGCCCGGCAGGTGCTGTCCGAGTCCGTCGACCTGCTCGAGCGGATCTGCGACGACACGCTGCTGGCCGCGATCGCCGACGGGACGTTCGGGGTGACTCGCCGCCCCGCCGACGGCGGCAAGGGCCTGGACGGCGTCGTCGAGCGCGGCGACGGCTACCTCAACCCGGTCCTGGAGATCCTGGAGTCGGAGGACCCGCACGCCGCCGCCGTGCCGACGACCGCAGGGAGCGCTGAATGAGACCGCAGGACACCACCAGAACCGACCGGCCCGACGTCCAGGACCTGCCGTCGATCATCCGGCCGTACGGCGACACGACCGGCGACGCGATGGTGCAGCTGTCGTTCACCCTGCCCGTGCCCGCCGGGAAGCGCGCCGAGCTGGCCGCCCTGCAGCTGGCCGGGAAGATGGGCCTGGATCCGGCCAGCGTCGTGCATTCCAAGGCGATGGGGCCGAACTTCACGTTCTTCATCGTGTACGGCAAGGTCAACCACCTCATCGACTACGTCGGCATCGAGGTGCCCGAGGGCCGGGAGTACCCGCTGCTGTCGGCCAAGGAGATCGACCTGGCGATCCGCACCGTCCTGAACCGCCGCATGGTCGTCGTCGGGGCCTGCATCGGCACCGACGCGCACACCGTCGGCATCGACGCGATCCTCAACGTCAAGGGGTTCGCGGGGGAGAAGGGCCTGGAGTACCACCGCGAGATCCAGGTGATCAACATGGGCGCCCAGGTGACCGTCGAGGAGCTCGTCGAGCGGGCCAAGGCCGAGAACGCCGACGCCGTGCTCGTCTCCCAGGTCGTCACCCAGAAGAACGCCCACATCCACAACACCAAGCAGATGGCCGCGGCCTTCCACGCCGCCTACCCGACCGCGGTCGGGCCCGGCATGGGACGGCCGCTGCTCATCGCGGGCGGACCACGCTTCGACACCGTCACCGAGCAGGAGCTCGGCGTCGACCGCATCTTCGGCAAGGGCACCACGCCCCGCGAGGTCGCCAGTTACCTCGTGCACGCCCTGCTGCCCAGCTGGACCCCCGAGAGCCCTGCGGAGGCCGAGTGACCACCGAACCCGAGGGCGGCGACCCGCGCGTCGGCCTGACCGTCACCCACCGGCGTTACGTCCCCTACGCCCACGCCCACTACGGCGGCGACCTGGTCGACGGCGCGTACGTCCTGGGCATGTTCGGCGACGTCGCCACGGAGGTGTGCATCCGCGACGGCGGCGACGAGGGCCTGTTCGCCTCCTACGACGACGTGCAGTTCCGCGCGCCCGTCCGGGCCGGGGACGTCCTGGAGGCGACCGCGACGGTCGTCCGGGCGGGGCGCCGCAGCCGCACCGTCGCGTTCGAGGCGCGGGTCGTGTGCCGGGCGCGCCCGGACAAGGGGCCGTCCGCCGCCGAGGTTCTATCAGAGCCGATCGTCGTCGTCACCGCCACCGGAACGGTCGTCCTACCGCACGCCGGGGTGTGAGCCGCGGATCGACACGCGATGAACGGCATGGATCCGGGAGATTTCCAGGCCTTGTCACGGCCCCGCTGACCTGCGGAGACGCGGCAATTCGCAGGTCGGGGCCGCCTTGACATCGCTACGGATCTCGATAGGTTGCCTGAACGTCCACCGCAGGACTGACCGGTCGGCCGACCGGGGCGCCGCGAATCTTGCGCCGCGACGGGGGTTGCGAGCACGCGCCGGCTCAGGCGCCCATCCGTCCGAGCCAGACGCACGATCACGCGCCCGCCCAAGGCCGGAGCACCCCGGCCGGCGGGGGGTGGAACTCGGTAAGGGCCTGGGCACCCATCAGACAACGGACTACGCGCTCGCCGCCGACGAGACGGGTCCGGTTCGAAGGGAGCGCCCGGGTCCTCTTCCGTTTCCGCACCCTTGCGAATAGCCGGCCTCGGCCTCCTTCCGCTCCATTGCGACCCGTCGGCACTCGATCCCTTCCGCTTCCGCGGGTCCGCCGGCCTCGGTTCCCTTCCGTGCCCGTGCGATCCGCCGGCCCGGGTACTCTGCATCGTCCGGCGGGAGCTCCTCGTACGGCCGCCTCCCCGCCCCGGCGTCCAGGTTCCGCGTCCCGGGCGCTGCGGCTCCTGCCCGGAAGTGGGATCATCCCTAGAAGCGGCCTGCCCGTATCGCGGGTAGCGTTCCGCCGAAGGTCCGACCTGATGAGGAGTGCCGGTGGCGCCAGAGATGCTCGCCGAGAAGACGCCCGCCGCGGCCGAACGCGACCGGGCGTCGCGAGTTCCGGCCTGGCTGCCGCGCCCGGCGGGCGTTGTGGTGGCCGGTCTGCTGCTGGCCGCGGCGTTCCCCCCGATCGGGTGGTGGCCGCTGGCGCCCGTCGCCACGGCGATGCTCGCGCTGCTGTTCCGGGGCCGCACCTGGCGGCGCGGCCTCGCGCTCGGCATGCTGTTCGGCCTGGCGTTCTGCTTCCCGACCTTCGAGGGCCTGCGGCCTGTCGGCATGGACGCCTGGATCGCGCTGAGCATCTTCGAGGCGCTCTACTTCGCGCTCCTGGGCGCCGGCCTCACCCTCGTCACCCGGCTGCCCGGCTGGCCCGTCTGGACGGCCGCGCTATGGATCACCGAGGAGTTCGTCCGGGGGCGGGTGCCGTTCGGCGGGTTCCCCTGGGCGCGGCTGGCGTTCAGCCAGAGCGCCTCGCCCTTCACCGGCTACGCCTCACTGGGCGGCGCCCCGCTGGTCAGCTTCGTCACCGCGCTCACCGGCGGGCTGCTGGCCGCGGCGGCCCTGCTCCTGTGGCGCCGCCGGGCCACCACCGCCCATCCGGAGGCCGCCGGCGCGGACGAGGACGCGATCGCCGAGGGGGAGGCGCTCGCCGACGCTGACGCCGCCGAGCCCGCGGACACCGCCGGCGACCCGGCGCCGGGCACGGCCCCCGGCCGCCCGCTTCGCTGGGCCGCGGTGGCGCTGGCCGGCGTGCTCGCGCTCGGGCTGATCGGCCTGTTCGTCCCCCGTCCGACCGGCGGCCGGACGCTGACGGTCGCGGTCGTGCAGGGCAACGTGCCCCGCGCCGGCCTGGACTTCCTCGGCCAGCGCGAGGCCGTCCTGAACAACCACGCCCGGGAGACCCACCGGCTGGCCGAGGAGGTCCGCGCCGGGCGGCTGGCAAAGCCCGACCTGGTCATCTGGCCGGAGAACTCCAGCGACCTCGACCCGTACGCCGACGACCAGGCCCGCGGGGTGATCGACGCGGCGGTCCGCGACATCGGCGTGCCCGTGCTGGTCGGCGCCGTCATCGACGCGGGCGACGGCGAGCACGTGGAGAACCGCGGGATCGTCTGGAGCCCCACGACGGGGCCCGGCGCCTACTACGTCAAACGCCACCCGCTGCCGTTCGGCGAGTACATCCCGATCTTCCGGGGCCTGTTGAAAAAGCTCATCACCCGTTTCGATCGGGTTGGGGAGTTCGTCAAGGGCCGTTCACGCGGATCCCTTCAGCTCGGTCCGGTGAAAATCGGAGATGTCATCTGCTTCGAGGTGGCCTACGACGGAATCGTGCGGGACGTCGCCGACGCCCCGCTGCTCGTTGTGCAGACCAACAACGCCACGTTCGGGCGTACGAGCCTGCCGCCGCAGCAGTTCGCGATGTCGCGGATGCGCGCGATCGAGCACGGGCGCAGCGTCCTCGTGGCCTCCACGAGCGGGATCAGCGGCATCATCGCCCCGGACGGGAAGGTTCTGGCGCAGTCAAAGGAATTCACCCCGGATCTTCAGGTGCGCAGCGTTCCGCTGCGCACCTCGCGTACCCTTACTGATCATCTGGGTGCCGCGCCGGAGTGGGTGATGGCGCTGCTGGGACTCGGGGCCGCGGTCGCCGCCGGCTGGAGAACACGGACGAGCAGGGGGGCCTGACCGGTGCGGAACATGGAGGACATCGGGCGGGTGCTCGTGATCATCCCGACGTACAACGAGCGGGAGAACATCGAGAGCATCGTCGGCCGGGTGCGCGCCGCCGTGCCCGAGGCCGACATCCTGGTCGCCGACGACAACAGTCCCGACGGCACCGGAAAGATCGCCGACGGGCTCGCCGCCGACGACGAGCGGATCCACGTCCTGCACCGGGCCGGCAAGGAAGGCCTCGGCGCGGCCTACATCGCCGGCTTCCACTGGGGGATCGACCACGGCTTCGACGTGCTCGTCGAGATGGACGCCGACGGCTCCCACCAGCCGGAGGAGCTGCCCCGGCTGCTCAGCGCGCTCGGCGAGGCCGACCTGGTCATCGGCTCGCGCTGGGTTCGCGGCGGAAAGGTCGAGAACTGGCCGGTGAACCGCGAGATTCTCTCGCGGGGCGCGAACATCTACGCGCGGATCATGCTGGGCATCCCGGTGCGCGACTCGACCGGCGGATACCGCGCCTACCGCGCGACGACCCTGCAGAAGATCGACATCGACGGTGTCGCCTCGCAGGGCTACTGCTTCCAGGTCGACCTGACGCTGCGCACGGTGCGGGGCGGCCTGCGGGTGACCGAGGTCCCGATCCGGTTCGTCGAACGCACCCACGGCGCCAGCAAGATGAGCCGCGCGATCATGATCGAGGCGTTCCAGCGGATCGCCCAGTGGGGCTTCGCCTACTGGCTGGGCCGGCTCACCGGTCGCGGCCGGCGCTGAGCCACGCCGACCGCGCACGGCCACACGGCGCGACCCGGGCATCGCCCGGGTCGCCGCGTCCGCAAGGGTCAGTCCGCGAGCACCGTGCCGGGCACGCGCATCGTCCGGGTGTGATCGACGATCCGGGTGTCCCCGACCAGCCTCACCTCGGCGGATGAGCCGGGGTCGCCGGCCGACCGTGCGACGGTGAGGATGACGTGGCCGGGTTCGACGCGCCTGCGCAGGTCCCTCCCGGTGAAGCTGGTCATGTCCGCGTGGACCGTGAACCGCACCGTGCGGGTCTCCCCGGCGGCGAGGTCGACACGGGTGAATCCGATCAGCTGCCGGACGGGCCGGGTGACCGAGGCGACCGGGTCGGTGAGGTAGAGCTGCGGGACGCACGTCCCGGCACGGGCGCCGGTGTTGGTCACCGTCGCCTGTACCGTGATCAGTCCGTCGACGGCGACGACGTCCTCGGCGGTGCGCACATCCTGGATCCGGAAGGTGCTGTAGGACATCCCGTGCCCGAACGGGAAGGCGGGAGTGGGGTCGATGTTGCTCACGCCGTCGCTCTTCAGTGCCAGCGGAGGCGCCAGGTAGGTGCCCGGCTGACCGGCTTCGTCGCCCGGGATCTGGACCGGTAGACGTCCGGACGGGTTGATCCGTCCGGACAGGACACCGGCGATCGCCGCCGCGCCCTCTTCGCCGGGGAAGAACGCCTGGAGCGTCGCGTCCGCCGCCCGGGCATGTCGGCCGATCGCGTACGGGCGGCCGGAGACGACGAGGAGGACGGCCTGCCGCGCCGTGGCCAGCACGGCCTCCACCAGGTCGTCCTGGACTCCGGGAAGGTTCAGGGTGGCGACGTCGCATCCTTCACCCGAGGTCCCGTGCCCGAACATTCCCGAACGGTCGCCGACGACGAGGAGCGTCAGGTCGGCGCCCGCCGCAGCGGCCACGGCCGCGTCGATTCCGCTCCTGTCGTCGCCGGTGATCGGGCAGCCGATCTCGTGGTGCACCGCGGAGCCGGGGAACTCGCGCCGGATCGCGTCGAGCACCGTCGGGGCCTCGAGGCCGAGGGGGAGCTCGGGGTGGTGTGGGAGGACGTGGTTGGGGAAGGAGTAGCAGCCGAACAGGCACCTGGCCTCGTCGGCCGCCGGGCCGATGACGGCGATGGATCGCGGACCGGCGAGCGGCAGGACGTCCGAGCCGTTGTCGAGCAGCACGATGGACTCCTCGGCCAGACGGCGGGCGATGTCGCGGTTGCGGGGGGAGTCCAGGTCCGGCGTAGCGGTGTACCGCCCGGGATCCCATCCGGGGTCGAGCAGTCCCAGCTCGGCCTTCTGCGTCAGGACGCGCAGTACCGCCCGGTCGAGGAGCTCGGGGGCGACGCGTCCGTCCCGCACCATCGCCAGCAAGGGCTCCCCGTAGCCGGAGGTGTGGGGGAGTTCGACGTCGATCCCGGCGCGCAGCGCGGCCTGCGCCGCACTCGGGACGTCGGCCGCCACGCGGTGCAGAGTGGCGAGGAACGCGATCGACCAGTAGTCGGAGACCACGGTGCCCTCGAACCCCCAGGAGTCGCGCAGCAGGTCCGTGAGCAGCGTCTCGTCCGCTCCGCACGGGACGCCGTCGACGTCGTTGTAGGCGTTCATCACCGAGCCGGCGCGGCCCGCGACCACCGCCTTCTCGAACGGCACGAGGACGACGTCGGCGAACTCGCGCGGACCGACCACCGCCGGTGCATGGTTGCGCGCCGCCCGCGAGGCGGAGTAGCCCGCGAAGTGCTTCACCGTCGCGATCACACCGGCCGACTGCAGGCCCTCCACATAGGCCAGTCCCAGTTCCGAGACGAGGTAGGGATCCTCGCCGAGGGTCTCCTCCACCCGGCCCCAGCGGTAGTCCCGCACCACGTCCAGGACGGGTGCCAGACCTTGGTGGACGCCGGCGGCCGCCATGTCCGACCCGATGGCCGCCGCCATCCGGCGGACGAGTCCGGGGTCCCAGGTGGCCGCCAAGGCGAGCGGGGTCGGGTACACGGTGGCCTGCCAGGTGGTGAACCCGGTCAGGCACTCCTCGTGGGCGATGGCCGGGATCCCGAACCGGTTCGCCGACACCACCCGGGTCTGCGCCGCCGCCAGGCGCTGGCGGCCGGCCTCCGGGTCGATGGGCGCCGTACCGAACACCCGGGTCAGGTGCCCGAGCCCGCCGACGATGGCCTCGTCGAACGTCTCGGCCTCACGGAAGGTCTCCTGCATCGGCGCCACGTCGCCGGCGGTGTCGTGGCCCGGCCAGGAACTGCCGAGCTGCCGCACCTTCTCGGCGTCCGTCATGGCGTCCAGCAGGACCTGAGCGCGGACGGGCGCGGGAAGGGCGGGGTCGTTCCAGCGACCGGTCACCCGGCGCTCGTTACTGATCGTCAAGGTGTCATCTGTTTCTTTCCGGGCGCCGCGGACGGCGCGGTCGACCGTCACTTTCCGCCGGTTCCCATCAGCCCCATCACGAGGGCCCGCCGGGCGAAGAGATAGACGATGAGAATCGGGACGGCGGACATCAGCACGGCGGCCAGCAGGGCCGGGACGTCGGCCCCGTACTCGGAGACGAAGTTGTACAGGCCGAGGGAGACCACCTTGGTGTCGTTCGACTGGGTCATCACCAGGGGGAACAGGAAGCCGTTCCACGCCTGCAGAGCCGTGAAGACGCATGTCGTCGCGATGCTCGAGCGTGACAGCGGGATGACCAGGTCCACCAGGACCCGGGCCGGGCGGGCGCCGTCCAGGGCCATGGCCTCGTAGAGCGAGGCGGAGATGTCCCGCATCCCGCCGCTGAGGACCAGCACGCTCACCGGCAGCGCGAACGCCGCGGTGGGCAGGACGATCCCCCAGAGGCTGTCATAGAGGCCGAGCCGGTTGATGATGAGAAAGAGCGGGATGATGACCGCCTGGGAGGGGATCGCCAGGCCCACGAGGAACAGCCGGAACACCCCTCCGGACAGCCGGCCGCGGCCCCGGACGACGGCGTAGCTGATGGGCACGCCGAGGAGCAGCACGATCGCGACCGTGAGCGCCGCGACGAGAACGGTGTTCCCGACGTAGTGCAGGAAGCCGCTGTGTATCACGGTCCTGAAGTTGTCCAGGGTCACGGCGGAGGGAATCGAGACGGGACCGCCGTCGGTGTACTTCGACTGCGGCTGGATCGCCGTGTTCACCAGCGCGTACAGCGGAACACCGATGATCAGGAGCCAGGCGAACGCCGCGAAGCCCGCGACGACGTTGGGGCGCTTTCTCACAGGCCCTCCATCGTGCTCGTCATCTTGTCGTATCCGCTGATCTTCACGAGGAGGAGAGAGGCGCCCGTGGCGAGCAGCAGCAGGAAACTCGCGATGACGCTGGCGTATCCGTAGTCATAAGTCCGGAACGCGGTCTGGTACATGGCGAACGGGAGGATCGAGGTGTCGGTGCCGGGACCCCCGTTGGTCAGCAGCAGGACGATGTCGAACGCCGTGAGACCGCCGACCACCATGAAGGTGGTCGAGGTGATGATGCTGTTGCGTAGCTGCGGAAGGGTGATGTGGAAGAACTGCCGTACCCGTCCCGCGCCGTCGATCGCGGCCGCCTGGTAGAGGGTGAGCGGGATGGCGCGGGCGGCGCCCTGGTAGATCAGCGTGTGGAACGGGATGAACTGCCAACTGGTGACGAGGATCAGGCAGGCGATCGCGCCCCCTTGGCTGCCCAGCAGGTCGGTGTTCCCGCCGAGGAGATCGGCGAGCTTCGGCGGGATGCCGAAGTTCGGATCGAGCAGCTGCCGCCACATGATGGCGACGGCCGCCGTGGACAGCAGCAGCGGCAGGAAGAAGATCGTCGACAGGACAGCGCGGTTGCGCTGGCGGCCGGCCGACCAGACGCCCAGCAGGACGCTGATCGGCGCCTGCACCAGGATGTTGCCGACGAGTAGGACCGCGGTGACCAGGGTGGACTGGAGCACCTGGCCGTCGCCGAGGAACCGCGACCAGTTGTCCAGCCCGGTGAACCGCGGCGCGCTGAGGCCGTCCCAACGGGTGAGGGACAGGTAGACGACGCCGGCCATCGGCGCGATGGCGAAGACGAAGAAGAACACCAGCCCGGGGACCGCCCAGGCCACGCCGGGTCGCTCCAGTGGTGGAGCGGCGCGGCGCGCCTGGGGGTCCCGCACGAGCCGTGAACCCGTGATGGAGACCACTTGGATCAAGCCTTCCTAGTGCTTGAGCGCCAGCACCGCGCTGACGAACCGCTCCGGCGTGCTCTGCCCGTTGAACAACTTCTGGATCTCGGTCAGCAGGGGGGTGCCCAGGGTCAGGCCGAGCGCCTGATCCCAGGACTGGGTGAAGTACGGCGCCTTCCGCACGAGGTCGTACTGGAACTTCGCGTAGGCGGGATCGGGTGCCTTGGCCAGCGCCTGCTCGGCGTTCACCGTGACGGGCACCTCGCCCTTCTGGACCAGCCCCCGGACATAGGTGTCGCTGTAGGTGGTCTGCAGGAAGTCCTTCGCGGTCTGCTGGGCGGCGGAGGTGGTCACCGAGATGTAGTTCGTGGGGTTCCCGACCACGTCTGCGGGGTCGCCCTTGCCTCCCTCGACGGTCGGGAACGGCACGTATCCCAGGTCCTGCTTGGCGAAGCCCGGGTTCGAGCTCTGCTGGGTGGCGTACTCCCAGGAGCCCATCAGGACCATCGCCGCCTTGCCCTTGGCCAGCAGCGTCGAGGTGCCGCCCGCGCCGTAGCCGACGGAGCCGAACTTCGTGCCGAACGCGCCGCCGTCGACGAGTTGCCTGACCATCTGCGCGGTCTTGAGGACCGCGGGGTCCTTCCACTGCGACCAGTCGCCGGCCTGGATCTTCTTGAACAGGTCCGGACCGGCGAGGCGGTCGACGAGGTACTCGATCCACATCAGCTCGGTCCACGAGTCGGTGCCGTTGCCGGCGACCGCGAACGGGGTGACGCCCTTGCCCTTGAACACCTGGACAAGGTTCGTCAGGTCGCTCCACGTCTTGGGCGGCTGCGCGCCCGTGTCGGCGAAGACCTTCTTGTTGTAGAACAGGAACACCGGCTGGGTGCCCCGGCACGGGATCCCGACCAGCTTGCCGTCCACCTTGCCGGCCTGCATCGCGGCGGGCAGGAAGCGCGACTCCAGCCCCGCGTCGAGCTGCACCAGCTTTCCGGCCCGCACGTAGTCATTGAGGCTGCCGCCGCCCCAGTTGAAGAACATCCCGGGCATGTGCGACGAGCCCATCGCCGTCCGCAGCTTGTCCTTGAAGCCGTCGGTGGCGATCACGGACATGGTGACCTTGCCGTGGCCGGTGGAGTTGAACGAGTCCACCGCGGCCTGCTGCACCGTGTTGGTCGGGTCCTGCAGCGTCCAGAACTGAACGCTGCCGTTCGGAGTGCTCGCCGAACTGCCGGCCGACCCGCAGCCGGCCGCGCCGATGAGCAGCGTGGCGCTTGCCACCAACGTGGTGAACGCCCACTTTCGAGATCTGCGGTTCCTCATCTGATGCCTTTCGACTCGGCAAGGTGGCCACCACGGTGGCCGCACCTGGCAGGCGGCTTGAGCCCCCTTGGCGCCGAGGGGACGGGATCGAGAGCCCGGGCGGTCAGGAACCTTTCCGCAACCGTTGCGTAACGCGCTCCTAACGCCTGGCGGGTACCGGGGACGCTAGCTGGGGCGATACGACGGCGACAAGAAACGAGGGCCGCGACTTCCGAAAGACTTTCGGAGTACGGACCATTCGCGCCGCGCCTTCCGCCTGCTGCCGCGAAACGCTTTCGGGCCTGCGGCAGGGGACTCCGATAAGCTCCGGTCTCCGCACGAACGGCCCGAGCCGATCAGGGGCCGTCAGGTGCGTGAGGAACGGGGGAAGACCGGTGCACGGCGTTCATGACATCGAGCCGGCCGGTCGCTGGGAGGACGCGTTCCTCTCCGGCAACGGCGAGTACGGGATCATGGTGTACGGCCACCCCCACCGGGAGCGGATCGTTCACGACCACCACCGCTACGTACTTCCCAACGGGTCCCGCGAGATGCGCCCACCGTCCGTCGCCGAGCGGCTCGAGCACGTCCGCGACCTGATCCTGGCCGGGGAACGCGAGCAGGCGCAGCGGGAGTTCTCCGACGGCAGGCCGCTGGCCTGGACACAGCCGTTCCACCCCGGTCACGTGCTCCACCTGGACTCCGCGGCCCCGGCCGGCCGGGTGGACCACTACCGCCGGGCCACCGACTTCACGACCGGGGAGGTGCGGGTCACCTGGTCCGACGGAGACGGCGAATGGGTGCGGCGCGCCTTCGTGTCACGTCCCGACGCCGTCGCGGTCGTCGAGATCGCCGGGCCCCGGCTCGACCTGACAGTACGGCTCTCCGGGGACGTGCCCGGCCACCCGCCGGAGGTCACCGTCACGACGTCCGCGCACGCCATCGGGAGCGGCGAGGCGTCGCTCGCCGCCGTGGGAACGTATCCCGCCGGGCCGGGTGCGGCGGGGTACCTCGGCGTGACCCGGCTCGTGGCCACCGGCGGCCACGTCACGGTCGACGGTGACGTGGCCGCCGTCCACGGGGCGACGCGCGTGATGCTGCTGACGCGGATGGACCGGTCCGTGGCCCTGCCCCGGGCCGACGCGCTGCGGGATGCCCTGGCCGAGCTGCCCGCCGACTACGACCTGCTGCTCGCTCGCCACGTCGCCGTCCACGGCAAGCTCTACGCCCGCGCCACGCTCGACCTGCGGGTCCCCGACGACGACCGGCGGCTCCCCGTGGGGGAGATCCTCGCCCGAGCCGGTGCCGGTGGGCTGGACGCCGCGCTGGTCGAGGCGATGTTCCACTCCGGCCGGTACCTGCTGCTGAGTTCCTGCGGCGTGCTCCCCCCGCGGCTCACCGGGTTGTGGCTGGGGGCCTGGGGCGCCGCCTGGTCCGGCGATTACACGACCGACGCGAACCTCAACCTGCAGATGGCGGGGGCGGTGAGCACCGGGATGCCCGAGCTCATCGCCGGCTACGCCGCCCTGATCGGCGCCCAAATCGAGGACTGGCGCGCCAACGCCCGCGCGATCTACGGCGCCCGTGGGGTGCTCGCGCCGAGCCGGACCGACGGGGAGCACGGGCTGCTGTTCCACCTCGACGACGAATGGCCCTGGCAGATGTGGCTGGCCGGCGCGGACTGGCTGCTGTTCCCGCTGCACGAGTACTGGCAGATGACCGGCGACGACGCCTTCCTCGCCGGGACGCTCGCTCCGTGGCTCATCGAGGCCGCCACCTTCTTCGAGGACGTCCTGACCCGCGAGGACGACGACGGGCACGTCGTCATCGTCCCGTCCTACTCCCCGGAGGTCGGCCCGAGGGACGTGAAGGGAGTGGCCGGGGTGAACGCCACCATGGACGTCGCGGCGGCCCGGCACGCGCTGGTCACCGCCGCCGACGTCTGCTCGTACCTGGGCATCGAGCAGCCCGCGGTCGGCCGCTGGCGCGCTCTCGCCGACCGGCTGCCGCCCTACCGCGTCGACGACCACGGGGCGCTCGCCGAGTGGGCGTGGCCGGGGCTGGAGACCGCCGACGACCATCGGCACGTCAGCCACCTCTACCCGGTGTGGCCGCTGCACGACATCACCCCGGACGACACCCCCGACCTGGCCGCGGCGGCCCGCGCCGCCCTGCTGCGGCGTCGCGACGAGAACCTCTCCGCACACGGCAGCCTGCATCGCGCCCTGTGCGCCGCGCGACT
Source organism: Actinoallomurus vinaceus (assembly GCF_039542055.1). Taxonomy (NCBI): domain Bacteria; kingdom Bacillati; phylum Actinomycetota; class Actinomycetes; order Streptosporangiales; family Thermomonosporaceae; genus Actinoallomurus; species Actinoallomurus vinaceus. The sequence continues at coordinate 321,549 of NZ_BAABHK010000012.1, forward strand.
GAAAGACGGTGACACGGCCCGCGCGAACCTGCTGAAGATCCTGGGCCGGAACATGGTCTTCCGGTCGCTGATGACGTCCCACAATCCCGACCTGGAGATCTACAACGCCGACGCCGCGCACTGCCTGCCCGCCGTCGTCGTCGAGCTGCTGGTGGACAGCCGGCCGGGGATCGTGGAACTGCTGCCGGCGCTGCCTCCGGAGTGGAGCAGCGGCAGCCTGCGGGGCATCGCCACCCGCGCCCGCGTGGCCCTCGACGAGCTCAGCTGGGACCTGCGGTCCGGGACGGTCAGCGCCGTTCTCACCTCTGCCCATGCGCGGTCATCACGCTCGTGTGCCGTGACGGCCGGGACGCCGCCGACCGGAGGCGGCGCGTCGACCTCCCGCCGCACACCCCCGTCACCGTCACCGTCCGGCTGGCGCCTGGTCGGCCGGACTGACACTCACCCGGGATGACGCGATCAGGCCTTCCCCGGGTCACTGCCCCTTCCCGGCCAGGTACGGGATCGTCTGCGGACCCTCGGGCAGTACGCACAGCCGGGCGCCGGGGCCTGCCGCCGCCAAGGCGTCGGCGACGGTGGCGGAGATGTCGCGGGTCTGCTCCAGATGGGCGGTGGCGAGGTCGGCGTCGCTGAGGTGGCCGGTGTACATGACGACCCGGCTGCCGGACTGGATGCGGGCCTGGATCTGCACCTGCCACTGGTCGGGCACCGTCTCGGTGCGGGCGCTGATGGCGTCGAACAGCGCCCGCGGCGAGGACGCGGAGGCCAGGACCTCCCGGTAGGAGCCGTGGTCGGGGAAACCGTCCCGGCACTCGGCGGCGCAGACGATCGTGCCGCCCGGGCGGACGACCTGGTAGGCGGCGGACATGCCCTTGACCGACTGGTACAGGTTCTGGTCCAGGGGGAATCCGGAGTTGGTGGTGACCACCACATCGAAGGGCGCCTCGACAGGCCGCATCGCCATGCGCTTCGCCTCCGCCGTGGCGGCGGAGTGCATCGGTGACAGATCGCCTCCGAAGGCGGCCACGACGTCCTTGTCCCGGTTGAGGACCACGTCCAGGGCGAAGGTCACCCCGGTGGCCTCCGCGATCGCCCGTACGTCGTCGTGGACGGGGTTGCCGTGAGTGACGCCCCAGGTGGCACGCGGATCGCCGATGCGGGCGGCGTCGTGCAGCACGAGAACGGTCTCCAGCGCGGCGAGTCCCGGGGCGACGAGTTTCGGCCCGCCGGAGAAGCCGGCGAAGAAGTGCGGCTCGACGAAACCGGTGGTGATCCGCACGTCGGCCTCGGCCCACTCGCGGTTGAGCCACACCGGCACGTCCTTGCCGAACCGTCCCATCCAGGTGAGCTCGTCGGCGCGCCGGGCGTCGTGGTTGACGATCCGTACGTTGTCGACGACCTGGTCGCCGAACATCTGCCGCAGTTCGGCGTCGGTGTTGCCACGGTGGGTGCCGGTGGCGATCAGGATCACGACGTCCTCCAGCCGGACGACGCCGTCGAGTTCGGCCAGCAGCGCCGGAATGACCAGCCGGCGGGGCTGGGGCCGGGTGCCGTCACAGACCGAGATCGCCACCGTCTGGCCGGGGCGCACCCGCTCGCGCAGCGGCGGGCCGGCGACCGGGTCACGCAGCGCCGTGCGCACTAGGGCGACCTGGTCGGCGGCGGCCTCGTGGTGGACGGGCTCGACCACCGTGGTCACCTCGGGGTCCACGTCGATGTCCAGCCCCGACTCGCCGTACGCCAGGTGCACTCGCATGATCCGTCCTCCGCAAGTCGATGCCGGCGGCCAGGGAGCGCCCGGTCGCCGGCGGTGCCGTCGGCGTCCTGGACGGCCGCGCGCTCGGCACCCGGCCGTCCAGGACGCGGAAACCTCATGCGGATTATCCGACCTGGACGACCTGCCACTGCTGGTCGAGGGAGCCGTTGTCGGTCCACTGCACCACCTGGGCGCCGTCGGCGGTCGAGCCGCCCAGCACGCCGAGCACCTTTCCGCTGCCTACGTTGCGCAGCTTCACGTACGAGCCGGCCTGCACGACCTGCCACCGCTGGTCGGCGGCGCCGGTGTCCAGCCACTGCACCACGGCGGCCCCGTCGGCGGTGCCCGAGGCGTACACGCCGATCACCCGGCCGCTGCCGCGGTCGCCGAGGACGGTGGCGCCGCCCCCGCTTGCCGCGGTCATGTGCCAGGCCTGGTCAGGGGCCCCGGTGCCGGTCCACTGAACCAGGTCGGCGCCGTCGGCGAGGCTCCCGCCCTGCACGCCGAGGACCTTTCCGGACTTGCGGTTGACGAGCTTGTAGTACGCGCCCGCGGAGTGTCCGAGATCGACGTCGGCGTACCGGATGGTGTTGGTGGTGCCCTGCCAGAAGCCGCCGCAGGACATGATGAGGACGCGTCCCGTGCCGGAGACGTACTGCAGGGTGCGGCTGTACCCGGCCTCGATGGGCGTCTTCACATGGGTCCACGGCCCGGACCCGTTGTCCGTGTTGACCAGCACATCGCCCGACCCGTACGAGTTGTACACGAGCTTCCCGTCGGGAAGGACGATGTTGTACGGGCTGCCGCCCTTGTCGAGCTGGGTGCCGAGGTCGGTGGCGTTCCAGTCCTCGGGGTCATCGCTGATCTTGAAGTGGTTGGGCGTGCCGGAACCGAGGTTGACCACCTCGTAGCTCATGAAGTATTTGCCGTTGGCGAGCTTGGAGACCACCGGCATGCCCGGGCGCAGGTTGCTGTCGGTCGGTGCGACGTCGTTGACGACCGGTCCCCAGTGGACGCCGTCGGTGCTGGTCTGATGGACGATCTTCTGGTTGTTATGCGCCTTATCGCGTTCGTCCGAGTAGTACACGATCAGCTTGTTGTTCGCCACCATGACGAACGGCTCCCATATCGGGGTGGTTTGATAACCGCCGGACTGGGCGATCTCACTCACCCAGGCCCAGTTCCGGCCGGCGTCGTTGCTCTTGTAGACCTCCATGCGCTCCGCCGATTTGTCCGACGGGGCGGAAAGGCCGACGCAGAGGATGGTGCCGGCCGGCATGTCGCCGATCTGCTGGGGCAGTTCGTAGAGAAACGCCCCATTGCGGTTCCCCCAGCCGTTGACGGTGTCTGCGACCGAGCTGATCCGGCTCCACGTCTCCCCGTTGTCGGTGCTGCGATAGACGGGGAACACCGGCGTGGTGGCGGGCTGCTCGAACGTGGCGAGCAGCGTTCCGTTCTGTGCGCCGTTGTGGTGCAGTTGTACGGTCTTCGGATACAACGCGCCGTATTCCGGCGTGCCCGAAGGCGGCTGATAAAGAACCGAGGGGCCGTACGCGTAGGCCAGCGGGGCGAGCGCCAGCAGCAGAATCGCCGTCGCCGCGACGACGAAGGCACGGAGCGGGTTTCGAGCCGTTGAGAGCAAAGCATCCCCTTTGGCGCGGAGGAATTGCGCTCAGTGAGACGTGAGCGGGACGAAACCAGTATTCGGGCGTGTGGCCGTCATGTCACCGGCGTGTGTCGAAAGTGTTTCGGGCGGTGGCATTATTCGATGCCGGCTCGGGGGCGCGCGGACGTCGAACTCCGCAGCACGAGCTCCGTCGCCACCTCGATCCGCGTGGACGCCGGTGGCCGGCCCTCGGCCAGCTGCATGAGCACCCGTGTCGCCTCGTGACCGAGCTTGTCGAACGGCTGGCGCACCGCGCTCAGCGGCGGGCAGGCCATGGCCGCCACCAAGGTGTCGTCGAAGGACATGACCGCCAGATCACGCGGGACGCTGAGCCCCTGCTGACGGGCGGCTTCCAGGACTCCGAGCGCCTGCGCGTCACTGGCCGCGAAGACCGCCGTGGGCGGCGCGTCGGAACGGAGGATCTGCAGGCTGGCGGCCAGCGCCTCGTCGAAGTCGAAGTCGGTCGAGCGCACGATCGCGGGGTCGTAGGCGATCCCGGCCTCCTCCAGAGCGGCCCGGTAGCCGTGCAGCCGCGCCGCCCCGGCCATCGAGTGCGACCGCCCCGCGACCATGCCGACCCGGCGGTGCCCGAGCGCCAGGAGGTGCTGCACCGCGTCCCTGGCGCCGTTCCAGTTCGTCACGCCGACGCTCGGGATGTCCAGGGAGGGTGCGCTGAGCGGATCGACCAGGACCACGGGGAGCCTGCGTTCGACGATGCGGCGCTGATCCTCCTCGGTCAGCATCGAGATCACGATGATCAGCCCCGCGCCGCCGAGCGCGACACACTCCTCGAGCCACTGAGAGATCGAGCGCCGGCTCGTCGTGCCGGTCACCACGTCGACGCCGAGCTCCGCCGCCGCGTCCACGATCCCGCGGGCGATCTCCAGGGTGTACGCGCTGAAAGGTCCCGGAACACGGCGACGATCTGACGCGGAACGGCGGGCCCCCGCTCCCAGGGCCGGACGTAGCCGTACCGCGCGAGCAGCTCCTCGACCCGGGCGCGCGTCGCCGCGCCGACGTCGCGACGCCGGTGCACGACCTTGGACACCGTGCTGAGCGACACGCCCGCCTCGACGGCGATGCTCGTCAGCAGTCCGTACTGCGCATCCCGGCGCGCCTTTTCCTGGGCCGTCACTCGACACCTGACCTACTCGCCGACGCTCGTGCGCTGGTTCGCAGCGACTCCTGTGGAGCGTATCGAGCCGGGGGACCGGGCCGACCCTGTCGGGCCGCCCGGACGGGGGCGCTACCGCGCGTAGGCGCGGCAGGAGTCGTTCTGGTCGGTGCCCAGGCCGATGACGGACACGTGGTTCAACGAGCGCACTCCCTTGATCAGCAGGGTGTGCCGGGTGTCGCCGCCCTTGAAGGCGTAGGTGACGCCCGAGGAGCTCGGGTCACCGGTCACGGGGTTGTCGTCGGCGTCGTCGGCCTCGAAGTTGAGGGTGATGGGGGTCTTGCCCACCTGCGCGGTGACCTCGACGCCCCCGCCGGTGACCCGATAGGAGACGGTCGTGCACGTCGGGGCGTCGCTGTCGCCCTTGGGGGAGGCGCTGGGCAGCGGAACGCCCGCGGCCGCGCCGCCGGCCGTGGCGCCGGTCTTGGCGGATCCGGCGGCCTTGTCATGATGCGCGGATCCGCTGCCGCAACCCGCCAGGCCCAGCCCGGCCACGGCGACGAGAACGAGCACATGCTTGCGCACGAGGACACTCCAAAGGTGAGGGGGACGAGCGGCGGCCGCGCGGGACGCCGGATCGGACCGGCCGGGACGCCGGAGTAACTCTGCTTCCGCCACCATGATCCCGCAAACGGACACGCCGGTAGAACATCGGGAGACGGGCATCGCCTCGTATCTTCGAGCGCACCCGGCGAAACGCCGGGATAGCGGAATCCCCGCACACCGGGAGAGCGGCCTCCCGGAGCGTTCCCGCACGCCGGTCGAAACACCGGGAGAAGAGCGTCAACCGGGATCTTCCCGGTGGACCTCGCGGGGCTTCTTGTCCGGGCGCAGCCCCCGCCAGCTGGGGTGGCGCAGGACGCCGTCCGGGGTCCATTCGCCGAACGCGACCTCGCCCACCAGTTCGGGCCGCACCCAGTGCGCGCGCCGGGCGACGTCGCGGGGCGCCGGCGGGTCGAAGGGGTCGCCGTCACGGGCCAGGGGCGCCAGCCGCGCGGCCATGTCCCGCAGGTCCGACTCGGTGAAGCCGGTGCCCACGTTCCCCGCGTACCGCAGGCGGTTCTCGTCGTAGACGCCCAGTGAGAGGGATCCGATCAGGTCGGCGCGGCGACCCGCCCCGGGCAGCCACCCAGCGATCACGACCTCCTGGTGGCGGACGTTCTTCACCTTGATCCAGGGACCGCGCCGCCCGGGGTGATAGCGGGACCGCAGCGGCTTGCCGACGACGCCCTCCAGGCCCTGGGCCAGGCCCACGGCGAAGACGGCCTCACCGTCGCCACGCCACCAGGGCGGCACGCGCACGGGCTCCGTATCGAGGCCGAGCGCGTCCAGGCGGTCCCGCCGCTCTGCGTAGGGGAGCGGCAGCAGCGACTCCCCGTCGAGGTGGAGAAGGTCGAACACGTAGTACTGGACCGGCACGGACCGTACGAGCCGGTCGCCGGGGTGCTGGACGTGCATCCGCAGCTGGAGCGTCGCGAAGCTCGGGCGGCCGTCGCGCAGCGCGACGATCTCGCCGTCGAGGATCGCGGCGGCGGGCGGCATCCGGGCCAGGCCGGCCAGTTCGGGGTAGGAGCGGGTGATGTCCTTGTCGTTGCGGGACATCAGCCGCAGGCTCCCCTCCTGGACGTAGGCGACCGCTCGGACGCCGTCCCACTTCAGCTCCCACCCGTAGGTGTCCTCGTCGGGCGGCAGGGACCGCCGCAGGAGGGCCGTCATGGGCCGGATGAGCCGGGGCGGTTCGGCCAACCGAGGCTCCGGTGACCTTCTCCGGTACGTGCGGGGCTCAGCCGACCGGCATCGCCTCCCGGACGCGGTGCTTCATCCGCTCGGCCCGCTCACTCGGCGTCTCGTCGCCGTACTCCTCCTCCATCCGCAGGGCGACGCCGAGCGCGAAGAAGGTCGGCGCCCACTCACCGACGAAGATCCCCCACCGGTCCGCCCGGTCCATGCCGGCCTTCTCGGCCCGCATCGACATCGCCCAGCTGGCGACAGACGCGATGATCGATCCGAAGCCGGCCATGTACATCATGTCGGACGTGATCCCGGCGCGGCGCATGAGCCTCAGCATTGTTAACCCCCCGTTGACCTGCTGTTTTCTCTCGATAGAAAGCGGTACCCGGGGCCTGGGCCACTACGCCGCCGCCGTGTTCAAATCACCGCCAACTGGCGTCCGCCGGGCCACGCCACGTTGAGCGGACTCCTTCGGAGCTCGCTGAACGAGGTCCGGGGCGGGCCGCCTTCCGGCACGGCCCAGCAGGCCTCAGCCCTTGCGCCCGACACCGCCCGCGCAGGCCACCTCGGGCGGCTCGCCCCACGGGTGCGGCTCCGGGCGCCACCGGGGCACGGACACCACACCGGGCTCCAGCAGCTCCAGGCCGTCGAAGAACCCGGTGATCTGCTCCAGGCTCCGAGGTGTGTACGGGGCCGCGCCGCTGCCGGCGTTATAAGCGCGGATCGCCTCGACGTACGCCGGATCGGTGTCGGTCCCGTCGTACAGCGCAAGGTGGCTTCCGGCCGGCAGCGCCGCCACCAGCCGGCGCACGATCGAGCGTGCCTCCTCGTCATCGGGGACCAGGCCGAGGATGCCCATCATCATGAGGCCGACCGGCCGGGTGAGGTCCAGCGTCCTGGCGGCCTCGCGCAGGATGACGTCGGGATCACGGACGTCCGCCTCCAGGTAGTCGGTGGCGCCCTCCGGGCTGCCCGTGAGCAGCGCCCGGGCGTGCACCAGCACGAGGGGATCGTTGTCGACGTAGACGACGCGGCACTCCGGGGCCACCCGCTGGGCGACCTCGTGGGTGTTGTCGGCCGTGGGCAGCCCGGTCCCGATGTCCAGGAACTGGCGGATCCCCGCCTCGCTCGTCAGGTAACGAACGGCGCGGGCGAGCATGTGCCGCGAGTGGCGGGCGATGTCGGTCATGCCGGGGAAGACGGCGCAGATCCCCTCGGCGGCCGCACGGTCGACGGGGTAGTGGTCCTTGCCGCCGAGGAGGAGGTTCCAGACGCGCGCCGAGTGCGGCACGGTGTCGTCGATGCGGGGCTCCGGGGTGGAGGCGGAGCCTGATGGCACGTCGGCGATGGGAACCACCTCCTGATCCGGCGTCCTCGCCGAGATCCTAAGCGCCATGCCCGGCCAAGGGGATGCTCGGCCGGAACGGAGGTGTGCGTGGCCGGGACCGGCCGCCGGCGCTCGACGGGTGCCCACCGCGCCCGGACCGACCGCTGTCTCCCCGGCGCGACGGGCGCCGTGCGCCCGCGCGCCGGGTGAGATCGCTATCGACCGGGGTCGAAGCGGCCGTCGATGACGGTCCAGCCGGCGTCGACGACGAGGCTCTTCGTCCCGGTGATGTACGAGGCGGCGTCGGCGGTCTCGGGCGGCAGGTCCTGGGCGGAGGGCAACGTCGGCAGCAGGACCGCGCCCAGGGCTCGTATCCAAGCCAGGATACGGTGTCCGTCCGGACGGGCTCCGGCCGTCAGCGGCGATGCGCCGGTATCGGTGAGGATCACATCCTCGGTGTTCGGTGCCGCCGCGGTCGCGGCGTGTCCGCCCGGAGCGAAGCGGGAACTCTCGGCGCGGCGAACTCGTCCCCCGGCCGCATCGGTCAACCCCGCATTCGGCGCGCCACAATGGAGACATGCTCCCTGCGGTGCTGTTCCTCGCGTTCCTGTTGCTGCCCGTCCTGGAGATCTACGTCATCATCCAGGTGGGCGAGCTGATCGGCGGCTGGCCCACGGTCGCACTGCTGCTGGCCGAGAGCCTGCTGGGGGCGTGGATCATCCGGCATGAGGGTCGGCGGGCGTGGCGGGCGCTGAAGGAGACCTTCGGGGACGGCGGCATGCCCGACCGGGAGCTCGCCGACGCGGGGCTCGTGCTCGTCGGCGGTGCGCTGCTGCTGACGCCCGGCTTCGTGACGGACTTTTTTGGATTCCTGTTCGTCCTGCCGTTCACCCGGCCCCTCGTGCGCCGCCTGCTGTCGTGGTACATCGGGCGGCGGGTGTCGGCGGCACGGCGCCGGGGCGGCCTGCGGTTCGGGGACCTGAGCGGGATGTACGGGCCCGGGACGACCGAGCCGGAGCCGGAGCCGGGGCCGCGGGTGGTGCGCGGCGAGGTCATCGAGGACGACCGTCAGGGTGAGCGGCGCTGAGAACACGCGCGAGCCGTGCCGCCGAGGGGCGTACGGCACGGCTCGTGTGCGTTCGGTGTTCGGTTACGCGGTCCTTCTGCGCTGCGCGCGCAGGACGGCCAATCGCTCGGCCAGGACCTCCTCAAGGTCTTCGATCGTGCGGCGCTCCATAAGCATGTCCCAGTGCGTGCGGGGCGGTTTGCCCTTCTTGGACTGGGGCATCTCACCGTTGACCATCAGGGCGGTGGCGCCGCAGCTCCGGCACTCCCAGGTCATCGGCACCTCGGCCTCAGCGGCCAGGATGACGGTGAACCGGTGGCCCTTCGGGCAGTCGTACATGACCTCCTGACGAGGGGCCAGGTCGGTGTTTCGATCGTTCTCGTAGCTCGTGGCTCCGAGGCGGGTGCCGCGAAGTGCGCGCTCGGCCATCGTGACGTGCCTCCCAGACGGCTTGCGTTCTCCTAGCGTGAACGCTGGATACCGAGACAAGATTCCCGTCTTGGCCTTGATCCAACCCTGGGAAGACCGACCGTTTTCCCGGGTCAACCCCGCTTCCATCGCCTGAGCAGCGCAAATAGTGTATCAGCGCCTGCCGGAGTTGCATGCGGAGGGTTACGGATCGTTCAGGGCCGGTCGGCGCGGTCTGAGGCGGTTCGGGGTGTAACGCGTAACGGTTACATCATCAATGTCACGCTCTGTAGTGGGCGACGCCGACCCTGGCTCTCAGAGATCCCCTCGGTGCTGCTCGCCGGGGCGAGCGTGACCGCCGCTCTCCTCCTAACTCCGGGCGTCGCCATCTTCACCGCGCTGCTGGCGTTCGTCGCCCTGCTCCTGGCCCGCCACGCACTCACCGCCCGCCGATCCGCCCAGGAGACCGCCGATGCCTAGCACCTCCTACCTCATCGCCGTCCTCGCGATCGTCTTCACCATCACCCTCGCCCTGCGCGCCGTCCCGTTCACGGTGCTGCGCGCGCTGCGGAGCTCGGCGATCGTACGGCGGCTGTCGGCGTGGATGCCGGTGGGCATTCTCGCGATCCTCGCCGTGACCGCCCTGCACGGCACCATCGGCACCGAACCGCGCGACGCCGTACGCGCTGCTGGCCGTCGCCGTCACCGCAGGCGTCCACCTCGCCTTCGGCCGCCGCACGATCCTCAGCGTCGGAGCCGGCACGGCCGTCTACGTCGTCCTCGCCTGCTGCCGGGTGCCGTTCAGCGCCATCCGAGGTCCGGTGCGACGTGTTCGAGGATGTTCTCCAGCAGGTGGGCGTTGTAGTCGACACCGAGCTGGCTCGGGATGGTCAGCAGCAGGGTGTCCGCGGCTTGGATGGCCTCGTCCTGGGCGAGTTCCTTGACCAGCACGTCCGGCTCGGCGGCGTACGATCGTCCGAAGATCGCTCTGGTCGTCTCGTCGATCATGCCGATCTGGTCCTGTGAGTTGTCGTCGTTTCCGAAGTAGGCACGGTCCAGGTCGGTCGTGAGGGCGAAGATGCTGCGGCTCACCGATACCCGCGGTTCCCGCCGGTGGCCGGCCTCCTCCCACGCTTCGCGGAACGCCTCGATCTGCTTGCGCTGCTGGACGTGCAGCGGCTCACCGGTCTCGTCGTCCTTGAGCGTGGAACTCTGCAGGTTCATGCCGAGCTTCGCGGCCCACACGCTGGTCGCGTTCGACCCGGAGCCCCACCAGATACGGTCGCGCAGGCCCTCGGAGTGCGGTTCGAGCCGCAGCAGACCCGGCGGGTTGGGGAACATCGGCCGTGGGTTCGGCCGCGCGAAGCCCTTGCCCTCGATCACCGTGAGGAACGTCTCGGCGTGCCGGCGGGCCATGTCGGCGTCCGTTTCGCCCTCGGCGGGGGCGTAGCCGAAGTAGCGCCATCCGTCGATCACCTGTTCGGGGGAACCGCGGCTGATGCCGAGTTGCAGCCTGCCGTCGGCGATGAGGTCGGCCGCGCCGGCGTCCTCTGCCATGTACATCGGGTTCTCGTACCGCATGTCGATCACGCCGGTGCCGATCTCGATTCTCGAGGTACGCGCGCCGATCGCGGCGAGGAGCGGGAACGGGCTGCCCGCCTGGCGGGCGAAGTGATGCACACGGAAGTACGCCCCGTCCAGGCCGAGTTCCTCGGCCGCGACCGCGAGGTCGATGGACTGGTGCAGGAAGTCACTGGCGGTCCGGGTCCGCGACTGCGGGTTCGGCGCCCAGTGCCCGAAGGAGAGGAAACCAAGCTTCTTCACACGAACTCCAGCGCGCAGCGGCCACGTTTGATTCCGGCGCGCCGTGCGGACTACGCGACGATTGTCATGCTCCGTAACGATCGACGCCGACCTCCGTCCCGGCGGCCGGGCCGCCGGGACGGAGGCGCCGGCCTCAGGCGATCCCGGGCAGGAGCGCCGCGGACCAGCTGAAGTTGGTGGAGTTCAGCGGCTGTCCGGTCAGGGGGTCGTAGTTCTCCATGATCGGGCGGTCGCCGAGCAGGCCGTCGGCCGACTGCCAGAGCCGGTTCGCCGCGGCCGTGGCGTCCGTGCCGTAGCCGTACCGGCGCAGGCCGGCCAGGGCGAAGTACGCCTGGTCCAGCCACACCGGGCCGCGCCAGTACTCCTTCGCGTCGAAGTACGGCGAGCTCTTGGCCACCGTCGGGAACGGCACCTTCGTGGCGAACTCGGCCGGATCGGTGAGCCTGGCCCGGACCCGCGCCGCCTCGGCGCCGTCGGCGACGCCGGCCCACAGCGGGACGGAGCCCTCGATGCCCCGGCCCCGCTCGACGAGCCGCCGGCCGGTCGCCAGGTCGGTGTCGTAGAAGAAGCCGGTCGCCGGGTCGTACATCCTGGCCCGGATGGTCGCGGCCAGCGTCCGCGCCTGCGCGGTGTACCGAGCGGCGTCCGCGCGGTGCCCGAGCCGCGCCGCGATGGCCGCCAGGTAGCGCTTCTCGGCGACGAGGTAGGAGTTCAGGTCGACCGACTCCTGGTTGAGCGAGTAGCCCACCAGGCGGCCGTTCGCGTCGCGGTTCTCCACCACGGTCGTGCCGAGTGCGGCGTCGAAGCGCGGGGCGTTGTCCATGCCGCTCTCCCACGCCGCCGCCTGCCGCCGCTCCTCGGCGCTGTCGTTGGCCGGGTCGACGGTGGCGCCGTACTCGGCCAGGCCGTCGTGGTCGTGGTCCCGGTCGCGGTACCACCAGTCGTGGTAGGCGACCAACTTCGGATACATCTCCTTGAGGAACGCGGTGTCGCCGTTCGCCCGGTAGACCTCCCAGACCGCCCAGGCGGCCAGCGGCGGCTTGGAGTTGCGCTCGTTCCAGTTGCCGCCGCCGCGCGCCGGATCGTTGTAGAACAGGCAGTCGGGGATCATTCCGGCGTCCTGCGGGCGGGTCGGCGAGTCGGGGCGGACCTGGTAGTCGAACATCGATCGGATCTGCGACTCGGCGAGCGCCGGCGCGAAGCGGGCGGTGCCGACCGCCTGCTTCCAGGTGTCCCAGGCCCAGAGCCCGCCGGCGAACCACTTGTAGGTGATCGACGGGGTGACGCCGTCGTGCCGGAGCATCCCGGCCGCGCCGCGCCAGTTGGTGATCAGCGTCTCGACCGACTTGACCACGGCGCGGCGCCGCTCGGCGGGCACGCCCCGGGTCGCCGCCGTCACATAGCCGCGCCAGCGCGCGTCCCCTCGGGCGATGGCCTGCTCCGGCCGGCGCAGCAGGTCGCGCACGACCGCCGCCTCCCGGTTCCGTTCCGCGGCGGTGAAGGTGTAGGTCTCGGTCCAGGTCAGCGCGGTGGTGCGGTGCGGCGCGACGGTGCGCGGACGGGCCAGCTCGGTGACGTACGAGTCGCCGGTGACCGTGGTGCGGACCGGCTCGGCGTGCACGACCTCGAACCGTTCGGTGCCGTCGGTGAGGTAGTCCCAGACCTGCCGGACCTTGGCGAAGTCGACGGCGACGCCCTGGCCGGTGGCGCGCAACGACGGAGCGCTGCGCATCGGCTCGGCGTCCGGCCGCAGCAGGGCGCCGGTCCAGCCGATCTCCAGCGTGCGGGCGGCGGTGCCGGTGTTCTCCAGGTACGCCCGCACGAGTGCGCTGCGGTCGCTGCCGAACCGCAGTTCCAGGGTGAGGCGCAGCCCGGGCAGGTCGTACGACTGGCGCAGCAGGCCGGGCAGGGCGGTCAGCACCGGCTTCTTCGCGGCGGCCAGGTCGATGTCCCGGCCGTTCTCCCGTAGCCGGATGCGGGAGAACGCCTTGCTCAGCCACCACGGGTACTCCTGGGCGATGTACATCGGCCCGGAGAACGCGCCGTACGTGGAGGGGTCCTTCGGCAGCGCGTAGGCGTGCCACGCTCCCTGGTCGGCGAACACGTTGAGGTCGTTGACGTCGGCGGGCAGGGCGTTCGAGGGAACGCCGTGCAGGTCGAGCACGTCGGCGTACCCGGCCGGTGGTGGCGCGGCGTACGCGGCGGGAAGGGCGGTGACGACGAGGGCCGAGCCGAGCGAGAGCCCGGCCAGGGCATGCAGCGATCGACGCATGATCACCTTTCATGGGGGGAGGAGCGGCCGTCAGCGGGCCGTCTTGAGCACCGCCGCCCCGAGCGGGGACAGCCGGAGCGTGCCCCGCACGGCGGTGCCGGTCAGCAGCTCGATCCCGTCGGGCACGGGCAGTTCCGTCTCCGTGCCGGCGTGGTTGAGCAGGAAGAGATAGGAGGCGTGCGGGCCGTCGCGGCGGGTGACCTCCACGCCGTCCGGCGCCTCCAGCACGGGCCGCACGCCCGCGTCGGCGAAGACGACGTCGAGCACGGCGCCCACGTCCTCGCCGAGATGACAGCCGAGGTACCAGGAGCGGCCCGAGCCGTACGCGTTGCGGGTGACCGCCGGGCGACCGGCGAGCGGGCCGGAGGCGTACGCCCCGACGATCTCGGCCGTCGTCGCGGTCAGCCACTCGCTCCACAACGTCGCCGGCACGACACGGTCGCCGAGCGCGACCCCGGCCGTCTCCCCGTCGGCGATCGGCCAGAACTCCTCGACGGCGACGCCGAGCACGTCGCGCAGCGGGCCGGGACAGCCGCCGTCGTGGATGTGGTCGTGCTCGTCGGCCACGCCGCTGAAGCAGCCGCAGACCAGCCGCCCGCCGTCCTCGACGTAGGCGGTCAGCCACCGCGCGGTCTCCTCGGTCACCAGGTAGAGGTTGGGCGCCAGGACGACGCGGTAGCCGTCCAGCGGCGCTTCCGGCGGCACGAAGCCGACCGTCACGTTGCGGGCATGGATCGGGGCGTACCATGACGCGACCAGCTCGCGCAGCCGCAGCCGGGCCGAGGGATGCTCGTCGAGCTCCAGCGCCCACCAGGAGTCCCAGTCCAGGACGATGGCGACGTCGGCGGTCAGGCGGGTGCCCGCGACCTCGCCGAGACGGGAGAGCTCCCGGCCGAGCCGTACGGTGCCGGCCCAGCGCGGCGACGCGACGCCCCGGTGCGGCAGCAGCGCGCTGTGGAACTTCTCCGCGCCCGCCCGCGACGCCCGCCACTGGAAGTGCAGGACGCCGTCGGCGCCGCGCGCCACCGTCTGCAGCGACCACAGGCGTTGCAGCGCCGGGGTCTTCGGGACGTTCACCGGCCGCCAGCTCACCGCCGACGGGGCCTGCTCCATCAGCAGCCACGGCCGTCCGCCCTTCAGCGAGCGCATCAGGTCGTAGTTGAGCGCCGCGCCGACGTGCGCCGCCGGGTCGGCCGGGTCGGGGTAGGCGTCGTCGGACACCAGGTCCTCCTGTGCCGCCCACGCCCAGTAGTCCAGCGCCTTGAACATCGACATGAAGTTCGTGGTCACCGGCACGTCGCCGCGTACCTCGTCCAGCACCGCCTTCTCCGCCCGGTGGCAGGCGAGCAGCGCGTCGGAGCAGAACCGCCGCCAGTCCAGGACCTGGGTGGGGTTGACCGGGCCGGGCGCGGCGCGCGGCGGCTCGATCTCCTCCCACGTGCCGTACCGCTGGGACCAGAAGTCGGTGCCCCACGCGGCGTTCAGCGCCGCCAGGCCGGCGTACCGCTCGCGCAGCCAGCGCCGGAAGTCGGCGGCCGAGACCGGGCAGAAGCACTCGGTCACGTGGTCGCCGTACTCGTTGTGGACGTGCCACAGCGCGAGCGCCGGGTGGTCGTGGTATCGCTCGGCGATCGCCCGCACGAGCCGTACCGCGGCCCGCCGGTAGGCCGGGGAGGACGGGCAGTAGTGCTGCCTCGAGCCGAACTCCAGGCGAACGCCCTCGGCGGTGACCGGCAGGATCTCCGGGTGCGCGCGGACCAGCCAGGCGGGCGGCGACGCGGTCGCGGTGGCCAGGTCGACGCCGATGTCATGCCCGGCGAGCAGGTCGAGCAGCCGGTCGAACCAGCCGAAGTCCCAGGTGCCGAGGCCGGGCTGCAGCCGGGCCCAGGAGAACACCCCGACGGTGACGAGGTTGACGCCGGCCTCCCTCATCAGCCGGACGTCCTGCTCCCACACCTCCTCCGGCCACTGCTCGGGGTTGTAGTCGCCGCCGTACAGCAGGCCCGGGATCCGGGTCAGGCGGTCGTTGGTCCGCGTCATCCCTTGACCGCCCCTCCGAGCAGCCCGGACACGAACTGCTTCTGGAACACGAAGAAGACGAGCATCAGCGGCAGCGTCGCCAGGAACGAGCCGAGGATCAGCCCGGAGTAGTCGACGTGGCTCTGCCCGACGAGGGTGTACAGCGCGACCGGCGCCGTGTACTTGTCCTCGGTGTTGAGCATGAGCAGCGGCCACAGGAACGCGTTCCACTGGCTCATGAAGGTGAAGATGGCCAGGGCGCCGAGCTGCGGGCGCACCACCGGCAGCACGATCCGGTAGAAGATCCGCAGGTCGCCGGCGCCGTCCATGCGGGCCGACTCGATCAGCTCGTCGGGGAAGTCCAGGAACGCCTGGCGCATCAGGAAGATGCCGAACGAGTTGGCCAGGAACGGGATGATGACCGCCTGGTAGGTGTCGATCCAGCCGAGGTTCGACATCATCTGGAACAGCGGTACGAGCAGCACCTGGAACGGGATCATCATGGTCGCCAGCACCAGACCGAGCAGCAGCCCCCGGCCGCGGAACCGGTACTTCGCCAGGCCGTACCCGCACATCGCGGAGATCAGCGAGCTGAGCACGGTGTAGACGACCGCGATGCCCAGGCTGTTGGCCATCACGCGGGTGAAGCCGATCGAGTGCTGCAGCGATACGAGGTTGTGCAGCAGCCGCCCGCCCGGCAGGAACGGCGGCGGCGAGCGGAACAGCTCGGCGTTGTCGCGGGTGGAGGCCACCACCATCCAGTAGAACGGGACGATGCTGACCACCGCGCCGGCGGCGAGGAACAGGTAGCCGGCCACGCGGCCCAGCAGGCGCGGGCGCAGGGTTCGGGTCGTGGTGGTCACCGGCGCGACCGGTCCTTTCCGAGGAAGCGGAACTGGACGAACGAGATCAGCCCGATCAGCAGGACGACGACCCAGGCGATGGCGGCCGCGTAGCCGAAGTCGAGCTGCTCGAAGCCGACCTTGTACAGGTAGAGGACGGGCGTCATCGTGGCGTTGCCCGGCCCGCCCTTGGTCAGCACGTAGTTCTCGTCGAAGAGCTGCAGGGTGCCGATGGTCGAGGTGACCGAGCAGAACAGGATCACCGGCCGCAGCTGCGGGATGATCACGCGGGTGAACGTGGTGAACGCGCCCGCGCCGTCGATGGCCGCCGCCTCGTACTGCTCGCGGCCGATGCCCTGCAGCCCGGCCAGGAGGATGATCGCGTTGTAGCCGGTCCACCGCCAGGTGATCGAGCCGATCAGGGCCAGCCGCGCCCAGCCGGGGCTGTTCAGCCAGTCCACCTCGGGCAGGCCGACGGCGTGCAGCGTCTGGTTCACCATGCCGCCGTCGGTCTTCAGCAGCACCCGGAACACCACCGAGTAGGCCACCAGCATGGTGACGGCAGGCAGGAAGTAGGCGATGCGCCAGGTCGACCGGAACCGCAGCCACGACCGGTTCAGCCCGTACGCCAGCAGCAGCGCCAGGCCGATCATGACGGGCACCTGCACGATGAGGATCAGCCCGGTGTTGCGCAGCGACGCCCAGAACACCGGGTCGTGCAGCATCCGCCGGTACTGGGCGAGCCCGACCCAGGTCTGCGCGCCGTCGCGGTCGGCGGTGAAGCTCTGGTAGACGCTCGCCAGCAGCGGATAGGCGAAGAACAGGACGAACAGCGCGGTGGCCGGCCCGGCGAAGATCCACGGAGTGAGGCGTGGCAGGCCGCGTCGCCCTCCGCCCCGGCCGGGCCGCGGCCCGGCCGGGGCAGGCGCGCGCACGGCCTCTCGTGTCACGTCGACGGTCACGGCGTCACGCCACGGGACGGCCGGTCGCGGCGGCGATCTGCTGGGCCGCCGACTTCAGCGCCTTCTGCGGATCGTCGCGGTGCAGCACGATGCCGGAGATCGTGCCGTTGACGATGTCGGCCGCCTTCGACCCGTCCTTGGTGTACTCCACCGGCGGCACGCTCTTCGCCAGGTCGGCGAACGTCTTGAAGACCGGACGGCCGCCGTAGTAGTCCTGCGGCCCGCTGACGTACGGGTCGTTCAGCGCGGGCAGGAAGGCCGGGAAGAGTCCCTCGTTCTTCAGCATGGACACCTGGTTGGCGCCGTCGGCCAGCGCGAACTCGATGAACGCCCACGCCGCCTGGGGGTTCTTGGTCTGGCCGCCGACCGCGAGGGCCGAGCCGCCGTCGTTGGACGTGCGCACGCCGCCGGGTTCGAAGGCGGGCAGCGGTACGACGCCGAACCTCCCCTTGAGCTCCTTCATCTCGTCGGTGAGCGTGCCGGACCACCAGACGGCGTACGGGGTGGTGGCGACCTTGCCGGTCTTGGTGGCCGCGACCAGGCCGTCCCAGCCCTTCTCGAAGTCGACCAGGCCCTTGTCGGCGAGGGTCTTCAGCAGCGTCGCGGCGCGTACGGCCTGCTGGTCGGCCACGGCGACCTTGCCGTCCTTGAAATACCGCTGGCCCTGCTGCTGGAGCAGGATCGGGAAGGTGCTGTCCTCGGCCGGGTCCATCACGAGCAGCTTCTTGCCGGTCTTCGCCTTGATCTGCTCGCCGGCGCGGACGTAGTCGTCCCAGGTCCGGATGGAGGCCGGGTCGACGCCGGCCTGCTGGAACAGGTCGGTACGGTAGTACAGCGCGCAGGGGCCGCTGTCCCACGGCAGCGCGAACACCCGGCCCCGCTCGTCGGTGACGTTGGTCCAGGTCGCGGGCGCGAAGCTGGGCTTGTAACGGTTCGCGAGGGACGTCAGGTCGTACAGCCCGCGCGGGAAGTTGCCGATGTAGCTCGGCAGCTTGCTGCCCTCGATGGTGAGCACGTCCGGCAGGCCCTGCCCGGACCGCATGCCGACGGTGATCTTGTCGTAGGCGTTGTCGTAGCCGATGTCGACGACCTTGACCTTGACGCCGGGGTGACGCTGCTCGAAGGCGGGCGCGAGCCGCTTGAGCGCCTTGGCGGCGACGTCCCACGACCACACGGTGACCTCGCCCTTGAGCGCGGCGGCCGGGCCCGACTTCAGCGCGGGACCCGCCTCGCGGGCCGTCCCACCAGTGGCGCAGCCGCTCACCGTGAGCAGTGCCGACATCACGCCGGCGAACCCGGCGGTCAGCACCGACCGCCGTTTCAGGCTCGTCGCCATCTTGCCTCCCAGGACTGGTATGAAGAATGCTGTATACAGCACACTGCATCATGTGCTTTCGTCAAGAGGGTGCGACGAGAAATCCGAAAGCGAGGGCGCCTGTGAGCGTTCATCCGTACATCCCCAACTCCGTGCCCGCGATCAAAGAGCAGATGCTCGCGGCCGTCGGGGCGGCGAGCACCGAGGAGTTCTACGCCGATGTGCCCGAGAGCATCCGGCTGCGCCGCCCCTTGGACCTGCCTGCCGCGCTGCGTTCGGAGGCGGAGCTGGTCCGGCACGTCGGCGCCCTGCTCGCCCGCAACACCGGCACCGAGGACGCGTTGAGCTTCCTCGGCGCCGGCTGTTACCGGCACCACGTGCCGGCGGTGGTCGACGAGGTGATCAACCGCAGCGAGTTCCTCACCGCCTACGCGGGCGAGCCGTACGAGGACCACGGCCGTTTCCAGGCGCTGTGGGAGTACCAGTCGCTGATGGGCGAGCTGCTGGAGATGGACGTCGTCAACGTGCCGGCCTACGACGGCTTCCAGGCGTCCGCGACCGCGCTGCGCATGGCCGGCCGGATCACCGGGCGCCGCCGCCTGCTGCTCGTCACCGCCCTCGACCCGGACAAGCTGTCGAAGGTCGACGACTACGTGCGTCCCGTCCACGACCTGGTCGTCGTCCCCGGCGGCGCCGGTGGCCGGGCGGACCTGGATGCCGTGCGCGCCGAGCTGGCGGCCGGCGACGTCGCGGCCGTTTACGCCGAGGCGCCCTCCTACCTCGGCATCGTCGACCCGGCGCTGCCGGAGCTGGCCGGTCTGGCGCACGAGGCCGGCGCGCTGTACGTCGTCGGATGCAACCCGATTTCCCTCGGTGTCGTCGCGCCGCCCGCCGCGTACGGCGCGGACATCGCCTGCGGCGACATCCAGCCACTCGGGCTGCACCTGGCCTACGGCGGCCTGAACGGCGGGTTCATCGCCACGCACGACGAGGAACGGTTCGTCGCCGAGTTCCCCTCGCGGCTGTTCGGCCTGGCGCCCACCGCCGTCGAGGGCGAGTACGGCTTCGGCGACGTGGCCTACGAGCGGACCTCCTTCGCGGTCCGCGAGGAGGGCAAGGAGTGGGTGGGCACCGCCGCCGCGCTCAACGGCATCACCGCCGGGGTGTACCTCGCGCTGATGGGCCCGCAGGGAATGCGCGAGATCGGCCAGACGATCATGGCCAACACGAGGTACGCGATCCGCCGGCTGGCCGAGGTGCCCGGCGTCGAGGTGCCGTACGCCGACGCGCCGCACTTCGCCGACTTCACCGTCCGCTTCACCGGCGCGCGGACGGCGGCCGAGGTGGGTGACGCGCTGCTGGAACGCGGCATCTTCGGCGGCCGTGTCCTGTCGCCGGCCGACGCCCTGTACTGCGTCACCGAGGTCCACGGCAAGGACGACATCGACCGCCTGGCCACCGCCCTGCAGGAGATCGCCAAGTGAACACCGACCGCGCCACCGTCACGCCCGCCGACGCGAAGATCGGGCCGAAGCCGCGGCTGCGCCGCTTCCACCAGGCCCGCTGGGACGAGCCGCTGCTGTTCGAGCTGAGCAGCCCCGGCGAGCGGGGCGTGCTGGTGCCCGAGCCCGGGGTGCCGCTCGACGACAGCCTGCCCGAGGGGCTGCGCCGTACGACCCCGCCCGCCCTGCCGGAGCTGTCCCAACTGCATGTCCTCCGGCACTACCTGCGGCTGTCACAGGAGAACCTCGGCGTCGACCTGAACATCGACGTCGGCCAGGGCACGTGCACGATGAAGTACAGCCCGAAGGTCAACGACCGGTTCGTCCGCGACCCGAAGCTCGCCGAACTGCACCCGCTGCAGGACGAGCGGACCGTGCAGGGCGTCCTGGAGATCATCTACCGGCTGGAGCGAATGCTGCGGGAGATCTCCGGCATGGACCGGGTCTCGCTGCAGCCGGGCGCCGGCTCGGCGGCGATCTACGCGAACGTGGCGATGATCCGGGCGTACTTCGCGGCGCGCGGCGAGCTGGAGCAGCGGGACGAGGTGATCACCACCATCTTCTCGCATCCGTCCAACGCCGCCTGCGCCAAGACGGCCGGGTTCAAGGTGATCACGCTGTACCCGGACGCCGACGGCTACCCCGACATCGAGGCGCTGAAGGCCGCCGTCGGCCCCCGCACGGCGGCCCTGCTGATCACCAACCCGGAGGACACCGGGATCTTCAATCCGCGGATCGAGGAGTTCGTCAGGATCGTCCACGACGCGGGCGGCCTGTGCGCCTACGACCAGGCCAACGCCAACGGCATCCTCGGCATCACCCGGGCCCGCGACGCCGGCTTCGACCTGTGCCATTTCAACCTGCACAAGACGTTCTCGACGCCGCACGCCTGCGGCGGGCCGGCGGCGGGCGCCTGCGGCGTGACCGAGGCGCTGGCGCCGTTCCTGCCGAAGCCGACCGTGGAGTTCGACGGCACCCGCTACCACCTCGACGACGACCGGCCCGAGTCGGTCGGCAAGATCCGGCCGTTCTACGGCGTGGTGCCGAACCTCGTCCGCGCCTACGCGTGGATCATGTCGCTCGGCGCGGAGGGCCTGCGGGAGGCCGCCGAGGTCGCCGTGCTGAACAACAACTACCTGATGAAGAAGGTCCTGGAGATCCGCGGCGCGTCCGCCCCGTACGCGGAGGGCCGGCGGCGGATCGAGCAGGTCCGCTACAGCTGGGCGACGCTGGCCGAGGAGACCGGCGTGCACACCGAGGACATCGGCTACCGAGCCGCCGACTTCGGCACGCACTACTGGACCAGCCACCACCCGTTCGTGGTGCCGGAGCCGATGACGCTCGAACCCACCGAGTCCTATTCCAGGGCGGACCTGGACGAGTACGCCGCGATCCTGGCCGAGGTCGCGCGCGAGGCGTACGAGGAGCCGGAGACCGTGCGGACCGCCCCGCACCGCTCGACCGTGCACCGTATCCGGCAGGACACGCTGGAGGACCCGGAGACCTGGGCGGTCACCTGGCGCGCCTACCGGCGGAAGATCCTGGGCCAATGAGGTTCGGGCTCGTCGTCAACCCGGTCGCCGGTCTCGGCGGCCGGGTCGGGCTGAAAGGCAGCGACGGCGCGGACGTGCAGCGGCGGGCCCGCGCGCTCGGCGCGGAGCCGCGGGCGGGCGAGCGCGCCGCACGCGCGCTGGCCGAACTGCGCTCGCGGCTCGGCGCCGGCCTGACCGTACGGACCGCCGCGGGTGCGATGGGCGCCGACGCGGTGACCGCGGCCGGGCTGCGGGCCGAGGTCGCGTACGAGCCGGGCGCCCCCACCACGCCGGCCGACACCAAGGCGGCGGCCGCCGTTCTGGCCGCCGAGGTGGACCTCCTGCTGTTCGCGGGCGGCGACGGCACCGCCCGCGACGTCCTGGACGCGGTCGGCCCGGCGGTGCCGGTGCTCGGCGTGCCGACCGGCGTGAAGATGCACTCGGCGGTGTTCGGCGTCAGCCCGCGCGCCGCCGGGGAGGCGGCCGCGCTGATGGCGACCGGCGGCACGGCGATCCGCGACGCCGAGGTGATGGACCTCGACGAGGACGCGGTGCGCGAGGGACGCGTCTCGGCCCGGCTGTACGGCCACCTGCGGGTGCCGGACGTCCCGGTCCGGATCCAGCAGCGCAAGCTGGGCGGCTCGGTCACCGCGCCGGCGTCCGTCGGCGGGATCGCCGCCGAACTGCGCCGGCGGCTCGGCCCCGGCGAGCCGCTCGTCCTCGGCCCGGGCGGCACGATGCGCGCCGTCGCCGCCGCGCTGGGCGCCGACGTTCCCGTCATGGGGGTGAACGTGCTGGACCGGGACGGGCGGCTCGCCGCCGCGGACGTCTCGGCGGCGAGACTGGAGGAGATCGTCCGGGAGACGCCCGCGTGGGTGGCCGTGACGCCGATCGGCGGGCAGGGCTTCCTGCTCGGCCGGGGCAACCAGCAGATCTCCCCGGCCGTGCTGCGCGCCGTCGGCACGGACCGCCTGCTGGTCGTGGCGACCGAGGCCAAGCTCGCCGCCCTGGGCGGGCGGCCCCTGCTCGTCGACACCGGCGACGAGGACCTGGACCGCGAACTCACGGGCCACCGGCCCGTGCTGACGGGGCATGGGCGCACCGCCGTGTACCCCATCTGTTGAGGAAGGACCTGAAGAATGATCTCTCTTGCGGGCAAGCGGGCCGTCGTGACCGGCGCCGCCTCCGGCATCGGCCGGGCGACGGCCGAACTGCTGGCCGAACTCGGCGCCGCCGTCGTGCTGGCCGACGTGGACGAGGCCGGCGGGGCGGAGGCCGAGCAGACCGTCATCGCCGCCGGTGGCCGTGCGGTGTTCGTCCGCTGCGACGTGTCCGACGCCGCCGACTGTGAGCGCGTCATCGCGACCGCCAGGGACGCCTTCGGCGGCGTTGACGTGCTGTTCAACAACGCCGGGATCATCCGGCGGTCCACCGTGTGCGGGATCACCGAGGACGACTGGGACCGGGTGATGGCCGTCAACGTCAAGTCGATCATGCTGTTGAGCCGGCGGGCGATACCGCTGATGCGGGCCGCCGGTGGCGGAAGCATCATCAACACCGGGTCCGGTTGGGGCATCAAGGGCGGCGCGGACGCCGTATCGTACTGCGCGTCCAAAGGCGCGGTCGTGAACATGTCGCGTGCGATGGCGATCGACCACGGGCCCGACAACATCCGGGTCAACTGCGTCTGCCCGGGCGACACGGCCACCGGCATGCTCGTCGAGGAGGCGCGGCAGCTCGGCGGATCGCTGGAGGCCTTCTACGAGGAGGCCGCCGACCGTCCGCTCGGCAGGATCGGCACGCCCGGGGACATCGCACGGACCGTGGCCTTCCTGGCGAGCGACGCCGCATCGTTCGTCAGCGGCGCGGTCATCGCCGTCGACGGAGCCGGCACCGCCTGAAGACCTGATCGCCGGCCACCGGAGAAGGGATGATAGCCAGATGCCGATCGAGCGCCGTCCGTTGCGCGAACAGATCAAGGACGAGATCCTCGATCGGCTGGGCCGGGGTGAGTTCGACCCCGACCAGCCGATCAACGAGACCGTCCTGGCGACCGATCTGGGGGTGAGCCGCACGCCCCTGCGGGAGGCGCTGATCGGCCTGGAACGCGAGGGCATCATCGTCAGCGAGCGCGGCCGGGGATTCCGGTTCGCGCCGATGAGCGCGCAGGAGTTCCGCGACCTGACCACGATCGTGGCCAGCATGGAGTCGCTGGCGCTGGAGCTGTCCGAGCCGGAGTACCTCACCTCCATCGCGCCGCGCCTGCTCGAGGAGGCGCGGGCGTTCTCGGCACCGAGGGCGGAGTACGCCGTGCTCGAACGCTACGACGACGCCTGGCACGACCAGCTCCTGTCCGGCTGCCCCAACGAGCGCCTGATGGACCTGATCACCTCGCTCAAGCTCACCATGCGCCGGTACGAGCGCGTCATCATCGGTGACCAGCAGGTGCTGGAGCGCTCGGCCGAGGAGCACGAACGGATCGCCGAGTGCCTCCAGGCCGGCGACATCGACGGCGCGGTGGTCGCCCTGAAGGTCAACTGGAACAGCGGCATGGATCGCATCCTCGAACGCCTCGGCGACTGATCCCGTACCTGTCGGCCTGCGCTGGAGGAGCTGAGCGGCTGCCCAACGACTCGTGGGAGCACGCCGGGCAGCCTGGGAACAGGGGTGCCGGCCGTGGCGAACGCGGGCCGACGGCAGGGTGGCCAAGCGAGCCGTCGGGTGAGACTGTCGAACGGTCGGCCGAGACCGGTTCCTGTAGGTCGGACGCCGTCTCGTGTGATGCCGGAATTGAGGATTTCCGGGAGCTGTTGCCGGGAGGAACCGGATGGCGGGAGAGGGCGTTCTGCGGACCCGGAGGACGCGTCTGGAGCGAGAGTGGTCGCGTCTGGTGGCAGGGCGGGAATCTCAGGTGCCCGTGCCGGGCCCGGCGCTGCGGGCCGAGATCGCGGCGTCCTGGGACCGGTCGCGGGTCGTGGTCGATCCGCACCGCGACAGCGCTCCCGGGGGCGAGGACGTGGGGGAGCGGTGGCGTTCGTCCCCGCTGGCCGGGCCGGTCGGTGAGATGGCCGCTGAGCTGCGCTCCATCGCCGAGGAGGCGGGTTTCATCGCCGCCGTCACCGATGCCTCCGGGACGATTCTGTGGACCTCCGGGGGCAGAACCATGCGGCACCGGGCCGAGCGGGTCAATTTCGCCCCCGGCGGCCGGTGGGACGAGAACACGATGGGCACGAGCGCCCCCGCGCTCGCGCTGCGCGACAGGCGTCCCGCCACGGTGTTCTCGGCAGAACACCTGGTCGAGGCGCTGCACGGCTGGGTCTGCTACGCGACGCCGCTGCGCGGCCCGGACGGCCGGTTGCTCGGTGTCCTGGATCTGTCCAGCACCTGGGACCGCTCGCACCCGATGGTGATGCCGGCCGTGCGAACGTTGGCGGCGGACATCGAGCGCCGATTGCCGGCCATGCCGCCGGGCGGGGCGACAGCCGGCGTCGTACTCGAATGCCTGGGCCGTGGCCGGGCGCGGCGGGACGCGGTGCCGCTGCCACTGCGGCCCCGGCAGATGGAGGTCCTGGCACTGCTGGCGCTGGATCCGGACGGCTTCAGCCCTGAGCGGCTTCGCGAGGCGTTGTACGGGGACCGGCCGGTGACGATGACGTCGCTGAAGGTGCAGGTCTCCCATCTTCGGAGTGCGCTCGGCGGGGCGCTGACCCAGCGCCACTACATGCTCACCGAGCCGATCGCCTGCGACGCCACGGCCGTCCTGGACGCCTTGGCCCGCGGTGACACCGCGACGGCCGTGCGCCGCTACACCGGTCCGCTGCTGCCCGGGTCGGAGGCCCCCGGCATCGTGCGCTGGCGCGAGTACCTGGAGGTCGCCGTGCGCAAGGCGGTCCTGGCCTCTCCCGTCCCCGAACACGCTCTCCGCCTCGGCGAGCGGTATCCGTTCGACCTGGAGGTCCACGAGCACGCGCACCGGCTGCTCGCTCCTTCCGACGGCCGCCGCGGCATCCTCGCGGCGCGGATCGAGAACGTCCTGCGCGAGGACTGACGCTCGCCGAGAGACCCGGCGCCGGCGATGGGCGGCGCACCCGGGGCGTTCGGCGGCAACCTTCCGACAACCCTCGCGGCGCATCGTGTCCTCCATCACATCGCATCACCCACCCGTCTGGGAGCGAGGAGGGCACCCCATGGTTTTCGCCAAGCCGGGCACCGAAGGCAGCGTCGTCTCCTACGCCGACCACTACGACAACTTCATCGGCGGTGAGTTCGTGCCGCCGGTCGAAGGGGAGTACTTCGACGACCCGTCCCCGGTGGACGGTCAGGTCTTCACCCGGGTCGCGCGTTCGCGCGCCGCCGACATCGAGTTGGCGCTGGACGCCGCGCACGCCGCCGCCGACAGGTGGGGCGCGACCTCGGTGGCGGAGCGGTCCGTGCTGCTGGGCCGCGTCGCCGACCGAATCGAGGAGAACCTGGAGCGGCTGGCCGTCGCCGAGTCGTGGGAGAACGGCAAGCCCATCCGGGAGACGCTGGCCGCCGATCTGCCCCTGGCCGTCGACCACTTCCGGTACTTCGCCGGGGTGATCCGCGCCCAGGAGGGCACGATCAGCCAGCTCGACGACGACACCGTCGCCTACCACTTCCACGAGCCGCTCGGGGTGGTCGGGCAGATCATCCCGTGGAACTTCCCGCTGCTGATGGCCATCTGGAAGCTGGCCCCGGCGCTGGCCGCCGGGAACTGCGTGGTCATCAAGCCGGCCGAGCAGACCCCGGCCAGCATCATGTTGCTGATCGAGCTGATCGCCGATCTGCTGCCGCCGGGTGTGGTGAACGTGGTGAACGGGTTCGGCGTAGAGGCGGGCAAGCCGCTGGCCGCCAACCCTCGGATCGCCAAGATCGCCTTCACCGGGGAGACGACCACCGGGCGGTTGATCATGCAGTACGCCGCGCAGAACATCATCCCGGTGACGCTGGAACTGGGCGGCAAGAGCCCCAACATCTTCCTGGCCGACGTCATGGCGGCCGACGACGACTTCCTGGACAAGGCCGTCGAGGGCTTCGTGATGTTCGCGCTCAACCAGGGCGAGGTGTGCACCTGCCCGTCGCGGGCGCTGATCGACGCCTCGATCTACGACGAGTTCATCGCACGCTGCGTGGCCCGCACCGAGGCGATCGTCGGCGGGAATCCGCTGGACCCGGCCACCATGATCGGTGCACAGGCGTCCAGCGACCAGTACGAGAAGATCCTCTCCTATCTGGACATCGGCCGAAAGGAGGGCGCGCAGGTGCTGACCGGCGGCGGCACCCGTACCGTGCCGGGCCTGGAGGGCGGCTACTACATCGAGCCGACGATCTTCACGGGCACGAACGACATGCGGATCTTCCAGGAGGAGATCTTCGGCCCGGTGGTGTCGGTGACCACCTTCGACTCCCCGGACGAAGCCCTGAAGATCGCCAACGAGACGCTGTACGGGCTTGGCGCGGGTGTCTGGACCCGGGACGGCTCGGCCGCGTACCGGCTGGGCAGAGGCATCAAGGCGGGCCGGGTCTGGACCAACTGCTACCACGCCTACCCGGCGCACGCCGCGTTCGGCGGCTACAAGCAGTCGGGCATCGGCCGCGAGAACCACCGCGCGATGCTCGACCACTACCAGCAGACCAAGAACCTGCTGGTCAGCTACTCGCCTAAGCGCCTGGGCTTCTTCTGATGGAGAGCGCACGGGTGGAGCGCGTCCGGCTCAGCCCGGCCGCGGCCGGGACTCTGGCAGGCCTCATCGAGCGGCACGGCCCGGTCATGTTCCACCAATCGGGCGGCTGCTGCGACGGCAGCTCCCCGATGTGCTACCCGCGTGGGGAGTTCCTGGTCGGCGCCGCCGACGTGCTGCTCGGCCATGTCGACCACGGGACACCGTTCTGGATGAGCGCCGCGCAGTACGAGTACTGGAAGCACACACACCTGACGGTGGACGTGGTCCCGGGACGCGGCGGCGGCTTCTCCCTGGAGGCACCGGACGGCGTGCGCTTCCTGATCCGCTCGCGCCTGTTCAGCGACGAAGAGGCCGAACGCCTCGAATCCGAGCCGCCACTCCCGACCGGGCAAAGCTGAATCCGGCCCTGTTCGCCACCCCAGCGGTGGCGAACAGGGCCGGCCGTTCCGCAGCCGCGTGACGGCGGCGGGCCCGGTTGACCCACTGCGGCGGCCGGCTGCTGGGGTTGGCGACGGCGTGCGGATTCGCGACACCGGAGGTGTTCGCCACGGTACGGAGGACCGCTGCCTGCGCGTCAGCCGAGGGTGGCGGTGTCGATGACGAACCGGTAGCGGACGTCGGAGGCCAGGACACGCTCGTAGGCCTCGTTGATCTGGTCCGCTGAGATCAGCTCGATGTCGGCGCCGATGTGGTGGTCGGCGCAGAAGTCCAGCATCTCCTGCGTCTCGGCGATGCCGCCGATCATCGACCCGGCGAAGGAGCGCCGGGCGCTCAGGAGGGAGAAGACGTTGATGCTCAGCGGCTCGCCGGGGGCACCGACGTTGACCAAGGTGCCGTCGACGGCGAGCAGGCCGAGGTAGGCGTCGACGTCGATGCGGGCGCTGACGGTGTTGACGATCAGGTCGAACCGGCCGGCGAGCTGATCGAACGTGTCAGGGTCGCTGGTGGCGTGATAGTGGTCGGCCCCGAGCCGCAGGCCGTCCTCCTGCTTCTTCAAGGATTGGGAGAGCACGGTGACCTCGGCGCCCATGGCGTGGGCGATCTTGACGGCCATGTGCCCGAGTCCGCCGAGGCCGACGACGGCGACCTTCTTGCCCGGGCCGGCCTCCCAATGGCGCAGCGGTGAGTAGGTCGTGATGCCGGCGCACAGCAGCGGCGCCGCGGCCGCCAGGTCGATGCCCTCGGGCACCGAGAGGACGAAGTCGGCGTCGACGACGACGTGCGTGGAGTAGCCGCCCTGCGTGGTGGTGCCGTCCCGGTCGACGCCTGCGTAGGTCGGCACCATCCCGTTGAGGCAGTACTGCTCGTCGCCGTTGCGGCAGTTGGTGCACTGGCCGCAGGAGTTGACCATGCAGCCGACCCCGACGCGGTCGCCCACCTGGTGTCGAGTGACGGCGGCGCCGACCTCGGCGACAACGCCGACGATCTCGTGGCCGGGGACCAACGGATAGGGCTGGGGGCCCCAGTCGCCGTTCACGGTGTGGATGTCGGAGTGGCAGATGCCGGCGTACTTGATCTCGATGAGAACGTCGTTGGGGCCGACGTCACGCCGTTCGATCATCGTGGGCGCCAGCGGCTCGGTGGCGGCCGGTGCGGCGTAGGCGTGGACACGCATGAAGATTGCTCCTTTGATCAAGGCCCGCTCGCCGAGCACACACAGGGCCGGGCGAGGTGGCCGCTACCCATCAAAACCGCTGGCCAGGGCAGAAAGAAGGCACTGCTGAAGGGTGTACTGGCAGGGCACCCCTGGCAGGTGGGCGGCCGCCTAGCCTGAGGAGGGTGGACCACCGCACCGAGATCCGTGAGTTCCTGACCTCCCGCCGGGCCAAGATCAGCCCGCGGCAGGCCGGGCTGCCCTCCTACGGCACCCGCCGGGTTCCCGGCCTGCGCCGCTCCGAGGTCGCCCAGCTGGCCGGCGTCAGCGTCGAGTACTACTCCCGTCTGGAACGCGGTGACCTGGCCGGAGTCTCCGACAGCGTTCTGGACGCCCTGGCCCGCGCCCTGCGGCTGAACGACGAAGAGCGCACCCACCTGGAGGACCTGGCCCGTACCGCCGGATCCGGACCGCGCCGCCGGCGCCGCTCCACCCCACAGCAGGTACGGCCCACGGTGCAGCGGATGCTGGACGCCATGACCGACGCGCCTGCGTTCGTCATGAACGGCCGCGGCGACATTCTGGCCACCAACGCCCTCGGCCGAGCCCTGTACGCCCCCATGTTCGACGCGGCCCGCAGCGCCACCCCTAACCACTCCCGGTTCATCTTCCTCGACCGCAGATCGCACCTGTTCTGGGGGGACTGGGAACGCGCCGCCGACGACACGGTCGCCCTCCTGCACGCCCAAGCCGGCCGGGACCCCTACGACAAAGACCTCACCGACCTCATCGGCGAGCTGTCCACCCGCAGCGACGACTTCCGCGTCCGCTGGGCCCGCCACGACGTTCGCCAGCACCACATCGGCGCCAAACCCTTCCACCACCCCGTCGTCGGTGACCTCGATCTCACCTACGAATCCATGGACCTGTCCGCCGACGACCTCACCCTGGTGGTCTACGGCACCGAACCCGGCAGCGACTCCGAAGACAAACTCCGCCTGCTCGCCAGCTGGGCCACCACGCTCCACCAATACGACCACTGCCGGCCAATGCCCAACGAGCAGCCGCCCACCGCTTCAGGGACGACCAACAAGCCAGGCGACGTTTCATAAGTGATCGCAAGGCACGCGCGTGACCGCGCCAGGGACTGTCCGGATCTTTGTGGGCGGGCCGGTGATCGCTTCTAGTTGAGGGTGATGCGGTCGCCGTAGTAGAGCGACAGCGCGTTCAGCGCCGCCTTCCACCCCGGGGTCTTGCCGGTCACGTTAGC
>NZ_BAABHK010000013.1:0-321808 GCF_039542055.1 Actinoallomurus vinaceus
CGGCCATCGCGTTGGTCTCCTTCGATCTTGACTTCGCATCTCGAAGGATCACGCGATGGCCGTCTCAGTTCACGACGCCACGCCTCTGATCAGCGGAAACTCGTACACCACGTCCCTGGACGCAACCCCCGGCGCACCCCCGGGCGCTTGAACCCTACGACGGCCCGAGCAACCCACGATCAAGGTAGGGACGGCAGAGGGGATGACCCGGTAGGGGAGCCGAGCGCTCAGCGCCGCCTCAGTGCCACCGCTTCCAACTCGACGAGTTGATCGGGGTAGCCGAGTACGGCGACGCCGAGGAGAGTGCTCGGCGCATCGTGTTCGCCGAACACCGCACTGATCTCTTCCCACGCAGCCACAAGATCGGCGCGCGCGGAGGATGCCACATAGACCGTCGTTTTGAGCACGTCGGTGATGCTGGATCCGCTAGCGGTCAGGGCTGCGCGGAGGTTCAGGATGCATTGCTGCGCCTGCAGCCTGATGTCCCCGACCCCTACGGTCGCCCCGTCCTTATCCAGCGGACATGCACCAGCGGTGTACACCAGCGAGTCAGGCGAAGCGACGGACGCGTACGCATACTGGGCATCGCAAAGACCGGGGACGCGGATGAGTTCAACGCTCATGATCCGAGGATGGTGGTACCTCAGGCATGCCGTCGAGCGATTTTGGGCCTACGGTGCCCGTCAGTTGATCACGCAGATTGGCCGCGTCTGACAAGAATTCCCCTCTGCAGGCTCTGAGCCGTGGGGCTCTGGCTGCCATGTCGGCTAGTTGATCTTAGTGGGTTCGCTGTCTTGATGGCCGTTTCGCGCATACAGGCACGATCTGCGCGATCTTAAAACGGCCCGGGGTCACCGCCCAGCCAGGCGGTCATCGCCGTCATAGAGACGCGTATGTATATTTGTGAGCCTCCTTGGCATCTGGGCGGTGAAGGGTGGGCAGGGATGGACTTGATGGTGCTTTCCGCGGACGGGCCCTGGGCGCAGGTCACCCCCGAGGCGGAGCGAGTCGCCCAGGAGCATCATCTTGGGAAGCTCCGCGAGATCTTCGCCATCCAGGCCGGGCTCTCTCGCAAAAAGGTCAACCGGGTGTATGAGTTCGAAGCGGGCCTGGTGCGGCAGAACCACGGCAAGGCCCCCGAGGCCTTCCGATGGGATCAGCTCGCGACCGTCCACGAGCGTGTCACCAACCGGTACAACAACGGCACCTACGACGCCACGTACTTCACCTACACCCTGACCCTCGCCAACGGAGCGTCGACCAAGCTCGATGGTTTCTACCGGGATCCGAAGCTCCACCGCAATCCCGGATTCGCCATCAGCGCCAACCCGCGGGGCCGCCAATACGCTGACCTCGGCAGGGCGGTGGCCAACTACGTCACCCGGGCCAAGCTGCCCGGCGCCTTGGAATCCCTGGAACGCGGCGAGAGCCTGACCTTCGGCGACGTGACCATCGATCGCAACGGAGTTCGCCGCGGAAGGCACGCAGCGCCATGGGTGTCGATCCAGGAGGTGAAGGTCGAGAAGGGTTGGATCACCATCAAGCAGGAAGGCAAGTTCCGGCCGCTGCACAAGCAGGAGGTCGCCGGGATTCCCAACTTCTCGCTTTTCATCACCCTGGTCGAGAAGCTACGCGAGGGCCTCCGCGTCGGCTAGCTGTACTGACCGCAGCGATCGCCCCCAGCCCGTGATGAACCCAGCCATGCAGGGGCGATCGTAAGGGCCGCATTGTCGCCCCACCTGCACCACCGGTCACTTCGGTGGCACCCCCACTCGGTCCTTCCGGTCTCGCTGGCGGGTGAGGGCGTGGTCGACGGCAGTGTCGATGGCCTCGGCGCTGGTATGGGCGCGGTGGGGATAGCGTCCGGACATGCCGAGCTTCGAGATCACACCGATAGGTACGGTCCGGAACGACCGGACGGATGTCCAGCACACGGACAACTGGGGTGCCGTCCGCAGCACGATCACCATCGACGAGCGCTTCGGCGAGGCGTGCCTCCAGGGTCTGGAGGGCTTCTCCCACGTGGAGGTCCTCTTCATCTTCGACCAGTTCCCGGAACGGGACGATTACCGCGAACCCCGCCCCTACCGCGGCCGCTCCGACCTCCCGTCCGTTGGCGTATTCGCTGGCCGCGGCCCCCGCAGACCGAACCGCATCGGGGTAACGTGCTGCGCCATCGAATCCGTCCACGGCCGCGAATTGACGGTGGTGGGCCTCGACGCGGTCTCGGGCACCCCGGTCATCGACCTGAAGCCGACGATGGCGGAGTTCCGCCCGGTGAACGTCAAGCAGCCGGAATGGGTCAGCCGCCTGATGTCGGAGTACTTCCAGCCGTAACCGGAGTCTGGGGGCGAAGCTCAACGCTGTGTAGGCGCGCCGACATCCGCTCCACGATGTGATCGACGCGGAGTTGCTTGGGTCTCCGACCGATTCAGCAGCGGCAGCGTCTGACCCGGTCGGGTCGTCCCCATCTGCTGGGCAGGCCGCCCCTTGACGTAGGAGCCGAGGCGTGTCTGGTGGGTTCAAGACCAGGCGATCTCACCGGCTCGGTCGACGAAGCGTCCGGAGCCGGCGCCGGGCTTCTCGGTTGCGAGGCCGACGATGGCGTCCGTGCCTTCGGTGACGGTCTGGGGGCCGGTGTGGCCGTTGAGGTCGGTCGCCGTGTAGCCGGGATCGGC
Organism: Actinoallomurus vinaceus; assembly: GCF_039542055.1. NCBI lineage: Bacteria > Bacillati > Actinomycetota > Actinomycetes > Streptosporangiales > Thermomonosporaceae > Actinoallomurus > Actinoallomurus vinaceus. Next base: position 2,679 of record NZ_BAABHK010000013.1, read on the forward strand.
GGCGTTGATGCGGATGTCGGCGAACGCTTTGGCGTATTGGGTGGTCAGCATCGTGAGCGCCGCCTTCGAGGCGGTGTAGAGCGGCGCGATGACCGAAGATTCGGCCCGCGACGGGTCGTGGGTGTGGGCGAGCGAGCCCATTCCGCTGCTGACGTTGATGATGACCGGGTCTGATGATCGGCGCAGCAGCGGCAGGAACGCGGTGGTCGTTCGGACCACACCGGCGACGTTGACGTCGAGGACACCGAGCGCGTCGTCACCGGTCAGGGTGCTGGGATCGCCAAAGGGGCCGTGGACGCCGGCGTTGTTGATCAGGACATCGATCAAGCCCTCGTGCTCGGCGACGTTCGCGGCCGCGGCGGTGACGGACGCGTCGTCGGTCACGTCGATGGGGACGAACCGCGCGCCGAGTTTGGCGGCGGCCTCCGCGCCCCGTTCGGGGTCGCGGGCTCCGACGAGCACGGTGTGACCGAGTTCGAGGAGGCGGCGGGCGGTCTCGCGGCCGAGGCCCTTGTTCGCTCCGGTGATGAAGATGATCGACATGCGGTCATTGTTCGTCCGCCCGTGGCGCCCGGCCAGGGACGCCTCAACGGTAGGAGCAGCAGTACCACCGTCGATGACCGGAGATGCAGGAGGATGAGCATCATGACGACGGCACCCGGGGCCGGGCTCGGTGCGATGATCCGTGCCTGGCGGGATCGGCTGCCCCCGTCGGCCGCGGCGCTGCCGGTGGGCCGGGCGCGCCGCGCGGTCGGGCTGCGCCGCGAGGAACTCGCCGAACTCGCCGGTGTGTCGGTCGACTACGTCGTGCGCTTGGAGCAGGGGCGGGCCACGACGCCCTCGGCACAGGTCGTCGCGTCCCTTGCGCGTGCCCTGCAGCTCTCCCCCGCCGAGCGGGATCATCTGTACCGGCTGGCCAACCTCGTCCCGCCGGTGGACGGCGCGATCTCCGACCACATCCCGCCCGGCGTTCAGCGTGTGCTCAGCCGGCTCGGGGACGTCGCGGTCGCCGTGTTCGCGGCGGATTGGCAGCTGATCTGGTGGAACCGAAGTTGGGCTGCGCTGCTGGGCGATCCCTCGACGTCGCCACCACGGCTGCGCAATTTCGCCCGCGACAGGTTCCCGGTGGATGAAGGTCCCGCTCGCCTCGCGCTATGGCCGGTGACCGAACTGGACAAGGACGCCATCGACGCCGCCGTTGTGGCCGACCTGCGCCGCGCCACCGGCCGCTTCCCTCAGGACACGCGCCTGGCAGAGCTGATCCGCGTATTGAGTGCGAGCAACCAACGGTTCGCCGAGCTGTGGGCGGCCGGTACGGTGGCCGCTCACCGTGAGGACCACAAAACGATCGAGCACCCCTCGGTGGGACCGGTCATCGTGGACTGCGACGTGCTGACCGACGGTGACTCCGAGCTCAAGATTGTGATCATGACTGCCGTGCCCGGCAGTGCGGACGAGACCAAGCTGCACCTCGCCGTCACCACCGGCCCGCCGGCCACCACGGACGGCTCGCAAACGCGCCGGTAGACGGGGGCGCAACCCGGCCGAGCCGGCCAGGTGGCCGCGCGCCTAGGACGCGGGCCGGGCCTCGCAGAGCGCCGTCTGGACGGCGGCCTTCATGTCCTCGTCCTGCGCGTCCGAGCCACCCGGGTCGAGGTTCACCATGACCGTCGCCTGCCTGCCGTCGACCGTGGCACCGCCCGCCGTCTCGTACCCGAAGATGTTACCCCCGTGCCCCCAGTAGAGGCCGCCGCAGGGCAGTGGCCTGCTCTCCAGGCCGAGGCCGTACGCCCGGCCGTCCGGGTTGCCGGTCGGCCGGGTCCTCATCATCTCCCGCAGCTGGGCCGGGCGCAGCAGCCTGCCACGTACGAGCGCGCCCAGGAACCGGTTGAGGTCGGTGCCGCTGGAGATCATCTCGCCGGCCGGGCCCGCGATCGAAGGGTTGATCGCGGTGATGTCCATGAGCGGCGCGTCCTCGCCCGGCCGCACGTACCCGCGGGGGTGCGGTCCGGGGATCGCCGATGCGTCACCCGGCACGTACGTCTCGCGCAGGCCGAGCGGTGTGATGATGCGGCGGCGGATCTCCTCGCCGTACGGGTGGCCGGTCACGTTCTCGATGAGCATGCCGGCCAGCAGGTAGTTCGTGTTGGAGTAGCGCCAGCCGTGGCCGGGCTTGAAGGTCGGAGGGTGGGCGAGCGCGATGTTCACGAGGTCGCGGGTGTCGTGGTGGGCGAGCGGGTCCTTGAGGATCTCCTGCGGGCTGAGGTAGGTGAGGACGTCGGGCAGGCCGCTGGTGTGCTGGAGCAGCTGACGGACGGTGATCACACGCCCGTCGTTGCCGTGTCCGCGGACGACGCCGGGCAGGTAGCGCTCCACCGGCGCGTCGAGAACGACGCGATGCTCTCCCACCAGCTGGAGCACGACCGTCGCCACGAACGGCTTGGTCATGCTGCCGATCCGGAACCTGCTGTCGCGGCGCACCGGCGCGTGGCTCTTCACGTCCGCGACGCCGCTGGTCAGCACCGAGCTGCCGCGCCGGTTCCGCACTTCGACGAGCGCTCCGGGCCCGCCGTCGACCGTGGTCAGCCGCTGCAGGAGTTCGCGCAGCCGAGCATGGCCGGCAGCGCCGGTGGACTCGGCCGCGGTGGATCCGGCGGCGGTGACCGTGGCGGCATCCCGGCGCAGCACGTCGTTACCCGCCGACACGCCCACTGCGACACCCACTGCCACGGCCAATGTGAGTGCGCCTCCCAGCGCACGCTTGCGCTTGACCACGTGTACTCCCTTGATCATGAGAGCCATCACGCTAGGGACGGTGGTGTTCGGCGCGCGTCACCCGTGAGAGCCGCCGTTCGCGTCGTACCGGAGGATGACGCGACCTACGAAGACGTTCCGCATTCTTATAGTTACTCTGAGTGCATGGACTGAGTAATGCACGGGTAGGGATTGGTTGAACGTTAGGGCCTCTGACCAGGAAGGACGCCATGCGTCGACTAACCGCTGCCCTCGGAACCGTCATGTTCGCCGGCCTCTTCACCGGCTCCGCCCACGCCGGCACCGCGGCGACGGGCGGGCGCGACATCACGCCGGCCGCGCGTACAGCCTCCGCGCCGTACGGGGCGCAACTCGGGCCCTCGGGAATCGCCTACCTGCCGGTCGGCCTCAACCTTCAGCCGACCGCGTCCGGCGTCTGGACGAACTCCAGCCTGCAGGTCACGCTTCCCGGGGCCGGCATCTACGCGCTGGACCTGGACGTCCGCGGGCGGCTCAGCGGCAAACCCCCGGTCAACGCGTACATCGTCGCCCGGCTCTTCGACGTCACCTCCGGCACCGTCCTGCCGAACAGCGAGCGGCTCATCACCCAGATCATCGACGGCAATCCGGGGGCGGCCCCGTACGGGGTGAACACGACCGCCCCGATCAGTGAGCGCATCAGGGTCGGCGGGCCGACGACGATCAGGTTGCAGGCGACCCGTATCAACGCCGTCGGGGCGACCTTCGCCGCGGACATCCTCTCGGACCCGGCGGGCCGCACATCGTTCCGTTTCGAGCGGCTCTTCCCCTGATCAGCCTGTAAGTCCGGACCGTGAAGGGGTTCCGTCCTGTACGGAACCCCTTCCGCCTGCGTCGCCGGTCGACCGCTTCGCTGGTCACGGAGGCCGACGCACGTCGATCAAGATGAGGGGTTGACCCATTGGGAACCGTACGGTGTGGCCATGGTGCGGATGGCGCAGGCGTTCGATGAGCTGGCCGGCGACTACGACGACGAACATCACGATGAGGTCGCCCGAGCCCTGCTCGCGTTCTCGGGTCCGGTGGTCGAAGACAGGATCGCCGACGTCGCGTGTGGGAGCGGGGCCGTGGCGCTGGCGGTCGCGCGCACGCGCTCTCGTGCGGGGACACCGATTCTTGCCGTCGACCTCTCGGCGGGAATGATCCGGGCGGGCCGGATCCGCGCCGAGCGGCTCGGTTCGGACCAAGGCATCGACTGGCGTGTCGGGGCGGCGATGCCCTTGCCCGTGACGGACGGCGGACTCGACGTGATCCTGTGCGCCTCGTCTCTTCACTTTCTCGGTATGCGGGCGTTGGCCGACTGGCGACGCGCGCTCCGGCCCGGTGGACGGGCGGGCTTCACGCTGCCGTTGGCGTCGCAGTTCCGGCCCTCCGGGCGGTTCGCCGAGCTCATCGCCGCGGACCTGCCGCTGCCCGAGACGGCCGGGGACGCGGCGTCGCTCGCGTCGGGCGCCGGTTTCGTCGACGTCGGTACGCGCGTCGTCGCCGTGGGATCCCGGTCCGTCGTCCTGACCGTCGCGACGAACCCGGGCCGGGCGTGACCTTTCCGGATGCCGTGACCGTGGCGGCCGTCGTCGCGAGCGAGACCTTGTAGCCGTCGTTGACTCGTTGCCGCCGGCGTGGACGGTGCGGCGGGCGCTTTGCCGGGTCTGGGGGGTCAAGGACGGCGGCAAGATGGCTGCGACGAGGGGCGAATGGTGCGGTTCATGCTCGTTCGGCTGTATTTTTCTCGTCCAGTGATCACCTGCGGCCCGGCGCCTCGGTCACCGTGGGTTCGGCGCGCCATGTGATCCTCACCCATCGCACGGCGAGGAGAGTGTGCATGACAGTCGGCGACGTGGACCGCGAGCGGGCAATGCCCGCCCCGACGGACACTCCCGAGCGGGTGGAGCCCTCTCCGGGGGACACTCCCGAGCGGATGGCGATGTTCACCGACGCCATCTTCGCGATCGCCATGACGCTTCTCGTGATCGAGATCAAGCGGCCCGAGGGCGATGCGCTGAAGAGTTCCGCCAGTCTGTGGCGGTTCCTGACGCACGAGTGGGAGTCGTTCTTCGCCTTCCTCCTGGCCTTCGCCCTGCTGTGGACCGTGTGGCGCAGGCATCACGTGCTCATGGACCAGGTCGATCGGCTGAACCGGGCGTTCACCGCGTGGCATGCGCCCTTGCTGCTCTTCGTGGCTCTTCTTCCGTTCCCGACCGCGTTGCTCGGGCACGCCATCGACAATCCCCTCGCACTGTGCGTGTTCGCGGCGGCGGAGGCGGCGCTGTTGTTCTCTGAGGCGGCGGTGAAGGAGGTCGCCCACCGCAGCCCGTCCGTCCTGTCGTCGGACGCCGAGGTGGCGGAGGTACGGCGGGGCGCGAGCAGTTCCTGGGCGGTGGCGGGCTTCTTCGCGGTGACGGCCGCGCTCCCCTGGGTCATACCCGCCATTCCGTTCGCGTGGCTGCTCGCGCCCGCGGCGGCGACCTACGGTGGCCGGCTCATCGAGCGCTTCCGGACAGGCGGCGGACCGGCCGCCGGCTGAGCAGCCACCTCGACCCGACCGCTCCAACCGGCCGACCGCTCCAGCCGCACCGGCCTGTCCCCGCCGCTCCAACCGGCCGGCCGCTGCAGCGCCACCGGCCTGACCCGCCACGCCGGCCCGACCGGCCCGCCCCGCTGCTCCAGCCCGAACGCCCTGGCCGACCGCAGCAACCCGGCCGATCCAACCCGGCCGAGCGGTGGGGTCAGGGGCGGCAGAGGCGGACGGCTCGGGGGTTGGTCATGCGGGCGGTGACGGTGAAGCCGGGGAGGGCGCCCCGTTCGAGGACGGCGCGGTCGCGGGTGACCAGGGCGCAGGTGATGCCGTAGCGGTCCGCGATGGCCAGCCGGTCCTGCGGGTCGGTCCCCGGGGCGAAGAAGGCCGTCGTGTCGCGGTTGCGGGCGGCCTCGTCGACGAACGGGTACGGCCAGGCGGGTGCGACGGTGTGGGCGCCCCGGGCGTTGACGAGGCGGGCGAGGGCCCAGGTGTCGGTGATGACCACCTCGCCGGGCCTGATGCCGTCGAGGACCCGGTCGTACGAGGGGGCGGGTGTTGGGGCTCCCCAGGCGCGGAGCGTGGCCGGGGAGACGTCGCCCCAGTAGGCGCGGATCAGGCCGGCCGACTCGCCGAACAGGCCGGCGCAGCAGGCGATGAGGGCGACCGCCGCGTACGGTCTCCAGCCCCTGGCCCGGCCGGCGAGGTAGGACGCGAGTGCCAGGTGGAGGGGCAGCATGGCGACCGGTATGGCGCGCGCCAGGCCGTACGAGCCGGTGGCCGCGCCGATGGAGATCAACGCGACGGCGAGGAGGAAGAGGATCTGCAGTTCGCGGCCGAGCGGGCGGCGGCCGCCGGTGACGAGTGCGGGCAGGCCGACGAGGGCGAGGCCGTACGCGGCGAATCCGCCGTCCTTGACGACGTCCGTGAGGAGGACCTTGTGGACGGCGTCGAAGCTGCCCGCCGCCCCGAACAGGGTCGAGACGTCCGACCAGGGCCACACCATGACGAGGAGGAAGGCCGCCGCCGCGCCCACGGCGAGACCCACCGGCCGCGCGCGGAGGGAGGCCTTCGGGTCGGCCAGGACGAACGCGACGAGGCCGATCGTCATGTTCACGGCGGTGAACGGGTGGATCAGGACGACCAGGGCGCCGAGCAGCGCGACGGTGGCCAGCGCGCCCACGCCCTCGGGCCGCGAACGGTGACGCAGGAACGCGTCCCAGACCAGGAGCATGAGCGCCGTGCCGATGACGCTGGGGTAGCTCATGATCCAGGAGAGGGAGTACAGCCCCAGGAAGCCGCTCCAGGCGACGGGAGCGACGCCCCACAGGAGGAGGGTGAAGATCAGGGCCAGTGCCGCCACGAGGCGTCCGCCGCCCAGGTGGCGGCAGAAGCGGCGCAGAGCGAAGAGCAGCAGTGCGACGTTGACGAGCCCGGCGAATTCGAGCACCGGCCGGGCGGACAGTCCCGTCGTCGCCTTGATCAGGCCCAGCAGGACGGCGTACGGGGAGTAGTAGGGGCTGCCGGAGGCCTGGCCGACCAGCGGGTCGGTCGGGTTCCACAGGTCGCGTGCCAGCGAGTCGATCGTCGCCAGGTGCAGCAGGAAGTCGCTGGTCCAGGTGTGCCGGAGCGTGACAAGGATCGCCCAGAGCCCGGCGGGGATCGCGACGACGAGGTACGGGTCGCGCCACCACCGGTCGCGGACCGAGGTTCGATCGCCGGATGACCGAGGGTGTTCGAGGGTCGGTTTCTCGCTTACCTCGTCGGATCCGGGGAGGGGGAGGCCGTGGTGCATGTGCGCTTTCTGTGCGGGGGGAGGAAGTGCCCAAAAACCGCGCACCCGATGTTACGCCACACATGCGTATGCATTTACCGAAATCCGGAATGACCGGAAAGCGCCGCTCGGCGCGCTTTTGGCGCTAAATCCGGGCGGCGCGTGACGGCTTCCCCCGTTCGGCCACGGCCCACGCCCGGAACACGGCGGCGTACCCCCTCGGGACACCGCGTCGCGTACGGCGGCGAGACCCGCTCAGGTGCGGCGGGTGAGGCGGGCCATGCGGTACTGCACGCCCCACTCGGTGACGCGCCGGAAGGCCTCGACGATGATGTCGCGGCTCATCTTCGAACTGCCGCGCTCCCGCTCGACGAAGGTGATCGGCACCTCCGCCACCTGGAGGCCGTGGCGGATCGTGCGCAAGGTCAGGTCGACCTGGAAGCAGTATCCCTGGGAGACGACGTCGTCGATGCCGATCTTGCGCAGCGTGGTGGCGCGGTAGGCGCGGAACCCGCCGGTCGAGTCGTGCACGGGGATGCCCAGCATGAGCCGCGCGTAGGTGTTCGCACCACGTGAGAGGACCTCGCGGTTCTTCGGCCAGTTCTCGACCTTGCCACCGCGCACCCACCGGGATCCGATGGCCAGGTCACTGTTCTCGAGGGCGCTCAGCAGCCTCGGGAGCTCTTCGGGCCGGTGGGAGCCGTCGGCGTCCATCTCCACGAGCACGTCGTAGTCGCGCTCCAGGCCCCAGCCGAACCCGGCGACGTACGCCGCGCCGAGGCCCTCCTTGCCCGCGCGGTGCAGGACGTGGACCTGCTCGTCGCGGGCGGCGATCTCGTCGGCGATCACCCCGGTACCGTCCGGGCTGGCGTCGTCGGCGATCAGGATGTCGGCCGCCGGAGCGGCGGCGCGGACCCGGTCGACGATGATCTCCAGGTTCTCCCGCTCGTTGTACGTCGGGATGACCACCAGAACCCGTTGGAGGTCGCCCACGCTGTCCACCCTTCGCATCCGCTGACATCTGTCCCTCGGCCCGGCGGGCCGCCGCCGCGACCTGCCCGCACGTCCTCGGAAGCGTACGCGACATGTGGGGCATAAGCGTCGTCGCGGGCGGACCTGTAACGCCGTCCGAACCGGCGGGGAATTCCCTTGTGATTGCCGGCCAGGGCTGCTCTTCGGAATCAAAGACGTGGTCGGGCTATGGCGCGTACGGTCCATAGGAAAGCGTGGGCCAACGATCGAGGAGCGTCCTTGGACAGGGTTCAGCGACTGCGCGATGTTTCCGACACCGACGTCGCCGCGTGGCACGAGGTCGTCGCGGCGTCGGTCGCAGACGATTTTCCCGGCGAGCCGGCGCCGACACTCGACCAGGTGCACGGCCAGCTCACCACGCCCGGGGCCGGCAGCCGTCACCTGATGTGGGTCGCCACGGCGGACGGCGCGGTGACGGGGGTGGCGCGACTCCGGCTGTTCGAGGGGGCGGGCCGGCGTCACCTCGGGGAGTTCACCCTGCACGTCCACCCCGAACACCGCCGGCGGGGCGTCGGGACGCACCTGCTGCGGACGGTCGCGCGGGCGGCGCGGGACGAGAAGCGCCGGAGCCTCGTCGTGGAGGCGTCCTCGGAGACCTCCGGCGCGGCCTTCCTCGAGACGAACGGCTTCATCTGCGCGCTGTCCCTCAGCCTCCTGCTGCTGAACGTCCCCGAGGCCCAAGGGGTCGACCAGATCGTACGGACCGAGCACCCGGGATACCGCCTGATCCGATGGCTCGGAGTGGTGCCCGACGACCTGGCGGAGGCGTTCGCCGCGGCCAAGAGCGCGATGGGCGACATGCCGACGGGAAAGATGGACTTCGGCACGACCACCTGGGACATCGACCGCGTACGGGACATGGCCGAGGTCGTCGAGAAGCGCGGGGACACCTTGCTGACGGTGGCCACGCTGCATGACGACACGATCGCGGGCTTCACGGAGCTGGTGATCCCGGTCGGGGACGGCACGCGCGCGATCCAGTACGACACGGCGGTCGTGTCCGCGCATCGCGGGAAGGGCCTCGGGCTGTGGGTCAAGGCGGCGATGCTGGAGTGGCTGCGCGCCGAGTGGCCCGCCGTGCTGGAGATCGAGACCGACAACGCCGAGGACAACACCCACATGCTCGCGGTGAACGAACGGCTGGGGTTCCGTCCGCTGCGTCAGACCAGGCAGTACCAGTGCGACCCGACGATGATCCACTAGCTTCGGGTGTCAGCCTCCCGGTCTCACCGGGTCTACAGTGACGGAGAGTCGTAGGAGGCACAGTTGCTGTACTGGTTCATGTACCGGGTGGTCCGCCCGCTGCTCCGGATCGTGTTCCGGCCGGTCGTGGTGGGGCTGGAGAACGTCCCCGAGGATGGCCCGGTCATCCTCGCCAGCAACCACCTGTCGTTCGTGGACAGTGTGCTGATCCCGCTCGTGGTGCCGCGTCGGGTGACGTTCATCGCCAAGGCGGAGTACTTCGAGGGCAAGGGCGTGGCGCGGGTCCTCGGGGCGTTCCTGGACGCGATGGGCCACATCCCGGTGCCGCGCACCGAGCAGCGCGCCGCGGTCGCCGCGCTGGACATCGCGCTCGGCGTCCTGAACAACGGCAACGCCTTCGCGATCTACCCGGAGGGCACCCGCTCGGAGGACGGCCGGCTCTACCGCGGCCACACGGGCGTGGGGTGGCTGGCGCTCAACGCCGGCGCCAGTGTCGTCCCGGTCGCGGTGAAGGGCACCGAGAAGATCATGCCGGTCGGCTCCAAGATCCCGATCCCCCGCCTGCACCGGCCGGGCGTGAAGTTCGGCAAGCCGATCGAGTACGCGGCGTTCGCGGACATGCCGCCGGCGAAGGCCCGGCGCGCGATGGTGGACGAGATCATGAAAGAGATCCAGAAGCTGTCGCGCCAGGAGTACACCGGCGTCTACAACGAGCGGTCCAAGCAGATCGAGGGCTGACCTCCGCCTAGAGGGAGTGTTCGAACCAGACGACCTTGCCGGTCGGGGTCCGCTGGGTGCCCCAGCGCTCGGCGAGCGCGCTGACGAGTTGCAGGCCGCGGCCGTTCTCGTCGGTGGCCTCGGCGCGGCACAGATGCGGCAGGTCGTGCCCGTCGTCGCGGACCTCGCACAGCAGGGAGTTCGCGCGGATCAGGCGGAGCCCGATGTCGCCGGCGCCGTGGACGACGGCGTTGGTGACCAGCTCGCTGACCAGGAGCTCGACGTTGGGCGCCAGGGCCGTCAGACCCCAGGTCTCCAGGGCCTGGCGGGCGAGCCGCCGGGTCTCGCGTACGACACTCGGCGTCGCCGTGAGGGCCCAGGAGAAGACGTCCTCCTTGGGAATGCCCTCGAGGCTCACGGCCAGCAGGGCGATGTCGTCGTCGTGCCGGCCCGCCGTGCAGAAGCTCTCGATGAGGGTCTCGCAGACGGTCTCGAGCGGGCGGAGCGGGCCGCTGAGGAACTCCCGCATCGCGGTGAGCCCGGCGTCGAGGGGCCGGCCGCGGCGTTCGACGAGGCCGTCGGTGCACAGAACGAACTGGCTGCCGTCCTCCACGTCGAAGCCGACCGTCTCGAAGGCGACGCCGCCCACGCCGATCGGCGCGCCGGGCGGGACCTCGAGGAGCCAGGACTCGCCGGACGGGGAGACCAGGACCGGCGGCAGGTGCCCCGCGTTGGCGATCTCGCAGCGCCGCGCCACCGGGTCGTACACGGCGTAGATGCAGGTGGCGAGGCAGTCGTCGCCGAGCCGCCGGGCGAGGTCGTCGAGCTGGCGGAGCAGCTGGTCGGGCGGGAGATCCTGGGCGGCGAGCGTGCGCACGGCGGTGCGCAGCTGACCCATGATCGCGGCGGAGGTGAGTCCGTGGCCCATGACGTCGCCGACGACGAGCGCGAGCCTGCTGCCGGGCAGGGGGATCGCGTCGAACCAGTCGCCGCCGACCCGGACGGCCTCGTCGGCCGGGACGTAGCGGTAGCGGATCTGCGCGCCGGCGACGACGGGCGGCGCGTCGGGCAGCATGCTGTGCTGCAGCTGTGCCGCGACGCGCGCCTCCCGGCGGTAGAGGCGTCCGTTGTCGACGCAGACCGCGGCCCGGCGGCCCAGCTCCTCGACCAGCGCCACGTCGGGCTCGCCGAACGGCGGCCGGTCGCGCCGGCGCATCAGGACGATGGTGCCTAAGACCTTGCCGCGGGCGATGAGCGGCGTGATGAGCAGCGCCCGGCCGCGTAGCAGGGCCCGCAGGTCGCGGCCGCCGACGTGGGCGGAGATGCGGCGGCTGATGCGGTCGCTGACCCGGGGGTAGCTGAGGCTGTGCCCGGTCGTGAGGTCACGGATGAGCGGCAGGCCCGCGGGCAGCCGGATCACCTCTCCCAGCGGGACCAGGTCGTCCCAGCGGCCGTCCTCCTCGTCGTACCGCATTGCCACGCGGACGACGCTGGGAGACGCGTCCGCCTCCGCGGGCGGCAGCTCCTGGTCCGAGACGATCGACTCGAGCAGCTGGACACCGGCGAAGTCGGCGAACGAGGGCACGAGCGCGTCGCACAGGGCCCCGGCGGTCTGCACCGGGTCGAGGGTGTCGGCGAGCCGGGCGCCGACGTGGTTGAGGAAGTCGAGGCGTTCCTGGGCCGCCGCCTGCTCCATCGCGTCGACGACCGGCGGATCGTGCGGGGGCTGGACGGTGGGCCGGACGCGCTTCAGCCGCGGTGACCCGGCCCGATGATCCGCGAACGGCAGGCGTACGGTGACGCTGACGTTGACGGCCGGGTAGCCGCGGGCCAGGACGTGATCGGCGATCCGCTCCGCGTCGCCGTCGGACGGCAGCATCTCCATGAGCCGTCGCCGGAACAGCGGGGCGTCGGTGGACGACTGCACGAGCGTGGGCTCGACCCGGAGGAAGCGGACGCCGCCGTTGCCGCTGAGCGGGCTGCGCGGCGGAGGCGCCATGAGGACGTCGCCGAGCGCCAGCCCGGGGCCGTTCTCCCGGATCCGCTGGGCGTCGGCGGCCACGGCGAGCCCCCGGGCGCCGTCCGGGCCGGGCAGCGGGTAGACCCACCAGGCGATCTCCCGCAGCCGGCCGTCGTCGAGGCGGGGGACGAGGAACACCCCGGTCCAGACGTGACGCACATGGCGGCCGCCGGACTCGAACGCCGACCGGTGCTCCTGCGGCAGCCGCAGCAGCGAACGCAGCGGACGGCCCGCCACCGCGTCGTACGAGGCGCCGAACAGGTCCTCCGCGACGGGGTTCCAGTGGGTGACCCGGCCGGACTCGTCGAGCAGGACCACGGCGAGCGGGGCCACCCCGAGCAGGTGCTGATCGAGCAGCCGGGGTGACGTGCCGGCCGCGGTGAGCCGGGCGGCGGGGCGTTGTCGAGTGACCACCGAGGATCCCCCTTCCAGGCGAGCATCCAACGCACGGCCCCCCGACCCGCGATGTGACCGACGTTACATCCGCGCAGGCCAACTCGCTGCGTTTCGATGCGATTACGTAACCGGACTGGATGACCTGCACGCCCCGGTGACCACATGAGGCCGTCCGGCTTCGGCTAGGCGTCTTTAACCGCTCTTGACCCTGAGGGAACATTGCGCCACCCCACATGGGACCTCCAGTCAATCCGGAGTCGCCGTGAAGCGCGTGTTCCTTTCCGTCCTGGCCGCCTCGGCCTTGATCGTCGGCCTGCAATCCACGCCGGCGGGCGCGTCGCCACCGAAACCCGGTGCCGTCAGCGATCATGTCGACCTCTACACCGGCGACATCTCCCTCGCCCAGACCCGGGCCCTGCACGGCGCCGGGCTCGACGACGAGGACATCCACGTCGGCAAGGTCACCGGCGACAAGGCGCACGTCGAGATCCTCATGGGCGGCCGACAGGCCCAGCGCCTGCGCGCCCAGGGCCTCGACCTGAAGCTCAGCGTCGTGAACGGCAGGACCGCCGCCCAGCGCGCCACCCTGGCCGCCAAGGGCGACCACGTCTTCCGCCCGTACAGCGGGTCCGGCGGCATCCGCGAGGAGATCCTCAACGCGGCGGCGGCGCACGCGGACATCGCCCAGGCCGTCGACATCGGCACCACCGTGCAGGGCAAGCCGATCACCGCGATCAAGGTGACGAGGAACGCCCGCTCGCTGCAACCGGGCCGCCGCCCGGCGGTCGTCTACCAGGCCACCCAGCACGCCCGGGAGTGGATCGCGCCGGAGACCGTACGGCGGCTGCTCCACTACTTCCTGGACAACTACGACAAGAACCCCCAGGTGACCAAGGCCGTCAACACCGACGAGCTGTGGTTCATCCCGGTCGTGAACGTCGACGGCTACGACTACACGTTCACGCCGGGCAACCGGTTCTGGCGCAAGAACCTCCGGGACAACGACGGCGACGGCAAGATCACCTCGAACGACGGCGTCGACCCGAACCGCAACTTCCCCTACAAGTGGGGCTACGACAACGAGGGCTCCTCGGCGACCACGGCCGACGAGACCTACCGCGGCACCGGCCCGGCGTCGGAGCCGGAGACCCAGGCGCAGATCGCCCTCTATAAGAAGATCCGCCCGAAGTTCCTGCTGAACTGGCACTCGGCGGCGCAGCTGCTGCTGCACGGCGTGGGCTGGCAGTCGCTCACCCGCAGCCCGGACGACCTGATCCACGAGGCGGTCCTCGGCGACATCGACCACTCGGCCGTCCCCGGCTACACGCCGGAGCTCGGCGCGCAGCTGTACACCACCAACGGCGAGACCGACGGGTACACCGAGTCGGTGCTCGGCACGCTGACCTACACCCCGGAGCAGAGCACCTGCCTCACGGCGGTGAACAGCGACCCGAACGACGACTGGACGCCCGCCGACTGCGGCGGCAGCACCGCCCAGGTCTTCCAGTTCCCCGACAGCGAGAAGCTGATCCAAAAGGAGTTCGAGAAGAACCTCCCGCTCTCACTCGACCTCGCCGCCTCCGCCCACGACCCGGCCCACCCGGTCTCCCCCGTCGGCCGTACGGTGCCGGACTTCGCGGTCGACTCGTTCGCCACGTCGTACGGCCCGACGCAGACGGTGGCGTCGGTCATCCGCCGGTCGCTGCCGGGCAAGCGGCTGCGCTACCGGGTCAACGGCGGTCACGCGCGTACGGCCACGGTCCACGAGTGGCAGGGCGGCGAGCGGTACGGCCGCGACAGCAAGAACTACTTTGCCGAGTACCGGGGCACGATCCGCGGCCTGCGGCCCGGCGACAAGGTCCAGGCCTGGTTCGTCGCGGGTGGGAAGGTCAGCGCGCCGTTCACCTTCGCCGTGCGGGACCAGAAGGGCGCCTCGGTGCTGGTGCTCGCCGACGAGGACTACACGGGCGTCAACCCGACCTACCCGCCGGGCACGAACAAGCCGAAGTACGCCCAGGCGTACGTCGACGCGCTCAAGGCCAACAAGATCAAGGCCGTGGTGTGGGACATCGACCGGGACGGCGTCCCGCACGACCTCGGCGTGCTCGGCCACTTCAAGGGCGTCGTCTGGTACCTCGGCGACAACCGCCTCACCCAGGACGCGGCCGACGAGTACGTCCCGGTCGGGAGCCAGAAGTTCCCCGACTCGCAGATCGCCGACCGCGAGGTCCACACGACCCTGTTCGTGCGCGACTACCTCAACGAGGGCGGCAAGCTGCTCTACACCGGTGAGACGGCCGGCTACTTCGGCCCGCTCTCCGGGGCGAACGGCGGCGGCATCTACTACGGCCTCAAGGGACACCCCGAGAAGCCGTGCGTCGTCACCGCCGACCTGCGCGACGACTGCGAGCTGCTGGCCGACGACTTCGTGCAGTACTACCTCGGCGGGTACAGCCGGGTGACCCGGCAGAACCCGACCGGCTTCCGCGGCACCGGCACCCCGCTCGGCGGGCTCACCGCCGGGCTCGCGAGCACGGACAACCCCCTCAACGAGGCCGGGAACTTCGACGTGACCAGCGACAACCTGCCGGTCAAGCAGTTCCCGCAGTTCAAGAGCTGGGCGGCCGGGGAGTACACGAGCAAGGGCGGGCCGTTCGACCCGGTCGAAGGCTCCTGGTACGCCGCCGGGGCGCACGCGGACAGCTCGTACATGCGCCTGACCCGCACCGTCGACCTGACCGGCGTCACGGCCGCCACGCAGCCCAAACTGGCGGCCAAGTTCTCCTACGACACGGAGGAGGGCTACGACCACGTGATCGTCGAGGCGCACACCGCGGGCGCGGAGGACTGGACGACACTGCCCGACCTGGGCGGCCGGACGAAGACCACGGTGCCGTCCGACTGTGACGCGGGCTTCCTGCTCGCCATGCACCCCTGGCTGAAGCACTACCTGACGCCGGGCAGCCCGTGCACCGCGACGGGCACCAGCGGCGCCTGGAACTCCTTCACCGGCAACTCGGGCGGCTGGCAGCCGGTGTCGTTCGACCTGTCGGCGTACGCCGGCAAGAAGATCGAGATCTCGATCAGCTACGTGACGGACCCGGCCACCGGCGGCACCGGCGCGTTCGTCGACGACACCAAGGTCACGACCACCGCCGGCCCCCTCGACGCCGAAGGCTTCGAGAGCGGCCTCGGCCCCTGGTCCACCCCCGGACCGCCGGCGGGCAGCCCGCCGAACGTGAAGGACTTCCACCGGGCCCAGGGATTCGGCGTCGCGGCCGTCGCCACCCCCGACACCCTGCTCTTCGGGTTCGGGCTGGAGCAGGTGCCGTCCACCGCCGAACGCGACACGATCATCGGTAAGGCGATGAAGCAGCTGATCGGCTGATCGGCGGGCCGGCCGCAGAGGGCGTGGTCACGCGGCGTGAACCGCGTGACCACGCCCTTCGCGTTCCGCGGCAGGAACACGGAGTGTGACGAAGCTCATTTCCCGGCGAGCTGCACTTGCGTTAGAATGACGCTTCCGGTAGGCGCCCCGAGTGTGAGGCGCCGAGCCTCCCCGCCGGTCGAGCCGACGCTGTCGTCGGCAGCGCATCGGCGATTCGATTTCATGGCCCCCTGGCGGGCACACCATAGCCGACAGCTGCACGGAGACCCTCCGTGTCCGGCGCCTCGACCCGGCCCCGCGCAGCGGGGAGCTCCCCCGACCGCGGATGGAGTATCCGTCCAGGTCAGCACCCCTTACGGAGCAACGAAATGACGACTGTGGCGAGCGATGCACGCCGCCAGGACGTCGAGCGATACCAGCGCGACGTCACGCCGCTCATCGACCCGCTGTACGCCAGCGCGGTGCGGATGACGCGCAACCCGGCCGACGCCGAGGATCTCGTCCAGGAGACCCTCGCCAAGGCCTACGTCAACTTCCACCAGTTCGAAGAGGGCACGAACCTCAAGGCCTGGATGCACCGCATCCTGACCAACAACTTCATCAACACCTACCGCAAGAAGCAGCGTGAGCCCCAGCGCGCCGCCACCGACGAGATCGAGGACTGGCAGCTGGCCCGTGCCGAGTCGCACTCCTCCACCGGCCTGCGCTCGGCCGAGCACGAGGCTCTGGACCGCCTGCCCGACTCCGACGTGATCAAGGCGCTGCGCAACCTCCCCGTGGAGTTCCGCACCGCGGTGTACCTCGCCGACGTCGAGGGCTACCCCTACAAGGAGATCGCCGAGATGATGGGCACCCCCATCGGCACGGTGATGTCCCGGCTGCACCGCGGCCGCCGTCAGCTGCGCGAGCAGCTCAAGGAGTACGCACCGCGCGTCGCCGTCGTCCGCGCCGCGTAACCCCCCCCCAGGCCCGGCTTCGGCGGGTCAGAACCCGCCCTGCAGGTGCCGGGTCAGCTGCTCGTAGCGCTGCCAGCCCTCCTGCTGGCGGCCGTCGCCGAGCACGTACCAGACGGCCGGCGACTGGGCGTCTCCGATCCGCTGCGCGGGAATCCCCGGCGGCCCCGGGGCCGCACCGCCCACGGCCATGCCGATCGGCCCAGGCGGCCCCAGCCAGCGCGGGACGGTCGTCAGGTCGGCGCGGCCGTTGGTGAGCTGGGCGAACAGCGAGATCAGATGCCGCCCGGCGGCGATCCCGCCCAGCTGCGCCGACAGCGTGGCGACCGGCACCTCCCGCGGGTCGGCGTACCCGACGACGAGCGTCACCGCCTCCTCGATCGCCTCGCCCACCTTCGACACGAGCAGCGTCCCGACGGCGGGCCGGCCGCCCCCGCCCACGATCGTCAGCCACGTGGCGCCGGCCCCCCGCGACCAGAACAGCTCGCTCAGCTGCTCCCGCCGCCACACGTCGGTGGCGGGCTCGGCGATCCCCCACCCTCCGGGCGGCTCGCCCGTCAGCGCCGCGCACACCTGCTCCGCCGCCGCGCCGATCGCCGTATCCGACGTGTGGCGCACCCGGAACGTCACCGTCAGCTGCGCCCCCACCGGCTCGCTCGGAGGCGCCGTGTAGGCGGGCGCGTACGTCCGGGCCCTCGGGTCGGGGACGAACGCGCTGCCGTCCCACACGAGCGGGACGCCGGACAGCCCGTCGTAGTAGCCGCCGTCCGCGCGGACCACCCAATGGGTCTTCGGACCGGTGAGGACCAGCCGAAGCGGCACCGTGATCCGCGAGTCCGGCCCCGTGACGATCTGCAGTCCGCGCCGCGTCTCGCTGCAGAGGCGCAGCCCGTCCGCGAGCCACTTCGTGAACGCCACGACCGGCCGGTCCTGCAGGATCACCATGGCGTTCGGCGTCAGCGCGTCCGCCGCCGGCCCGCTCACGGGTGTTCCTCGACGCCCGGAGGCCCGGCCCAGACCGTGCCGCCCTGCCAGTGCACGATGTCGTCCGCGAACCGGCGCGCGATCCGGGCGGCGTCCGGCACTCCTGCCGCCGCGCGTACCTCGACCCACCAGATCGGCACCCGTACGCGGTCGGCGAGCTCCGGGCCCAGCAGCCGCTCCACCTCACCGCGCACCTGGACGAGCTGCGGCGTCTCGATGGCGACGGCCAGCCGTCCCCCGCCGTCATAGAGGTGGACGGCCCCGTCCCCCGCGTCGCACGGCTCCAGCGACTCGCCGAAGGCGATCATGCCTTCGACGACGGTGGAGATCTCGGGCTGGTGCCGCACCAACGCGACGATGTCGCTGGTCAAGAGCCTCACCTCCTATCGGGGGTCGTTCTCACAGAGCCTGTCGAGAGTCCTTCTCACGCGTCCGGGGTCGTTCTCACGCGGCGACCGCCCGGGCGAACGCCTCGACCGCGATGCGGATGACCGCCGCCCGGGTCTCATGGCCGATCCGCGCGGACTCTACCGCCGTTCCCGCGGCCAGGTGCCGGTCGTACGGGATGTGCACCACCGGCAGCCCACCCGAACTGAGCATCTGCGCCGCACGCCCCAGATCCGCGTCGACGTGGGGCGTGTGCGTCACGAACGCGATCACCGTACGGGGCAGGAGATAGTCGTAGCCGTTCCGCGCCTGCCATTCCAGGGCCCCGTGCGCGCTGAGCGCCCCGTCGACCGTGCCCGGTGTCACCATGACCTGGGCGTGGGCGTCGGCGAGGATGCCGCGCTGCAACTCCGGCAGCAGCCCGGCCCCGCAGTCGATGACCGTCGCGGCGAAGTAGCGGCTCATCGCGCCGGCGGCGGCACGGAACGTGGCCAGGTCCAGCTCGCCGGTGATCCGCCCTCCGGCCGTCCCGGACAGCACCCACAGCCCGTCGGTCGTCTGGGCGAGGTACCGGGACGCCTCCTCGAAGGACTGCGGGTGCGCCGACATCAGGTCGTGCAGCGAACGCTGGGGACCCACGCCCATCCGCAACGGCAGCGAGCCGAGCCCCGAGTCGGCGTCCACGGCCAGGACGCGGTCCTGCCGGTACTGGGCGATCACCGTAGCGGTCAGCCCCGCGACCGTGGTCTTGCCGGCGCCGCCCCGGATGCTGGTGACCGCGATCTGCCGGCAGGACGGGACCGGCCGGCTCAGCATGGCCTCCACGTCGGCGGCCTTGCGCACGTCGTTGGCGGCGGCCGCCCCCACGGCCCGGAGCATCCCCCGGGACATCCGGCGCATGAGAGGGTCGCCGTACGCGGACCGGCGCACGAGGTCGCGGGCGGCGATCGGCCCGCCGGCGACCGGCGGACCGCCCTGCTGCGGGCCGCCCTGCGGCGGACCCGGCGCGTGCGGATTCCGCGGGGGCTGCGGCGCTGATTCGCCGGGCTCCTGCTGCCACGCCTCGGAGCCGGAGTCCCAGGTCTCACGCCCGGGTGCGACAGGGGCACCCTGCTGTTCCGCCGCCTCGGCACCCCACGCCGGCTGGGCAGCCTGATCCCACTGCGCCTGAGGCGCCGGATCCCACGACGAGGACGGCTCCTGCTCCCCCTGCGGCGGAGGGCTCTGCTCCCACTGGGGCGGCGGTGGCACCTGATCCGCCTGCTGCTCCCACTGGGGCGGCGGCGCCTGGCCCGCCTGCGGCTGCTCCCGCTGGGGAGGTGAGGCCTGCTCGGGACGGGGTGGCGCCCCCTGGTCCCAAGACGTGGGCGGACCTGGGTCCGGCGACGGCGCCGCATGCTCCGCCTGCGGGACGCTCTGCTCCCACGCAGGTGGCGCGGCCTGCTCCGGGCGGGGTGCAACTCCCTGATCCCACTGCCCCGGGCCCTGGTCCCACGACGCCGGCTGTCCCTGCTCCGCCTGCGGCGAGGGCACCTGGCCCGCCTGCGGCGGAGCACTCTGCTCCCACTGGGGAGGTGAGGCCTGCTCGGGACGCGGTGGCGCCCCCTGATCCCACGACGCGGGCGAACCTGAATCCGTCGGCGCCGCATGCTCCGCCTGCGGGACGCTCTGCTCCCACGCCGGGGGCGGGACCTGCTCGGGACGGGGCGGCGCGCTCTGATCCCACTGCCCCGGACCCTGATCCCACGACGCCGGCTGTCCCTGCTCCACCTGCGGCGGCATCGGGTCCGCCTGCGGCGGGGCGTTCTGCTCCCACGCGGCGGACAGGGGCTGCTGCGGACGAGGCTGCGCCCCCTGGTCCGGCTGCGCCGGAGCGCTCTGGTCCCAGGACGGTGAGGGCTGCGCCGGCGCGTCGGTGGGTTCGGCCGTGGTCCGCTCCGCCGGCGGCTGCTCCGTCCACGCGGGGGCCGGGTCCGGCGCGATCGGCGACTCGGCGGCGGGAGCCGACGCCTCCGACCACGCGGGCGGCGGCTCCTGCGCCGACGGCGCGTCCTGGGGCAGCGCGTCCTGTGGCGGGTGGGCCGACGGCACGTCCTGGGGCGGGTGGGCCGCCTGACCGGTCGGCTCGCCGGTGAAGCCGCCGAACGGGATGGCCCGGTCGTCGCCCGCCGGTGCGCCGGTCACGGGCCGGTCGGCGAACGGGTCGGCCGAGGTTCGCTCGGCGGGCTCGGCCGCCAGTTCCCCGATCACGGGGACGTCTTCGGCCGGGCGCGGCTCCTCCGGCTCGTCGGCCGGCGACGGAATCGCGGGAATGCCGCCGGTCGGCTCCTGACTCTGAGCCGCCGGGCCTGCGGACGAGCGCATGGGGCGACGACTCGGGTCGGCGGTGACGAGCCCGGACAGCGGGGTGCCGAGCTCGGTGAGCACGGTGACCTGCCAGTCCTGCTCGGACACCGGTCTCCTCTCGGCGCACACCGGGCGTATAGGGGTGGAAACGCTCCTGATCCTATCTGCGTGGACCTACCCCGGGTTCCAGTACCACCACGCGAGCCGATTACCGACCGAGACCGTTGCGCTACAGTGAGCGATTGAGCTCCGCTGATCAGGCGGACTTTCCGGGGGGAAATCACATGCGACGTTTCCTGGCGTTCTCCATCGCCGCAGCCATCCCAGTAACGCTTTCCGCGGCTCCGGCCGGAGCCCAGAGCAGACCCGCGCCACCAGCGACGGGCGCCCACGACAGGGCGACCCAGCGTCTCGTCCGGCAGGTCCGGCCGGCGCCGTCGGGCGCGGTCGTCCACGACATGTCGGCCTCTCCCATCGCGCCGGGCGCCGAGACAGCGCCGGAAGCCCCACCGAGCGCGCCGTCGGTTCCGGGCGACGTCACCGCCACGCCGTCCGCCTCGCCGGCGCAGTCGATCGCCGCGGGCGGCCAGGCCGCGCACGGGCCGACCCAGCTCACCCTCAAGACGGTCGTGGGCTCGGCCGCGCCGAAGACCGTGACGCTGCAGTGCGACCCGGTCGGCGGCACCCATCCGAAGGCCGCCCAGGCCTGCGCCGATCTCGCCAAGGCACGCGGCGACGACTTCACGCTCGCCTCGGACGGGAAGAACCCCCGCGCGTGCTTCATGATCTACTCACCGGTCACGACCACCGCGGAAGGACAGCTGCGCGGCGAGGCGGTCAAGCACACCGCGCGGTTCCCGAACACCTGCGTGATGCGCACCCAGACCGGTTCGATCTTCGATTTCTGAGGATCGGACGTCGGCGGACGTCCCGGTCTCGCCGGGCTCCGGACGCCCGCGCGGCGACCCCGCGACCGGAATAAGACCCGCCTCCGGGGGTAGTCGGCGCTTGACGGGCGAAGGGAGTGTTCGCAATGGCGCAAAAAGTACGCGACGTCATGACGCCCGAGCCGGTCGCCCTCCCTCTCGACGCACCGCTCACCGAGGCGGCCCGACTGATGCGTGACCAAGGAGTCGGCGGGGTGCTCGTCACCCAGGCCGGCCGTCTGTGCGGGCTGCTCACCGACCGCGACATCGTCGTCCGCGCCGTGGCGGAAGGGCGCGACCTGCGCGGCACGCGGCTCGACCAGGTCTGCAGCGCCGGAGTGGTGACGATCGGGCCCGACGACGAGACCGGCGCCGCCGTGCGTCTCATGCGCGAGCGAGGCGTTCGGCGGCTACCGGTCGTGGAGGACGGCCGCGCGGTGGGCATCGTCTCGCTCCGGGACGTGATCCCCGAGGGCGATGACGCATCCGCCTACACCACCGGCGGCGAGCTCGCCGGCGGCTGAGGACGGTTACCGTGGACGGTGTGGGTTACGGACCGCACATCAGCAGCGAACTGGCCGTGGAGATCGCCCGGTTGGGCCTCATCCACGAGGCGTCGGAGACCGCGGCGCTAAGGCGCGTGACCGAGTTGACGGTCCGTACGGTGTGGGGCTGCGCGGGCGCGACCGGGATCCGGTGGACCGCCGGGGACGACCCCGAGCCCCTGGACCAGGCCGGCACCCATCCGGATCTGTCGTACCTGAGCGAGATCCAGTGCACCCGCCGGGACGGCCCGATCTTCGACGTGGCGCGCAGCGAGGCCCCGGTGTTCTGCGGCGACACCCTGGTCGAGACCCGGTGGCCCGGGTTCACCGCCATCGCGCTGCAGCGCGGAGTGCGGTGCTTCGCGACGACGGTGCACCGCACCGGCCCGATCCTCATGACGCTCACGATGTACGGGGTAGTGCCGGGCGCGCTCGACCGGCGGGAGCTCGGGCTCGGGGCCCTGCTCGCCGCGCAGGGCGGCGCGGCCGTGTCGAACACCCGGCACTATGAGGACGCCCATCGCGAGGCGGTGCAGCTGCGGCAGGCCGTGGAGGCGCGGGCCGTCGTCGACCAGGCGAAGGGCGTGCTCATGCACGCGATGGGCTGTGACGCCGACACCGCGTTCAACGAGCTCAAGCGCATCTCGCAGAACCGCCACGTCAAGCTGACGGCGCTGGCCCGGCGGATCGTCGAGGGCAGCGGGCCGGGCGGCGGCGGCCCGGGGCGGTCTGGCCTCGCCGGAGCAGTGGACGGCCGTTAGAGTACGAACAGCCGTCCGATTTGGTCGCCGGCCGCGATCACGCCACGCTGGGAGGCGTCATGTCCGACCAGCAGGAGACCCAGTCGCTCCTCCAGGAGACCGCCAAGCTCAGGGCCCGGGTGGGCGAGCTGCGCAGTGCCGCCGCCCTGCCCGACGCCGACTCCCGCCCGCTGCTGGAGGCGGCCCTCGTCGAACTGGAGCTGGCCGTGGCGGCGCTCGGCGCGACCGGCGAGGACCGCGCCTCCACGGAGGCCAAGTCGGAGGCCGCGGAGAGCGAGCGCCGGATGCTGCGCACGGTCTTCCAGGACGCGCCCGTGCCACTGTTCCTGCTGGAGCGCGATGGCACGGTCCGCCGGGTGAACCGCCAGGCCGGCGCACTGCTGGGCTCGTCAGCGGGCTATCTCACCGGCAAGCCGTTCCCGGTGTTCTGCGACATGGCGACGCGGGCGGCGGTCGGCTCGCACATCGCCGGGGTGTTCCACTCCGGGCAGCGCCGCCGTACGCGGGTGCGCTTCCTGTCCAAGCACGGCCCGGTGAACGCCGACGTGACCCTCGCCCGGATCTGGGTGAGCGGGGAGCCCGACCCGCTCGTGGTCGCGGCGACCGCCCCGGCGACGCGTGAGCCGGCGGCGGACGAGGCGCCGCACGAGGTGACGGCCCCCGACGCGGTGGCCACGGTCGTGCACCGGATGGACGTCCTCGCCACCGCGACCGGGATGCTGCTGGAGGACGACTCCCTGACCGAGTCGGTGGCGGTGCGCCGGTCGGCCCGGCTGCTCGCGGCCGAACTCGCCGACTGGGTCATCGTCGACCTCGAGCAGAACGGCACGCTGCGGCGGCAGGTCGTGATGGGACCGGAGGACGAGCGGTCCTCGGAGATCGCCCGGATGCTGGAGAACGTCCATCCGGGCCCCGGCTCGCTGCCCGTCTCCGTGTGCGACAGCGGCCAGTCCGTGCTGGAGGCCCACATCGACGATCTGCGGACACTCGGCACCACCGAGGGCGATCTGCCGGTGTGCGGGCTGATCGAGGCGTCGTCGCTGATCTGCGTACCGCTGGACGACGGCGAGCACCGGCTGGGCGCCCTCACGCTGACCGTCTCGGGCGAGCAGGGCCCGTTCGACCTGATGGACCTCGGGCTGGTCGAGCGCTTGGCCCGCAACCTCGCGCTGGTGATCCGCACCGGACGGCGGTACCGCCGCCGCATGGAGGTCACCGAGCGGCTCCGCGCCGGCCTGCTGCCCCGCGAGCTGCCCGCCGTCCCGGGCGCCGAGATCTCCGCGCGGTACGTCGTGGCCACGCGAGACAGCGGATTCGGCGGCGACTTCTATGACGTCTTCCCCACCGCGGCGGGCTGGGGTCTCGCCCTGGGCGACGTGTGCGGCAAGGGCGACGACGCGACGGCCGTGAACGCCGGTGCCCGGCACGGCATCCGGATCCTCGCCCGGTGGAACGCCAAGCCCGACGAGGTCCTGTCGATGGTCAACGAGACGCTGCTCGACCAAGAGCGTTTCGTCACGGCCGTGATGGCCTGCGTCGAGCCGCGCGACGAGGGCCTGGCCGTCATGATCGGCAGCGCCGGGCATCCGCCCGCGGTGCTGATCCGGCGCGACGGGCTGATCCGCACGCTGAGCGGCGGCGGCATCCCGCTCGGCCTGTTCGCGGACGATTTCGAGGTCGGCGTCGAGTCGCTCGAACTCGAGCCCGGCGACACTCTGTTCCTGTACTCCGACGGTGTCGTGGAGAGCTCCGACGCGCTGCGGAACCGCTTCGGCCACGAGCGACTCGTCGAGATCCTCGCCGCCCACGCCGATCACCCGGTCGGCGACATGCCGCTGGCGGTCGAGCACGCGCTGACCGAGTTCTGCGGCGGCGAGCTGCGCGACGACGTGTCGATGCTGGCGCTGCGCGTCACCGGCGAGACCGGCGGCGTCCCCGGCCGGGTCGCGGTGTCCGGATCGGCCGTCTGAGTCCTCACCGGATCGCCGCCGCCCCCTACCGGCGGGGTCGGGCTGTTTAAGCACCGGGGCATGAGGTAATAATTGGGTCCAGGAACTCGTGCCTAAGACGCAGGCACACCACCGGAGGGCGGCATATCCGCCCTCGATCTCCGGAGGGTGTGCATGCGTATTTTCATTTCTGGCCTGGTCAACGGTCTGACGTCCGCGATTCCCTCACTTTCCCCCGCGCAGCCGGACCCCTGCTCCGGCCGTGAGCGCGCGCGTGCCCTCCCCATCTCCGATGACTCCCACGGTTCCCGTTCCGTCATTTCGGGAGCCGGATGGGCCGAGATCGTCGCGGATACCGACGCGCCCGGCCGCCTGAACTTCCTGGAGGTTGCTCGATGATGAACATCGCCATGGTCTCGGTCCAGGACAGCCCCATCGGAACCGCCGGCGGACTCGACGACGGCCTCGGGTCGCACCTCGCCGAACTCGCCCGCGAGCTCGGCCGGCAAGGACACCGGGTCACGGTCTACACCCGGCAGGACGGGCGCAATCCGCGGGAGCGGGTGCGGTTCGCCCCGGGTGTCACCGTGGAGCAGCTGGCGGTCGGCCCCGTCCGCCCGCTCGCCGATGACGAGCTGCTGCCGTACCTCGCCGACTTCGGCGCGGAGCTCGCGCGGCGCTGGCACGGCCGACGCCCCGAGGTGGTCCACGCCCACCACTGGGTGAGCGGCCTGGCCGCGATCGCCGGGGCGAACGGCCTCGACATCCCCGTCGTGCAGTCCTTCCACGCCCTGGGGACGACCCTGGCCCGGACCGGGCAGCCGGTCTCGCCCACCCGGGTCCGCCTGGAGAAGGCCATCGGCCGCAGCGTGCGCGCGGTCGTCGCCACGACCGAGAGCGAGCGGTCCGAACTCGTACGGCTGGGCGTTCATCGCCGCCAGATCACGCTGGTGCCCTCCGGCGTCGACGTGGACAAGTTCTCCCCGAGCGGCCCGGCCCTGCCCTGCGGCGAGGCGGCGCGCCTGGTCACGCTCATGCGGCTCGGCCGGTACCAGGGCGTGACCTCGGTCATCCAGGCGCTGGCCCGGATCCCCGGCGCCGAGCTCGTCGTGGCCGGCGGCCCGGACCGGGAGGACCTCGAGACCGACGAGACCGTCCACCAGCTGCGGATCGAGGCCAAGGAGGCCGGCGTCGCCGACCGGGTGACC
Organism: Actinoallomurus vinaceus; assembly: GCF_039542055.1. Classification (NCBI taxonomy): domain Bacteria; kingdom Bacillati; phylum Actinomycetota; class Actinomycetes; order Streptosporangiales; family Thermomonosporaceae; genus Actinoallomurus; species Actinoallomurus vinaceus. The sequence goes on from NZ_BAABHK010000013.1 coordinate 28,576, forward strand.
TTCATCGGCCGGGTGTCGGCCAATGACGCCCCGAAGCTCCTGCGCTCCGCCGACCTGACGATCAGCGTTCCGGCGTACGAGACCGTCGGCCGGATGCCGCTGGAGTCGATGGCCTGCGGGACGCCGGTCGTCGCCTCCCCCGTGGGCGGCCACCTCGACTCGGTCGTCGAGAACGTCACGGGCATCCACGTCCCGGCCGACCGCCCCATGGAGATCGCCCGCCGGGTCCGGGCCCTGCTCGCCGACCAGACGCAGCGGACCGCCCTCAGCATCGGTGCCGTGGACCGGATCCGGTCCCGGTTCGCCTGGGAGCGGGTCACGCAGGAGACCGTCAAGGTCTACGAGTCCCTGCAGCCCGTGCCGGAGCCCGTCCTCGCGGGCGTCGCGGCCGGCGCCGGGGATGAGGACGAGGAGATCTGACGAAAGGTTCGATGGCCACACCGGCATCCGGATCTTCGGCACGGGACGAGACACCTCGGGCACGGTACGACCGCGAACTCCTCGAGATGCTCCAAGAGCTGCGCGTCATCGTGGCCGGGGTGCAGTTCCTCTTCGCGTTCCTGCTGACGCTGCCGTTCTCCAGTGGGTTCAAGCGGGTCGGCCACGTCGGGCATTGGGTGTACTACCTGTCGCTGATCACGGCGGCGTGCGCGTCCATCTGCCTGATGGCCCCCGCCGCCCAGCACCGGATGCTGTTCCGCTCCGGCCGTAAGGACCTGCTGATCACCCGGTCGAACCGGTACGGCATCGTGGGCACGCTGGCCCTCACCGTGTCGATGTCCAGTGCCGTGGCGGTCGCCGCCAAAGGGTTCTTCTCCTCCACGCTGACGGCCGTGACGGCTTCGGCGATCGTGGCGGTCGCCGCGTGGGCGTGGTTCGTGCAGCCGATGCTCACCCGGCGCCGCATCCCCTCCCGGGCCGAGGAGGAGCACCACGACGCCGAACGTCGAGGCTCCAAGGCGACCGACCCCGTACGGGCCGACGCGTCCGCTCCCGAACGCCGAAACGCCGAGGCGACCGGCCCCGTACAGACCGAGCCGCCCGCTCCCGAACGCCAAGGCTCCGAGGCGGCCGACCCCGTACAGACCGACGCGTCCGGCACCGGCCGGGAGGCCGGCCCGCACCCGGTGGACCCGCAGGACGCCGAGTGCCGGGAAGGGGACGGGCCGAGCGGCGGCCCGGCCCGGCCACCGGTGATCGACTGACCGACGAAACCGCCCCCGTGCGCGGCACGAGGGCGGTTTCAGCGGCTGGTCGAGGTCAGTACGAGCGGCCGAAGATGACCCGCTTGCCGTACGCGGACGGCTGCCCGCATCGGAAGCAGGATCCGGTCTCCTCGGGCGCCTCGAGCGGGACCACGCGCGGCGTGGCCGCCGTGTCGGCCTTGATCTCGTCCTCGCACTCCGTGCGGCCGCAGTGCAGGACGCGCGCCCAGCCGCCGGCGACCTGGGTGCGGAAGGAGTCCCAGTCGTCGATCTCGGCGGTGTGCTCGTCGCGGTACTGCTCCGCACGGGTGTACAGGAACGCCTGGAAGTCCTCGAGGATGCCGGGCAGCACCTCCGGGACCCGGTCGAGCGGGATCTGCTCCTTGCCCTGGTCGCCGAGGCGCCGGGCCAGCGTCACGACGCCGGAGTCGAGGTCGCGGGGGCCGATCTCCAGCCGGATCGGGACGCCGCGCATCTCCCAGTCGTTGTACTTGAACCCCGGGCGGAGCTGGGTGCGCTCGTCGACGTGCACGCGGACGCCGGCCTTCTTCAGCCGGTCCGCCAGCTCGCGCGCCGCGGCGACCGTGCGCTCGGCGGTCTCGTCGCGGCCGATCGGCACGATCACGGCTTGGTACGTCGCGATGCGCGGCGGGAGCACGAGGCCCTTGTCGTCGCCGTGCGTCATGATCACGCCGCCGATCATGCGGGTGCTCATGCCCCAGGACGTGGTGTGGGCGTGCACGAGCTCGCCCTGGGCGTCCTGGTACTGGATGTCGAAGACCTTGGCGAAGTTGGTGCCGAGGTAGTGCGAGGTGCCGGCCTGCAGGGCCCGGCCGTCGCGCATCATGCCCTCGATCGAGTAGGTGCGCACCGCCCCGGCGAACCGCTCGCTCGGCGTCTTCTCACCCTCGATGACCGGCATCGCGGCCAGCTCGCGGGCGACGCCCGCGTAGGCGTCCAGCGCCCACATCGTCTCGCGCATCGCGTCGTCCTCGTCCGCGTGCGCGGTGTGCCCCTCCTGCCAGAGGAACTCGGTGGTGCGCAGGAACATGCGGGGCCGCAGCTCCCAGCGCACGACGTTGGCCCACTGGTTGAGCAGCAGCGGCAGGTCGCGGTGCGAGTCGATCCACTTGGCCATGTACTCGCCGATGACGGTCTCGGAGGTGGGCCGCACGACCAGCGGCTCCTCCAGCTCCTTGCCGCCGGCGACCGTCACCACGGCCAGCTCGGGCGAGAACCCCTCGACGTGCTCGGCCTCGCGCTTGAAGTACGACTCCGGGATGAACATCGGGAAGCAGGCGTTGCCGTGCCCGGCCTCTTTGATGCGTCCGTCGAGGTCGGCCTGCAGCAGCTCCCACATGCGGTAGCCGTACGGGCGGATGACCATCGTGCCCCGCACCGGGCCGCGGTCGACCAGCTCGGCCTGGACGACGACCTCGTTGTACCAGGCGGAGAAGTCTTCGGACTGAGGAGTGACACCTTCCCGACTCACGCAGCCGAGGGTACCGGCCCTGGACCGGTCACGTGGACAACCCGGGAGGACAACCCCGAGATGAGGGGCCCTTACGCCGATCACATCTGGATTCGGTCTACGGTACGAGACGTGTCAGACGAGTCCTCAGGCGAGGCGGAAAAGAAAAAGCCCGCCAAAAAGCGGTCATTTTGGCGCGAACTACCGATCCTGATCGGGATCGCCCTCGTGCTGTCGCTGCTTATCAAGACGTTCCTGGTTCAGGCGTTCTTCATTCCATCGGAGTCGATGGAGCGGACCCTGCACGGCTGCGCCGGCTGCACCGGGGACCGGATCCTCGTCTACAAGGCCGGTTACCGCTTCCACGACCCGAACCCGGGCGACATCGTGGTGTTCCGCGCCCCCGGGTCGTGGGAGCCGGAGACGCGGATCGCCACGCCGAGCAACCCGCTGCGGCGCGCGGTCGGCTGGGTCGGCGGGCTGTTCGGCCTGCCGCAGGCCAACGAGAAGGACCTCGTCAAGCGCGTGATCGCGGTGGGCGGCCAGACGGTCCAGTGTTGCGACTCGCAGGGCCGGGTGCTCGTCGACGGGAAGCCGCTCAACGAGCCGTACATCTTCGAGGACGACCACAAACCGTTCGGCCCGGTGAAGGTCCCGGCGGGCCGCCTCTGGGTGATGGGCGATCACCGGGGGGACTCCGCCGACTCGCGCTTCCACATGCAGGACGGCTACCAGGGCACGATCCCGGTGAAGAGCGTGATCGGCCGGGCGTTCGTGATCGTCTGGCCGCCGTCCCGCTGGAACACCCTGGGCAAGGGCTGACCGTACGGCCGCGGCGACCGTACGGGCGTCGCGGCCATACGGGTGCGGCGCCCGTACGGGCGTGGCGGTCCGTACGGGCGTGGCGGCCGGAAAATCCGTTGGCGCGCCCGGTGTGATGCCGGAGACTGGGCGATCGTGGGCCACATCGAAGTCGCGCATCTGAGCCATGTCCTTCCCGACGGCCGGGTGCTGCTGGCCGACGCGTCGTTCCGGGTGGCCGACGGAGCGGTGGCCGCCCTGGTCGGGCCGAACGGCGCGGGCAAGACCACGCTTCTCCGGCTCGTCGCCGGCGACCTCGAGCCACAGGGCGGCACGATCACCCGCAGTGGCGGGCTGGGCGTGATGCGGCAGTTCGTCGGCAACATCCGCGACGAGACGACCGTCCACGACCTGCTCGTGTCCACCGCTCCACCGCGCGTTCGCGAGGCCGCCGCGGCCCTGGAGCGGGCAGAGCTGGCCATGATGGAGCGCGACGACGAGCCCACCCAGATGCGCTACGCCCGCGCGCTCGCCGAGTGGGGCGACGCGGGCGGCTACGACGCCGAGGTGCTCTGGGACGCCTGCTGCGTCGCCGCGCTCGGCACGCCGTACGACCGGGCCCGGTGGCGCGACGTGAAGACGCTGTCCGGCGGGGAGCAGAAGCGTCTCGCCCTGGAGGCGCTGTTCCGGGGTCCCGACGAGGTGCTGCTGCTCGACGAGCCCGACAACTACCTGGACGTGCCCGGCAAGCTCTGGCTGGAGGAGCGGCTGCGCGAGACGCCCAAGACCGTGCTGCTCGTGTCCCACGACCGGGAGCTGCTGGCCCGGGCCGCCCGGCAGATCGTCACCGTGGAGGCCGGGATCGTCTGGACGCACGGCGACGGCTTCACGACGTACGCGCGGGCCCGCCACGACCGCAACGAGCGGCTGGAGGAGCTGCGCCGCCGCTGGGACGAGGAGCACGCCAAGCTCAAGGCGCTCGTCCGCATGTTCAAGCAGAAGGCGGCGAACAACTCCGACATGGCGTCGCGCTACCAGGCCGCGCAGACGCGGCTGCGGCGGTTCGAGGAGGCCGGCCCGCCGGAGGTCCCGCCGCGCGACCAGAACATCAAGGTCCGCCTGCGCGGCGGCCGGACCGGCAAGCGCGCCGTCATCTGCGAAGGGCTGGAGCTGACCGGCCTGATGCACCCGTTCGACCTCGAGGTCTGGTACGGCGAGCGCGTGGCGGTGCTCGGCTCCAACGGCTCCGGCAAGAGCCACTTCCTGCGGCTGCTGGCCGGCGAGGACGTCGCGCACACGGGCACGGCCCGGCTCGGCGCGCGGGTCGTGCCGGGGCTCTTCGCGCAGACCCACGCCCGGCCGGACCTGCAGGGCCGTACCCCGGCCGAGATCCTGATGACCGAACACGCCCGGCTGCGCGACGAGGCGATGGCCGCGCTGGCCCGGTACGAGCTGCAGTACTGCGGAGATCAGCCGTTCGAGACGCTGTCCGGGGGCCAGCAGGCCCGGTTGCAGATCCTGCTGCTGGAGTTGAGCGGCTGCACGCTGCTGCTGCTCGACGAGCCCACCGACAACCTCGACCTGGCCAGTGCCGAGGCGCTGCAGGAGGGCCTGGAGGCCTATTCGGGTACCGTGCTGGCCGTCACGCACGACCGGTGGTTCGCCCGGTCGTTCGACCGCTTCGCGGTCTTCGGCGCGGACGGGACGGTGTACGAGTCCGCCGAGCCGGTGTGGGACGAGACGAGAGTGGCGCGCCCCCGCTGAGCCGGGCGGGCGCGCCGCGGCCGAGAGTGCCTGTCGAGGCTGAGGAGACGCGCCCTTGTCCGTGACGCTGACGGCGATCATCATCGCCACCGTGGTGGCCGCCCTGGCACTGTCGCGACACGGCGGTGACGCGCACTCGCCAGAGCAGCCCGGCGGTGACGGGCACTCGCCGGAGCGATCCGTGCGGCGTTCGGAAGATCGGCTCGCGGGCGCGCGCCCGGAGGATCCGGCGGTGCGCTCCGAGCCCCGGGGCCGACGGCGGGTCCGGTCGGCATGGGGCGGTTGGAAGGGGCATCCGCTCGTCTCGCTGGCGGCCGTCACCGGGCTGATCTACCTGAATCAGGTCCTGTTCACCGTCTACGTCATCCGGGTCCATCACGGCGATCCCTCGTTCATCGCGCGTTACCTGCCGCAGGGCTGGTTCGCGCTCGCCGACGCGCCCTGGGTCCATGCGGCGGCCCGGTGGTTCCCCGCTCCCACGGTGCTCGCGCCCAGTGTGCTGAGGGTGCAGGCGTTCCTCGAGCTCCCCTTCGTCGTCCTCGCGTACCTGACGGTGTGCCGGTGGTTCTCCGGGTCCGTGTACCGGCGCGCGCTCCGGCTCGTGCCCTGGGCGGCGGCGTCGTACACGGTGACCTTCGGCCTGATCGAGTGGTCGCTGCGCAACCCGTACACCTGGGACGACCTCGCCATCCGGGCCGCCGCCGGGCTGGTCGTGCCGCTGTGGACCGCCCGCCTGTCCCGCGACGCCGCCGATGACGCCCGGGGGCTGCCCGGACTCCTCGTCTTCGCCGCCTCCACCCTGGGACTGGGCCTGCTCATCCTCGTCGTGTACGACACCGCGCTGCTCTACAACCTCCGGCACCTGGTGGCGCGGCTGCCGATCGCCGTGGCCGCCGGGACGGTGTCGGCCGCGGCCCGCGCGGCGGCGCGCGTCGTGCCGGAGCGCCCGCCGGGGCGGGGCGTCGACTCCATCGCCCGGTCCTTCGGCTGGTTTCTCGTGCTGTTCTTCGTGCCCGCCCTCCCGGTGCGGTATGGCCTGAACTTCGGCACCGCCGACCTGTCGGCCGGCGCCGGGGCGCTGATCGTCGTGGCGGCCGCCTGGTACGGCGTGCGGGACGCCTTCGCCGCGACCCCCGGCGACGCCGGGGCCTGGGTCCGGCAGATGGCCCTGTCCGTCGCCGCCGGCCTGTGCGGCGGAACCGCGGGCCTGCTCCTGCCCGGCGGCCACACCGAGACGCGCGTGCTGCAGGGAGGCGCGGCGTTCTTCGTCTGTGCCGTCGCCGTGTGCGCCCTCCTCGACCGGCGGACCGCGCGCCTAGTGAAGAAGGCGCCGCCGTCGCAGGCGGACACCCGATGACGCGGTGAAGGGCGGTCAGCCGGCGGCGGGGAGGGCCAGGTCGAACTCCACGCCGACCTCGTCGGCGAGCTTGAGCGCGCCGAGCAGGGCGGAGTACGGCTTGATGCCCCACTGCGTCTGGACGACGGTCGCTCCGCCGCGGACCCGGTCGCCCTCCACGGCGCCGCGGACCGCGATCGGGCGCGCCCGTCCCATGATCGTCAGCTCGCCGGTGATCGTGAACGCCTCAGGGGTACCCTCCGCGCCGGTCGACCGGAAGGTGATCATCGGGTGCTCGGCGGCCCGGAGGACCTTCTCGCGTGCGTTCTTCTCGATCTCGGCGCGGTCGGAGTCGGTCAGCGGTTTCACCCCGCCGGTGCCCTCGCGCACCGTGAGCGAGTCGACCTCCACCGACACGGTCACCGACAGGCTCGCGGGGTCCGCCGGATCGACGACGGCCTCACCGGACCAGCGGGTGACCTCGATCGTCAGGTCGTGGCCCACCTTGCGGCCGACTCCGCTGCGCGAGGTCCGGAGCAGGAGCCGTCCGGTCTGCGGCCCGAGCGGGTAGGTGCCCGCGGTCAGCGCCATGGCACCAGGGTACGTCCGGTCGCGGGACCCGCCGGGCCCCGCGACGGCGCCACCGTCCTGCGGAGGCGCCCGGACGGGCGCCTCCGGTTCGAGATTCGCAGGTTCACCGGTCCACGTCTCAGTGCGGGGCGGTAAGGCCGATCTCACGGACGATCTCGCCGATGGTCTGGAACTCCTTGCCCTCGGGCAGCCTGGAGATCGTCTCGACCAGCGAGTCGGGCGCGCCCTTGCTCTTCAGGTGGGCGAGCAGCCGCCGCCGATCGGCGGGGAACTCGCTCGGCGGCAGGTGCCGGCTGAGCTCCGCCCTGCGAGCGACCTCGGCGGGTGACATGCCCCGCGCCGGCCTCGGCGGACGTGCTGCGGCTTCGGCGTCCGTGCCGCCGTGCTCCGGCCGCGCCGATCCGCTCCCCTTGATCAGGTTCTTCGCCTCCTTCCGGAGGTGCTCGTCCTGGGCCGTACCCTGCTTGTCGCTCTCGCGCTGCATGGATGACCTCACCTTTCGCCATAGCCCCCTCTCAGGCGCTCCCCCGGCACACTGACGTTCCGGTCCGACCCCCCGGATGGGGAACGCCCGAGACCATCGACTTGAAGCCGGGCGGTCGCTCTGCGTGACCACCCCCCTCAAGCCGCCCTACCCGACCAGGGCAGTCGCGAATCCTGGCCGGTCCCGGGCATGATCGTCAGCCGGCGGCCGTCCTGGAGGGCACGAAGACGGCAAGGGCGGCGGCCTGCTTGGTGACGGTCACGGTTCCCTCGGCGGCGCCGACCTCTCCGTCCCGGGTCAGCCGCAGGGAGCCGTGGGCGCCGGCGAGCTCGATCTTTCCCGCCGACCACGCGCTGTAGTCCGGCATCAGCCGCAGGTGCCCGAGGACCAGGGCCGCGACCGCGCGGGTCCGGCTGATGTGGCGGCGCGCGCCGATCAGCCGGATGTCGAGCGCCCCGTCGTCGAGGCGCTCACGCCAGGTCGGCGCGACGCCGCGCGCGCCGTACCGGCAGTTGCCGATGAACGCGAACCACACGCGCCTGCGGCGGCCGTCGACGTACACGTCCGCCGGTTCGGTGTCGCGGAGCACCCGGACGCCAGCCACGGCGAGCGCCGGCCACTTGCCGAGCCGGCCCTCCAGCCGCTCGCGCCGCTGGACGAGCTCGGTGTACGCGCCGAAGCTCGCGGTGTTGAGGAAGATCTCGCCGCCGGCCCGGCCGACGTCCACACGCGCGACGCCGCCGGAGCGGTAGGCCGCGACCGCGTCGGCGACGGTGTGGACGCCCAGCGCCCGCGCGAAGTGGTTGAGGGTCCCTCCGGGAATCACCAGCAGCGGCAGGTCGTGATCGAGGGCCACGCCGGCGGCGGCCCGGATCGTGCCGTCGCCACCGCAGGCGCCGAGCACCGCGGCGCGTCCGGCGGCGTCCTTCAGCGCCGTGCCCAGGTCGGCGCCGGACTCGACGATCTCCGCGGCGGGGAGCCGCTCCTTGAGGGTCCGGGTCACGTCACCGTTGCCCGCGTCCGGGTTCACGACCACGACGAGGCCCTCGCCGTCCTCCGAGACGCCGGGGACCGCCTCGGCCGGCATCTCCCACCGCGCGCTCGCCGATCGAGGCGTGGAGGGCCACAGCAGCCGGGTGCCGAGGCCGGCGGCGGTGCCCAGCGCGACCCCGGCCAGCACGTCGCCCGGGTAGTGCGCGCCGGTGTAGATGCGGGAGAAGGCCACCGCCGCGGCGGTGATCCCCACCGGCACGGCCACGGCTGCCGGCGCCTCCAGCGAGATCCCCGTGGCGAACGCCGCCGCCGACGCCGAATGGCCGGACGGGAACGACGGGGACGTCGGCAGCCGCCACGGCGAGCGGATCGAGGGGATGAGCGTGACCCCGACCCGGGTGATGACCGGGCGCGCCGACGGGGTGAACAGCTCGATCAGCGGGCGCGAGCGGCGGAACGTCTGCTTGCCCACCAGATTCGCCAGCGGGCTGGCCAGGCCGATCGCGATGACCCCGCGCAGCGCCGCCCGGCGCAGCCGCGGCTGCCGGGTGAGCGCGAGACCCCCGGCGACACCGCCCCACAGCACCGAATGGTTCGCGATCCTGGAGAGCCGGGGCAGGATGTACTCGAGCCCGGGCAGCTCGGCCGCCGCGACCGCGTCGAAAGCTCGCTTGTCCTGCTCTCTCGCTCGATTCAACAGGGACATGAACCGGTGTATCCCCGTTGCTCACCGGATCACGCCAAAGATCACATTCTTGGCACTGCATCTGCCGGTTGGTCGTTCCCGCGCCCCGGACTGCAATAGGCTGCACGGCATGAGTCACCCGGAACGGCTCGGAGCCTCGGGTGGCGGGCAGGTCAGCGCGATCGCGGAGCCCCCTCACATCAACGGGAACCCCTCGCTGGCCGAGTTCGCCGCGCGTAATGGGCTCAAGCAGAGCGCCGCTCGTCCCCCCATCGGTAAGTACATCCGCCAAGTCTGGCAGCGACGCCACTTCATCTGGGCGTTCGCCTCCGCCAAGAACATCTCGATGTACACCGAGTCCCGACTGGGACAGGTATGGCAGGTCCTGACCCCGCTGCTCAACGCGGGCGTCTACTACCTGATCTTCGGCCTGCTGCTGAACACCAGCCGCAACCTGCCGCACAACACGTTCATTCCCTTCCTGGTGACGGGCGTCTTCGTCTTCACGTTCACCCAGCGGTCGGTGAACTCCGGTGCCAAGTCGGTCGGTGACAACCTGTCGCTGATCCGCGCGCTGCACTTCCCGCGGGCCAGCCTCCCCCTGGCGTACACCATCATCGAGCTGCAGCAGCTGCTGGTCTCGATGGGCGTGCTGTTCGTCATCGTGCTGGCGTTCGGCGAGCCGCTGACCTGGCGCTGGCTGCTGCTGGTCCCGGTCCTGATCATGCAGCTGCTCTTCAACGTGGGGATCAGCCTGGTGCTCGCCCGGGTCGGCGCGTTCAACCGGGACATCAGCCAGCTGCTGCCGTTCATCCTGCGGACCTGGCTCTACTTCTCCGGCATCATCTACAGCCTCTCGGCGCTGAAGAAGTCCCCCCGGCTGGCCCACCACCCGTGGATCGGCCACGTGCTCGAGGCGAACCCGGGCTACATCTTCCCCGAGCTCATGCGCTACTCCCTGCTGGACACCTACCGGGGGTACGTCAAGCACAAGCTGCATGAGCAGACGATTCACCTGTGGGGGTACGCCGCGGGCTGGGCCGTGGTGATGTTCGTCGTGGGGTTCTGGTTCTTCTACCGCGCCGAGGAGAGGTACGGCCGTGGCTGATGCCGTCAAGGAGAAGGTCAAGGTGTCCGGAGCGCCCGACGGGTCGGCTCCCCCTGTGGTGATCGACCCGAGCCGCGAGCCCATCGTGATCGTGGACGACCTGCACATCATCTACCGCGTGTTCGGAGCGGGCGGCAAGGGCAACGCGGCCAGCGCGTTCATGCGGGTCCTGCGCCGGGAGAACCGCCCGTCGATGAAGGAGGTCCACGCGATCCGCGGGATGTCCTTCGTCGCGTACAAGGGCGACGCGATCGGCGTCATCGGCACGAACGGTTCGGGCAAGTCGACGCTGCTGAAGGCCATCGCCGGTCTCCTGCCGCCGCAGAGCGGCGGCGTCTACACCGAGGGCCAGCCGTCGCTGCTCGGCGTCAACGCCGCCCTGATGAACGACCTGACCGGTGAGCGCAACATCGTGCTCGGCTGCCTGGCGATGGGCATGAACCCGGACGAGGTCAAGGAGAAGTACGACGAGATCGTGAAGTTCGCCGGTCTCAAGGAGGGCTTCATCCAGCTGCCGATGCGGGCCTACTCCTCCGGCATGGGCTCCCGGCTGCGGTTCGCGATCGCCGCGTCCAAGTCGCACGACGTGCTGCTGATCGACGAGGCGCTGGCCACCGGTGACGCGAAGTTCCGGCGCAAGAGCGCGGCCAAGATCGACGAGCTGCGCAACGAGGCCGGCGCGGTCTTCCTCGTCGCCCACCAGCTCGACTCGATCCGGGAGATGTGCAACCGGGTCCTCTGGGTCGACGAGGGCCGGCTGGTCATGGACGGCGACACCGACGAGGTCGTCGACGCCTACACCGAGGCCAACGGCAAGTAGGTCCTGCCGCGAGAAGCCTGGTCGTTCCGGGGAAACGGCTTCTCGAGCAGGCTCGTACACACGTAGACGGGGTCGGCCCAGCCATGGGCCGACCCCGTCTACGTGTTCAAGGCGTCATTCGTCGACCGATGCCGCCGGATCGTCGGGGTCAGGCACGAGGCCGTGCAGCTGGTAGTGGGACTGGGCGGCCTGCCAGAGCCGCGCGAAGTTGCGCTGGTAGGCCCCGTAGATGTCCGCCCCCTCAATGGTGATCATCGTCTCGTCGTTGTGGCGGAGGGCCGGCTCGGTGTAGTTCGGGCTGCCGGTGATCACGACCTTGCGGGTGCGCCCGGCGTACGTGCCGTCGATCAGCACGTACTTGGAATGGGCGAAGGCGTCGACCTCGTCGCCGGTGTCCGGGTCGAAGTACAGGTAGTGGCTGCTCAGCAGCTGCGGCCCGCCGTCCTGCTGAAGGATCTCGCGGGCCCGCTGACTGAGGTTCGTGTAGATGACCCGGACGTCGCAGCCCTGGTGGGAGAGCGACCACAGCCGCTCGGCGACGGCCGTACGGCTGAGGTTGAAGGTCGTGACGAGCACCGCGGTGCCCCGGGCGCAGCCGACGTGCCCCAAGAGCCCGTACAGGGTGTCGGTCCTGGCCGAGTCGCCCGCGCGGGGGAAGGTGTAGGCCGTGACGCGCCCGCTGTGGGCGACCCGGTAGTGGTCGCGCTCGTGGTGCCGGGCCGCCAGCGCGGCGAAGTAGCGCCCGTACGCCTGGTAGAGCCGCGCATCGCTGATCGTGAAGGCGTTGTTCCAGGCGTTGACGCGGTTGCGCGTCGTCAGGTTGGCCGAGGACTGCACCACGACGTCGCGCGCCCGCCCCGTCTGGGAGAACAGGAAGAACTTGTTGTGCATGATCGTGTCGCCGATGCACCCGCTGTGGCAGGCCACCACCCAGGATGAGCTCTTGCGGCTGGTGCCCAGGGCGCGTTCGACGCTTCGGTAGGCGTCGTTGTCGCGGGTGCTCGCGTCGACGACGAGCTGCACGCGCGCCCCGCGCCTCTTGGCGTCGATCAGGGTCTGGGCGAACGCCTTGGACGTGAACATGAACACCGCGATCCGGATCAGCGCCCCGCGGGGAGCGCCGGCGGCCAGCTGGTTGACGTGGTGCGCGATGGCGTTCTGCTCCGCCGCCGATCCGGACGGGACGTTGAACACCGCGGACGGCCGCAGCGCGGCCAACGGAGCGGCCCCGGACATCGCGGACGGCGGCGCTGCGGCCATCGGAGCGGCCCCGTGCGTACCGGACCGACCCGGTATGGCCCGGGCGGGCGGGGAGATGCTTCCGATGGTGACCGCACCGACGGCGGCCAGGGCGGCGATGGGGAGTCCACGCATGGTCCGTTCTCTCTTCGTCGCTGGGGGGCCGACCACCTGACTTCCGGCACACACCCAGATCTCAGCCGATTTAGATCACGCACTGTAGCGCTTTGGTCACACAGAACACACGGGTTACCGAAGAAAACCCCACGGATGCGGTCCTGTGCGTCAACTGCCGCTGGCCGCACGGCCAAGATCGATCTACTTTCGAAGGAGGAACCTCTGCACGGGGAAGGTCCCATGCCGGATGTGCGTCCTCTGACCCGACACGACTTCCTCCATCCCGTCAGTCCGTCCTCCGCGCGTACCGCCGGTCCGCCGCCCTCCCCTACCGCCCGTCCGTCCGCGCCCGCCCGGTGGTGAAGGTCGTCGAGGTACGGGGCCTGGTGAAGGTGTACGAAGGCCCCGGCAAGCGGCAGGTGCGCGCGCTCGACGGCATCGACCTGGCGACCGATCGGGGCGAGTGCGTCGTCCTGCTGGGCCCGCCCGGCTCCGGTAAGACGACCCTGCTGCGCGCCGTCTCCGGTCTCGAGGCCCCGACCGCGGGCGAGGTCCACCTCGGCGGCCACCTCATGAACGGTCTGCCGCCGCGGATCCGCCGGGTCGGCCTGGTGGCCGCCTCGCACGCCCTGTACCCGCACAAGACCGTGCGCGGCAACATCGAGTTCCCGCTCAAGGCCGAGCGCGTGCCGCGCGGCACGCGCGAGCGCAAGGCGCGCTGGGCCGCCGACCTGCTCGGCATCGCGCACCTGCTGGACCGCCGCCCCGGGCGGCTCTCCGGGGACGAACGCCGCCGGGTGGCCCTGGCCCGCGCCGTGGCCCGGGAACCGGCCGTGCTGCTGCTCGACGAGCCGTTGTCGGACGTGGACGGCCGCCTGCGGGCGGCCGCCCGCGACGAACTGCGGTCCCTGCAGCGGCGTCTCGGCACCGCGATGATCTGCGTGACGCACGACCAGGCCGAGGCGATGGGCCTCGGCGACCGCGTCGCCGTGCTGGACGCCGGGCGGTTCCGGCAGGTCGGCACGCCCCAGGACCTGTACGAGGAGCCGGTCGACACGTTCGTGGCGACCGTCATCGGCACGCCGCCGATGAACCTGGTGCCGCGCGGCGACCGGCTCGTCGGCTTCCGGCCCGAGCACCTGCTGCCCGCCGAGGAGGTCCCGCCGGACGGGCGAGTCACCATGCCGCTGCGCGTCGACCGCATCGAGTTCCTGTCGGGAGACCGTCACGTGTACGGCCGGGTGTCGCGGATCTGCCCGGAGACGCGGGTGATCGCTCGGCTGCCCGCGACCGTGACCACTCCGCTGGCCGCCGGTGAGGCGAGGGAGTTCGCCGTGCCGGCCGACCGGCTGCGCTTCTTCGACGCCGAGTACGGCAACCGCACCGCGCCCGTACGGATCGCCGGGTGACCGGCGTGGCGGCGGACGCCTCCCCGGCGGGCCGCCGGCGCCGGTTCACGGACCGGGACGGGCCGCTGGCCTGGGCGTTCCTGTTGCCATCGATCGTGTACCTGACGGCGCTGGTCGCGGTGCCGCTCGGCCTGACGGTGGCGTTCGGGCTCTCCGACGCGACGGCCGCCGATCCGACGTACCGCTTCGCCGGCGGGCGGTGGTTCGCGACGGTGCTCGGCGAGGGCGCGTTCTGGCGGTCGCTGGGCGACACGTTGCTGATCACCGGTGTGTCGACGGTCCTCGTGGTGCTCCTCGGCCAGGTCCTCGCCCATGTCCTGCTCGCCGACCTCCGGGGCCGGTGGCTGATCCGGGTGCTCGTCCTGCTGCCATGGACGACGCCGGTGGCGTTGTCGGCGATCTCCTGGCGGTGGCTGCTCGACCACCCGGGCTCTCCGGCCGGGCGGGTCCTGCGGGCCGCCGGGGTACCGCCCGGGGACACGTGGCACGAACGACCCGCGACCGCCATGGCCGCGGTCGTCGTGGTGCACGTGTGGCGGCTGGCGCCGCTCGCCGCCGTCCTCGTCATGGCCGGGACGGCCGCGATCCCCCGCGAGATCCGGGACGCCGCGCGCGTCGACGGTGCGGGCCCGTGGCGGCGCGCGTTCGAGGTCACGATCCCGCTCACCCTCCCGGCGACGACCGTCGCCGCGCTGGTGACGGCGACGGTCGTCTGCGCCGACGTGACCGTCGTGGACCTGCTGACCGGCGGCGGCCCGGCGGGCTCCACGCAGACGCTCGCCTCTCTGGCCCTGGCCCGGGGCGCCGACGGCGGCGCGGTCGGGCCGGGCGCGGCGATCGCCGTACTGTCGCTGCCGTTGCCGCTGGCCGGGGTGGTCGGCCTGATCCGTGTGCTGCGGCGCTCATGAACGTCACGAGCGGGATGGCCGCGCGGACGGCGGCCCGTGAGCTGGCCCGGCAGCGGCGGCGGCACGCGGTACGGCACGTGCTGGCACGGTCGGGGACGTACGCCCTGGCCGTGGGGTCCGCGCTGCTCTGCGCGGCGCCGTTCCTGTGGGACGTGATCGTCGCGTTCGTGCGCCGTGACCGGTGGGCCGGCGTCGAGCACGTACGCCCGCCGCTCCGGTCGACGCCGTTTCCGGCGTTCGCGCTGAACGCCCTGGCCGTCGGGGCGCTCGTGACCGTCCTCACGCTGCTGTTCGCGCTGCCGGCGGCGTACGCGCTGACCCGGCTGACCCGCGGATGGGGCCGGGCGGTGGTGCGGGCGGCCTTCGTCGTCGCCCTGGTGCCGCCGGTGCTGCGGTATCCGCCGCTTCCGTCGGCCACCGGTCCGTTCGGCCGAGGCGACGCGCTCTGGTCGCTCGTGCTCGTCCACCCGGTGATCACGATCCCGGTGGCGGTGTGGCTGCTCGGCGCCTTCCTGCGGGCCCTCCCGGCGGACGTCGAGGAACAGGCGCTCGTGGACGGGCATACCCGCCTCTCCGCGTTCCTGCGGGTCGTCGTACCGCAGCTGGCCCCGGCGATCGCGGCGGTCGCCGTCCTCGCGTTCACGCTGTCCGCCGGGGAGTTCGGGTACGCGCGGGTGCCCGCGTCAGCCGGGTTCGCGCACGGTGCCGTGCCGGCGGCGGCCGGGGTCGTCCTGGCGGCGGCACCGCTGGCGTTCGCGGTGGGCCTCGTTCTCGCGTGCTGGCACAGGGCATCCTCGCCGACCGGGCCGGCCCGTACACGACGGTCCACGCCGAACGGGCCGTGGCCTGGCCGGTGACGTCAGCGGGGGCTACCCGCCGTGGCGTCGTATCAGGCGTTGTGCCGACGTCGTCCAGCCCTGCGGCCGCCATCGCCCCAGCGTGAGAGGCGGAATCGCCCCAGGCCCGGCGAGCGGTCACACGGCTAGGGCACCGCCTACGAAGGTTCGTTCCGGCGGGGACGCCACGAGTTCGACCATGGTGCCGGCGCGGAGTTCCTCGCCGAGGACGCGCGTGGTCGCGTCGGTGAGGGCGGCGCCGAGGCGCGCGGTGATCTGGGCGGCGTCGGGGCGATCGAAGACGCCGGCGCGGACGCCCAAAATCACCGAGGCGTTCGTGTCCACGGCCTTGCCGCCCTGCGCGAACCGACCCGCAGGGACTCCGGCAAGACGGATACTTACCAGATCGCGGGCCCATTCGCCGTAGACGTCGACGATCGCCTCGGTCAGAGCGGTGACGAGTTCGGGTTCCTTGCCCGACAGCCTGTTCTCTGGAAGGTGGACGGTCAGATGCGGCACAGTGGACCTCGTTCCCTTTAACTCCAAAGGCTTTGAACTTAAAGATACCTGGGGGTGTCGCCGATGTCCACGGAATCGGACGGTCCGGCCGTCGACGAGGCCGTCCGTACCCTGCTGCTGCTCATGCCACGGCTCGTCGGCCGCGCCAAGCGCCTGCCCATCCCTCCAGTGCTCCAGGGCCTAGATCTCGCGCCGCGCCATCTGGCGCTGCTGGCGCACCTGGAGTACGACGGTCCCGCCAGCGTCAACGAGCTCGCCGCCCGGCTGGAGGTGGCCCCGACGACCGTCAGCCTCATGGTCAGCGAGCTGTCGCGGCCGGGCGTCCTGCGACGCAATGCCGATCCCGCCGACCGCCGCCGCCGCATCATCGCCATCGCTCCCGCCTACACCGCACCGATCGGCGAATGGCTTTCCGGCAGCGCCTCCGCCTGGGAACGCGTCATGCGCGACCTCGATCCCGCCGAACGCGCCACGGTCATCACCGCCCTGCGCGCCTACGAGGCCGCCTTGGAGCAGGGGGGCAACCAGCATCGGAGTGCAAAGTCGCGTTAGCGGGCTTCGCGGAGTCGGCGTAACGCGGTTCCGCCCCACAAGCGCTCTCACTTCTCACCGACGATTTCCCGGCTCAAGATCGCTAACCGCTGCCCGAACCAACTGACGAACGCTGCTGCTTCTCGCTAACGAAGCCACAGGGTCGCGCAGGTGGCGGAAATACCGCTCCCGGCAACGCAAACTGGAGGCCCGGCACAAGCGGCGTGTCAAGCAGGCGCAGCATGAGGCGGCTAAGGCCGTGATCGGCTGGGCGGTGCAGACGACGCCCCCATCGCGGCACCGTCAATGGGTCCCTTGGCCGGCCGCGGCCCGCCCCACCCCTGTGGGGCGTCGCTCGACCGAAAGGCGAGGATCAACCAACGATGGTTAAACACGATCAACGTTAGTTGACGCGCACTAAGATCGGCGGCCGTCCCATGAACGGAGCGCCAAGTCATGACGGAGTCCTCGACCGCAGCCCATCCAAAGCGGGATGGCGGACCGCCTCCTTGGCTCGGCCATGCACGGGTGACCGTCGATGCCCGGACGTCCGGCGATCTGCGAGAACGGTTGTCCCGCATCGCCGGGCGACCCGTCGTCACGCCGGACGCGGTAGGCGGCGGGGGCCCGCTGATCCACATCGGGCCGGTCGTTCCCGAGGGCATCCTGACCGACCTGGTGTGGTTCCACAGCACGAACGCCGGTGTCGACGCCGTGCTCGGCGGCAGCCCCTGGCCCGATGGCGTGATGTTGACCCGCACCGTCGGCCGGATGGGCCGGCGCATCGCCGAGTACATCCTCGCCTGGATGCTGGAGGAACGGCAGCGTACGTCGCTGTACCGGGCCCAGCAGGAAGAACGACGCTGGGAGCGGCAGGACGTCGATCTCGTCGACGGTGATCTGGCCGTCGTCTTCGGCGCCGGCCGGATCGGACGGGCGATCGCCGAACTCCTGCGGAGTGTCGGGCTCCGGGTCGTCGGTGTGGCCGCGACACCACGCGCCATCCCCGAATTCGACCAGGTGGTCGGCGCGCCCGAAGCGGTCACGCACGTGTCCCGGGCCGAATGGCTGGTGTCGGCGCTCCCGCTGACCGACGACACGCGCGGCTATTTCGGCCGGAGCCTCCTGGGCGCCGCGCGCGGGGCCTGCTTCATCAACGTGGGGCGCGGCGAGACGGTGCGGTACGACGCGCTCGGCGAAGCGCTCCACGGTGGCCGGCTGCGGCGCGCGGTCCTCGACGTCCTGCCCGACGAACCGCCGGGCCACGACGACCCCGTCTGGGACCTGCCCCGAACCGTCATCACGCCGCACACGGCCGGTGTGACCGCCGACTCCGACGTCGCCGAGGACTTCCGCGCCTGCTGGGAGTCCCTGCGGCGGGGCGAACGGCCCCCGACGGTGGTCGACCCGGGCCGGGGTTACTAGATGATTGAGTGGCGTAAACGTCGAATCGATCGAGGAGATTGCCATGGCAGGTCGGCCACCGCTGCCCCATGAGTTCCTGCCCGAGGTCCCGTCCTTCACCGTGTCCAGCGACGACGTGGCGCACGGCGAGCAGATGTCGAACGCGCACGTCTTCAACGACTGGGGATTCAACGGCGAGAACCTGTCCCCGCACCTGCGCTGGGAGGGCTTCCCCGCGGAGACCAGGAGCTTCGCCGTCACCTGCTACGACCCCGACGCCCCGACTGGCAGCGGCTTCTGGCACTGGGTCCTGTACGACCTGCCCGTGTCGGTGACCGAGCTGCCGACCGGGGCGGGCGGCGGTGACTCCAAGGAGCTGCCCGAGGGCGCCAAGCACGCCCGCAACGACTACGGGAACAAGGAGTTCGGCGGAGCGGCCCCGCCGCCGGGCACGCCGCACCGGTACGTCTTCACCGTGCACGCGCTCGACGTCGAGGAGCTGGGCGTGCCCGATGAGGCGTCGCCCGCCGTCGTCGGCTTCAACATCACCGCCCACACCCTGGCCCGCGCCCAGATCGCCCCCGAATACGGCCACTGACGGCCGCCCGACCACGGCCGGCCCCCGCTCGGACGGAGCGGGGGCCGGCCCGTGGCGGTCCTACACTCGACGGGTGATCGAACTCGTGCGCCTGGACCACCTGGTCCTGACCGTCGCCGACATCGACCGGACCGTCGACTTCTACACCCGGGTCCTCGGAATGGAGCCGGTCACGTTCGGTGCGGGCCGCAAAGCGCTCAACTTCGGACCGCACAAGATCAACCTGCACCGGCAGGGCGCGGAGTTCGAGCCGAAGGCCGCCCGGCCCACGCCTGGGTCGGCGGACCTCTGCCTGATCACCGAGACGCCGATCGACGCGGTCGTACGCCACCTCGAGGACTGCGGCGTGCCGATCGAGGAGGGCCCGGTCGCCCGTACCGGCGCGCAGGGCCCCATCACCTCGGTGTACTTCCGCGACCCCGACGGCAACCTCATCGAGGTCTCGGCTTACCCGCCTCCCGAGTGACCGCGTTCGTGGGGCCGCACCACGGGTACGGCCCCACATTTCGCGGCCAGGGCTATGGCAGGGACGGGCCCGCCGCGACGACGTCGTGCGCGGTGACGTCACCGCCCGGGACGATGCCCTCGAATGGGAACCGGTCTCCGAAGGCCGGTCGGAGGTCGGTCAGCCAGACGGCCTCCGGGTCGTACTTGGCGAAGAACGGCCGGTTGACGAACTCCGGGTCGCGGCACTGGATGAAGTGCAGGACGAACAGCTTCTCCCCGCCGATCTCGACGACGCCGTCGACGCACACCTTGCCGGGCGTCGCGGACATCGACGGGCCGCGCACGGTGCGGCAGAGCCCCGAGACGTTCTTGTAGGCGTCTCGGAAGACCTCGTACGCGCGGGCGAGCGGCACGGCGAAGTAGTCCTGCGGTCCGGTGTCACGTTCCACGAACATGTAGTAGGGCACCATGCCCAACTGCAGCTGTCGCCGCCACATGGTCTCCCACGTCAGGGGCATGTCGTTGATCGTGCGGATGAGCGGCGCCTGCGTCCGGATGACGGCGCCGGTGTCGCGGATGCGCCGGCTCGCCTCCGACACGAGATCGGGATCGAGCTCGCGCGGATGGGTGAAGTGCGCCATGAACGCGAGGTTCTTGCCCGCGTCGACGACCTTCTCGAACAGGCGGAGCGTGTCGTCCGCGTCGGGGTCGGTGACCCAGCGCTGCGGCCAGTACGCCAGCGCCTTGCTGCCGATCCGGATCGACTCGAGCTGCTCCAGCTCCAGCAGCGGCTCGATGTAGCGGCGGAGGACGGGCTCACCCATGATCATCGGGTCGCCGCCCGTGATCAGGACGCTCGTGACCTCCGGGTGGGCGAGCAGGTAGCGCTTGAGCCGGTCGACGTCGTCGCCCGCCATCTTCAGGTCGGGCTCGCCGACGAACTGCGCCCACCGGAAGCAGTAGGTGCAGTACGCGTGGCACGTCTGCCCCTGCTTCGGGAAGTACAGCACGGTCTCGGGGTACTTGTGCTGCACCCCGGGCACCGGCTCCTCTTTGAGGGTCGGGATGTTGAGCTGCAGCTGACCCGCCGGGTGCGGGTTGAGCTTCATCCGCACCTCATGGGCGGCGGCGTCCACCTCGGCCTTAGGTGCTCCCCGGCGCAGCAGGTCGGAGATGCGGGCGACGTCCTCCGCGGGAAGCATGTCCTCCTGCGGGAAGACGAGCCGGTACATCGGGTCCTCCGGAGCGGCGGACCAGTCGATCAGCTCGTCGACGACGTAGCTGTTGGTACGGAACGGCAAGACCGTCGCGACCGCCTGGATCGCCAGGCGTTGCTCGGCGGTCAGCCCAGCACGAGCGGTGAGCTCGTCGAGGTGCTTCGCCGTAAAGGCGCGGAACCTGCGGCCGGTGGTGTTCACCGCGGCCGGCGCCGCGTCGTTGACCAAGGTCACGTTGACGTTACTCCTCCGAGTCGACGGGAAACGCGCGTGCGACGCCTGTCTCATCGGGTCCCATCCGGACCCGCCGCAGGCGTCCGCTGTCGGGGTTCGCCCTCCTTCACGGTCTGGCCGCGACGCCATCACGCCGCGGCTCGCCACGCTCCCCACCCCTATTGAACCGTTAAGCCCCGTTTCTTACGTATTTGGTACCCGCACTTGGGCATATCGATGCTCAACGGCGGGCCCCGCTGAACGATCAACGTCTGAGCAGCCACGGAAGTGCCCCGCCGACACGCGGAGGCCAATTCGTGATCTTGTCCGAAGGCTGCGCCATACTGCGGGGGACGGATCCCACCAGCGACAGCGGTCACCCTCGTCAGCGGTGTCCCTGCCGCCCCACGAGGAGAGGTCGTGGGCAGACACCGCAAGCGCCGCGCATCACCCCGCCTGAGCCGCAGGATCGCGCTGCTCTCGGCCGGTCTGCTCATCCCCGGCACGGGCGGTGCCGTGCTCGCCGCGACCGCCCACCTCGAGCAGCACGCCACCCCCTCGGCCCGGTCCCGTCTCGACTCCCGGCCCGGCGCGGCGATGACGGAGCTCTCCGGCCCGCGCACCCAGGCCACCGCCGCCCGGCCCGCGCCCGCCGCGCCGTCGGCCACCGCGCAGCCGGAGGCGACCGTCTCGGCCGCACCCGCCGCCCGGATCACGTTCGCCCCGTACGCCGACGTGCTCAGCTGGCCGCCGCTGGACTTCGCCAGAACCGCGGCGCGGACCGGCGTACGGGACTACACCGTCGGCTTCGTCGCGGCCGGCGACGGATGCACCGCGACGTGGGGCGGCACCACGCCGATCGGCGACCCGGTCGTCCGGAGGCGGCTCGCGAAGGTCCCCGGCGAGGCCATCGTCTCCTTCGGCGGCCCGCACGCCACCGAGCTCGCCCACGGCTGCCCCGACGTCGACGACCTGACCGCGCGGTACCGCTCCGTGCTGGCCGCCGCGGACACGCAGCAGATCGACTTCTTCCTGACGGACGAGGCGCTGGCCGACAGCGCGTCGGCCGGGCGCCGCGCCCAGGCACTCGCCCGGCTCCAGCACGACGACCCGCGCCTCCGCGTGTCCTTCACGCTCCCCCTGCACCGCTCCGGCCTCACGGACACCGCGCTGGCCGCGCTGCGTGGCGCCGCGGCGACCGGGGCCGACGTCTCTACCGTCGACCTCCTCCCGGCGGGCGGCACCGGACCCGCCCTGATCTCCGCCGCGACCGCCGCCCACGGCCAGCTGCAGCGGGTCTACCACCAGGACGCCGCCACGACGTGGCAGCGGATGGGCATCGCGCCCGTCATCGGCGTGGCGGACACCGGTGCCGGGTTCCAGTCCGCCGACGCCCGGCAGGTCCGCGACTGGGCGGCCGCCCACCGGCTGGACCGCCTGTCGATGTGGTCGATCACCCGGGACACCCCCTGCACCCTGGACACCACGGCCAAGAACGACACCTGCAGCGGGCTGGACGAGGACGCCGGCGTTTTCTCCAGAATCTTCCAAGGATCGTAAGAACACGCACTTCGCGGCTTAAGTCCGCCGCAGGGTAGTCCCCAGCAGCCGGTACCGGATACCTATGCTGGAAGTCGAGCGGGGGATCCGAAGGAAGTGAGAGTGAGCTCGTCCGAGCGTTCACGTGACCTGGGGCGTGTACCGGCGTTCGTGCCGCCCCTCGCTGCCGTCGCGGGCGTCGTCTACAGCTCCTGGATCCTGCAGTTCCTCCTCAACCCGCACCTGGACGCCGTCAACGGGTACGTCAGCGAGCTGTCCGCCACCGACCAGCACTTCCACGGGCTCTTCTCCGGCTGTGACTTCCTCGCGGGCGCCCTGTCGATCACGGTCGCGGCCGCCGTGCTGCGCCGGCTCCGGCCCCGTGGCTGGGCGCTCGCCGGCTGGCTGGCCCTGCTGCTGTTCGGGATCTTCTCGATCGGCGACTCCCTGTTCGCCATGGACTGCGCGCCCAACTCCGACCCGACCTGCGCGCTGCGCGAGCGGTCCCAGACGGTCTCCTTCGCCCATGAGTTCCACTCGGTGACGAGCACGCTGGTCGTCATGAGCGGCATCATCAGCCTCATCGCCCTCACCATCGCCGCCCGCCGGTACGACCGCTGGCCGGTGCTCGCCCGCTGGAGCTGGCCGGTCATGGTCGTGGAGACCACGACCGCGCTGGCCACGCTGCCCCTGATGTACTTCGGCCTGGCGCTCGGCGTCATGGAGCGCATCCAGGTGACCGTGATCTCGGTGTGGCTGTTCGTCATCGCCGTCGAGCTCTACACCGGGCGACGCCGCGCCCGCGCCCCCGGACGGATCGTCACCCGCCCGATCCGGCGGACCGGGAACACGGCCGTACGGAAGGCCGGGGACGCGACCGTACGGGAGAAGGCCACATACCCGTGAACGATCGCCTGCCCGGCGAGATCGTCACCGTCGGCGGAGACCGCCTGCACGTCGTCTCGGACGGAACCGGATCCCCTCCTCTGCTGCTGAGCGCCGGGCTCGGCGGCGCCTGGTTCGACTGGATCCCCGTCGTCCGGCTGCTCCGCGACCAGCGCCGCACGATCGCCTTCGACCGCCCGGGCCTCGGCGGCAGCCCTCCCGTACGGCGGACCGGCACCCTCCGTGCGGAGGCCGACCGGCTCGCCGCGCTGGCCCGGTGGGCGGGCGCGCCGGTGACCGTGGTCGCGCACTCGTTCGCCGGGTTCCACGCCGAGGCGTTCGCGCGGCTCCACCCGGACCTGGTCGCCGGCATGGTCCTCGTCGACCCGAGCGCGGAGCCCGGGACGCCGAGGTTCGCCGGCCCGCTGACCCGCCTCGCACCCCTCGCCCGCCTCACGGGTACGGTCGCTGGCGTGACCGGCTTCGCCCGGCTGGCCGGGCCCACCGTCCACGGTGTGGCGATGCGGATGATGAGCGCGCGCGGGAACGTCGCGCCCCCGGAGTTCGTCCGCGCCGTCTGCACCCGCGGGCACGTCCTGGGGGCCCTTCTCGTCGAGGACACCACGTACCGACGGATGGCCGCCGACCTGCTCACCCTTCGGCGGCACCGAGCGTTCCCCGACATCCCCCTGTGCGTGATCACCGCGCTCGGCGACATGCGCGGCGCCGGCGGGAAGTGGCGGCGGGCGCACGCCGCCCTGGCCGCGCTCAGCCCGCGAGGGCGGCAGATCGTCCTCCCCGACGTCGGACATCTGGTGCAGGTCGACCGGCCCGACGTCGTCGCCCAGGCGGTGCACGACCTGTGAAACCGTTCGCGTTCGTCCTGATCACGCTGATCGCGCTGCTGGCGGGCTCGTGCGGCGATCCGGTGCGCAAGGTGTCGGAGAGCTCGCTGCTCAACGCCACCGCCAAGGGCGCGGCCGACGAGCTGCGCGGCATCGGGTACACCGTCCGCGCCCGCATGGACTGCCGGACCCTGTCGGCGGACACACTGTCGGTCGTCCGGGTGCGGTGCGTCGGCCGTACGAACCGCAACGAACCGGTCCGGGTGGACGCCGTCGCCTACGAGGCCGGCTCCGTCCATCCGCGCCAGGACTACGTCATCACCGTGAGCGGCCGTGAGGTCGTCCGCCGACCCTGCCTCGGCCAGGGCTGTCAGGACCCCGGATGACGGGCCGGACCGCAGGACGCGCCGACGGGCGCGCCGAGAGGCGGATCGAGACCCGGCCCGGCAGGCCGACCTGGAGGAGGACCGAGGGACAGACCGGGCGGCAGACCGACGGGCAGACCGGGAGACCGACTGCCGGACCGGCCGGCAGACCGGGCGACGGGCAGATCGGCAGAGTGGCCGAGGAGCAGACCGGAAGGCCGTCCGAGGGACAGTCAGGCACAGTCGCCGACGGGCAGACCGGCGGACCGGCCGAGGGACAGACCGGGAGGCGGGCCAATGGGCGGGCCGGAAGGAAGGCCGGCGGGACGGCCGAGAGGCGGGTCGAGGGACGAGCGGACGCCCGCGCCGAGGGTCCGCGGATCGCGGTGGACGCGATGGGCGGCGACCACGGGCCGGAGGAGATCGTGGCCGGTGCCGTCGCCGCGGTCCGCGAGCACGGCGTCCGGCTCGTGCTCGTGGGGCAGGCCCGCCGCATCCGGGATCTGCTGCGGGAGCACGACGCGCTCGGCGAGGTCCCGATCGTGCACGCCGAGGACGCCTTGGCCATGGACGAGGGGGCACTGGCCGGGTGGCGGCGGCCCCGCTCGTCGGTGGCGGTCGCCTGCCACCTGATCCGCCGGGGCCACGCCGCCGCGCTCGTGTCGGCAGGGTCCACCGGCGGGGTCGTCGCGACCTCCCGGCTGCGCCTGCGCGGACAGCCCGGCGTCATGCGTCCGGCGCTCGCGGTGGTGCTGCCCACCCGCCCACGCCCCACGGTGCTCCTGGACGCCGGCGCCACGGCCGACGCCAAACCGGAGATGCTCGTCCAGTTCGCCACTCTCGGCACCGCGTACGCGCGGATCAGGCTCGGCGTCGAGTCACCGCGCGTGGGACTGCTGACGATCGGCGAGGAGGCGGGCAAGGGCAACAAGCTGACCCGCCGCGCGCACGAACTGCTGTCCGGGGACGTGCCCGGCGTTCACTTCACCGGCAACGTCGAAGGCACCGACCTGCTGACCGGCACGGTCGACGTCGTGGTCACCGACGGGTTCACCGGGAACGTCGCGCTAAAGACCATCGAGGGCGCCGTACGGCTGGCGGTCACGGAGATGCGCACGGCGATCGGCTCCGGCCGGATCTCCCGGGTGGCGGCGCTGCTGCAGCGCCGGCAACTGCGCGGGCTGCGCGACCGCCTCGACCCGGAGACGCACGGCGGCGGCGTGCTCCTCGGCCTGAACGGCACCGTCGTCATCGCGCACGGCGCCTCGCGGGCCACCGGCGTCGCAGCCGCGTGCGTCCTCGCCCGCGACCTGGCCGTCGGCCGGATCGTCGAGCAGATCGGCGAGGGCCTGGCCGTCGCCCGCCCGCACCGGTTCCCCCGCCGTACGCACGGCGAGCCCGACACCGAAGGCCCCTGACGCGTGTGGCTCGCCACAGTCGTTCCGTTACGCCTTCCTAGAACGGGGTTCTAGGGGGTAAGCAGGACCCATGGATCGTCCCTTTGACATCGTGCTGTTCGGCGCCACCGGGTTCACCGGGGCGCTCACCGCCGAGTATCTCGCCGCGCACGCGACCGGGACGTGGGCGCTGGCCGGGCGGAACCCCGCGAAGCTCCGGGCACTGAGCGATCGGCTGGGGCTCGATCTGCCGCTGCTGCGGGCCGACGCGTCCGACGCCTCCTCCCTGCGGGAGATCGCCTCGTCCGCCCGGGTGGTGATCAGCACGGTCGGCCCGTACGTCAGGTACGGCGAGCCGCTCGTGGCCGCCTGCGCCGAGGCCGGCACGGACTACGTCGACCTCACCGGGGAGCCGGAGTTCGTCGACCTGATGTACCTCAGGTACCACGCACGGGCCGCCGAGACCGGGGCGCGGATCGTGCACGCCTGCGGGTTCGACTCGGTGCCGCATGACCTGGGCGTCTACTTCACCGTCCAGCAGCTGCCCGAGGGCGTCCCGTTGCAGGTGCGCGGATACGTCCAGGCGAGCGGCGCGCCCTCCAGCGGCACGATCCACTCCGCGATCACCGCGGCGGCGCACTTCCGTACGGCGGCGCGGATCCACCGCGAGCGGCGGCAGGCGGAGCCTCCCGTGCCGGACCGCCGGGTCCGCGCCGTTCAGGGCCGGCCGCACCGGAACGCCGGACTCGGCGCCTGGGCACTGCCGCTGCCGACCATCGACCCCGACGTCGTACGGCGCTCGGCGGCGGCCCTGGACCGCTACGGTCCGGACTTCGCCTACAGCCACTTCGGGGCGGTGCGGCACCTGGCGTCCGCCGTCGGCCTGGCCGCCGGGGCGGCGGGCGTCGCGGCGGCCGCCCAGGTCGGTCCCGTACGCGACCGGCTGCTCGAACGGTTCACGCCCGGGGACGGTCCCTCGCCCGAGAGGCGCGCCAAGAGCTGGTTCAGCGTGCACTTCGCCGGCGAGGGCGGCGGCCGGAAGATCGTCACCAAGGTCTCCGGCGGGGATCCCGGCTATGAGGAGACCGCGAAGATGCTCGCGGAGTCGGCCCTGTGCCTGGCCTCCGACGACCTGCCCGAGACGGCGGGCCAGGTCACCACGGCCCAGGCGATGGGCGACGCGCTCCTCGCCCGGCTCCAGCGGGCCGGCCTGGAGTTCAAGGTGGTCGGCGAGACCGCCTGACATCACTTTGCCGCCCGTACGGACGGTATCCCGCCCCTTTTGCCCCCTCTGGACGTCAAGAACGACGGCAAAGACCTCGCGGCGCGCTCCCCCGACGCGAATATTCGGACGGGACCGCAGCCGCTCGCCGATAGGCTTTAAGGACGCCGCAGCCACAGGCTGCCGAAGCCGTACTCACCGAGGATCTTGATGTCCGACCCGCAGCACGTTCTCGCCGCCCGCGTCCAGGCCGCTCTCGGAGCGGCGTTCGGAGAGCCCGACGCCGACCCGGTGATCCGCCCGTCGCAGTTCGCCGACTTCCAGGCGAACGTCGCGCTCCCGCTCGCCAAGAAGCTGGGCCGAAAGCCGCGCGACATCGCGACCGAGATCGTGGCGCGCCTCGACGTGTCCGACGTCTGCGAGAAGGTCGAGATCAGCGGCCCGGGGTTCATCAACCTCACGCTCAGCGCCGGCTGGATCGCCGGGCAGGCCGAGGCGATGTACGGCGACGAGCGGCTGGCCGTCGAGAAGACCGGCGCGCCGCAGACGACGATCGTGGAGTACTCCTCGCCGAACATCGCCAAGGAGATGCACGTCGGCCACCTGCGGACCACGATCGTCGGCGACGCGATCGCGCGGGTGCTGGAGTTCGCCGGGCACCACGTGATCCGGGACAACCACGTCGGCGACTGGGGCACGCCGTACGGCATGCTGATCGAGCTCCTGCTCGACGTGGGTGAGGGCTCCGAGGAGGCCAAGCTCCTCGAGACGGACCCGAACGCCTTCTACCAGTCGGCCCGGGAGCACTTCGGCTCCGATCCGGAGTTCGCCCAGCGGTCGCGGGAGCGGGTCGTGAAGCTCCAGGCGCACGACCCGGACACCATCCGGCACTGGGAGCGGCTGGTCGAGCTGTCGAAGATCTACCTCCACAAGGTGTACGGCCGGCTCGGCGTCACGCTGACCGACGACGACATCCGGGGCGAGAGCTTCTACGACGACATGCTCGGCGACATCGCCGACGAGCTGCGGGCCAAGGGCATCGCGGTGATCAGCGACGGCGCGCTGTGCGTGTTCCCGCCCGGGTTCACCGGCCGGGACGGCGACCCGCTGCCGGTGATCATCCGCAAGAGCGATGGCGGCTACAACTACTCCACCTCCGACCTGGCCACGATCCGGTACCGCGTCGACAAGATCAACGTCGACCGGATGATCTACGTGGTCGGCAGCCAGCAGGCGCTGCACTTCCAGATGGTCTTCGCGGTCGCCCGGATGGCGGGCTGGCTGCCCGAGGGAGTGAGCGCCGAGCACGCCCAGATCGGCAACGTGCTGGGCCCGGACGGGAAGATCTTCCGGACCCGGAGCGGCAAGTCGATCAAGCTGACCGAGCTGCTGGACGAGGCGGTCGAGCGGGCGGGCGCGGCATTCGACGAGGTCCCACACGACGAGCCGTTCGACGAGGAGACCCGGCGGCAGGTCGTCGAGGCGGTCGGCATGGGCGCGGTGAAGTACGCCGACCTGTCGACGGCGCGCGGCAGCGAGTACGTCTTCGACTTCGACCGGATGATCTCCTTCCGGGGCAACACCGGCCCGTACCTCCAGTACGCCACGGCGCGGATCCGGTCGATCTTCCGCAAGGGTGGCCTGGCTCCCGACGAGGCGACCGGGCCGATCGCGCTCGGCCACGACGCCGAGCGGGCGCTCGCGCTGCACCTGCTGGGCTTCGGCGCCGCCGTCCACCAGACCGGCGAGACCGCCGAGCCGCACCGGCTCTGCGCCTACCTCTTCGAGTTGGCCGCCGCCTACACCACGTTCTACGAGAACTGCCCGGTGCTGAAGGCGCCCGACGAGGCCACGAAGGCGTCCCGGCTGGCCCTGTGCGCACTGACCCTGCGCACGCTGGTCAAGGGCCTGGAACTGCTCGGCGTCGCCACGCCGGAGCGCATGTAGCCCAGCAGACCGTCGCTCCCGCGCTCGCGCCGCGAGCGCGGGAGCAGGCGCTCAAACGCGCCGTCCTCCTTCGTCCGGTCGCTGTGCCGGATGGCGCTCGATGGCGCGAGCGCGGTTCGCGGCGCCCAACGCGCCGTCTTTCCTTGTCGCTCCGGTCGCAGTCCAGAGTGCGCCCACTAACGCCCCTTTCGTACGGAACGCACGGAGGCCGCCGTACGTCGCATCTCCGGCGAATACAGTGCCGGGTCTGATCAAGGAGGCGGCGGCGTGAGCGACTGGGCCGACTATCGGCAGGACCGTCAGATCCGCGGCCTGCAAGAAGAGGTCAACGCGGCCTATGACTACGCGGACCGCAGGTCGCGGACGCTGCAGTCGAAGCTGTCGGAGGTTCAGGGCACGCTCGAGCGGCGGATCGACCGGCTCTCCCGGTCGTTCGACGCCTTCGTCGAGCTGTCGGACCTGCGGATGGAGCTCGCGGCGTTCGACCGGGAGTCCGCCATCCGTGCCGAGACCCGGCGGCTGCTGCGGGCGGTCGCCGACCCGCCCCGCCTGGACCTGGCGGACTGCCCCGGCTACTGGCTCGGACCGGCCGCCGAGGCGCTGCACGCCCTGCTCCGCGGCGACGAGGTGGCCGCCGAGTCGCACGCCGCCGAGGCGACCAGCCGCGACGAGGAGCGGACGACGCTGTTCCTGACGCTGGCGCTCGCGATGGCGGGCCGGCACGCGCTGGTCACGCCCTGGCTGGCACGGGCCCTGCCGCCCCTCGGCACGACGGTCACCCAGGTGCAGCGGCTGCTGTGGACGGCCTGCGCCGAGGGCGTCTTCGGCGAGACGGGCCGCTCCCACATCGAGCAACGGCTGGCCGAGTTCGTCGACGGCCTCCCGGCCGAGGCGGCCACCGCGGAAGGCGGTCGCTGGCGAGAGAAGATCGCCTCCGAGGGCAGCGGCCGGGCGGAGACCTCCTGGCTGCCGAGGGTGCTGCAGTCCGAGGCCGCGCTGACCGAGCCGCCCGCGTACGCCGCCCGCCTCACCCGCCTGCGGGCCCGCATCGAGGAGACCCTTCCCGCGGCCGAGCCCCCCGCCGAGACGGCGGACACCGTTCCGGAGGAGTTCGGCGCGCTGCTGACCAGGCTCGTCGACGAGGGCAGCGCCGACGAGGCGCCCCTGCTCGCCCGGGCCCGCGAGCTGCGGCAGATCATCGAGAACGGCACGGCGACGCCGCCGAAGGCGTGGGACGACCCGGAAGGTGAGACCCGCGACCTGCTGCGCGGCGACATGTTCGAGCAGAGCACGCCGGCCCGGCGCCTGCTCGCCCTGCGCGCCGGACGGCGCTGGATCGCCGCGGCAGCCGGCGACCTGGCGGAGAAGGCGTCCCATCGTCCTCCGGAGCGCCTACGGGTCCGGGTCGGCGGCTATCACCTGTCGATCGGACCCGACGGGCCGGAGTCGACGGCGGAGACGGAGGCCGGGGTCGACGCCGAGTACGCCACCAACCCCCTCGCCGAGCGGGCCGGTCTGATCCTGGCCATCGCCGGCATCGTCCTCCTGGCCGTCACGATCCCCCTCGGGCTCGGCGCCCTCCCGGTCCTGCCCGCAGTGGTGGCCGTCGGCGGGGCGATCCTCTGGCTGACGCAGCGGCACGCCCGCCGGGTGGCCGCCGAGGCCGCGGTCCGGGAGAAGGCCCGGATCACCCGCGAGGCCGGACAGATCACCGAGGCCATCCGGGAGCATCGCTCCCGCTACGAGACTTTGGCCACGTCGGCTGCGAAAGACCGGGACGCGATCCTTGCCATCGTGGCCTAGTCGCGGCCTCATTACCGACGAGGAGGGGGTTGTGTGAGCAGCGACTGGTGGACCGACTACAGGCAGAGTCGCCAGATCCGTGAACTGCAGCGCGAGGTGGAGGCCACCCGTGACCGCGGGGAGAAGGACGCGCGGAGGCTCCAGTCGAAGCTCACCGAGTTGGAGAGCGCAGTCGATCAGCGGCTCGACCGGCTGACAGACTCGTTCAACGCCTTCGTCGAGCTCTCGGAGCTGAGGCGGGAACTCGCGGCATTCGAGCAGGAGGCCCAGGTCCGCAGCGTGACGCGGCGGCTTCTGGTGCGTCTCGCGGAGGGGGGCGCCGACCTGCCTCCGCTCGAAATGGACGAATGTCCGGGTTACTGGCTCGCACCGGCCGTCAAGGCGCTGTCCGCGCTGGCCCGGGGCGATGAGGTGGCAGCGGACGAGTACGCCGCCGTCGCGAGCGAACGCGACGAAGACCGTACCGCGCTCTTCCTCACGCTGGCCCTGGTGGCGGCGGAGGCACACACGCTGGCCGCCCCATGGCTGGCGCGGGCGTTGCCGCCACTCGACCTCACGGTCACCAGGATTCAACGGCAGCTGTGGACCACCTGCGCGAGCGGGCTCTTCGGCGAGCCTGGAAGGGCGCACGTCGAACGGCGCCTCGCCGAACTCGTCGACGGGCTTTCGGCCGAAACCGCGGCGGCGGAGCGGGACTCGTGGCGCGAGGCAGCGAACTTCGCCGTACGTGAGGAGGACCGCCCCTGGCTGCCGAGAACACTGCGTAAGGTGACCTCGCTGGCCGATCCGCCGGTGTCGGCGGTGCGCCTGGCCCTCCTGCGCGCCCGGGCCGAGGAGGCGGTCGGCGCGCTCGACGCGGGCGAAGATCTCACGGGCGCCGCGCTCCCGGAGGACCTCGGCTCCGTGCTGAACGCACTCGTCGATGAGGGCAGTCCGCGCGAACGGCCCCTGATCGATCGAGCCTGGGAACTCCGCCAGATCATCGAGAATGATGCGGAGCGGCCCGAGCCGTGGGATGCCCCTGCTGGGAACACCCTCGAGCTGCTCCGCCGTGACATGTTCGAGAGCGAGCGGCGGGCGCTTCGGGCCGTCGCGACGCGCGCCGGCGGCAGGTGGCTCCGCGCGGCCGCCGAAGACCTCGCGGACAAGGCGTCCTTGAGACCTCCGGAGCGTGTTCGCGTACGGGTCAACGACCACTTCGCATGGGTCGGTCCCAAGGGACTGGAGTCGCGGGCCGAGGTCGAGGCCGAGATGGACGCCGGCGGTGTCATGAGTCCTTTGCCTGAGTGGGGTGGCCTCGCCGTGGCGGTCCTCGGCGTGACGGTCCTGGTCCTCGCGGTGAGTACCGGGCTGACCTCGCTCGCGATCGTCTCCGGCGGGGCGGCCGCCGGCGGCGCCCTCGTCTGCGTCAAACGAAGGACCGACCGGCGGCGGGCCGACTCGGCGGCGGCCCGGGAGAAGGCCGCCCTCGCCGTGGAGGCAGGGCGGATCGCCGAGGCACTTCGGGAACACGGATCCCGGCATGAGACTCTCGCCACGTCGGCCGCGAAAGATCGGGACGCGATTCTTACCATCGTGGACTAGGGGTATGCCTTCCTCCGAGGAAGGTGGGACGAACACCCCCGGAGGCTTGGCATGGGCAGGGACGTGGCGGCGGTCGCCATCACCAAGGAGGACCGGCGGCGTTACAGGGAAAAGGTGCGACGCTGCCTGGAAGCCCTGTCGACGATGCTGCGCGACTCGCGGTTCGAGGACGACCGGGCCTCCATCGGCATGGAGGTCGAGCTCAACCTCGTCGACGAGACCGGCCGGCCCGCGATGCGCAACGCGGCCGTGCTCCAGTCCATCGCCGATCCCGGCGCCTGGGCGACGGAGCTCGCGCAGTTCAACATCGAGATCAACATGCCGCCGACCTCTCTGGCCGGCAAGTCGCTGGCAATGCTCGAGCAGAGCATCCGTGACAATCTCAACCACGCCGACGGGCGGGCGCGCGAGGTGGGCGCGCGGCTGGCGATGATCGGCATCCTCCCGACGCTGCGGGAGTCCGACGTCGGCGAGGCGGCCCTGTCGGCGAACCCGCGCTACAAGCTCCTCAACGAGCAGGTCCTCGCGGCCCGCGGCGAGAACCTCGCGCTGGACATCGAGGGCGTCGAGCACCTCTGTACGTCCGCCGACTGCATCACGCCGGAGGCGGCCTGCACGAGCGTCCAGTTCCACCTGCAGGTCGGCCCGGACGACTTCGCGGCGTCCTGGAACGCCGCCCAGGCCATCGCCGGGGTCCAGGTCGCGCTCGGCGCGAACTCACCGTTCCTGTTCGGCCGGGAGCTGTGGCACGAGACCCGGCTCCCGCTGTTCGAGCAGGCGACCGACACGCGGTCCGAGGAGCTCAAGGTCCAGGGCGTACGGCCCCGCGTCTGGTTCGGCGAACGCTGGATCGACTCGGTCTTCGACCTGTTCGAGGAGAACTCACGCTACTTCTCCGCACTGCTGCCGATGTGCGAGGACGAGGATCCCCTGGAGGCGCTGGCCAGCGGCGAGATCCCCGAGCTGGCCGAGCTCTCGCTGCACAACGGCACGATCTACCGCTGGAACCGCCCGGTGTACGCCGTCGTCGACGGCCGCCCGCACCTGCGCGTGGAGAACCGCGTCCTGCCCGCCGGCCCGACCGTCGCCGACACCATGGCCAACGCGGCCTTCTACTACGGCCTCGTACGGGCCCTGGCGGAGGAGGAGCACCCGGTCTGGGAGCGGATGCCCTTCGCCGCGGCCGCCGACAACGCGCGCCGGGGCGCGCGGTACGGCCTCGCCGCCCGGGTCTTCTGGCCCGGGGTCGGCGAGGTGCCGGTCACCGAACTCGTCCTGCGGCACCTGCTCCCGCAGGCCGTCACCGGCCTCGACCGGTGGGGCGTCGACACGATCGTCCGCGACCGCCTGCTCGGCATCGTCGAACGCCGGTGCGCGACCGGCCGGAACGGCGCGACGTGGCAGGCGGAGACCGTCCACGCGGCCCACACCGACCGCGAGGAGGCCCTGCGGCTCATGACATGCCGCTACATCGACCGCATGCACACCAACGCGCCGGTGCACACCTGGCCGATCGGGCGTTACTGAAGGTAGCCCTCGACCTCGCCCTCCGGCCTGGACTCGGCGGCCTCGGGGTCCTCCCCGGCGTCGCGCCGCGCCCGACGCTGGCGCAGGAGGTCCCAGCACTGGTCGAGCTGCACTTCGAGTGAGCGCAGCCGCTGGTGCTCCTGCTCCGCGGTCAGGTCCCCCTTCTGCAACCGCTCGCGGAGCGTGTGCTCCTCGTCCACAAGCTCGTTGATATGACCGAGAATCTCGTTGTCCTGCATCCTTGGATCACCTCTCGACGACAGTTTGTCAGCTCCGCGTCGCGAGCGGCATTCAGGAGTGGTCTGGGCTCGCCGGGCTCGGTCCCGCTCGGCGATGATCGTTGGTTCTCCATGGGTCTCTCACGTCAGGGACCGGGCGGCGTCCGGGCACACGCAGGGCCGGAGCCGTACCGCCGCGGCGGGGCGGTACGGCGCAGCGCCGGCCGCGCCCTGGCCGTCACAGCGGATTGCGGTTCCCCACCAGCCCGTTGAGGAACCCGCCGGCCCGCTCGGATGTCGGCCCGCCGACGGTCGCGGTCTCTGGTGGCGGTGCCGATGGGGCCTTGGCGGTGGCCTTCGCGGTGCTCTTCGGCTTCGCCTTCGTCGTGGTCCTGGCCTTCGCGGTCGTCGTCTTCTTCGCGGTGGTCTTCTTGGCCGCCGTGCTCTTGGCGGCCGGTTTCTTCGCCGCCGTGGCCCTGGTGGTCGTGGCCCTCTTCGTCGTCCCCCGGGACGGCGCCGCCGTCGGCATCTTCATCGCCGACATCGACTTCGCGGCCGTGGTGAGCGACTCGGCTGCGGTCATCATCGCCTTGGTGGCGGTGTTCATCGCCTTCAGGGCGGTGTTCATCGCCTGGGCCGAGTTGGTGGCCTTGCTCGCCGCCGCCGTCATCTTCGACGCCGCCGACGAGACCTTGGTGGCCGCGGACGACACCTTCGTCGCGGCGGCCGCCGGAGTGACCGAAGTCCTGGACGTGCTCGTGGTCTTCTTCGCCGTCGCGGCCTTGGTGGACGGCTTCTTGGCAGTGGCGGTCTTCTTCGCTGTGCGGCTCGAGCTCGCCGTGGAACGGCGGGCGGTCGACCGCGTCGTGGTATTCGTGGGCACTGATCCATCCCCCCGTGTTGATCAGGTACGGAGGGATGCATTCCACAATTGACGACGATCTACACACCGCCTGAACACCGGACGGCCTTTGTTTCCCCAAATGTGGACGGTCGTGGAAAGCCGGGAGGCGTCCGCCATACCGGCGGACGCCTCCCCCTGATCAGCGACCGTACTTGACGATCACGTCGGCCTTCTCAGTGAGATCACCCCCGGCGGACACGCTCAGCGCGCCGACGCCCCACACAGAGGTCGCCCCCTTGACCTGGGCGAGTCCGTAGACCCGCGTCGTGTAGCCGGAGCGCTGAGGCAGCGCGGTCAGGTTCCACCGTCCGGCGCGGTAGCGCAGGAGCCGGGTCTGGTCCGCGACCGCCCACAGGCCCTTCGACCCGTCGGAGACGAGCGCGCCGATCCCCCGGACCCCGGCCGCGGGCGTGGTGGTCGCCCACTTCTTGCCGTTCCAGTGAAGGATCACACCGTGGCCGGATGCCGACCCGGACACCCAGACGTCCTTCGCACCGAGCGCCAGAACGCTGCTGAAGCCGGTCTCACTGTCGGGGGTCAGGACCGTGCGCCACTTCTTGCCGTTCCAGTGCATCACGGCCGCTTGGTACTGCGTCTTGCCGGGAACGAGGCCGGTCGCCCAGATGTCGCGGCTCGACACCGCGCTGACGCTGGACACGAATCCGGGCACGGACACGGTCTTCCAGCTCTTGCCGTCGAAGTGCCGCGCCTGGCCGGCCGCAAGGTGGGCACCCAGGCCGAGCAGCCAGACGTCCTTCTTGCCGATGGCGGCGATCGCATCGCTGATCGGCTCGATGGCCTTATGGCTGGGGCCGGTGTGCCACTTCCTGCCATCCCACCGAAGTGCGTAGCTCTGAAAGGAGCGGACGTCGACGCCGGTGACCCAGACGTTCGTGCTCGACGAGGCGGCCACGTGTGAGAGGGAGATCCCCTTGACGGCGGAGGGGACCGCCAGCGTCTTCCACGTCTTGCCGTTCCAGTGCCGTACGAGCGCACGGTACTTACCGGAGACCGTCTCGTCGCCGACGGCCCAGACGTCCTTGGCGCTGACGGCCGCGACGGCGTGGATCCTGGCGTTCACATGGGTGCCCACGATGCGCCAGCCGGTAGCGGCAGCTGCCGACGACGCGAAGACAACCGTAAGAGCCGTGGCCGTACCGACCACGGCGAGAGAGCGTCGCATTACACCTTCCTGATGCGGGGCAGAGTTAGACCAGCCTCAGGAACGTACGCGAAAGGGGCCTATGGCCACATGGCATTCATCCTGGATCGAAACCCCGAACTCGGGAATCACCTGAAGAGACAAATTGTCTTACGCGGCCCCCTGCACCGAGCAAATGCTTGGTATAAGAAATCATGGGACTGCTCGATGGGCTTCGGGTGCTGGATCTGACGATGTGGCGGCCAGGGCCGTACGCCACGCAGCTGCTGGCCCAGCTCGGCGCGGAGGTGCTGAAGGTCGAACCGCCGGGCGGTGAGCCGATGCGGGCCTTCCGCGGCCACTTCGACCTGCTCAACCGGCACAAGCGCAGCGTCGTGATCGACCTCAAGGCCGACGCGGCGCGGTGCCTGGAGCTGGCGGCGGACGCGGACGTCTTCGTCGAGGGCTACCGGCCCGGCGTCGCCGACCGGCTCGGTGTGGGTTACGAGGCCGTACGGGCGGTCAACCCTCGCATCGTCTACTGCTCGATCTCCGGGTACGGCGCGAGCGGCCCGCTCGCCGCGCTGCCGGGGCATGACGTCAACTACCGCGCGTACGCCGGCACCGCCCCGCCGGACGACGGCGGGCACGAGTTCCCGGTCGCGGACATGGCCGCGGCGACGATGGCCGCCTTCGCGATCCTGGCCGCGTGCCACAAGGGCCAGGGAGAGCGTATCGACCTGGGCATGGCCGACGTCCTGGCGAACTGGATGGGCACCCTCCCGGTCCCCCGTGGTTCCGAGTCCGGGCGGGCGCGCGGGCCCGTACCGGGATACGGCGTCTACCCGGCCCGGGACGGCGGGCGGGTCGGCCTCGGGGTCGTGTCGGAGGACCGGCTGTGGGCGGCCACCTGCCAAGCTCTGGGACTCGACTGCCACGCCGGCCTGAGCTTCCCCGAGCGACTGGCCCGGGCCGAGGAACTCGACCGGGACGTCGCCGAGCGGATCGCCGCGCTGCCCCGGGACACCGCGGTCGCTCGGCTGACCGCCGCCGGCGCGCCGGTCGCGCCCGTCCTGTCCCCGTCCGAGATGAGGACCGTCGACCACTTTCAGCAGCGCGGCGTCCTCGACGGCAGCCCCGTACGGACCCTGCACGATCCGCCGCTGCCGCCCGGCCGGGCGCCGGACCTCGACACCGCTCAAGGTTGGTCGCGACGCACTGACGGCACCACGCCCTGCCGCCCCGCGCGAAGGAAACCGTACGGGCGTTCGCCGGACGAATAAACAGTCCGGTTTGTCCCAGCCGGATGGCATCCTTGGGGCGTGCGAATGGTCAGTAGCGTCCTGGCGGGTCGGGCCGATGAGCTCGCCTTCCTGGACCGAGTCCTCCGCGAGCCGCCGGCCGCCCTGCTCGTCGGCGGTGAGGCGGGTGTCGGCAAGAGCCGGCTGATCCGGGAATTCCTGGACTCGCGGCCCGGTGTACGGACCTTCGTCGGCGGCTGCCTACAGATCAGCTCCGAGGGCCTGCCGTTCGCCCCGTTCAGCGCCGCGCTGCGCCGGCTGGTCCGGGAGATCGGGGTGGAGGGCGTCGCCGCGCTGCTGCCCGGTGGGACACCGGCGGGGCTCGCCCGGCTCCTCCCGGAGTTCGGCGAGCCGGACACCGAGACCGGGACGGCGGAGGCGCGTATTCGCCTGTTCGACCACGTGCTGCTGCTCTTCGAACGGCTGACCGCGGACGAGCCGGCCGTCCTGGTCATCGAGGACGCGCACTGGGCGGAGCGATCCACCCGCGACCTGCTCAGCTACCTGATCCGCAATATCCCGTCCGGGCTACTGGTGATCGTCACCTACCGGTCCGACGAGCTGCACCGCGACCACCCGCTCCGCCCCCTGCTCGCCGAGTTGGACCGTGCCGACTGGGTCCAGCGGCTCGATCTGGACCGCCTGCCCCTCCGCGCCGTCGCCGAACAGGCCCGCGGCATCCTCGGCCGCGACCTCGACCAGCGGACCCTCGACGCCGTGTACGAGCGGAGCGAGGGCAACCCGCTGTTCGTCGAGGCCCTGCTGGACTGCAACGACCGGATCAACGGTGAACTGCCCGAGTCGCTGCGCGACCTGATCCTCGGCAGCGTGCGGAAGCTGCCTGAGGAGACCCAGGAGATCCTGCGCGTCACCAGCGCGGGCGGCGACCGCGTCGAGCACCCGCTGCTCGCCGCGGTGACGGGCCTGGACGACGGCGCGCTGTCCCGGGTGCTCCGGCCCGCCGTGGCGGCGAACGTCCTGGTCGTGGACGGCGACGCGTACGGTTTCCGGCACGCGCTGATGCGGGAGGCCGTCCACGGCGACCTGCTGCCCGGCGAGCACACCCGCACCCACACGCGGTTCGCCGAGGCGCTCGAGCGGGATTCGTCGCTGGTCCCGATGGGCCGTGTGGCCGCCGAGCTCGCCCACCACTGGTACTCCGCGCACGACGCCACCTGGGCTCTGGTCAGCGCCTGGAAGGCCGCGCAGGTCGCCAAGGAGGCGACCGCGTACACCGAGTGCATTCGCATGCTCGACCGCGTCCTCGAGCTGTGGGACAAGGTGCCGGACGCGGCGGAGCGGCTGGGGGTCGACCACGCCGGGGTCCTGGAGATGGCGATCGACGCCTCCGACCTGGCGGGCGAGACCGAACGCGGCGTCGCCTTCGCGAAGGCGGCGTTGAAGGAGATCGACGATCCGATCCGGGCCGCCGGCGTCCTGGAGTACCGCGGCCGGCTCAAGATCCGCCTCGGCCATCCGAAGGCGCTCGACGACCTGCGGGAGGCCGCGCGGCTGGTGCCCGCCGACCCACCCAGCGGAGCGCGGGCGCGCGTGCTGTCGACCCTCGCCCAGCAGCTGTACCTGCTGCCGACCGGCCTGGAGGAGGCGCGGGCGCTCGCCGTCGAGGCCCTCACCACGGCCCGCGCGGTCGGCGACGCGACGGTCGAGGCGCACGCGCTCACGACGATCGCCGGCTGCGACTTCTCCGACTACGACGGCGAACGCCACCTCGCCGAGCTGGCCAAGGCCGAGGCGGTGTACCTGCGGGGCGGGGCGGACGACTCGGCGATGCTGCGCATCGCCACGAACGAGTCCCACGTACTCGAGGGCCTCGGCGAGCACGAACGCGCCGTCGAGGTCGCGCGGCGCGGCGTCGCGCTCGCCGGCAAGAGCGGCGTCGCCCGCACCTCCGGGGCGTTCCTGAGCATCAACCTGGCCGAACCGCTCGTCTCGCTCGGCCGCTGGGACGAGGCCCTCGAGGTCATCGAGCACGCCCTGGAGCTGTCCCCGCCGCCCCTCACCCGGGCCTCGCTGCACTACATCATCGGCGTCATCGCGGTCGCGCGCGGCGACCTCGACGCCGCCGCCCGCGCCGTCAGCACCCTGGACGCGGTGCTCGCCCCGACCTTCTCCCGCACCCAGGAGCTGTTCCCCTCCGAGGGCCTGCGGATCGACCTGCGGGTCGCCGAGGGCGACCTGTCCGGCGCGCTCGACGCCGTCGAGCACGTGCTGACGGAGCTGCAGCCGTCGGTCAGCGTGCGCTACGGCCTGCCGCTGCTGTGCGCCGCCGCGCGGGCGTGCGCGGAGGCGGGCGGCGAGCGCGCCACGCGGCTGCTGACCCGGATCCGGGCGGCCGCCGAGAAGACCCCCGAGGGCGGCCGGGTCCAGCACGCGTACGCGCTGCTCTTCGAGGCCGAGGCGACCCGCGCCGAGGGCGTGCTCGACCGGGACGGGTGGGCGGCCGTCGCGGACGCCTTCGAAGCCCTCAAGCAGCCCTATCCCCTGGCGTACGGGCTGCTGCGGACCGCCGAGGCGAACGACCCGCACGACGCCGGGGCCCGGGAGGACACGACCGCGCGGCTACGGCAGGCCGCCGAGATCGCCGAGGGCCTCGGCGCCC
Source organism: Actinoallomurus vinaceus (assembly GCF_039542055.1). NCBI lineage: Bacteria > Bacillati > Actinomycetota > Actinomycetes > Streptosporangiales > Thermomonosporaceae > Actinoallomurus > Actinoallomurus vinaceus. The sequence goes on from NZ_BAABHK010000013.1 coordinate 68,570, forward strand.
GGCCGCTCCTCGAACGGATCGAGGCACACGCCCGGCGGTCCAGGATCGCCCTCGGCGGGCGGACCGGCACGCCCACGCTCGGGCTGACCCCGCGCGAGCTGGAGGTGCTCCGGCTCGTCGCGGAGGGCCGCAGCAACCGAGAGATCGCCGGCCGGCTGTTCATCTCCGCGAAGACGGCCAGCGTGCACGTGTCCAACATCCTGGCGAAGCTCCAGGTCGGCAGCCGTGGCGAGGCCGCGGCCGCCGCCCACCGGCTCGGCATCGTTTAGGGCCTGTCTCAAAGTCCCCGTCCGTAGCGGGGCTTCGAGACAGGCCCTAAGTCCCTGAGCATTCCAGCGACAGGTCTAGGCGGGACAGGGACCGCCGGATAGGACATTCACCCGATGTGCCGGATCCCGTCTTAGACCGAGTCTTGATGGTGTCAGCCACTCATACAGGAGGACACCATGCATCCCGACATCACGTACGCGCTGATCACGGAGCGTACGCGGGAGTGGCGGGAGGCGGCGTGGGAACGCCGGCTCCTCCGCCTCCCCCGCGGGCGGCGCCTGTCCCTTCGGACACCGCGCCCGCGCGTCACCTCGGCCTGAGATCCCGATATGCGTGGCATTCTGGACGGCGTGCGCGCACGTGAGGTGAGCCCCGCGTTCGTGGGCCGACAGGAGGAGCTCGCCGTCCTGGCCGACGCCCTACGACGGGCGACGGCCGGGACGCCCGGTGGCGTGCTGATCGGCGGCGAGGCGGGCGGCGGCAAGACCCGGCTGGTCGGGGAGTTCGCCGACCGGATCGCCGGTGAGGCGCTGATCCTCACCGGCGCCTGCCTGCAGCTCAGCACCGTCGGCTTCCCCTACGCGCCGTTCACCGCCGCGCTCCGCCAGCTCGTCCGCGAGGTGGGCACGTCGGAGATCGCCGCGCTCATGCCGCACGACGGCGCACGCGACCTGGCACGGCTGCTTCCCGAGTTCGGCGAACCGGCCGCCGATCCGGATCCGGACAACGCCCGGGTACGGCTGTTCGAGCAGATGCTCGTGCTCTTGGAACGGCTCGCCGAACGCCGCCCGCTGACGCTGATCATCGAGGACGCCCACTGGGCCGACCGGTCCACCCGCGACCTGCTGATCTTCCTGCTGCGCAGCCTGCGGCACGCCGCCGTCCTACTGATCATCACCTTCCGCTCCGACGAACTGCACCGGTCCCATCCCATGCGCCCCGTGATCGCGGAGCTGGAGCGCATCGAGGGCGTGGTCCGGCTCGACCTCCCCCGGCTGACGCGCGCAGAGACCGCCGGCCAGCTCGCCGGCATCCTCGGCAGCGAACCCGACCCGAAAGTCGTCGACGCGGTGTACGAGCGCAGCTCCGGCATCCCGCTGCTCGTCGAGGCGACCGCCGACTCCCCCGACTGCGGAATGCCGGAGTCGCTGCGGGACCTCGTACTCGCCGGCGTGCACCGGCTGCCCGAGGAGGCACAGGACCTGCTGCGCCTGGCCGCCGTCGCCGGCGTACGGTTCGGGCACGCGCTGCTCGCCGCCGTCTCCGGACTCGACGACAGGGCGCTGTCGTCCCTGCTGCGCCCTGCCGTGGACGGGAACATCCTGATCGTCGACGATCAGGCGTACGCCTTCCGGCACGCTCTCATCTGGGAGGCCATCCATGACGAGCTGCTTCCGGGCGAGCATTCCCGCTTTCACCAGCGGTTCGCCGAGGCGCTGGAGGCCGACCCGTCGCTGAGCGTCGGCGGTCGCTCCGCCGTCGAGGTGGCCATGCACTGGCAGGGCGCACACGATCACGAGCGCGCCCTGCAGGCGGCCTGGGAGGCGGCCCGCGAGTCGGAGGCCGCGTTCGCCTACGCCGAGCAGTTGCAGATGCTGGAGCGCGTCCTGGAGCTGTGGGATCGGGTGCCGGACGCGGCGACGCGGATCGGCACCGACCACGTCGGCGTGCTCCGGCGCGCCGCCCAGGCGGCCGGCGCCTCCGGCGAACCCGACCGCGGCCTCGCGTTCGTCCGCGCCGCCCTCGCCGAGGTCGACGAGGAGCACGACCCCGAGCAGGTCGCGCTGATCCTCCGGCGGCGGGCGCGGCTGAAGTTCGACCGAGGGCAAGCGGGCGCGCTCGACGACCTGCGGCGAGCCGAGCGCCTGCTGCCGGAGGACTCGCCGGAGCGGGCGGCGGTGCTGGAACCTTTGGGCCGCATCCTGGTCCTATTGGACGATGATGAGGCACGGCCGGTCATCGAGGAGTCCCTCGCGCTCGCCGACCGCGTCGGTGACGACTGTGCCGCGGCCGACGCGCTGAACAACCTCGCGATCGCGGAGGCGATCCACGGCCGCTTCGCCGAGGCGCTGGCCGCGCTGGAGCAGGCCGCTGCACGGGCGGCTCGCGCGCACGACGACGACGCCCGGCTCCGCTCGCTCGTCAACACCGTCGACGTCCTCTTCGTCCAGGGAGAGTACGAGGCGGCCATCGCCGCAGGGCGGCAGACGCTGGCGCTGGCCGAATCGCTCGGCCAGGCCCGTACGAAGGGGATCATCGCGGCCCACAACACGTCCGACGCGCAAGTCGCGCTCGGCCGCTGGGACGAGGCGCTGGAGACCATCGAGCTCGCCGAGAAAGTGTCCCCTAGCCTGGGGCGGCTCTCTCAGCTGCTCCTATGCCGCGCCGCGATCGCCATCGCCCGCGGCCACGGCGACGCGGCGGCCACGGCGATCGAGCGGCTCACCACGCTCTCCGCCGCGGACGACCCCTATCCGCAACAGCTCCTCCCCATCGCGCGGCTGAGCATCGAGTGGCGTCTCGCCGAGGGCGACGGCCCGGGCGCTGTCGCGGCCACCGTACGCGCCGTCACAGACCACGACATGGGCCGGGAGGCCCGGTATGTCTGGCCGATCCTGGTCGCGGGCATGCGGGCCTGCGTCATGGAAGGTGACCGGGCGCTCGCCGACCGGCTCCGAGCGATCGCCGCCGCGAAGCCGGCGTACGGCCCGGTGATGGCGGCCTGGCGCGCGACGTTCGACGCGGAGTCCGCCCAGGCCAACGGCGCAGCGGACCGTACGGCATGGGAGGCGGCGGCAACCGCGTGGGGCGAGCTCGGCTCCCCGTACCCCCAGGCCCACGCACTCCTCCGGACCGCCGAGGCCGCCATCGCCGACGGAGACCGCGACGCCGCGACCTGGATGCTCTGCGACGCCGCCGACATCGCCGACCGCCTCGGAGCACGACCGCTGCGCGCGGACATCGACCAGGTCGCCCGCCGCGCCCGGCTCCGCCTGGACCGCGGGCCCGGCGGTCAGGCGCCGCTCGGGCTGACGCCCCGCGAGCAGGAGGTGCTGCGCCTGCTGGCGGAGGGGCGCAGCAACCGGGAGATCGCCGAGACACTGTTCATCTCCGCCAAGACCGCCAGCGTCCACGTCTCCAACATCCTCGCGAAACTGGACGTCTCGAGCCGCGGCGAGGCCGCCGCCACCGCCCACCGCCTCCGCCTCACCGGCTGAACCGAGGCGAGCAAGGGACCCACCGGGCGATAAGAGAAACCCCTGGTCATCGACCAGGGGTTTCTCTTATCCAGCAGGTCAGCTCTTGACGACGGCGACTTCAACGCACGCGCCCTGTTGTTCAGAGCGCTGGGACTTGCGCCAGTCGAGGACACGCAGAACATCGGGCTGGGTCATGAGCACCGTCTCTCGTCCAATGGGTCATGAACCGGCCATTCGGCCGATCAGCGCGATCGTATCTTCAGTCGACAAGGCGTCAGCATTCAGACGGCGGAACACACGCCGGTACTGGGCGACACCCTCACTCTCGATCAGAAGCTCACCGCCGATGGTCTCGATATAGACGGCATCCGGATCCTGGCCTCGGAAGCTGATGATTGTGAACCGGCCTCCCGTGGCCGGATGTGGACCGGCGTCAAACGGGATCACCTGCAGGGTGACAAGCTCTGGCTTCCTCCCAACGCAGGGAGCACGCCAACCGGCAGACATGATCGCCGAGGCTCTTCGGTGTCATAGCAACGAAAGGTCTCGGCGAATGAGACTTGCTCCGCCACCTCGACCTGGAAGCCACCCGCGGTGCCCGGCCATGCGACGATCGAGATCGCGACGGGAGGTCACATGCTCAAGCTGACGGTCACCGGCAGGGACACCACAGCGGTGCGCCACACGCTCAAGCGCCTGCAGGAACTCGCAGCCGATAAGCCGGCCGACGTCCAGGTGATTCAAACGCCCGAACCAGACCCAGGTTCCTGCCATCTCGTAGTCGGGGTGCGCGCCGAGCACGAACGCCCAACATCGCTGGAGAACGCGGGAGTGGACGTTTGGGCGCCAGAGACCGGCGGCGGATCGGATGGGGTGCGTGAGCTCTGGCAACGCCGGATAGTGCCGTTCGCGACCAATCTCACCCAGCGCAAGCGCGCTCCCAGGCGCCAGCGGGTGGTGCTGGCCGATCCCGACCCGTCCTGGGCGCAACAAGCCGCCCGGCTCATGGACCGGCTCACCCTGGCAATGGGAGTTAGAGCACACCGCATCGACCACATCGGATCGACCTCCGTGCCTGGAATGTTCGCCAAGGACATCATCGATCTTCAGGTCGTCGTCGATGACCTCCAAACCGCGGTCGCATGCGCGGCGGCCAGCCACCGCGCCGGCTTCGTCCACGTCGTCGGCCCGTTCTACGGCATCGATCGACACGGAACCCACCATGACGAGCAGGTCGCGGTGGACGCCGATCCCGGACGATCAGCCAACGTTCATTTCCATCCGGTTTCTTCACCGATCTGGAGAGAGATGCTGCTACTACGCGACTGGCTTCGCGCCAATCAGAGCCATCGCGACGAATACGCGGCACTGAAGCGCACGGTGGCCGAACAAGTTGATCACGATGTCAACGCCTACAGCCTCGACAAGATGCCTTGGATCAGCCAGGCCCTCGCTCGCGCAGAGAACTGGGCACGAGAAGGCCCTCGACGAGACATCTCTTCAAACACAGCCTGACCACACCGCCCGGCGCCGCCAGGTCCCGGAGCCGGACGAGTCCGGGCCAAGGGTCCAGGTGATGCAGCGAATTGTCGGGCCGCCAGTCGGCCTGGCCGTCGGGCGAGTAGGCGTCGGCGGCCCAGCTCACGCGCAGAGCCTTGTCGAGTTCCAACAGGTTCCAGGGAGTCATCGCCGCAGCATCGCAGCGCCCACTGACAGAGCTCTCGGGGAGCCGTCAGCCGTCTTGACGGGTCCGTTGGAGGGTGAAGGTGTCGACCGGGGTGGTCTGGCCGTACAGGCCGGTGACGGCGTAGTAGGTCACGGCCATCGTCGTACGGCCGCCGGGCCGGGTGCCCGGGTCGACGGAGAAAGCGACGAAGCCGTACGGGTTCACGCGGTCGCGGACCGCCGACCACGGTGCCGGTTCCGTCACGTAGACCGGGGTCTTCTTGCCGTTGGCACCGGCCGGGCCGACGCCGGTGATCACATTGCACTGGGGCTTGTCGAAGAGCACGTCCGTCGACGGGATCGAGGTGCCGCCGCCCCCGATGACCATGTGGACGGTCCCCTTGCCCGTGTCGACGACGTCGGTGGCGGTCGCCGCCGGGTCGGGCGTCATGGTGTCGTTGGAAGCGTGGCCGCGGATCGGGTGGGACCGCTCGTAGTGATGTTCGTGACCGCAGACGACGACGTCGACGCCGTACTTGTCGAACAGCGGCAGCCATTCCTGGCGGATGCCGAGGTCGGCGCCGTTGCCCGGATGGTCGGCGGTCGAGATGGCGACCTGGTGCATCACGACGACGATCCAGTCGATGTCCCGGTTCGCGCGGGTGCGCGCGAGTTCGGCCTCCAGCCAGCGCCGCTGGGCGCCACCGGAGTAACCGCGGACGTAGGAGTTGCCCGCGTCCTGGTACACGACGTCGTCGTTGGCCAGGCTCACCACGCGGACGGATCCGACGGTGAACGCGTACCACAGTCCCCCGGTCTCCGCGTCGCCGCCGTTGCCGGGCAGCGCGAAGTAGGTCTGGTAGGCGGCGAAGCCGATCGGTCCATTGCCGAGCTCGTTCTCATGGTTGCCGACGGCCGGCATCCAGGGCCGGAACCGGGCGGACCGGGTCGTCATGTCGAACCAGTCCGACCAGGTACGGAGGCGGTCGGTGGCCAGGTTCGCGTAGCACAGGTCACCGTTCATGAGGTGGAAGAGCGGCGCGACGCGTTCGACGGCGGTGGTCACATCGCCCGCGTACGGCGAGCCGAGGTTGTCGTTGAGATACGTCAGCCTCTCGGTGATCTTCGCGGGCCTCGGTCCGTTCAGCTTCCCGACGGTGGGAGTGCCCTGGTCGCCGAAGCTGGTGAAGGTGAACGGCGCCCTGCCGCGGGGACCGGTCCGGAACGACCCGGGCTCCGGCGTCGTTCCGTTGTGAACCGCGGCGTACACGTAGTCGGTATCGGGGCGCAGCCGCCGCAGTCTGGCGTGATGCACGTAGATCGTCTGCCCGGACTGGCCGTCCTTGTAGAACGACGTCTCGGCCGGCACCTCGCGGCCGAAGCCACTGTCCGCTGTGCCCAGCAGGACCTTCGGCCGCCGTACGGGCACCGAGGTCTGCCAGGACACGACGACCTCTCTGGCGGCGTCCTCGCCGAACTGCAGGTGCAGGCCGCTGACCGGCGGCATGCCCGACCCCTCGGGCCGGCTCCACAGCGTCGGTGAGGCGGCTGCGGGCCGGACGCCCGTGACGGCGGCGAGGCCTACCGCCGCTCCGGTACCTGCCACTCCGAGCAGGCCACGTCGGCTCACCCCGCCGCCCGTCCTTTCCGGGCCCGTGGCCGTGCTCTGCTCGCCGTCCGTCTGGGGATATGTGTCCTGGGCGTGCCCGCCGCCCGGCGATGCCGTCGTCATGGGGACAACTCTTCAGATCGGCGCGGTCCGCCCGGTACCGGCGGACGGCGAACAGCGCGCCACTGACCGCTACGGGGCGACGACCCGGCGGTTAACCCGGACAACCATTTCGGCGGCCGGCTCAGGCGCTCCCGGGTCAGGGCAGATTGCGGACGACGGAGTCGTTCAGCCGTTCGAGGTAGGCCGCCAGTTGCTCCAGGTCCGGTCCCGACCAGTCGGACAGCGCTTCGCCGAGGAGCTCCGATCGCCGGGCGGCGGCCAGCCGCAGATGGCGGCGTCCGTCCTCTGTCAGCGCGACCCGGCGGATCCGCCGATCCAGTTCGTCGCGGACTCGGGCCACCAGGCCGTCCGCGGCCAGCCGGTCGACGACGCGCACCGCGCGAGCGCGGTCGACCAGGAGCGCGGCGGCGACATCGGACACGCTGGGCGGTGGCGGAGAACTGACCTCGATGAACCGCAGCACGCGGTACCCGGTCGGCGTCACGGCGGCGGGCAGTCCACCCAGGAACCGGTCCCGGATCACCGGGCCGTACAGCCCGAACCGGCCATGCCGCAGAACCTGCACCGCGGAGTCCAGCCTGCGCACGAGCTCCGCTCGCTCATCCATGACGCCAGTCTCCTCCGGTGCCGTGATCGCCGAGAGTCTTCGGGGTCGGAACAACGAAAGGTCTCGGCGAGCCGTACGGCGACCGCTCACCGCCACTGCCGTGATCGCCGAGGGGTACGTGGGGCCGGAGTCCTGATGGACGCATATAGCGCATAAGGTGGCAAACATCACATTCTCGGCCATTTTGATCACACAGCGACAGAGGGGGCGACTCCTTATGGCCAAGATCCTGTTTGTGGTGACCGGGGCGAGTTACTGGACGCTCAAGGACGGCACCAGGCATCCGACCGGTTACTGGGCCGAGGAGTTCACGGCCCCGTACAGCGCGCTCACCGAGGCCGGACATGAGGTCGTGGTGGCCACCCCCGGTGGCGTGGTGCCGCACGTGGACGTCATGAGCCTGCGCCCCTCGATGGCCGGCGGTGAGCAGATCGCCTTGGAAGAGGAGGGGATCCTGCGGTCCGCCGAGGAGTTGCGGCGGCCGATCGAACTGGCGGACGTCCGCCTGGAGGACTTCGACGCCGTCTACTACCCCGGGGGCCATGGCCCCATGGAAGACCTGTGGAACGACGCCGACTCGGGCCGGCTGCTGACCGCGGCCCTCGCCTCGGGCAAGCCCCTGGCCATCGTCTGCCATGCGCCGGCCGCGATGCTGGCCACCCGGCGAAAGGGGGTTTCGCCTTTCGCCGGCTACCAGGTCACGGGTTTCACCAACGACGAAGAGGAGGGCGTCGGGCTGGCTCCCAAGGCCAGGTGGCTGCTCGAGGACGAACTGGTCGGCCTCGGCGTCGACTTCACCCGCGGCGAGGTCTGGAAGCCGTACACGGTCGTGGACCGCAACCTGTACACCGGACAGAACCCCGCCTCCGCCGGCCCGCTGGCGAAGGAACTGCTCAAAGTGCTCGGTTGAGCAGTTCCTTTGCCGCGGCGGCCGTCCAGGCCGGCGCCGTGCGGGGCGTTCCTACTCCGGCACGCGGGCGACGCAGAAGACGGTCTGGCCGAACGGCGGGCGGACGAACCGCTCGATGAAGCGGGTGGTCGGCACGACCGTACGGTCGTAGATCTTGACGAGCTTCGGGTCGGGGTAGCCCGCGCCGCCCCGGCGGACCGCGGCCCACCAGGCGATGCCGCCGAGGAAGTTGATCGGCTTGAGCATGTCGATGTCGAGCCCGGCGCCGGTGACGGTCGCGGCCAGGGTCTTCGGCGTGTAGCGGGTCACGTGGCCGACCTTGCGGTCGAAGTCGCCGTACAGCTGCATGTAGCCGGGCACCCAGATGACGATGCGGCCGCCGGGCTCGACCACCGCGGCGAGGTCCTTCAGCGCCTGGACGTCGTCCTTGATGTGCTCCAGGACGTTCATCATGACGACGGTGTCGACCTTGCGCTTGATCTTGATCTCGGCCGGCAGCGCGAGGTCGAGCACCTCGACGTCGTCGTTGCCCTGGTAGCGCTTGTTCAGCTGCTCGACGCAGTAGGGGTCGTTGTCGCTGACGACGAGGTAGTCGAGGCGGCCCGCGAACTGCTCGGAGAAGTGGCCGAGGCCGGAGCCGACCTCCAGCAGTGACCGGCCGACGTGGGGGGCCACCGTGTCGTACTCGTACTGGCGGTAGTTCTTCGCCTCATCGCCGCCCAGGTGGTTCTCCAGCTGGCCCTCGCCTGCCGCCGGCTGATCATCACCCTCGAAGGTCTCCGGTGCCGGCCGACCGCTGCCGAGCAGGCCGAGGAGGGAGCGTGCGATGGAATTGTTCTTCGCTGCTGGCATGCGATCACTCGCTGAATGTCGACGACGGGCCCAGGTGGGTGAGAAGTCTATCCACAGCCGGTGCTCATCCGGCCACCGTGAACGGAACGCGCCGTACGTGAAATCGTGCCCCGCCCCGGGACCATGGTGGCCGGAAGGCCAGAACCCTTCGACAGCCGTGGCCATGAGCACATCGAGGTCGGACCATGGCCCGGGGCGGGAATCTGTGGGGGCTGCCGCCCTATGGCACAAAGGTTCACGATAATCCGTAGTGACCGCAAGATGGCTGTTTTCAGATGGTGAGTGCTCGATTGATCCGAGCGGCGGCGGTGCGGAGACGCGGGGCGCAGGCCTCGATCTTCGCCAGTCTCGCCGGGCTGCAGGAGACCGCGAGGGCCCCGACCGTTTTTCCGGACGCGTCGGTCACCGGTACGGCGGCGCACCCGGTTCCGAGGAGGTACTCCTCCCTGTCAAGGGCCAGCGGGGAGCCGAGCCGGCGTTCGAGCTCGCCACGATGGGTGATGGTGTGCGGCGTCAGGCCGATCAGCGGATGCCGGGCGAGGTGCTCTCGCCGGGCGGGTGGGTCGAGCTGGGCCAGCACGCACTTGCCGATCGCGGTGGCGTGCGCCGTCTGGCTGAGGCCGGCCGACAGGTCGACCCGGGGCGTCCGTGGGCCGTCCGCGATGTCGACGACGCGGAACTCCCCCTCCTCGTACATACAGAGGTACGCCGCCACGCCGAGCTCGTCGCGGAGGGAGGTCAACACGGCCCGGATCCGTACGAGCCGGTCCTGGGTGCGTCGGTCGTCCTGCAGCGAGTCGACCCGGTCGCCGAGGAGGTAGGACCCGTCGCTCGTGCGTACGACGTATCCCTCGTGGACGAGTGTGCGCAGCAGGTGATAGGTCGTGGCCAGCGGCAGCCCGGCCTGACGGGCGAGCTGTTTGGCCGGTGCGCCGCCGGGGTGCGACGCCACCGCCTCCAGAAGATGCAGCGCGCGCTGCACGGAGACGATGAGGGTTGGCCTCCGTGTCTCATTCATCACGCACAGCGAACCCCGGCTCCTGTGGCACGGTCAAGCGCTTTGTGCAATCTCTCCGTCTTGGACCGTTCCTGGCCATCTCCCACGGATCTCCCAGATTCCTCCACCGGGTTCTTCAAGACCTTCTTCTTCACTGGATGAGGGCAACCTGAAAGGAGGCCGAAGTTGAACAAGAAGATCGTTGGCGGTGTCTCCGCCTTTGCCGTCGGCGTCGTCGGCACGGGCGTCTACCTGGCCGTTCCCGCGTCCGCGGGCGCGTCCGGGGGCGCCCGGCCCGCGGCGGCCCACGGTGGAAAGCGGCACCCGCTGCGCGGCGTCCGCGCCGTCCGCGGCATCCACGGGCAGGCGACCGTCCGGACGAAGAAGGGCTTCGCCCAGGTCGACTGGCAGCGAGGGCGGCTGACCGCGACGAGCGGCGGGACGCTCAGCGTCCGCAGCGCCGACGGCGTCACCTGGCAGTGGAAGACCGACGACAAGACCCGGGTCCGCAAGAACGGGGCGAAGTCGACCGTGTCGCAGCTGGCCACGGGCGACTTCGTCGTGGTCGCGGGCCTGGACGCCGGCGGCGCCCGTACGGCGAAACGAGTCGTCGTCCCGAAGAAGGTCCCGGCCCAGGAGACCGCGTCGCCCACCCCCTCCCACAGCTGACCCGCCGCCCCGCCCCGGAAGCCGGTTCCCGCCTTCCCGGGGATGATGGCCGCTTCCCGGCGTCGGTGGCCCCCCTCACGGGGCGATGGCCACCCGCCTGCGGTCGGTGGCCGTCCCCCCCGGGGTCGGTGGCCGCGCTCCAGCTGTCGGTGGTGCCCTTACGGAGTCGGTGGCCGCCCTCCTGCGGTCGGTGATGCCCCTGACGAGGTCGGTGGCCGCCCTCCCGGGGGCGCTTGCCGCCCTACTGCGGTCGGTGGCCGTACCGCTCCCAGGATGGTGGCCGCCGTCCCGGGGGCGTTTGCCGTACCGGTCCCGGGACGGTGGCCGTCGTCCTGGGGTCGATGGCGCACCTGCCCCGGGGACGGGAACGGCGCGATGATGGAGCCGATGGACAACCCACGAGTGCTCGTCGTCGACGACGAGCCGAACATCCGGGATCTGGTGGAGGTCGCCCTGCGCTTCCACGGATTCGCCGTCGTGACGGCGGCCACGGGAGCCGAGGCGCTGCGTCGGGTGCACGACGACCGCCCCGGACTCATCGTGCTCGACATCATGCTGCCCGACCTGGACGGCTTCGAGGTCTGCCGCCGCCTGCGCGGCGACGGCGACGAGACGCCGATCATCTTCCTGACGGCCCGCGACACGCCCTCGGACACGGTGACGGGGCTGACGCTCGGCGGCGACGACTACGTGACCAAGCCGTTCGCGGTGGACGCGCTCGTCGCCCGCGTACGCGCGGTGCTGCGGCGCGCCCGGCCGCGCGGCTCCGCCGACGAGGTTCTCCGCGTGGGCGACCTCGAGGTCGACGTCGCCCACTGGACGGTGCGCCGGGCCGGCGCCGAGATCGAGCTGTCGCCGACGGAGTTCCGGCTGCTCGCGTTCTTCATGCGCAACCCGGGCCGGGTGCTGACCCGGGCGCAACTGCTGGAGAACGTCTGGGGCTGGGACCACTCGGCGGGCTCGCCGGTCGTGGAGACCTACATCAGCTACCTGCGCCGCAAGCTCGGGCCCGACCTGATCCACACCCAGCGGGGTGTCGGCTACGCTCTGCGGCCCCCGGCATGAGGTCGCTCAATTCCCGGCTCGTCGCCGGGCTGATCGTCGTCACCGCGGTGGGGCTGACGCTGATGGGCCTGGCCAGCGCGGTCGCGATGCGGACCTACCTGCTGCACCGCGTGAACAACCAGCTGGAGGCGGTACGCCGGAGCCCCAAGCTGGCCACGACCGTGGACAACGGCGTCTCCGGCCGCTACGTCGTGCTCAAGGTGACCCCGGCGGGCCGGCTCTGGGCGGCGGGGAACGGTTATCCCGATCCGACCCGTGCGCTGGAGCGCGCACGGACGCTGGGCCTGGATCCACTCTTCGCCGAGGCGCGGCGGGGGAAGCCGTTCCGGTTCGGGGGGATGCGTGCGATCGGTCTCGTGGGGCCGCGCGGGAACGCCACCGTCATCGTGGACCCGCTCACCGACGTCCACGCGACCGTGGCTGGTCTCCTCGTCGCCGAGTCGGCCACGGGGCTGGTCATCCTCGGTCTGGTCGCCCTGCTCGGCCGCGGACTGGTCCGGCGGGGACTCTCGCCGTTGTCCCGGATGGCGGCCACGGCTCACGGCATCGCGGGCGGCGGCGACCTGAGCGCCCGGATGGAGGAGTCGCCGTCGGAGGTGGGCCGGCTGGCCGGCGCGATCAACGTCATGCTCGGCCGGATCGAGCAGGCGTTCCTCGCGCGGCTGCGCTCGGAGGCGAAGGTGCGGGAGTTCGCCGCGGACGCCTCGCACGAGCTCCGCACGCCGCTGACGACCATCCGCGGCTACTCCGACCTGTACGAGCAGGGCGCGGTCACCGCCGAGGAGGCGATGCGGCGGATCTCCGGCGAGGCGGCGCGCATGGGCCGCCTCGTCGACGAGCTGCTGGAGCTCGCGCGCCTGGACAAGGGCTCGGCGCTCTCTCCGGAACCGGTCGACCTGGCGGCGCTGGCGCGGGAGGCCGCGGCGGACGCGACGGCCGTGGAGCCGGGCCGGCCGGTGCGGCTGGAGGTGCCGGACTCGCTGGTCACCGTGGCCGACGAGGCGCGGATCCGGCAGATCCTTGCGAACCTGCTGGCCAACGTGCGGGCGCACACCCCGCCCCGCACGCCGGCGACCGTACGGCTGGCGCGGACCGACTCCGCGGTCGTCCTCGAGGTCGCCGACGAGGGGCCGGGGATGGCTCCGGAGGAGGCCGCGCGGGCCTTCGACCGGTTCCACCACGCTCAGGGCAGCGGCGGCAGCGGCCTGGGGCTGGCGATCGTCGCGGCGATCGCGGCGGCGCACGGCGGGCGCGCCGCGCTGCGTTCGGCGCCGCGCGCGGGCACGGTCGTCCGCGTCGAGCTGCCACGCGTCGCGCCGCCCCCGCAAGCCAGGGGCGGCCCGAGCGCCATCCCGCCCCCACAGACCCCGTCCCCACAAACTCCGCCTTCGCAGACCCCGCCTCCGCGAACCGGGGAGGGCGCAGGCGCCATCCCGCCCCCGAACACGCCGCCTCCGCTGACCCGGGAGGACCGAGGCGTCACCCGTCCGCTGCCGGCCGACCCGTACGTCGCCCCGCCTCCGCAAGCCGGAGAGAACCTCCCGAATACCGGATCTACTGGCGGGTAGAACCAAGGAGTAACTTCCTACGGAGGTGATCCTCATGGCGCACGTGGACGAACGCACCGCCCGCCGCGTCGCCGAAGAGGCACGCGAGACGTCATGGCGCCTGCCCAGCTTCGGCAAGCAGCTGTTCCTCGGCGACTTCCGCCTCGACCTCATCCATCCGCACCCCCGGGCCGATGAGGAGGAGCGGGGCAAGGGCGAGGAGTTCCTGTCCCGGCTCCGGGAGTTCTGCGAGACGAAGGTGGACGCCCGGATCATCGAGCGCGAGGCCCGCATCCCCGACGACGTGATCAAAGGGCTGAAGGCCCTCGGCGCCTTCGGCATGAAGGTCCCCGAGCAGTACGGCGGCCTGGGCCTGAACCAGGTCTACTACAACAAGGCGCTCATGCTCGCCGGGTCCGCGCACTCCGCCATCGGCGCGATGCTGTCCGCGCACCAGTCCATCGGCGTCCCCCAGCCGGTCAAGCTCTTCGGCACCGACCAGCAGAAGCGGACGTTCCTGCCACGCTGTGTCAACGAGATCAGCGCGTTCCTGCTCACCGAGCCCGACGTCGGCTCCGACCCGGCCCGGCTGCGCACCGTCGCCGTTCCGGACGGCGACGACTACGTCATCGACGGCGTCAAGCTGTGGACCACCAACGGCGTCGTCGCGGACCTGCTCGTCGTCATGGCGCGGGTGCCGAAGTCCGAGGGCCACCGGGGCGGCATCACGGCGTTCGTCGTCGACGCGGACAGCCAAGGCATCACCGTCGAGAACCGCAACGCCTTCATGGGCCTGCGCGGCATCGAGAACGGCGTCACCCGCCTTCACCAGGTCCGCGTGCCCGCCGCGAACCTCATCGGCGAAGAGGGCCAGGGTCTGAAGATCGCGCTGACCACGCTCAACACCGGGCGCCTGTCGCTGCCGGCCATGTGCGCGGGGGCGGCCAAGTGGAGCACCAAGATCGCCCGCGAGTGGTCGAAGGAGCGCGTCCAGTGGGGCCGCCCGATCGGCGAGCACGAGGGCGTGGCCACCAAGATCTCCTTCATCGCCGCGACGGCGTACGCGCTGGAGGCGATGGTCGACCTGTCCAGCGCCCTCGCCGACAACGAGCGGGGCGACATCCGCATCGAGGCGGCGCTGGCCAAGCTGTGGGCCTCGGAGATGGCCTGCCGCGTCGCCGACGAACTCGTGCAGATCCGCGGCGGTCGCGGCTACGAGACCGCCGAGTCCCTGGCCGCGCGCGGCGAGCGGGGCGTGCCCGCCGAGCAGCTCCTGCGCGACCTGCGCATCAACCGCATCTTCGAGGGCTCCTCGGAGATCATGCGGCTCCTCATCGCCCGTGAGGCGGTCGACACGCACCTGTCCGTGGCCGGCGACATCATCGACCCCGACGCCGACCTGAAGGCGAAGGCCAAGGCGGTCGGCCGCGCGGGCGGCTTCTACTCCACCTGGTTCCCCACGCTCCTCGCCGGGGCGGGGCAGCGCCCCGGGTCGTACACCGAGTTCGGCCCGCTGGCGCGGCACCTGCGCTACGTCGAGCGCTCCGCGCGCAAGCTGGCCCGCTCGGTGTTCTACGCCGCCGGGCGCTGGCAGGGCGCGCTCGAACGCAAGCAGGGCTTCCTCGGACGCATGGTCGACATCGGCGCCGAGCTCTTCGCGATCAGCGCCGTCTGCGTCCGGGCCAAGGCCGACGACCGGCCCGAGGCGTACGAGCTGGCGGACGCGTTCTGCGAACAGGCGCGGGTGCGGATCGGCGAGCTGTTCGACCGGCTCTGGCACAACACCGACGCCCTCGACGGGAAGGTCGCCCGGCAGGTGCTGGACGGCCGCTTCACCTGGCTGGAGGAGGGCGTCCTCGACCCGTCTATCCCCGGCCCGTGGATCGCCGAGGCCGAGCCCGGCCCGGCCGAACGCGAGAACGTCCACCGCACCGTCGCCTGAGGTCGACGGGGAAGGCCCGTCCGGACCCGCAGCCGGACGGGCCTTCGCATGCCCACCGCGACCTGACCGGCATGCGAGGGTGCGGCGCCCGCTGTTCCGGCGCCCGGACCGCTGCCCGCCCGCGGCGACCTGACCAGCACGTGAGGGTGCGCGCCCGCGTTCCGGCCCTCGGCCCGCTGTCCTCCGGCAGCGGCCTGACCGGCGTGCGAGGGTGCGCACCCGTGTTCCGGCGCCCGGACCGCGGCGCACGGCGCACCCGCCCGGGGGCGTCGGCGGCGCACTGCCCGGTTCCGCCGACCGGCGGAACGTCAGCCGTCGGCGGTGTGATCGGTGGCGGCCTGGGCGAAGGCCTGGACGATCGGGGTTTCGGCGGCGGTGCGCCAGACGAGCGCCCATCGTATGGGCGGGGCGTCGCGGATGGGCAGGGAGACGAGGTTGGGCCAGGGGTAGAAGCGCGCGGCCTCGGCCGGGACCGCGAGGACCGCCTGCCCCGAACTGACCGCTTTCAGTTCGTCGTCGAAGTTGGCGACCAGGGGCCCGCGAGGGACGGGACGGCCGGAGGGAGTGTGGAAGGGCTGGAACACCTCCTCCACGTACGCGGGGACCGAGGAGCTGTGCGCGATGAAGGTGAGATCGCCGAAATCCTCCCGGCAGACCGAGTCACGGTCGGCGTAGGGGTGAGTGGCGGCGAGCATGAGCGCCTGCGGGGAGGTGTGGGTGACCGGGCCGACGGTGAGGTCGGGTTCGCGGACCGGCAGCCAGAGGAGCGCGATGTCGACCTCACCGGAGCGCAGCAGGTCGAACGGGTAGACCGGGTTGATGTCGCGGTGCACGAGCCGCGCGTTCGGGTGCCGCTCCTGGAACAGCTCGACGATCTGGTCGATCATCCAGCCCTGCGGGCCCATGGTGCCCAGGGTGAGGGTCCCCAAGGTGCCGCTGGCGGCCTGCTGGGCCCGCTCCACGCTCTGCTGCAGCCCGTGGAACATGGGGGCCAGGTCGTCGCGGAGCTGCCGGCCGAGCGGGGTGAGGCGGACGCTGCGCGTGGTCCGTTCGAACAGCGGGCCGCCGATGCGGCGTTCCTGCTGCTTGATCGATTGGCTGACCCGGGCAGCGGTGATGTGCAGCCGGTCGGCGGTCCGGCCGAAGTGCAGCTCCTCCGCCAGCGTGAGGAAGATCTCGATATCGCGCAGCTCCATTTGAGACGGATCGTACTCATAAGTTTCGCTAATCGGTCTGTTCGCAAATCTGGCATTGATCGCGGTCTGGTGTCCGCGCCACGCTGCGGTGCATGACTCTTCATCAGGACACCGTGTGGTGCGCGGGGACGCTTGGGCGATCCCGTCCCGCCCACCGGCGATGACAACGGCATCCGGCGGTTCACCGTCCTCGCTGCCAGGGATGAGTGTCGACCCCATCGTGTCCCTCGGGGAGCCGGCGGCCGAGCAGGTCCGGGCCTGGCATGCGGTGGTCGTCGCCTCCATGGCCCACGACCTGCCCGGTCTGGCGCCGCCGGACCTCGAACGGTTCCGCATGCGACTGGCCACCGGTCCGACGGCCGCGTGGGCGGCCACCGTGGACGGCGAGGTCGTGGGGCTGGCGATGCTGTGCCTGTCCACCCCTGTCGCCACCGCGAAGGCACAGGTGCACGTCCATCCGGCCTACCGGTGCCGTGGCATCGGCAGCGGGCTGCTGGCCGCGCTGGCCGCCGAGGCCCGCGCCCGCGGGCGGAACGGCGTCATCCTGGCGGCGCCCGCGGACGGGCCGGGCGACGGTCTCTGCCTGCGCCGGGGGCTGACCCGGGTCCGTACGCTTCACCACCTGCTGCTGTCCATGGACGACGTGCATCCGGCCTGGCTGGACGAACTGGTCGCGGTTGAGCACCCGGGCTACCGCCTGGCCGGGACGGCGGATGTCACGCGGCCCGGCCGGCGCGGCAGGGTCCCCGGCGATGTGCTGCTGACCGTCGCCGCCGAGCACGCCCGCCAGGTCGTCGGCTGCACCGAGGTCGTGATCCCCGGCGGTATCGGCACACGCGTCACCCAGCACGACCACCCGCTGGTCGCCGGTCATCGTGGCCTCGGACTCGACCTGTGGATCAAAGCGGCGATGCTGCGCACCCTGCACGACGAGTACCCGCAGGTCGACCAGGTCGCCACGGACAACGCCGAGCATGACGCCGACCTCCTGGCCGTCAACCGGCACCTGGGTTTCCGCCTGCATCACCGCACCAACGAATACCGCCTGGACCTTCCCCGGCCCTGACTGATCCGCACCGTCGTATGACGGCGGGACGGAGGCACGAACGAGGAGATCCCCGGCGGCCGCCGCGCGTAGAGTGCGGCGGCAACCGGGGGTCGATCATGTCGGGCGGCGGGAAAGGCCCCAGGGCCTTCGTCGGAGTACCGGTGACAGCTCTCGCTCACCGGAAGGTGCCCACGATGGACGTCAGAACGTGAAGGGCGCGCGGATCGCCGAGCCGGCCGCACGCACGCCCGACGCCTTCGCCGCGCTCTACGACGAGCATTTCCCCGCCATCTACGACTACGTCGCGAGCCGCCTGGGCCGGGACGTCGCCGACGACATCGCCGCCGACACGTTCGTCATCGCCCTGCGCAAACACGGCGGCTACGACCCGGAGAAGGGCCCCGTACGGCCCTGGCTGTTCGGCATCGCGACGCGGCTCGTCGCGCAACACCGGCGGCACGAGATGCGCCGGTACCGCGCCCTGGCCAAGCTCGGCCCGGAAGAGGTCGCCGACAGCCACGAGAACCGCGTCGTGAACTGGGTTCGCGCCGAGGGCCTGCAGCCGCGCCTGGCCAAGGCGCTCGCCGCGCTGCCGCGCGGGCAGCGCGACGTCCTGTTGCTCAGCGCCGTCTCCGAGCTCTCCCATGAGGAGATCTCGGTGGCGCTCGGCATCTCGTACGGAACGGTCGGCTCCCGCCTGAGCCGGGCCCGCAAGAAGGTGCGCTCCGCACTCGGGGAGGACAACGATGGATGACCAGCGCATGATCCGGAGCTTCCTGGCGGAGGCGCCTCCGTCGGCGGAGGTGATCGCCGAGGGACGGCGGCGCGTCCTCGCCCAGGCGAAGCCCCGGCCACGGCCGCGGGGCACGACCTTCCGGCTGGGGCTGGGCGGGCTGGGCGTGGCGACGGCGGCCGCCGCGACCGCGGTCGCCCTCACGGTGAGCGGCGGCTCCCCCGCCTCCCGGACCATGCCGACGACGCAGCTCACCGCGCAGCAGGTGCTGCTCGCCGCCGCGCAGAAGGCCGCCTCCGAACCGGTCGGACGCTACTGGCACTCCCACGTGATCGACGGTCAGGCGTACCACGTCGCGAAGGGCGACTATGTGATCACCGGCGCCCGGCACGAGATCGACCAGTGGATCGCCCGGACCGACGGGGATGACGACGTCTTCCGCAGCCGGTTCGCCGGGGCGATCCCCCAGACGTCCGCCGACCGGGCCGCCTGGCAGCGCGCGGGATCGCCGTCGACCTGGCGCGTGCTCTCCAACGGCCAGTACATCGCGCAGACCGCGACCCCGGACAAGTGGGATCTCGTACGGACGACGCCGGCGCAGCGGAAGGGCTACGAGAAGATGCTGGCCCGGGCGCGGAAGGAGTGCGCCGCCAAGCCGCGGATATGCCCGGCGGCCCAGCAAATCACCCAGGCCCAGCGCGAGGCGCTCCCGAAGGACCCGTCGGCGCTGCGGGCGTACCTGCTCAGCCCCGGCGGCAAGGGGGGCCCGAGTGCCGCGCTCACCAACGCCGCGCACTTCCTGGCGAAACCCGGCTCGCCGAAGCTGCGCGCCGCCGTCTTCCGGACGCTCGCCGGCATGCAGGGCATCCGCAACAAGGGCCGGACCACGGACGTCCGCGGACGGACCGCCACCGCGCTGGCGGCGAGGAGCTCCGACGCGCGCGGCACGTTCGACGTCGAACTGCTGCTGCGGCCCGGCACCTATCAGGTGCTCGGCACCGAGACCGTGCTGGTGTCCGGGCGGGGCGCCGAGACCCAGGGCATGAAGCCGGGGACCGTCTTCACGCAGGAGCTGTTCCTGGAGATGGGTTGGGCGAACACCGCCCCCCGCTGACCGGGCTCCCGATCCCCGGCGGTCGCCGCCGCGTCTCTCGCGGCGCGCCCGCCGGGGGATCAGCGCTTCAGGAATCGCGTCAGCTCTTCGAGGACGGCATCGGGGCGTTCCTCGGCGAGGAAGTGGCCGCAGTCCTCGATCATCCGGCCGGTGACGTTCTCGGCGTAGTCGCGCCAGGCCGCGACGGCGTCGATCGTCTGCAGGAAGCTGTGCTCGCCCCATAGGGCCAGCGTGGGTCATCCCTTCGACCGGTTTCATCGCCTTGCAACCCTCTTGGCGTTGCGTGACCGCTCTGGCAGTATCCCGGCATGGGGACGTCGGAGGCAGGGCTCAGGGCATGGTTGATGGGTCTGGACGACCACTCGCTTCGAGCGTTGCTGCTTCTTCCGGGACCGTTGCCGGTGCTGTCGGGTATCGGAGCCACACGCAATGGCGCCGCACTGCGGATCGGGCGGCGTGAGCTGCTCTCCGCCCGCGTCGCACTGAGCCGTGCCCAGAGCCGCGAGCTGACCCTGGTGGCAAAAGCCGCCGTCGCGCACGCGAGGTACACGCTGGAACGACGCTTCGGGTACTCGGAGTCGGATCTCGCCGAACCGGACCTGCCCGCGCTGACCGCGATGTTAGGACGCCTCGAGCCCGTGCTGGCACGGCTGACCATGTACGGCATCGTCATCCGCGAGGCTCCGGCGAGTCGGCTGGTGCTAGAGCACTGGGATGAGCTCCTGGTGGCCGCTGCCGGCCCCGGCGAGCCCTGCGGGTCGGGACAGGACGACGGCGCCTCCGCCGGGCTTCCTTCATCGACGCGGCCGCCGGAGCGGGCGGTGGAAACGGAAGAGGGCGACGCTGTGCCGGAACGAACCACCGGAGCCGACCTGACCGCCGCGGCCGAGGCGCTTCGCGCCCGGGCCGCCTCCCTGGCGGAGACGCTGGACCATGCGGCCGCACAGGTTCGTGCCGGTTCGCGAGTACCGGAGCGGCTCATCGATGAGCTGTCCATGTGGTCAACGGAGCGGGCCAGGCTGTCCGCCCGGCTCGTCGAGGCCGGTCGCTCCTGGCCGGGCGAGGCCGGCTTCGCCGAACTGCATCGGCTCGCGGAAGAGATCCGGGCCGAGGAAGAGACGGAGACCAGGCGGGCCGAGGAACTGGCCGAGTTGCGCGCTCAGCACGAGCAACTCTCCGGGATCATCGCGGCGACGTCACCGGGCGCGCCGCATGTCAGGCCGCTTCACGCATCCCTCCTTATCCTGGAAGACCGGATATCTGCCCTGCTCGGCGGAGTGACTGCGCCCGATAGGGCACCCTCGGACGAGCGCAAGCCTCCCTCGGAGGGCCCATCCACCGATGCGTCCGATGCTCCCGGGCCGTCACAGGCTGGAGGACACGCGGAGAATCCGGCGTCGGCCACCCACCGACGCCGCGAGACACCCGTGGTGCCGACGGCGACGCCAGCCGGCCCAGATACACCAAACGCCCCTGGCACGTCGGCGGCAGACGGCGAGCCGAAGTCGGTGCTCTTGGGCATCCCAGATGAGGGCCCACCCGACCCTGTACCCGCGACACCGCACGACAAGAATGTCGCGACCGCACCCCCCGACTCGTCACCCAGCGCGGAAGAGCCCGCCTCAAGCGGGGGTCAGGCGCCGAATACCGGGTTCCTCCCTTGGCAGCCGCTCGCCACAGAGGCCGACACCGCGCATCCTGGGGTGCAGGAGTCGCCGGTCGCGCGGCTCGTGGGTGAGGGCAGGCTCCAGGAGGCCTACTGGCTGACCGCCGGCTCGAGCGAGAAGACGCACCGGGCCGAGTGTCTGGCCTTCGCCCACGCCTCTTTCTCTTGCGGCGGCGAGGGCGAGGCGGCCGCGGTCTTGACCGGCTTCGTTCCGGACGTCGATGTGCTCCGGCCCGACCGGCCGGCATTCGTACTGACCGCCGTGGCGTCCGTGCGGGCGGGCATGCTGGTCGGCTGGCAGAATGACTTCCTGCTTCAGACCGACCTCTCCAGCATGACAACCGGTGTGTGGGGACGGTTCCTCGAAAGCGCCGTCGGCGTGTTGCGCCATTACAAACGGGTCGACCCCGTGGGGAACGGGCTGAGCGCCACCAGGGAACCGGCTCTCACCCGGGAGCGCCTGGCGGCCGAGGCGACCGAGCTCGTGACCGACCTGCCGCGCCAGCGGATCGGCTACACGCGCGCCACCCAGGTCAGGACGCGGCTGCTCCGCCAGGAACAACCGCTCGGGAGGGCCTTGGCCGTCATCCGCTCCTGGGCCGACGGGCAGGCCGATGCCACGGCGCTCGAAGCGGTCTGGGAGCTGTTCCGCAAGCGAGGCTCGGCCGAGCGCATGATCGAGGAAGCGGACGCGGCGATCCGCACCCCGAAACAGGCCAAGGAACCGATCGAGGCGGCGGCGAAACGAGCGCTGCTGCGCAGCATCGACCAGGTGTCCGACCTGCTCTCCCGCGCTCGGGCACTGGCCGCGCCCGCGGACGACCGCGCCGACTGCATCACGGCGCTACGCCGGTCCCTGGAGCGGGTCCGCGATGAGGCACCGCTGCCGGGCGTTGAGGGAGCCGCCCTCATACGGCTGCGCACATGGTTGCTCGGCGAGGATCGCCCCATCGCCCCGGTGCCCGTCTTGGAAGCCGAAGCCCGGCAGCCCGAGGAACAACCAGGGGCCGAGTCGCTGCTTGCCGCCCCGGACCTGCCGCGTTCTCACGAAGGCACTCCCCTCCCCGACGCGGACGGGTTCGCCGATGCGCTCCTGTCACTGCTGGATCCCATCGACAGCCGCGCGGTGCTGCGCGCCTACTGTCGGCGCGGCGACCTCCATCTGGCCGACGCTTTCGTCGCCGCCCTCGAGCGCGACCTGGTTCCGTGTGTGCCGGCGGGTCGCGATGCCATTCCGGTCGACTGGCGTCAGTGGCGCGAGACCGAATGGGCGCGCTGGTCGAACGAACACCGCGAGACGCACCTGGCCGCAACGGGTCTGCTGGCCGAGCTGCGGACCCAGCAGAATCTGGACCCGCAGACGGAGCGCGATTACACCGGACGGCTGGAGCAGTTGGGACGGCCCGTGCCGGAGGGGGCCTTCGGCGGTACGGTCGCCCGGATCCGGTCGCTACAGGATGAGCTGCGTTCGCTGGTCGAGGAGTACGTCGAACGTCTTCGGGGCAGCCTCAACGCGCTGAACCTGCCTGTGGACGAGCGGGAGCGGCTCACCGCACTGCTCGACGCGGGGGACACGGTGACCGCCGAAGAGTGCCTCGCGCTGCTACGCAAAGGTGACCCCCTCCCCGACTGGAGCGGTACCGATTGGGGTGCGGAGCTCGACGGTTTCACTGCCGGCCTGGAACTCGAGTCGGCCGTCAAGGCCGGCCCACAGGGCTACTCCGCCCGTCCCTGGGCCGATCACTTCCGCGAAGGGCAGCCGCTCACGGCGAGCGCCGACAACGCGCTGGACGCCTGGGACAAGCTATGCGACCCGGGCGTCCGTGGCTCGGAGTGGCAGAAACACGTACCTTCGGTACTGCGCCTGCTCGGCCTGGAGTGCGCGCACACGCCGGTACGCGAGGACCGCCGTGTGCGCGGTCTGCTCCGGCTGACGGCCCGCGCGACGCCGATCGAATCGGCGCCCGGCTACGTCGCCGCGCTCGGTTCCGCGGCCTCCGCCTACACGATCCTGGTGGTCTCCGACGAGCAGCGCGGCCGAAGCCCGCTGGACCTGCTGGACAGCGGCGACACCGGCGCCTGCATCATCATCTACCTGTACCCCCTCGGGCTCGGGGGCCGCCGGGTGATGGCCGAAAAGGTGCGCACATCGTCTCAGCAGGCGCTCGTGGTGGATCCGGCCGTGTTCGGCTGGGTCGCCGCACGGTCGCCGCGTTCCTTCCGTGCGGCTCAGCGGGTGACCCTGCCCTGGACAGCCTTCAACCCGTATACGCCTTTCGTCGCTGGGCTGGTGCCGCCGGAGGTCTTCTACGGTCGTGGGCAGGAGATGACTACCGTCACCGACCCGCTCGGCGCCCTGTTCCTCTACGGCGGACGTCAGTTGGGCAAGTCGGCGCTGCTTCGCAAGGTGGAGGCGACATTTCCCGACACGCCCGAGCGCAAGGCGATCTACCTCGACCTCAAGGCCCGCGGGGTAGGCGAGGCCGAGCCCGCCGAACGGATCTGGCCGGTGCTCGCCGCTGAACTGCAACGCGTTGGAGTTCTCGGCAGCAAGGTCTCGCCCGAGGCAGGGCCGGACGTGATGCTGAGCCAGGTGCACCGCTGGCTGGAGGAGAATCCCCAGCGGCGGGTGCTGGTGCTCGCCGACGAGGCGGACGCCTTCCTCACCGCCGATTCGAAACCGGTGCCCGGCCGTGGCGGCGACGGAACGTTCGCGAATGTCGTCCGGCTCAAAGGCCTCATGGACCGCACCGACCGGCGCTTCAAGATCGTTTTTGCGGGCCTGCACCAAGTGCAGCGCTTCAGCCACCTGTCGAACGTGCCGCTGACGCACGGCGGGCCGGACGTGCTCATCGGGCCGCTGAAGCCGGCCGAAGCACAGCGCCTCGTGGTCGAACCGATGGCCGCCTTCGGCTACCGCTTCGAACGTCCGGAACTCGTCTGGCGCGTTCTCGCCGCGACGAACTACCAGGCATGCCTGGTCCAGATCTTCTGTGATCGGCTCGTGGCGGCGCTGCGGGAGAAGTCCCTGGGCTCGGCGCAATGGCCGATCACCGTGACCGACGAGGACGTTCGCGCGGTGGCGAGCTCCGCTCAGGTGCACCGCCACATCGCCGAGCGGCTCCGGATCACGATCAACCTTGAGGACCGCTACCGCGTGCTCGCCCTGGTGATCGCCCTGCGCAGCCAGGCGGACGGCTTCAACCGTGGCTACAGCGCTGACGAACTGCTGCGCGCCGCCAAGCAGCATTGGCGGGAGGGGTTCAGCTCGCTCACCGCCAGCGACGTACGAATCTACCTGGACGAGATGGTCGGACTCGGCCTGCTGATCCAGCAAGCCGACCGGAGGCGCTACGCCGTGCGCAGCCCGAACGTCGTGCACATGCTCGGTACCCGCGAAGATCTCGAACTCGAGTTGCGACAGACCGAGTTCGATTTGCCGTACGACTACAACCCCCGCTTCTCCCGGCGCCTGGTGGGACAGGACAAGGAGGGCATCACCCGGTACAGCCCGCTGACCGAGGATCAGCTGCACCTTGCCACCAGCCGAGGACTGTCGGCAGTCTGCCTGACCGCGGCGTTCGCCCCCGCGCTCGTCAAGGCGGCGGTGCGGTCCTACTCCGATGCCCGGGACCTGCGCGTGCGCGACGCCACGGCCGACGACCTGCCCGACGTGCTGGCCCAGGACGTACGAGGCCGCAAGCCCAGCATCGTCCTGGCCGACCTGCGCGGCTGTCCGGAGGCAGTCCTGACGGGATGTATCGAACGGCTCAGCCGGCACACATCGCGGGGTGAGTTGCACCGCGGGGCCGTGCTCCTGGTCGATCCCATCACCTGGGACGGCCGACAGGACGAAGCGGTCACCAGCGTCGTGCACCCCGAACGGTGGAACGCCGACAGCCTGCGGGCCTGGCCTGAGTGTCCCTTCGACACACCGGACAACCGACGTCAGCTGGTGGAGGTCACCGGAGGGTGGCCGAAGCTGGTGGAGCGCACCGTGCACCGCACTTCCCGCCAGGGCGCCACCTTGAAGGCGGCACTGGACGAGATGCTCCTTTTCACGGGGCGGATGGAGTTCGCCCACAAGCACATCGAAGATGTACAGCTCGACGCCCGTCAGCTCGGGCTGCTCTCCGAATGGACCGCGTATCTGGAGCCGGGTGAGGCCTCCAGCCCCGCCGACATCGCCTCTGTCACCGGCCTCGAGCTGGAGGAGATCCACGCGCTGACGCGGCGGCTGGTCGAACACGGGGTGCTCGACGACGGGGAGGACGGGTACGCACTCGACTGGGTGACCTTCCGTGCGCTTAAGTCACTACGGGACTCTCGGTGACTCTCGCCCTGACCACCGATCCGATCGCTCTGCCTGGCGTACGGGTCTGGCTGCGCCGTCTCTTGGGGGACCTTGAGCGCGGAAGAAGCTGCCTCTGCCTGCTTCCCGATGTCCACAGGGACGCACCGGCTGAGACACTTCTGGGCGAGATGCTGCACGAGCTCGGCGACTTCTTGCTCCTGCCGCCCGCAGAGCCGGATCGCATTCCACGGATACCATCGCCGCGTGCCCCACAGGCCTCACCGACCGGCCAGTGGACGACGGCGGAGCCGACGCTGGACTACGACGACGGCCTGTCGGACTTCGACAGCCACGCCCGGCCATCCCCACCGGCGACAGCGGCGCCCGATCCATCGGTCCCCATGCGGTCCGCGGCAGCAGAACTGCTGGAACGGCTGACCAAGGAGCTCCGCGATCCCTACTGGGAAGGAAGCCCTCCCACGGAGGGGCTGGATGATGTACTGGCGCGCTTGACCGAGGACCGGCCGGTTTCCCCCGACACACGGGTGATCGTCGTACGGGCCTGGCGTGAGACGTCTCCCACCGCCGCGACCGACCTGCTCCGGCGGCTGACCGCCGCCGTCAAAGAGGCCGGGCTGCCCCCAGCCCGGCGCCCGCGCATGCTCGTCGTGGCCACCCCATCAGATCTACCCCCAGAGCTGCCAGATCAGATCTCCCGCGAGGACACCACCGTCCACTGGTGGTGGGGAGTCCTCGGCCGGTTGGACACCGCCACGGTCGTCTCCGTCACCCGGCCACACTCACCTGGCCCGGCAGCACACCACCAGCTCCTGGAATCGGTCGTACAAGCGACGGTGGTCGAGGTATGTGGGCCCTTCCTCGACCTGGCGACGGAACTCGCCGCCCGCTGGGACGGTGTTCCGGAAACCCTTCCCGATGAGCTGAGACATGCAGTCAGCGCCGTCACCAGGGGGCATGCCCTGATGGCCATCACGCACCGGGCGCGTCGTTCAGCCCTTGAGCCGGACAACACGCTGCGACCTGGCTGGGATCTGGGGTTGCTCGATGCGTGGGACGGGCAACTGCGTTGCCATCCGGGGTGCGAGCCCGATCTGGCGCAGACCGTAAAAACAAGACTGTGGCTCGCCCAGAACCGTGTCCTCCTCCCCCTGCTCGACGACGCACGTGAGGAGTTCACCGAGGTGATCCGACACAGGTCCCGGCTGCCGGCCCCCCAGCTCGTTGAGCGCTACCGTTCGCGCCCGGTGGGCACTTCGCCCGCGTTCTCGGCGAATGGTGGGACCGCCGAGGCGCTCATGGGAATGGAACTCGGCGCCATGTGGGGAGCCCACCTCAACAGTCACGTCAGGCTGTCCCGCACGGAGGCTGACCGGCTTCACGTGCTGTGGGACGCCCGCAACCGCCTAGCCCATCGCACCGCGCTCGACGACCGGCGGTTGAAACGACTGGTGACGGAGCTCTGCCGTTGACCATCCCGGCTCCCGGAGCCGCCACCCCGCGGACGGCCACAGACGGCTTCAGAGCCGAGGGAGGAAACGGCAGAGCCGTTCCAGGACGGCGTCGGGGCGCTCCTCGGCGAGGAAGTGGCCGCAGTCCTCGATCATCCGGCCGGTGACGTTCTCGGCGTAGTCGCGCCAGACCGCGACGGCGTCGATCGTCTGCAGGAAGCTGTGCTCGCCCCACAGGGCCAGCAGCGGCATCGGGATCCGCCGGCCGGCGTCGGCCTCGTCGTGCTCCTCGTCCTCCCGGAACGCCCGGTAGTCGTCGAAGCCCGCCCGCAGCGCGCCCGGCCGCGAGAACGCCCGGACGTACTCCGCGATGTCCTCCTCCGGGAGCGGCACGTGCGCCCAGCTGTCGATGAGGTACCGCACGTACGCCTCGGGATTCGCCCCGGCGAGGAGTTCGGGCAGGTCGGGCTGCAGGTGGAAGAGCCAGTGCCAGGTGCGGCGGGCCAGGTCGGCGTCCATCCGCCGCCACATCTCGCGCGTCGGGATGATGTCCATGACGACGAGCCGCTCGATGTCCCCGGGGTGGTCGAGCGCCCAGCGGTGCGCCACGCGGGCGCCCCGGTCGTGGCCGATCACCGTGGCCGAGTCGTACCCGAGGTCGTGGATGAGCCGATGCAGGTCCTCGGCGCGGGTGCGCTTGTCGTGGCCGTCCGTCGGCAGGTCGCTGCGCCCGTAGCCGCGCAGGTCGGGAACCAGGACCGTGTACGCCTCGCCGAGCGGCCCGACGAGGTGCCGCCAGCAGTGCCCGGTCTGCGGCCAGCCGTGCAGCAGGACGAGAAGCGGCCCGTCACCCGTCCGCCGGTAGTGCAGGCGGATGCCGTTGACCGTTGCGATCGCCATCTCTAACCCCCTTATGCGGTTAGCGCCGATTCTAACCATAAGATGGGGTTATGGGAGATTGGCTCTGGTACGGAGGCCGGCCGAGCGTCGACCTGGTCAACACGATCCGCGACCGCAAACTCGGCGGCCGCGAGACGCTGCGCACCGCCGCCGACCTGGAGGCGTGGCTGCGCGCGGCCGACCTGCCCGGCGTTCCCGCCGACGACGACCTGCGGGCCACCCGCCGCCTGCGCGAGGCGATCGACCTCCTGGCGTTCCCCGCCGCGAGCGCCCCGGACCGCGGCACGGTCGCGGAGGCCGGCGACGCCCTTCCCCGCACCGCCCGGGAGGCGGCGGACGTGATCAACGCGGCGATCGCGGCGGCGCCGCCGGTCCCCCGCCTGGCGCTGGACGGCGCGGGACGTCCCATCAGCGCGCCACGCGACGAGTCGACGGCGGCGGCGCTGGCCGTGCTGGCGGTCGACGCCGTCGGACTGCTCACCGGCGACGACCTGCTGCGGGTGTGCGCCGCGCACGACTGCGGCATCCGCTTCGTCGACCGCTCTCCGGCGCGCAACCGGCAGTGGTGCTCGATGCGCCGGTGCGGCAACCGCACCAAGGCCCGGCGGCACTACGACCGCACCCGGACATGAGATCGCGCGGATCCACGACGGAGTGTCACCGCCGGTCGTCATAATCGCCGGATGATCGACAGCGAGGACCGCGACCTGCTGCGGAACTTCATCCGCCAAGCCCTGGCCATCGGCGACGAGGATTTCGACACCATCGTCGAGGAGTGCGTCGACTACCTCGACACCGCACCCGACTCCGACCTGGTCGCCGAGGCGGCCACCGAGATCGCCAAGGAGGAGTTCGCGGCCTACCTCGCCGACCAGGCGACCTGGCCGGACGTCCTCGACACCGACCGGCTGTTCCAGGCGTTCCAGGACCTCGAGGCGGCCGGCATCGTGGCGCGGGCGGACTTCACCTGCTGCCAGAACTGCGGGGTCACCGAGATCGGCGGCGAGGTGCCGGAGGGCACCGAGACGCGCGGCTACACCTTCTGCCACCGCCAGGACGTCGAGGCCGCCGTCGAGGGATCCGCGCTCTACCTCTCGTACGGCGCCTTCGACGGAGACGACGCCGCCGCCACGCGGATCGGCGAGGAGGTCGCCGCGACGCTGCGCCGGCACGGCCTGGCTCCCAAGTGGAACGGCGATCTCGCCACGCGGATCTCCGTCTCCATGACCTGGCGAGAACGACGCTTCGGCGAGCTCGCCGCCTGGCCCGGAGGTCCCGAGCCGGAGGTCGCCGGCCCGCTCCAGGTGACCTACTGCGACTACGCCCGGGGCCGCACGCAGGACGACGCGGTCGCGATGTCGCTCGCGGAGTCCCGCCGCGTTCTGGTCGACCTGACGCCCCGGAAGGGCAACTTCGCCACGTTCGAGGGCCGGTCCGGCGCGATCGTGCAGGTGATGTGGGAGGACGGTCCCCGGCTGTGGCTGGAGAGCCCGGACTCCGACGCGCGGTGCTCGCGGGGCCGCCACGTGACGCCGTCCGAGGCGGAGGAGCTGATCGGCGTCCTCGCCGACGAGGACCGGGTCGACCTGGCCCGGCTCGGCGACCTGGAGGTCAGGCCCTGGCCGGTCCCGTGAGCCCTCAGATCGGAGGGATCCGCTCGCGTCGCATCCGCGGGATCGCCGGACGCTTCTCCAGCTGGAAGACGCGGTCCCAGGCCGCGTCGAGCTGCGCTTCCAGCTCCCGGATGCGCTTCTCCAGGCCGACGATGTGGCGGATGCCGACCAGGGTGACACCCTCATCGGCGAGCTCGATGACGCGCCGGATCCGGCCGATCTCGTACGCCGAATAACGGCGATGGCCGCCGGGGGTGCGCCGGGGGCTCACGACGCCGTACCGATCAAGACGATGCAGGAACCTCCGGCGTGTCTCCAGCATCGCGGCGGCCTGCCCGACGGAGTACAGCGGCCGGTGTTCTTCTTCAGTGAGGACCATGACGCGTGCCATCGTCGGGCACGGGGCACGCGTCGCATGGGCGCTACACGCCCGGGTTGTGGGCTTCTTTACGAAGGCCGCGCCCGGGAAGGCGCGACCTTCGGACGATGCCGCGTCAGCCGCCCGACAGCAGATCCGGGTCGATGGTGGCGGCGGCGATCTTGCTCACGTACGGGCTCTCGGAGCCGTCCTTGTTGCCCGTCGGGGTCAGTGAGTACACGACCGTCCGGCGCAGGTCGCGGGTGGCGAACATACCGCTCGTGTAGCCGGGCCGTGAGCCGGTCTTGCCCCAGATGGTGACGCCGTTCGGCATCGTCACCTTCGTCATGCCGACGCTGAAGCACGCCCGGCCCGCGGCCGGGCCCCTGTTGCACTCCTTGTCGTCGATGTACGGGACGTCGGGCGTGGTGAACATCTCCGTGAGCTGCCGGCGCGGCACGACCCGTCCCCGGAACAGCGCGTTGACGAAGCGGGTGAGGTCGGCGGTCGTGGAGATCATCCCGCCTTCCGCGGACGGCCACGGGCTCTGCTCGGACACGTCGTGCAGCGTCGTCTTCCCGTCCTCGGTGAGGGCGACGTACCCGTGCGCGTACGGACCGGGCAGGCGGACGTCGTCGCGGTCCGGCGCGTACGTGTCGCGCAGGTGGAGCGGCCGGATGATCCGCCGCCGCACCTCGTCGCCGTACGACCGGCCGGTCACCTTCTCGACGAGCATTCCGGCGAGGAAGTAGTTGGTGCCGTTGTACTGCTGCTTGGTACCGGGCGGGAAGACCATCGGGTTCTTGACCGAGTCGGCGACGATCTCCGCCAGCGTCCAGCTCTGAAGGCGGTGGTCGACGAACCACTGGGCGTCGCCGAACCCGAGGGTGCCGTCGGGCAGCCCGCTGGTGTGGTTCAGGATCTGCCGGACGGTGATCCTCGGGAAGGAGGCGGGCAGCACGCCGGGCAGGTAGTGCTGGACCGACTGGCCGAGGTCGATCCGGCGCTCGGCGGCGAGCTGCAGGATCACGGCGGCGGTGAACACCTTGGTGGCGCTGCCGATCCGGAACCGGCCGTCGGCGGGTACCGGCCCCCCGGTCTCGACGTCGCCGACTCCCGAGGTGCCCTGCCACCGCCCCGCCGGGCCGGTGACCTTGACGATGGCGCTGGTGACGGTCCCGTTCGGCAGCCCGGAGATCGCCGCGCGCAGGAGGTCCGGCTTCAGCGGCGGCAGAGGTGCCGTGGCCGCGGCTGAGGCGGCCGGGGCGAGGCCGGCGCCGACGACGGCGGTCAGGGCGAGGGCTGCGAGGGAGGCTCGTTTCTTCATGACCCTCATCCTCGGGACCGGCGCCGGCGATGGGATCGCCGACGTGCGCGATCTTCGGCCCTCACCGGCGCGACCGATGCCCCGCCGCTCACTCCCTCCCGCAGGGGAGGTGAGCGGCTCTCCGCGACACGGAGGGCGGGGCGCCCCGCCCTCCGTGTCGGCCGTCAGAGTCGCTCGATGACGGTGGCGTTGGCCTGGCCGCCGCCCTCGCACATCGTCTGCAGGCCGTAGCGGCCGCCGGTGCGCTCCAGCTCGTGCAGGAGCTTGGTCATCAGGATGCTGCCCGTCGCGCCGAGCGGGTGGCCGAGGGCGATCGCGCCGCCGTTCGGGTTGGTCTTCTCCAGCGAGGCGCCCGTCTCCCGGGCCCACGCCAGCGGGACCGGCGCGAACGCCTCGTTGACCTCGAACACGTCGATGTCGTCGATCGTCAGGCCGCCGCGCCGCAGGGCCTTCTCGGTCGCCGGGATCGGCCCGGTCAGCATGTACACCGGGTCGGAGCCCTCGACGACGAGCGTGTGGATGCGCGCCCGCGGGGTCAGGTCGTGCTCCCGGACGGCCTCCTCCGAGGCGATCAGCAGCGCGCCGGCGCCGACGGAGATCTGGGAGGCGATGGCCGCGGTCAGCTCCCAGCCCTCGCGCAGGGGCTTCAGCCCGGCCATCTTCTCCAGCGAGGTGTCCGGGCGGGCACCCTCGTCCTTGGTCACTCCGGCGATCGGCGCGGTCTCCCGGTCGAAGTAGCCGTTCTCGATCGCGTTGACCGCGCGCCGGTGGCTCTCCAGGGCGAACGCCTCGAGGTCACCACGCTTGAAACCCCACTTCTCGCACATCAACTGCGCGCCGCGGAACTGGGAGATCTCCTGGTCGCCGTACCGCGCGGACCAGCCCTCGCCGTACGGGAACGGCATGCCCTTCTCCAGGGCCATGGCGACGCTGGAGCCCATGGGGACCATGCCCATGTTCTCCACGCCGGAGGCCACGACGAGATCCTGGGTGCCGGACAGGACGCCCTGGGCGGCGAAGTGGATCGCCTGCTGGGACGATCCGCACTGGCGGTCGATGGTGACACCGGGCACCCGCTCGGGCAGCCCGGCGGACAGCCACGCCGTACGGGCGAGGTCGAGCGACTGCGGGCCGACCTGCATGACGCAGCCCATGATGACGTCGTCGACCGCCTCGGGGTCGACGCCTGTGCGCTCGACCAGTTCCTTGAGCACGTGCGCGCCCAGGTCGGCCGGGTGCACGGCGGCGAGCGCGCCCTTCTTCGTGCCTACCGGGGTACGGACCGCTCCGACGATGTACGCCTCGGCCACGACGCCTCCAAGTCTCTTCTCGGGGTTCCGTCCCAACAAGAACCGAACACGATTCGGTCAGTACGAGCTTACCTCGCCCCGCTCGCCCGTCCATCAGGCTTCTCCAAGGGAATCACCGGCTTCGGTCGGCAGGGGAGGTGAAGGGCCCCTTCAGGGCCCTTCACGGCCGGGACGGCCGCCCACCACGCATGTGGCGAGCCCAGGACCCTACAATTCGTGTGCAAGTGATGCCTGTGTGTTAGTAGGGTGGCTGTGACCAGGGCGGTTCGCCGGTTCTCCAGCGGCGTGTACGACCTGGGGTTGCACGTGGTGTGGTGCTCGAAGTACCGCCGCCCGGTCCTCGAAGGCCGGGTCGCGGCACGCCTGGAGGAGTTGGTCCGGGTCAAGGTCGACGAACGGGGGTGGGAGATCGTGGCGCTGGAAGTGATGCCCGACCACGTCCATCTGTTCGTCAAGCACGATCCGAAGTCGTCGGCCTCGTATGTCGCGAACCAGTTCAAGGGCTTGATCTCCCGTGTGCTGCGCCAGGAGTTCCCGCACCTGCGGTCGAAGCTTCCGACCTTGTGGCCATCGTCGTACTTCGCGGCCTCGGCCGGCGAGGTGAGCGCCGAGACGGTGCAGTGGTACCTCGATACCCAGTCCGAACGGCCCTGGACGAAGGTGAAGGAGGACGGCTCGTGATCCGCGCCTACAAGTTCCTCCTGCGTCCCACGGCCCGTCAGGCCCTCGTGCTGGGTGAGATGTTGGGGGATCACTGCTCGCTGTACAACGGCGCTCTGGAGCACCGTCGGACGGCCTACCGCAGGGCGGGTGTGACGATCCGTTATGGCGAGCAGTCGGCGGAGTTGAAGGCGATCCGCGCTGAGGATCCCGGCGGCGTTCCTGCCGAACGGCGCCGCCGCCAAGGCCGGGCTCAACCGCAGCATCCTGGATGCGGGTTGGGGGCAGTTCCTGGCAATCCTGGCGGACAAGGCTGAAAGCGCCGGTCGGCTGGTGATCCCGGTGGACGCCCGCAACACCTCCCGCACCTGCCCGCCTTCCGCCGGAGGCTGCGGGCACCTCAGCGCGGACAACCGCCTCACCCAAGCAAGGTTCCAGTGCACGGCGTGTGGCCTCACCGCCAACGCCGACCACGTCGGCGCGACGAATGTCCTCAACAGGGCCGGGCTGGCCCTCTGCGACGTGGCCTAGCCACCGACACAGAAAGCCCGCGCGGTCACGCGTAGGTGGAGTCACATGACCGAGCTCTCAGGAATCTAGGGTTGGGAGCATGGAACACCCCCGATGGGACGCCGGCGAGCTCACCGTGGGACAGCTGGCCGCGCGCAGCGGCGTCGCCGTCTCGGCCCTGCACTTCTACGAGGCCAAGGGACTGATCCGCAGCCGCCGCACGGCGGGCAACCAGCGCCGCTATGCCCGGGACGTCCTGCGGCGCGTGGCGTTCATCCGGGTCTCCCAGCGCGTCGGCGTCCCGCTGAGCCGGATCCGGGAGGCCCTCGCCCAGCTCCCGGAGGAGCGCACCCCGACCCGCAAGGACTGGGAACGGCTGTCCGCCACGTGGCGGAGCGAGCTCGACGAGCGCATCGAGCAGTTGCAACGACTGCGCGACGACCTGACCGACTGCATCGGCTGCGGCTGCCTGTCCCTGAGCCGGTGCCGCCTGTCCAACCCGTTCGACCGGCTGGGCGAGGAGGGCTCCGGCCCCCGGCGCCTACTCGCCGAGAACTCACCTGCGGCCGCCGTCGCGTCCTCCGAGGAGCCGGTGGCGGCCGGGGCCGCGGCGGACGCGGCCGCCTGCGACGGCGATCAGTGCGGCTGACCGGGACCGCCCGCCGCTGAGACGGGCGGCGACGCCTGCCGCTCGTACGCCGTGACGACGGCGTCGAGCAGCCCCGGGAAGCGGGCCTCCAGGTCGTCCCGCCGCAGTGTGGTCCACCGTCGGTTGCCGTCCTCCCGCTGACGGATGACGCCCGCCTCGCGGAGCACCCGGAAGTGGTGCGTGAGCGTCGAGGGCGCGACATCCACGGGGAACGTCCCGCACGCCCGCTCCGGATCGGCGCGCAGCGTCTGGACGATCGTCATCCGCGTGGGATCCGACAGCGCGTGCAGGATGTCCAGCACGTCCAGCTCGTCGGCCTCCGGGTGGGTCAGCGCACGGCGTTGCGATCGGGGCATCGAGACGACCTCTCTTTCGACAACCATCGTACAACTGTGGTACGACTTTCGTCATACGACGAACGTCGAAAGTCGAACGAGGAGACGTCATGCGTGCTCTGGTCATGACCGCGCCATCGCAGGGCCCCGACCGTACGGAGGTCCGGGACGTGGCGGCACCGCGCCCCGGCGCCGGGGAGGTGACCATCGACGTCGCCCACGCGGGGATCAACTTCATCGACGTGATGGCCCGCCGCGGCGACACCGGCTACGCGTCCTGGCCCTTCGCGCCGGGCAAGGAGGTGGCCGGGACCGTTCGGGAGGTCGGCGCGGGCGTCACGAGCCTGGCCGCCGGGCAGCGGGTGGCGGCGCTCCTGCCGGGAGCCGGCGGGCTGGCGGAGGTCGCCGTCGCACCGGCCGCGCTCACCGTCCCGGTCCCCGACGAGGTGCCGTCGGCCGTCGCCGCGGCGGCCCCGCTGATGCTCGCCACCGCCCTGCTGCTGCTCACGGACGCCGCCCGGTTCGCCCCCGGCGAGACCGTGCTGGTGCACTCGGCGAGCGGAGGCGTCGGCGGCGCGGTGGCGCAGCTCGTCCCGGCGCTGGGCGGCGGACGGCTCGTCGGCACCGTGGGCCGCGCCGACAAGATCCCCGCGGCCCTGAAGAGCGGCTACGACGCCGCCGTCGCCCGCGAGGGCGACCTGGCCGAGGCGGTACGAGCGGCCACCGGCGACGGCGTCGACGTCGTCCTGGATCCGCTGGGCACCGCGCTGCTGGACGCCGACCTGGAGGTGATCAATCCAAGCGGGCGTGTCGTGCTGTTCGGCAACGCGGGCGGCGGGCAGGCCGCCGCGCTCCCCGGCCTCGACCGACTGCGCGCGGGAAACGTCGCCATCGGCGGGTTCAGCATCAGCGCCTTGGCGGTCACGGCGCCCGAACGCGTGGCGGTGGCGCTGCGCCGCGTCCTCGGCCTCGTCGCCGAGGGGCGGCTGGACGTCCCGGTCACCGAGATCGGGTCGCTGGCCGAGGCCCCCGCCGCCCACCAGCTGCTCGCCGACGGGCGCGGCACCGGCAAGTACGTCGCGCGAATCATCGCGGCGGATTCCTGACAGGAGATGTCAGCCGGGACCGGCGATCATCGGTACGGCCGCCGACCGCGGCCGACCGACCACACTTGCCGAGGACGCCGTGCACCCCCACAACGACGCCCGGATCCGGCGGGCCGAGCGCCTGCTGATCCCCGCCACCTTCATCACCTCGCTGGGCAACAACATCCAGCTGATCGCCGCGGCGCTGCTGCTCGTCCGGGCCGAGCGGACGATGCTGGCGGTCGGCTGGCTGTTCATCGCGGTCGCCGCTCCCCAGGCGGTGCTGTCCCCCTTCTTCGGCCGCGTCGCCGACCGCTTCGACCGCCGTACGCTCTGGGTCTGCTGTGATCTGGCCGGCGCGGTCGCCGCGCTGGCCCTGCCGGCCGGGCTGGCGGCCGGGGCGCCGACGGACGCCGTCGTCTACGCCGCCAACCTGGCGCTGGCGGTGGTCGCCACCCTGTTCGTGCCGGTCAGCGCGGGCCTGATCAAGGAGCGGGTCCGGCCCGCCGAGTTGCGCCGGTTCAACGCCAACTACGAGATCGCGATGCAGGCCGGGATGCTGCTGTCGGCGTCGGTCGGCGGCTTCGCGGTCCAGTGGTTCGGGGCCGTGCCGCTCTTCGCGTTCAACGCCGGCACGTTCGCCGCCTCGGCGCTGTGCGTGTTCGCGGTCGGCCGCCGGCCCGCGCACCCGGACCCCGAGCCGGTGACCGGCCCGCAGGACGCGCCCGCCGAGGCGGGCCGGCGCATGGCCACCGGCTGGCTCATCCTCCTGTACGCCCAGGGCAGCGTCGTCGTGACGGTCTTCAACGCGCTCCTGCCCGTCCTCGTCGTGGGCGAGCTGCATCGCGGCAGCGCGATCCTCGGCCTGGTCGACGCCCTCGGCGGCACCGGCTTCCTGCTCGCGGCGGCGGCGTACCGCCTGGTCGGCCACCGGCTCGGCGACCTGCGCATCGCCCTGGCCGGGTACCTGCTGTGCAACGGCCTGCTGATCCTGCAACCGCGGTACGGCGTCGCCGGGCTGATGCCGTTGGTGCTCATCGGCGCGTGCGGGTTCGGGCAGGCGCGCATCGCGTCGCGGGCGCTGCTGCTCGCCTCGGCCCCCGAGCACCGCATCGGGCGGGTGTTCGGCGTCGCCAACGCCTGCGCCCTCGCCGGCACGGTCGCCGTCATGCTCGTCGTGGCGACGATCAC
The DNA here is from genome assembly GCF_039542055.1 of Actinoallomurus vinaceus. NCBI lineage: Bacteria > Bacillati > Actinomycetota > Actinomycetes > Streptosporangiales > Thermomonosporaceae > Actinoallomurus > Actinoallomurus vinaceus. The sequence continues at coordinate 105,484 of NZ_BAABHK010000013.1, forward strand.
CGACCGCTCGGACACCCGGTACGGCTTCGCGGCCCTGGCCGCCATCAGCATCCTCGCCGCCGCCATCCCCGCCGTCGCCCTCGCCCGAGGGTCGCGTCGCGTGCGCCCGCCCGAGCCGGAGGTCTGCGGCGACGGCCCCGACCCCGACGATCTCCAGCGAGCGATGGCCTCATGAAGCCGGCGGGAGATGCCGCATGGGGCATCTCCCGCCGGATCCGTCAGGCGGGCAGGAAGCTCACGGACACGCCCGCGTGGTTTCCGGAGCCGCCGACGATGTTGGAGCGGAAGGCCCCGTCGGTGCCGGCGCTGTCATAGGAGTTCGATCCGATGAATGGATTGTCCCAGTGGAAATGGATCCGCTTGTTGTTGTTGCCCGGATTCCGGCAGGACTGAGTGAAGTAGTCCGCTTCTCCCTCGGTTCCGGTGGCGACCCCGTGGGACACCGACTCCCACCGTCCCTGGTCGCCCAGCAGGATGAGCTGCGGCGGCTGGCTCTCCCACTCGCCGTGGTCGAGGCGCGCGGTGACGAGGAGCAGGTCGCAGCGGGTGAGGTTGTTCAGGAACACCTCGACGCTACGAGCCGAGCCGGCGTTGGCCGGGGGAATGGACGCGAGGAGAGCGCCGCCCAGGGCGGCCGCGGCCACGGCACCCCTGAACCCGACCCGCGCGGGGATCCCGATGTTTCGCATGAGATTTCCTCTCTTGGAGGTCGAAGAATCTCGACGAGTCCAAGGTAGGAACGGCGACGGAAACGCGTTATCCCGAAACCTAGGGATTGCGGGCCGATGATATGTGAGTTCTCGTCCGACAGGACGATCGGCCATTGGCGAATCAGCCTAAACGATATCAGGCGACATATCACCGCATACGCATTTCACCCGACGGCTGCCGCTCACCCCCACTGCCGGATACCGTTGCCGTCCGAGGCCACGGCCACGTGCGGGCCTCCAGCACCGCGCGGGTGAGCTGGTCGGTATCGGCGGCCTCGACCAGCCGCCATCCGGACGGAACCCAGACGAGCGCCCACCACGACCGGGTACACCGCCCGAACCAGAAGACCAGCCCCGGGAACCGTCGGGAGATCACCCAGGCCTGATCGGGGTTCATGACAAGCCGCTGTCGGGCCGGGCGGGACGCTCCCATCCGAACCACAGCCGACAGAGGAACACGCTCGTCCACCGCAGCCGTCCCGTCATGACGCGTCGTCCCCGTCACGCGCTTTCGGGTATGCGGCGATTCGGTGTGCCGCCCCGGACACGTCGTCGGCCGCGTGCCGGTCCGTGTCGTCGCGTCGCCACACGAACGCCCCATCGGCGATCTGGATGGAGACCCGGGGCGTCGTCAGTCTCAAACGCACCGACAATGCCGGGCGGGCGTCGCTCATCTCGACCCGGATCCCGCGCTTGACCAGCTCCCGGCACAACTCGGTCAGCCGATCAACCTTCCAAGCATGGCTCCAGGTCCTCCGGGCGGGGATCTCCTCTCCCATCCGTATCTCCTTTGCATGCGTGTCGAGTGGGTAACTATGCGTTCCCACCTCACACCCGCTGAGGCATGATGAGAGGAGCCCCGGCTGTGGGCCGGTGACAGGCCCACAGCAGCCGACGAAAGCCGCCATATGAACGAGCAGACGCGACTTCCGATCGCCCTACTCCTCGCGCGTCTACGCGCCGAAGCGCAGTTGTCTCAGGCCGACCTATCAGGACGAGTTAATGAGATCTCGGGATCCAGCCTGACTCGTTGGGACATTTCGCGATATGAACGCGGTGGGCGCATTCCGACCGTTCATCTCCCCGCTTTAGCCATCGCGCTCGGTGTCGAGCTGAGCATGTTGGAGGAGGCCGCCTCGATCACCAGAGCGGTTCGCCAAGGAGAGGTCTCGGCCGTAACCGGGAACGGCGACGGCCGACAGCGCACCCCTGATGATGAAGAGCGGCTGATCCGGGCCGCGCGCAATCCATCGCGCGTTGACGCCGCCGTCGTTGCCGACCTGAGCGGAACGCTTGCAGGTCAGCGCCGCATCGAGGACATGATCGGGTCCGCAGCGATCATCGAGCCGGCCAAGGAACAACTCAAGCTCACTCTGCGGCTTCTCCGCGAAGCACGCGGTTCTCTGGCCGGGGATCTGGCCGCCACCGCGTCCGGCACGTCGCAGTTCAACGGCTGGCTCCATACCGCCACAGGCCGCCACGACGCCGCGGGAACCCTGTACGACCAGGCACTACGGCTCGGTATCCAGGCAGGCAACGCAGACCTGACGGCCACCGCCTTGTCCATGCAAGGGCATCTGGCGTGGGTGACCGGTGATATCGGCTCGATGGCCGCTCTATCGAATGCAGCCGCCGAGATGGCCACGGCCACCGGGACCCGGACCATGGCGATCCAGCAACGAGGCCGCGCACTCGCGATCATGGGCGACGAGGACGGTGCTCTGCACGCCATCGGTGAGGCAGAACAGGTCATCACCTGGAGTAAATCCGGCGATGACCCGGAGTCCCTCTACTTCTACGGGCCACAGCTCCTCACGATGCAGCGTGGCATCATCCTCACCTACCTGGCGGACAACCCGACCGCCTACGTCCGCGCGGCCAACACGATCTCAGACGCCCTCGAGGCCCTGCCCCCTGTCGTACGCGACTCCGAATGGGTCGCCTCGTACCGCGTCCGAGCCGCTGCCGCTTTCGCCGCCGGAGGTGAACCCGACGCCGCATCGGTGGGGTTGCGGCAAGCCCACGCGATCGTCTCCGCGACCGCAGGGCTCAAAACCCTCGGAGAGATCACCCGCGTACACGCCCGCATGGCCGCCAAGTGGCCCACCAACCCCCAGGTTGTCGAAATCGGAGAGCACATCACCGAGTACTGAGCGCGCTTGCTCCCACTTAGCTGGCGTGGATGCGGGGGCGTTGTTCGGGGTCCGGTTCGGCGCGTCGTAGGACCTCGCGGGTGACGGGGGCGACCTCGCCGTCGCCGAAGATCAGGAAGCGCAGGAGGTGGCCGAGGGGGTGGCCTTCGGTCCAGTTGAAGTAGGCGTGGGGGATCTGGCCGGTGCGGTCGCGCAGGGCCATCAGCACGGCGGCGATGGTGTTGGCGACGACCGGTCCCCGGACGGTCAGGATGGCGTTGCCGTAGCGTTTTTCGCCGGTGACGTCCAGGTCGGTGGTGAAGTCTGAGGAGTCGCTGACGGTGACCTCCAAGAAGAGCCGGTCGTCGGCGGCCGAGGTCGCGGTCTCCTCGCGGAAGCCGTTGCGTTTGTCGCGGTATTCGGCGGCGTCGCGGCGCTGGGGTTCATGCGCGATGATCCGCAGCGGTCCGGCGGCCACGGCCCGGTCGATCAGCGTGGTCGCGGTGGCGTCGAAGGTGACTCGGGTGCTGCGCAGTTCGAACGCCCGGTGCACCCGGGAGGCGAACGAGGTGATCAAGATCCCGAGGATGAACATTGAGGCGATCTTGATGCCGTCGGGCCGTTCGACGACGTTGGTGGCCAGCGTGTAGCCGAACACCGCGGTGATGAGGCCGAATCCGACGGTGGCGGCGTGCCGGCCCTTGGCGCGGGCGGCGATCGTCACGGCGAACGCCCCCGCCAGCATGAGCACCAGGACGCCGGTGGCGTAGGCGCCGCCTTGGGCGTCGACGTCGGCCTGAAACAGCACCGTGATGATCATCGCGATCGTCATGAACACCAGAACCAGCGGCCGGACCGCCCGTGCCCAGTCGGGGGCCATGCCATAGCGCGGCAGGTACCGCGGGACCAGGTTGAGCAGGCCGGCCAGAGCCGACGCGCCTGCGAACCACAAGATCGCGATAGTTGCGGCGTCGTAGACCGTGCCGAACGCTCCGCCCAGGTACCGGTGGGCCAGGTAGGCCAGGGCGCGGCCGTTGGCCTGCCCGCCGCGTTGGAACTCGTGGGCCGGGATGAGCAGAGTGGTGGCCAGGCTCGACAGCAGCAGGAATCCGCTCATGATCAGCGCGGCGGTCCTCAGCAGGCGGCGGGTGTTGCGGATCCGCCCGGCCGGGTGGGCCTCGGTATCGGAGGCGTCACCGCGCACCTGCGGCATCACCGCCACACCGGTCTCGAACCCCGACATGCCCAGCGCCAGTTTGGGGAACACCAGCAGGGCCACCCCGATCATGCCCAGGACCGAGCTGTGCTGGGTGGTGGCCGCCGCCCACCAGTCCTCCACCACGACCGGCCTGGCCGCCACGTGCCAGGCCGCCGTCACCAGCACCACCAGGTTCAGCGACAAGAAGACCGCCACCAGCGCGACGGCGATGCCGATCGCCTCCCGGAACCCCTTGAGGAACACCGCGCCCAGCGCGCCCACCATGACAAGGGTGATCCACACCCTGCTGCCGGCGGCCCCCGCAGGGGCCAGCGGATTGTGCACCAGGTGGGCTGTCGCATCCGCCGCCGACATCGTGATCGTGATGATGAAGTCGGTCGCTGCGAACCCCAGCAGCACCAGCACCAGCAGTTTGCCCGCCCACCAGGGCAGCAGCCGCTCCAGCATCGCGATCGAGCCCTCGCCGCGCGGGCTGTCGGCCGCCACCCGCCGGTAGACCGGCAGTGCCCCGAACAAGGTCAACGCGATCAGCACCAGGGTCGCCACCGGTGACAGCGGACCCGCCGCCAGCGCCGCGATACCCGGCTGGTAGCCCAGGGTGGAGAAATAGTCGACGCCCGTCAGGCACATCACCCGCCACCACGGGCGCCGGTGTCGCTCGCTCGAAACCGTCCCGTGCGGACCCGGGTGCCGCGCGCTCTGCCCGGTCAGCCCCTCCAGCAACCAACCCCGCCAACCCCGCCCTGGCGTCCTGTCCTGTTCGCCCTTCTGAGCAGGTACCTCAACCCCGGCCTGAGCCATCTCTACCGTTCCCCCAGCACAGATCCACCCGAGCTACCCGGGCACCAAAAGTCGATCACCAGCCGTACAGCAGGCGGCCGGCCGCCCATCGCGCTCGTCACCGCAGGGTCAGCAGCGCACGCAGGGAATCGGTTAGGGCCTCCCGGCCCAGGGGAGGCTCATCGTGCAGCATCGCCTGGATCATCACGCCGTCCAGGTACACCGTGATGGCCAAGGCAGCGGGTCCGGGAACGTGGACGGTCAGCAGATCGACCATCTCCTCGAACCAGCGGCGGGCGATCGGGCGCAACTCGGGCCGGTAGGCGGCGGCCAGGTACATCTCGACCATCAGCACCGACTGCTTGGCGTCCCGCATCTGCCCGGTGAACAGCTCCGCCAATGAGGCCGCCACGTCATCACTGGAGGCGATGCCCTCGGACAGCGAATGCACCGCTTGCACGAACACCTCACCGACGTACCCGATCGTCTCGTCGATCAGCTCCTCCAGCGAGGAGAAGTAGTACGTGGTGGAGCCCAGCGGAACGCCGGCGCGCTCGGCCACCAGCCGATGGGTGAGCTTGCCGACGCCGACCTCGGCGATCAGCTGCCCCGCCGCCTCGATGATGGCGCGGCGTCGCCCCTCCGGATCACGGGCAGCAACCACAGAACACCTCCACCTCATGCCCCACGTCCGAGCCCGCCCTGCTGGCCTGGCCCGCTCGTGTACATCAGTACAAGTACAAATGTACACAACGCCGTCGAATGCGGGTGACACGGACTTTGTTTCGGGCCCACCCGCCCACGCCGGAACACCGCCGGCCGAGAGAGCGGCAAGAGCCGAAAGGCAGAATCCGGGTGGCCATCCCCGCTTGCGCCCGCAGCCCGGCGTCAGGAGGCGTCGACCAGCGCCCGCAGCTTGGCGGCGGATTCGGGGTCGGCGGGAAGGTGGGCGGTGAGGACCTGCCCGGGGCGGCCGACGCACTCCAGCTTCACGTAGTCGAGCTCGATCAGGCCGACGGCCGGATGGTCGACGCGCTTGCGGGCCGGTCCGTGGCCACGGACGTCGTGGCCGGCCCACAGGTCGCGGAACTCCGGGCTTCTCTTCACCAGGTCGTCGGTGAGCGCGCGCATGCGCGGGTTGCCCGCCTGCTCGGCGGCCGCCGCCCGGAACTTGGCCACCATCGAGCGGGCGTCGGCCTCCCAGTCGACGACGCGCGCGCGGATCTCGGGACGGTTGAACATCAGCCAGATCACGTTGCGCTGCTCCGGCGGCAGCTCGTCGTACTCGGCGATCAGTGCCGCCTGCGCGCGGTTGTAGGCGAGGACGTCCCAGGTCTCGTTGGCGATGTAGGCGGGATGCGGGTCGAGGGAGTCGACGAACGCCCGCATCGTCGGATGCACGTCGGCCTTCTCGGCCGCCGGCGTGGCCGGCTGACCGGCCAGGGTGAACAGGTAGTCGTGCTCGGCCGGCGACAGCTGCAGCGTGCGGGCGAGCGCGTCGAGCACCTGCCGGCTTGGCGTGACGTCACGGGCCTGCTCGAGCCAGGTGTACCAGGTCGTGCTGACGCCGGCGAGCGTGGCGACCTCCTCCCGGCGCAGCCCCGGCGTACGGCGCCGCCCGCCCCCGGGCAGGCCGACGTCCTCAGGGGTGAGGCGTTCGCGGCGGAATCGGAGGAAGGTGGCGAGCTCATCACGGCTGGGCATTGGGCGGTACTCCTTATACCAGGATGAAGCACATCTGGTACCCGTTTACTGTTCCTCCCATCGTGGGAGGCATGACAGCTCTCACGCAAGCCCCCGAGCAGGCGGGGATCCGGCCGTGGCCCGCGCTGATCGCGGCGTACGCGGGTGTCTTCCTCACGATCAGCGACCTGTTCAAGGTGCTGGTGGCCGTCCCCGCGATCGAACGCGCCCTGCACGCGTCCCCGGCCGTCGGACAGCTCGTGCTCGCGGGATTCCAGCTCACCTACGCCGTCACGCTCGTCACCGGCGGGCGCCTAGGTGACCGGTACGGCCGGCGGCGGATGTTCTGTGCGGGAGTCGCGCTGTTCACCGTGGCGTCGGTGGCCAGCGGCCTGGCGCCGGACGCCGGACTCCTGGTCGCCGCCCGGCTCGTCCAGGGGGTCGGCTCCGCGCTCGCCCTGCCCCAGGCGTTCTCCCTCATTCAGGTGCTCTTCCCGCCGGACCGCCGGGACCGGCCGTTCGCCGTCATGGGCGCGGTCCTGGGCATGGCCTCGGTGGCGGGGCAGGTGCTCGGCGGGGTCATGCTCGAGATGCTGCCCTGGCGTGCGGTGTTCCTCGTGAACCTGCCCCTCGGCGCGGTGATCTTCCTGGCCGCCCGGGTCCTGATCCCGGAGTCGCGCGCCGCGACCGCCGGCCGGATCGACCGGCCCGGCACGGCCCTGCTCAGCGCCGCGCTGATCCTCCTCGTCCTGCCCCTGATCGAAGGCCGTCAGCTGGGCTGGCCGGTGTGGACGTGGCTCTGCCTGGCCGCCGCTCCCCTCGTGCTGGCCGCCTTCGCCGCCGCGGAACGCCGGGCCGGCGACCCGCTCGTCGACCTGCGGTTGTTCCGGGACCGTCCGTTCACCCTCGGCGTCGTAATCGTCCTGACCTGGTACGTGATGGTGAACGGCTTCAACTTCGTGATGGCGCTGGAGCTGCAGGAGGGCCTGCGGCTGTCCGCTCTGCGCGCCGGGCTGGCGTTCACGCCGTTCGCGCTCGCCTTCCTGGCGGGGTCGCTGGCCGCCGGCAGGCTTGCCCCGCTCCTCGGCCGCCGGCTGCTCGTCGTGGGTGCGTTGATCGCGGCGGCCGGGCTCACCGTGCTGCTCGTGGAGCCGTACACCACGGTCTCGATCATGGCGGCGACGGTCGTCCTCGGCGGGGGCATGGGGCTGGTGCAGACGCCGCTGCTCAACGTGGCCCTGAAGGGCGTACGGGAGGGGCACGTCGGCACCGCCTCGGGCGTGCTGGCAACGGCCCAGCAGGTCGGCGGCTCCGTGGGCGTCGCCCTGGTCGGCGTGGTGGTCTTCCGGGCGGTCCCCCGCGGCTGGGACCACGCGTTCGCGGCCGGGTGCGCGTTCGCCCTGGCCCTCGTACTCGCCGGTCTCGCCCTCATCCTCGCCCTGCCGCGCATGCCGCGGGACGCGTAGCGATTCAGCCGTGGGCCGGGTGGCGGCCACGACCCGCTCACCGACTCCGCCCCGGAGAACGGTGAGCGCGCGAGGACCGGGTGGCCGATCAGCCGGAGGTCTGGGTCTTCCGCAGCATCGCCAGGTGCTTGCGCAGCTCGGGGAGGGCATTCTTGGCCAGGGCGATCACCCGGGTGGACGATCCCTGGGAGACCTGGGTCCGGGTGTCGGCGATGACCTTCCGGTGCCCGCTCACCATGGTGCTGAGGAAGTCCTGGTCGAAGGCCTTCCCCGATTCGTTCCGCAGCCGGTCGGCGGCGGCCGTGTCGGCGGGCGTGGGCGTCTTGGGCAAGGAGACCCCGAGGCGCTCGGCCAGGCGGGTCACCTTGCCGTCGAAGGCGGTGTGGTCGGTCACGAGCATCCGGCCGGCCGAGCGCACCTCCGAGGTCGCGCCCTTCTTCCCGGCCAGCTCGCCGACGTCGATCTCCGCAAGGTTGGCCTGATGGGCCTCTCGCAGCCAGGCGCGGTCCTGGGCGGACACCGGGGCCCGGGACGCCGGCGCGACCGTCACCGACGTCGGCCCCGCGGCACCGGCGCCGGACGCCGGGGCCACCGTGACGGTGACGGCCGCCGTGACGATCGCGGCCGCCGCCGGAAGCGCGCGCAGGTGCAGATGACGCCGCATGTCTCCCCCTGTCGGTAATCGTCGCATTACCACCTGTAATGTTCCTCGCCGTACCCGCGGATGAGCGGCGTCATGCAGCGCGGGGCTCCGCCGGGTTAGTCTGGTCCCGGGTCGGACCAGAGGAGAAAAAGCGTGAGTGGGGTCGTAACGCTCGCACTACTGGCGATCCTGCTGGCGTTCGTCGTCAGCCGCGTCGCGAAACGCGTCGGTCTCGGCATGTCCCGTGATCGCGTCATCGGGCTCATGGTCGTCTTCGTGATCGTGGCGCTCATGATGTGGACGCAGCACCAGGGCGGAAAGTGACCCGCTCCCCAGTCTGTAAGACTGGGGATTCAGTCCGTGCCGCTTCATGCGGCACCTCTGTGGCTTCCTGCTTCAACGGGCCTGCCACCCTGACCGGGTGGTCTTACCTGCCCTCCACCGGGACGGCTTGCGCCGTCCCGCCCACTGGCGTGGGAGGCGTTTAGCCTCTCCGCCCGTCCGGCGGCGAGGATGTTCTTGGCCGCGTTGACATCCCGGTCATGGACAGCCCCGCACGGGCAGGTCCATGAGCGGACGTTCAGCGGCATTGCCTCTTGCCGTGCCCCGCAGGTGGAGCACAGTTTGGAAGAGGGGAACCACCGGTTGATCCGGTGGAAGGTCCGTCCGTACAAGGCGGCCTTGTACTCCAGCATTGCGAGGAAGGATGACCAGCCGGCGTCGTGAACGCTCTTGGCTAGCCGGGTGCGCGCCAGTCCATTCACGGCCAGGTCTTCCACGTAGATCGCTTGGTTCTCGCGGATCAGCTCCGTGGAAAGCTGGTGATGGAACTCCCGGCGCGCGTCGGCGATCTTGACGTGCTGGCGGGCCACGGCCAGGCGAGCTTTGTCCCGGTTGTTCGATCCGGACTGTTTGCGGGCCAGCGCCCGCTGCAGCCGCTTGAGTTTCTTCTCCGCCCGGCACAGGAAACGCGGCGAGTCGACCTTCCGCCCGTCCGGTAGAACCGCGAAATGCCCCAATCCCAGGTCGATCCCGGTCTCGGCCTCGACCGGCGGGAGGGGCTGCTCGCCGACCTGGACCACGAAGGAGACAAAGTACCTCCCGGCCGCGTCCTTGACCACCATGACGCTGGACGGTTCGGCGGGCAGGGGCCGGGACCAGCGGACCGCCACGTCACCGATCTTCGGCAACCGCAATTTTCCACCAGGGGTAATGGCGAAGCGGGCGTTCTTGGTGAAGCGGATCGCCTGCCGGTTGTCCCTCCTGGACCGGAAGCGAGGCGCGGCCACCTTCGCTCCCCTCCGTGTCCCGCTCAGCGAGGCGAAGAAGTTGCGGTAGGCGGTGTTCAGGTCGGCCAGCGCCTGCTGCAGCACCACAGCCGAAACCTCACCCAGCCAGGCACGCTCGGAGGTCTTCTTCGCCTCGGTGATGACCCGCTTGGACAACTCCCCATCAGAGGGGTACGACAGCCCTGCCGCGTTGGCGTCCCGCCGTGCACGCAGCCCGTCGTTGAACACCACACGCGCACACCCGAACGCCTTGGCCAGCGCGACACGCTGCCCCGGAGTCGGGTCCAGACGATAGGCATACCGTAACTGCACAACACCGCACCCTACCGCGTCCCGTATCTTTGGCAGAGTGGTTTCGGAACTATGACGGGTCTGGACACGGCATTAGGCTTTACCTCCAGCCTGAAGGCTCGAGCAGTACGGATGAATCCGGAGGGCCCTCTCTGAACCCAAGATGCTCCTGAGACGTCATACCGCGTACGGAGCACTCTTCTGCCGGGAGACATCGATGCCACAAGCCAGCGCGCACGCTCTCAGCGAAGCCACCTGTCACCTGCGCAGGCTTGTGGATTTCGCCGAGCCTCGACCCGACGACACCTGCCTCGACCTCGATTGCGGTACCTCGGACGTTCTCAGCCCGTGGGTCCGCCATGTGACCAGCACGGACGCCGCGTCCGTACCCGATGGGCCGTTCACGCTCATCACCGCCCGCCTGACTCCCACGCCGGACACCGACCCCGTCGCCCTGGTCCGGCGGCTCCTCGGCGTCTGCGCCGGACGGCTCGTCATCGCCGACCTCGTACGGACCCGCGCCGGCGACAGCGGCCGCATCGAGCGCCTCCGCGACCCGGCCCGTACGACGACGCGCACGTTCGGCGATCTCATGGACCTGGTCCACGAGGCCGGGGGCGAGACGCGCCGGCTCGAGGTGTTCACGATCGAGCGTCCGGTCGAACCGTGGCTCGCCGATGTCGGGGACGGCGACCGGATCCGGCAGGAGCTGACCGCCGAGCTCGACGGCGGCCCGAAGACCGGAGCGCGCCCCCGCCTGATCGGCCGGGAGCTGTGGTTCACCCAGTCGTGGGCCTACGTCGCCGCCGCGCCCGCCGGCGCCGGCCGGAGGTGAACACCACTCCGACGCCGGTCAGCGATGGCCGGGAGAGAGCAGCACCGCCGCCCCGTCGCGGGCCGGACGTGAACAACACCCCGGCGGCGATCAGTGACCGCCTGGAGGGAGCAGCACCGCAGCTCCGTTGACCCGGTCGGCGGCCAGGTCCGCCAGCGCACGGTCCGCCTCGGTCAGGGGGTAGGGCGTGACCGTCACCTTGAGCCGCAGCCGATCGGCCAGCCGGAGGAACTCCTCACCGTCCGCACGCGTGTTGGCGGTCACACTGCGGAGCCGGCGCTCCTGGAAGAGGTCGGCCTGGTAGTTCAGCGCCGGGATGTCGGTGAGGTGGATGCCGGCGATGGCGAGCGTGCCGCCGCGGTCGAGGCGCTCGAGGGCGGCCGGGACGAGCTCGCCGGCGGGCGCGAAGATGATCGCCGAGTCGAGCGGCTCCGGGCTCGGGTCGAACGAGTCCTGCGCGGACGCCGCCCCCAGTTCGAGCGCCAGGGCGCGGGCCGCCGCCGCCCGCGTGAACACGTGGACCACGGCGCCCTCGGCGATGGCGACCTGCGCGGCCAGGTGCGCCGACCCGCCGAAACCCCAGATGCCGAGCCGCCCCGCGGGCGGCAACGCGGCGCTGCGCAGCGCGCGGTAGCCGATGATCCCGGCGCACAGCAGCGGCGCCAGCTCGACGTCGGCCCGGTCTCCTGGGAGCGGATAGATGTACGCCTCCGGTGCGACCGCGAACTCGGCGTACCCGCCGTGCGCGTCCCAGCCGGTGTAGACCGAGCGGGGACAGAGGTTCTCGTCGCCGCGGCGACAGTACTTGCACATCCCGCAGGTGCCGCGCAGCCACGCCACGCCGACCCGGTCGCCCGCGGCGAACCGTTCGCCCGGGGTCACGACCTCGCCGACGATCTCGTGGCCGGGCGTCACGCCGGGCAGGTGCGGTGGCAGGTCCCCTTCGGCGACGTGCAGGTCGGTCCGGCACACCCCGCAGGCACGCACCCGCAGGAGCACCTCCCCGGGCCCCGGCTCCGGAACCGGCCGGTCCACCGCCCGCAGGGGCTCGGTCCTGATCGGCCCGGGCTGCCGGACCTCCCACGCCAGCATGCCTCCACCTTAGAAACGCCGATGTGCCTCGTAAACGCCCCCCGCGGCCGTTGACACTCACCGCCTTACCCGTCACGGCCGGTACACCGCTTGTCTCGGTACCAGGTGGCCGACCCTCTGCTCCAGGACGGAGCGTCAATGAGCCGGCATCGAAATCCCACTCCGTGCCGCCGAGAGAACGCAGCGACAGAGCGGCCGGGTACGAAGGGAGGCCTCGGACGAAAGGCCGGAGGTCGCGGCGCTGCGGCAGGAAACGCGACAGGCCGGGAGCCTTTTGCGCGGCGAGTTCTCGGGCCTGTTGAGCGGGCCGGTCGCTGGGGGCGCGACATGGGGAAGCAACACCGATTCCCGTCCGGGTTCACGGCCGTACGTTGCCTATACCTTGATGCGGCTCCGCTTCATTGCCTTCGGCTTCGACCAACGCTGCCCGTGGCTTTGGCGGCGGTGACACGCTACACTCGCAGCCCTTGAGTTTCTCTCTGACGGGGATCCGGTGGCCGAGTCAGGTCACTTCTGTGAGGTGTAGAGAAACGGTCTTTAAGATATACGGTTCGGGGGCAGCCGAAGCTAATGGACACCTGCTATCAGTGCGGTTCCCCGACAGCCACCTCCATGGCATCATGCTCGCAGTGCGGAGTCGCGGTCTTGCAGTCCACCGCATCGGCAGTGGCCCGTAGCGGCACGGGAACGACGGGTTCAGTCGGCGCTGATCGGCCGACCGATTCATCGGTGCCGACGCTGATGCCGGGTCCGGAGTTGACCGTGCCGACCCTGCAGGGCAAAGACGGCATGGCCCTTCGCAGGCCGAGCCGGCGAATGCTGGCCATTATCGGCATCGTATTGGTCGCCGTCGTCGGCGGCGCAATCGGAGTGTCGGTGGTGTTCGCGCCACCGACGCCCGCGTCGACCGTACAGGCTTATTTCCATCATCTCGCCGAAGGGGATACGGCCGCCGCGTTCAAACTCGTGGCGCATGACGCCGGTGACGACCTGACCGGAAGTCCGTTGCTCGTCCCCAAGGCGGTCGCTGACGCACGTACCCGGCCGAGTCACGCGCGGATATTGAGAACCGAGTCGAGGACCGCGTCGACTGGGCAGGAAATCGACGTCGTCCAGGTCTCATACAAGCTCGGCCATGAAACGGTCACACAGAGCATCATGGTCACCCGGGCGTCCGGCGGTGGTTCCACCTATCTCCTCCAGTCGCCGTTCCTCGTGATAGGCCTGCAGTCGGTGGCCGGGAGGCCCGTCACGATCAATGGCATTGACGTGGGCAGCGACGATTCCGACGAGCTCTACGCGTTTCCCGGTGTCTACACCGCGACGGCGCGGGGCGGTGCCCTGATCGACGGCTCCACACGAAGCGGCGTGATCGATAGCGGCGAGGTGACCGGTCAACCGATCATCACGTTCGACTTCGCGGCGCCGACGCTGGCGCCGGGCGCGGACGCCGCCGTCCAGACCAAGGTCAAAGAACACATCGACGTGTGTGCGCGGAGCACGGAAGACAGCCCGGACAACTGCCCGTTCAGCGTGTACATCTTCGGGTCCGAGCTGTCGGTGAAATGGTCGATCACCACTTATCCGACCGTCGCCGTAACCCCTGGGTACGACCCCTCCTCTGGACAGCATGTCGATTTCTCCTCCCAGACCGACGGAGTGGCCCACTACGTGGCCACCTACTCCGACTACGACGGCAAAAAGCAGACTGAGACGGGGGACCGGAGCTTCAGCGTTCAGGGCTCCGCCGCAGCGTCCAGCAACGACATCACCGTGAACTTCGGCTGGTGAGAGGCGGCGCGCCGCCCGTCCCGCAGAAACCCGAGATCGCCTGACCGTACTGAGATGAGGAGGGTCCGTGAACGCTGAAGCGGGATCGACGAATGGGGCCGGAGGTGGCTTCGCCGCAGCGGGGCCGGGAGGCGGTGACATCGCCTACCGCACCCAGTCGCTGAAATTCGTTCCCATGGAGCTCTCCCTCGACGAGTCGGTGTCGTGGAGGGCGCTCTACTCACTGGCGATGAGGGCTGCCGTCATCTCCCTGATGTTGTTCTCGCTCTTCATCCTCCTTGGAGTTTTCAGCCTTTTCCTGGGAACTGCTTCTGGGCTCGAGACGCTGGCCGTGCTCGGATTCTTCATCTCCGGATGCGTGTACTGGCTGGTCCTGCTTCTCTCGCAGTCAGGGGAGCCGATCGCGGAGTGGCGGACTCTTCTCGAGAACAACGCGCCTGCGGCGGCGTCGTCGTATGCGGCGATTTATGGTTCCCTTGCTCGTAGGCGCATTCCGGTGCATGCGGCCGCCATGCGGATTCGGAGTGACATCCTGAACCCCGAGGTGGTGAACAACCGCCTGGTCATCCCGGAGCGCTACTACGTCGCCTATGTATCGGTGTTCCCTTACGGCACCAGCCTTTACGTGGGATGGATGATGTGGCGAGTCAGACGCGGCTATCAACTGATCGGGATCTTCATCAAGGACGTGATCGGCGGCATCTTCGGGCGATCGGGCTCTGTCGGCCAGATGCTGCGGACCGAGAAGGTACGGGCGATGCGTGAGGCCGTGCATTCGGCGGTCCGCGAGGGTGTGGAGGTCGCCGTCCAGGGCGTCGAGGTGCCGATCGCCTCGACCTTCGGCAGGGATCTGCCGATCCAGGACATGCACCTGACCGTGGGACAGGCCGCCCCGTCCCCCGTGGCCGAGGGATGGAACCCCGCCGCCGGGGCGCCGTCCCCGTCCCCGTCCCCGATCCTCCCCAATGATGGGAGCGTCCGGAATTGACGGTTGAGAAACGATCGCGTCGGCCTGCTCATCGCCCCTTCGGCGTCCATGGCTGATGGGGTCCTGTCGGCCGCAGACGCGCGCGGGTCATGGGCCTGGGTCGGGATACGGGTCGAGGCGGCAGCCGACCTGACCGAGACGCGGGAGTACGCCGACCTTTCCGAGCCCGAACGGCTCGCGAAGGCCGTCGGAGCCGAGACCGCCTGGTTGGCGGGGCAGTGGGACGCCGCGTACGAGACCCGTGTCGAACTGCGCTACCTCATGGATCCGGCGAGCCGGCGGCTGTCCTGTGCCGTGCTCGGCCGGGTGCACGGCTCCGACCACCAGCAGACCGTGTCGGCCGCCCAGCGGCTACGCGGCCGGCTGTCCGAGCTCCCCCGCCATGTGCACGCGAGCGAGATCACCGATACCGCCGAGATGAACACCTGGCTGGCACCATTCCGACCGGCACCGGACGGGGTGGCGGAGATCCGCAAGCGGATCCGCGTGGGCGTACCGAACCGCCCGGACGCCGGCGTCGAGTACTACGTGGCGGTCGAACCGTTCACGGTCGCCGCGCCCTCGTGGGAGCCCTTGTGGCAGGCGCTGACCGCCCACCCCGACCCGGTTCTGCTCACCGTGGGGCTGGCGCCGTACCCGGGGTCCGCAGACCTCGCGACGCAGCTGGACATGCTCGCCACGCAGTACGGCAGGCTCGCCCGTCCCGGCAAGATGCCGGACGGCCTGTGGTCCTCCGGAGTCGAACTGGCGCCGGACGCCTTCGCGGTGGACGCCGAGCGGCTTTACGCCGACGCGGCGCGCCGCTACAGAGCGCGGACATTCCGGTCGCGCATCGCTCTGGCATCGCCGGCGCACCTGCCCGAGTCCCTCGCCGAACTGGTCGCCGCCACGATCTCCCCACCGCAGCGGCCGAGCGAACGGTCCGCGCTGACCGAGACGTTCCCGGGAGCGCCGCACATCGTGGTCCGGCCACGGCCGGACGAGCTCGACACCGCATGGCGGAACGTCACGACGCTCGACCACCTCCGGTGGGACGCGCGATACGCCGAGAGCCTGCCCCTGGCCCCGCCCCCGGTCGTACGGCTGCTGGCCGAGCTCGCCGACCCACGCGAGGCATGCTCGGCGATACGGCTTCCGCTGGCCGTGCATGGGCATGTGCCCGGATTCCCGGTACGGCGTCCGGGGCTGGCGGGTGAAGCCGACTACCATCCAGCCGGCCCGTCTCTGGAGTTGGGACGTCAACTGGTGGCCGACAGACTCGCCGGGCCGCTGGGGATCGAACTGTCCGAGCTGACCCGTCACGCCCTGCTCGTCGGTACCACGGGATCGGGAAAGACCAACAGCGCGCTGGCGTTCTGCGAACAGTTGTGGCGCGACCACCGGGTGCCGTTCCTCGCGCTCGAACCGGTCAACACCACGCTCGACGACTACCGGTGGCTGGCCACCCGCCCCGGACTCGAAGACCTGGTCGTCTTCACGGTCGGCAACGAAGACGTCGCACCCTTCCGGCTCAATCCGTTCGAGGTGCCGTCAGGCGTCCGGATCGGCAGCCATATCGCCGGTCTCCTCGCCTGTTTCGACGCGGCCTTCGGGTTGTGGGACCCGCTTCCAGCGATCTACAACAGGGCACTCCGGGAGACGTACGCTCGCCGCGGTATCGTCGCCACCGACCGGGCCGACGACCGGCACCGAGGCAACTGGCCGACCCTGACCGACTTCGTCGCCCGGATGCGGGAGCAGACCGAACGTCTCGACTACTCCGGAGATGTCCGGTCCAACATCATCGCCGCCTCCAGCCTACGAGCCGAATCGCTGGCCGAAGGGGCCTGTGCGAGCACCCTGGACTGCGCCGTCTCCTATCCGATCGACGAG
Organism: Actinoallomurus vinaceus; assembly: GCF_039542055.1. Classification (NCBI taxonomy): domain Bacteria; kingdom Bacillati; phylum Actinomycetota; class Actinomycetes; order Streptosporangiales; family Thermomonosporaceae; genus Actinoallomurus; species Actinoallomurus vinaceus. The sequence continues at coordinate 122,275 of NZ_BAABHK010000013.1, forward strand.
CTGCTCCGCCGGCCCGTCGTCATCGAACTCGCCGAGGTCGGCGACAACGAGAAGGAACAGTCGCTGCTCACCGCGCTGATCCTGCAAACGATGACCGAGTACTACAAGGCGAGCCGGAAAGGCGGCGAGCTCTCCCACGTCACAGTGGTGGAGGAGGCCCATCGGCTGCTCGGGCGGTCGGCGCCGCTCGGAGACGCGAAGGAAGGAAACGCCCAGGCGCGGGCCGCGCAGGCATTCGCGAACACGCTCGCGGAGAACCGCAAGTACGGCGAGGCACTCGTCATCGTCGAGCAGGTTCCGGGGAAGCTCGTCGAGGACGCCTACAAGAACACCAACCTGAAGGTGATGCACCGGCTTCCCGCCGAAGACGATCGCCGGCTGATCGGCGCTACCATGCGCTTCTCCGACGACCAGGAACGCTACGCCTCCACCCTCGCGCCGTTCACCGCCTTCGCCTACCACGACGGCCTCGACCGGCCGGCGTTGATCCAGGTCCCCAACGTCCGGGCCCAGGCGGCCGACGCCGCCGGGGCGGACCGTGCGCCGCTCGCGACCGACGACGAGCTGGCCGACCGGTTCCGCGGGCTGGCGACCAGGAACTCCCAGGTGGACGCGGCCCTCGCGCCGTTCCCCGAATGCGCGGGCTGCGAACATCGCTGTGCCTTCCGGTCGCGCGCCGCAACCGCCGTACGGCCTGAACACGCCACCGACCTCAAGACCCGCGTCAAGGACTACCCCGACACCGTTGCGGCGCAGAGCCACTGGTGGCAGGAGACCATCACGTGGACGCACCGGATCGCCGATGCCGTCCCCCTCGCCGCGGCGACCGACCATGAGCACCGTGACTACGAAGCCTGCGTGTTCGTGCACATCGCCCGGGACGCCTGGCGGCGCGACGTCCTGCCGTGGACCCGGCTCTACCGGCAGCACTGGGCGAGGGCGGAAACCGGATGAGGGAACAAGACGACAAGCCACCGCCGCCGGCACCAGAGAGCCCGGAAGCGGGTGAGGGGCAGGAGGAGTCGGCGCCTCCTCCCGAGCCGGCCGACCCGCCGGGGAGGGAAGGTCAGGGGCCCGCCGTCGATGACGAGACGCCTGTCGGTGCCGAAGATGGTTCGAACGACGAATCCGGCGGTTTCGAGAACGCGGGCCCAGGCGGTATCCCCCCTCACGGCCGTGAAATCGAGCAGCAACCCGAGCCCCGCATGAGCCAGGCGGAGCAGCAGGATGAGGTCGCGCCGGCGATTCCCGAACCGGTGGACGGCGAGACGCGTCCTGCGGGCCCGCAGGCCGAAGATCATGAGTCGTCCGATGCGCGGAACGCGTTGAGCCTGGACGAGCAGCGTGATCTGACGTCGTCTACCGGCAGCGCCGCAGATGCCATAGAGGAGGCGGAGCCGGACGAGCTCTCAAGCGAGTCGACCACCCGCACCGCCGAGGACGACGCGGCTCCGCCGCCTACCCCGCCTGTCGATGAGCCCGGTGAACCACCGGCGTCCCCAGAATCCGACCCGCCAGAGAACGCCGCCTTTGACCACGGGGCTACACGCACCGCAGAACAACCCGACGAGCCTGATGACACGGCAGAAGCCACGGCCCTTCCACCCGACGCCGGCGGGGCCGACGGCAGCGAGTCGAAGGGCAGATCTGCAACCGGCGAGACCGAGGTTCTTCCGGAAACGCTGGACTCGACTTTCGGCAACCGCGCGGAGGCAGGAAATGGACTGTCTGGCGCTGGGGTCTCCGACGATAATGTCCGAGTCGGCAACCGTGACGACAGTGCGGTCGAGCGCGGCTTTTTGACGAACCTGAAGCGAGCCTTCGGCGCCGAGCAACGTGACCACCGAACGGAACTGGCCGAGGTGGTCGGCCGGCCCGACTTCCAGGATCCGCACGAGGACCCGCGGCTGGTTCCCGAGCGCTACGACACACCTCTTGAACGCACGGACGGCACACGGACTCCGCTGTTCAATGGCGAACCAACACGAGAGCAGACAAAGCAGGGCGATCTCGGCGATTGCGGGATAATCGCCACGCTCGGCGCCGTTGCCTCCCACCGGCCAGAGGCAATACGCGATTGCGTCCGCGAAACCGATGACGGCAACTACAAGGTACGGCTCCACGAGGCCAAGTACTCGGCATCGCGCATGCGTTACGAGCCGACGGGACGACCGATCACTCTGACCGTGACACCCGATCTCCCCGTGCATTCCGACGAGCCGGGCAAGCCCGCCTTCGCCGACTCGACCACGACCGGGGCCGCTTGGGCTCCGGTCCTGGAGAAGGCGATCGCCGGCACCGATCAGACCTGGAACGACGGACGGCGACGACAGTGGGCGGATCGCTGGGACGTACAAGGTGATGGCGGCGACGCGCCACAGGGATATGTGCGCCTTAACCAGGGCAGCAACCCCAGCGACCGCGCCGAACTGCTCACCCAGCTCACCGGCCAACCCGCGAGGCCATGGGAATTCCCCACCGGCTATGACCACAAGGGACGAAGCCCGGACCGTCAGCTTCTCGACGACTTTCGCGAACAACTCGTAGAAAATAAACCAATCTTGGTCGGCACCCGAGACCTGCGCACCGGCGAGAATCGCTTGCCGCATAAGCTTCACCACTGCCATGCTTACGAGGTGACGGGCATAGACGATAGCGGGAGGATCCGTCTACGCAACCCATGGAATTCCCAGCATCCCGAGATGATGACGGCCAAAGAGTTCAGGGACTCGATGAGGCCCAGATACACAACATTGGATTAGTCGTGACGCCAACTGAAATTTTTTTGAAACACGGCAGGCAGCGAAACACTTCGATCGGCAGCTTTGGCGTCTTCAATGCCGTCGCTCTTCCAGATGGATCGGCGGAAGTCTATCTTGCGGTAACGTCGGACAAAGAGGACGAATATACTCTCCATGTCGGTGACACCTTCCGAGTCAGTGACCAGATCTGGAAGCTGGACCGAGTCGAGGGTCTAGGGAGTCGTGACTGGACCGTCGTACTGACCAGAGTCGACTGAACGGTCGTCGGAGATGCGTGATGCTTGTGGCGCGCACCACGCTCGGGGCCTGCTCAACTCCTCAGTCGCCGTCCGACGTGTCGGGCGGCGGCGGCACACCTCGCACACTGGTTTCCGTAAAGTCACGTCTACTCGGATCGGAGTCCTCCCATGACAGATGACCGCGGGCCCTCGCCCGTCCGCCAGCTCCGCCTGGTCGTCGAGGCCGAGGACTACGAGGCCGCGCTCGCCTTCTACCGCGACGCGCTGGGCCTCCCCGAGCAGGCGGCCTTCTCCAGCGACGAGGACGCCCGCGTCGTGATCCTGGACGTCGGCCGGGCCACCCTGGAGATCGCGAACCCGGCCCACAAGCGGTACATCGACGACGTCGAGGTAGGTCGTCAGGTCGCGCCCAAGATCCGGGTCGCGTTCGAGGTCGACGACGCTCAGGCCACGACCGATCGGCTGGTGTCCGCCGGCGCCGAGCAGGTGGCCCCGCCCACGCTGACCCCCTGGCAGTCGCTGAACGCGCGCCTCGACGCCGCGGCCGGCCTGCACATCACGGTATTCCAAGAGACGCTCACCGACGACGAACGCCGGTCGCTGAACGGCTTCGGAACGGAGACGGGGACGTCAACCGACGGCTGATCGGGGGCGACGCCCCCGCTTTGCCGCCGCCGTTGACAGCTTGCCGCCGAGGTGGACGCGCCGTTGCCCGGCTTGTCGCCTTTGCGCGTCAACAGCGGCGGCAAGGAGCTTCCGTGCGGCTCTGGCCCGCCTCAGGACTTGAGGGAGATCTCGAACCACACTGCCTTGCCATCGCTAGTCGGGCGGGAGCCCCACCGGGCGGCGAGCTGGTCGACGAGGTAGAGGCCACGGCCGCCTTCGTCGGTCTCCCCGGCGCTCCTGATGCGGGGCAGGCGCATGTCCTTGTCCAGCACCTCGACCCAGACGGCCTTCTCGCCTCGCCGCAGCCGGAGCGTGAACTCCTTGGTGACGGGCTCGCGGCGGCTCAGGTCGGGCAGCTCCCACGGGTCGTCGAAACCGCCCGGGCCGTCGAGGCCCAGCGCGCCCTCCAGCACGAACTCGCGGCGCGGGGCCGGGGTGTTGGCCGCGTGCAGGACGACGTTGGTGACCACCTCGGAGACCAGCAGGCAGGCCAGCTCGGACTGCTCGTCCAGCATGCCCCAGTCGGCGAACGTCTCGGCGGCCAGCCGGCGCGCCTCCGACACCATGATCGGCTCGGCGGGGAACCTGCGCTCCTCGACGTGCAGCCGGGTCGGCGAGGTGCGGACGACGACGATGGCCACGTCGTCGTCGATGTCTCCGGGGACGGCCTCGAACGCCGCGTTGGCGATCGACTCGACGTCGCCGCGGGCCGCTTTGCGAACAGCCTGGTACAGCAGCTCGCGCGCCTGCTCCCGGCTGTGGTGGTCGCCGTCCTCCTTGGGCCGGCGCTCGATCAGCCCGTCGGTGTAGAGGACCAGCGTGCTGCCGGGCGGCAGCTCGCGGGTCTCCTCTTCGTACCGGATGTCGCCGCCCACGCCCGGCTGGCGGACGCCGAGCATGGCGCCCCTGCCGCTGGCCTCCAGCTCGCCGACCTCGCCGTCGAGCACGAGCAGCGGCGGCTGGTGCCCCGCGTTGGCGAAGGAGAGGTGGCGGGACCAGGCGTCGTACACGAAGTACGTGACGGAGACGAGCGGCGTCTCCTGACCGTTCGGCGTGGCGCCGTTGGCGTACTGGACCGGGGTGCTCATCGTGCGCACCCACTCGTCCAGTTTGAGGAGGATGTCGGCCGGCGGCTTGTCGTCCTGCGCGAACGCGCGCAGTGCCGCCCGAAGCTGCCCCATGACGGCGGCGGCGCGGGCGCCCCGGCCCTCGACGTCGCCGATGACCAGGCCGACCCGGCCCGCCGACAGCGGGATCACGTCGTACCAGTCGCCGCCGACCTGCGTCTGGATGCCCTGGCCGTGCGACTCCAGCGGACGGGCCGGTTCGTACCGCCAGGCGATCTCCAGCCCGTCGAGGGGCGGCGGCCGGTCGCCCGGCAGGAGCTGCTTCTGGAAGGCCAGGGCGGTCTCGCGCTCCTCCTCGAACAGCATGGCGTTGTCGATCGCCAGCGCCACGCGGCTCGCGATGGCGCCCATGAGGTCGCGGTCGAATCCGTCGTAGTGCGGGTCGGGCCGCACGGTGACGCCGGACAGGGCCAGGCTCATCACGCCGAGCAGTTCCCCGCGCGCCAGCAAGGGCGCCGCGATGATCGAGGTCACGCCGACCTCCTCGCCGAGCCGCTTGCTCGCCGGGGTCGGCGCCTTCATCCGATCGGAGACGACGTTGTCGACCAGGACCGCGTCGCGGCGCGTCATCGCCTTCGCGCAGAAGTGACCGGGCGGGTACTCGACGGTGTCGCCGATCTCCCGCCAGGTGCCCGGCGGCGGGGTCCAGTCACCGGCGTGCCGGGAGACCCGCCGGACGAGCTGGTCGCCGCTGAACAGGTCGATGAAGCAGTGATCGGCGAACTGGGGGACGAGGGTGTCGGCGACCCGGCGCAGGGTCTGCTGCAGCTCCAGCGAGCCGGCCAGCCGCTCGCCGATCCGCTCGAGCAGGCCGTAGCGGTCCTGGTCGCGCTGGTTGCTGCGCAGCGCCTCCCGGCCGAAGATGACCAGGCCCTCGACGCTGCCGGAGGGGTGACGCAGGGGCACGGCGTACGCCCGGGTGTAGACGGTGCTGCCGTCGGCCCGGACGTTGCAGAAGGTCCCCTCCCACACCGCGCCGCGCAGGACGCGCCGGGCCAGGTCCTTGGCCTGCTCGTGGTCCTCTTCGGCGACGCCGAGGGACAGCCACGACCGGCCGATGTACTCCGGGCCACCGAATCCGAGGAGGGTCTCGGTGAAGGGGTTGGTATAGATGACGTTGCCGTACCGGTCGCAGACGATGACCGCCATCTCCATGGCGTCCAGCACGGTCTTCGGCGGCAGTAGCGCGTCGACGTGCGTATCACGCCGGCGCGTCATGGGCCTGTCACCTTGCGATCACTCACTCGGCCCCCCGGACATCGTCCCCCCGTATTATTGAACGACGAACGCCGCGCCGGGATACGTGGAACCGGCAACTCAGCGCTTCGACACGAAGACGTGAGAGGCCACACGGCGCGGGATCTCGGCGGACGGGCTGTCGGCTTCGTCGTCACGCGTCACTCGGATACCGTCGTCGCCGGCCGCAAGCGTCACCTCTCGTCCCGGTTGAATCCCGATCTGTTTGAGTTGGACCATCAGCGCGCGATCGCCCTGGACCTGCTCGCTGATCCGCTGCACGACCACGGGGACCCCGCTCTCGGTCGCGACATCGGTCATGAGCGCCAGCGGCTCCCCCTCCGGTGCCTCGGCGGCGCCGCCGAGTTCGACCAGGCCGGGGATCGGATTGCCGTGCGGGCAGGTCGACGGGCCGTCGAGCAGCGCGACGATGCGCCGCTCGACCTCCTCCGACATCACGTGCTCCCACCGGCAGGCCTCGACGTGGACGTCCTCCCACGGCAGGCCGATGACGTTGACGAGCAGGCATTCGGCGAGCCGGTGCTTGCGCATGACCCGTACGGCCAGGGAGCGGCCGGTGCCGGTGAGCTCCAGGTGACGGTCGCCCTCGACCCGGACCAGACCGTCCCGCTCCATCCGCGCGACCGTCTGGCTGACCGTGGGGCCGCTCTGCGACAACCGCTCGGCGATGCGCGCGCGAAGCGGGACGATGCCCTCTTCTTCGAGCTCGAAGATCGTACGGAGATACATCTCCGTGGTGTCGATCAAGCCGTGTGCGGTCAAGGCTTCCTCCAGTCTCGCCCCATGCTACGGCGGATCAGCGACGGTTGGGCAACCGAAAAGGGCAGGGGGCGATCCTCGTGTCCTTATTCTTGGAACGTCCCGCGCGGACCCGCTCTTCCCAGCGGGTGCGGACGCCCCGCCCTGGGTAGATTGAGCGCGCGATGACACGTTTCGAAGGTGCCGAACACTACGTCCCGGCCGGGGCGGATCTCGACGGGCTGCGCCGCGCCGTGCAGGACTGCCACGGCTGCGACCTGTACGAGCCCGCCACCCAGGCCGTGCTCGGATCGGGCGGCCCGGCCGCGCGGGTGGTGCTGGTCGGCGAACAGCCCGGTGACCAGGAGGACCGCCAGGGCGCGCCGTTCGTGGGCCCGGCGGGCCGGCTGCTGGACAAGGCCCTCGCCGAGGCGGGGATCGAGCGCGGTGACGCCTACGTCACCAACTCCGTCAAGCACTTCCGGTTCAGCCAGTCGGGGCCGGGCAAGCGCCGCATCCACCAGACGCCGGACGCCGCGCACATCTCGGCGTGCAGGCCCTGGCTCACCGCCGAGCTGCGGATCATCGACCCCGAGGTGATCGTGGTGCTCGGCGCGACGGCGGGCAAGGCGCTCCTCGGCCCGTCCTTCCGGGTGACGAAGCAGCGCGGCCAGCTGATCCCGCGCCCGCCGCTGGACGACGAGTCGGCCACGCAGAACGGCTTCTTCGTCGCGACCGTCCATCCGTCGGCCGTGCTGCGCGCCGACGACCGCGACGCGGCGTACGCCGGCCTGGTCTCGGACCTCAAGGTCGCCGCCGAGGTCCTCCACTAGGGTCGCGCTCTAGTGCAGGACGCTGCTCCGCTGGGCGGTCAGCCCGCGACGGACGCGCCGAAGGCGGCCTTGGCGGCGGACACGCCGGCGGACTTGCCGCCGAAGACCGTCATGCCCGCGATGCCCTGGCCCGGGTAGATCGAGACGCCGCCGTCGCCGCCGTTCTCGCCGGGGGTGCCGACGGCCAGGTCGAGCCTCGTGTCGCCGTCGAGATCGGCGAGCGAGAGCGCCCCGCCGTACCGGTCGCCGGTCTCCGCGACGCCCGGCACGCCCTCGGTGTTCTGGCTGAACGACGAGGAGCCGGAGCCCAGCTTCCAGTGCGCGTTCCCGCGCAGGACGGTCACGGCACCGGCGTTCCGGCGCTTGCCGATGTCCTCGCCCGGAGCGCCGACCACCACCTCGGCGCGCCCGTCGCCGTCGACGTCGCGCGCGGCGACCGCGGCGCCGAACTCGTCGCCCTTCTCCCCAGCGCCGGGAACGCCGCTGGAGTCCTGGGAGAACGCCCGGGGGTGCCCGAGGTCGCCGCCGGGGTAGATCTTCACGAGCCCGCCGTGGGATCCCGCGGGGTCGCCCGCGACGACGTCCCCGCGGCGATCGCCGTTGACGTCGGCGATCGCCAGGCCGCCGGTGGACCCGACGCTCGCCGTGCCGGACGCCGCCCGCAGCCCGGTCTTCGATCCATGGAGGAGACGCAGGCGGCCGTCGGCGTTCCACGCCGCGTCGGCGTACCCGTCGCCGTTCACGTCACCGGCGGCCAGGGCGACGTGCGCCGCGGTCCTGCCCTTGATCGTGGCCACGACCTTCGCGTCGCCGCTGGCGAACCCGATCACCAGGAGGGCGGAGTTCGTCGCCGCGAGGAGGTCGGGGTGCCCGTCGTGGTCGACGTCGCCGACCGCGAGGGCCCGTCCCGCCCCGCCGCCGGGGGTCAGGACCGCCCGCCGGCTCAGCCCGGACCGGCTCCCGGTGAAGATCTCGATCGTGCCGTGGCCGGGCGCGCCCACCGCCAGGTCGGCGTGCCCGTCACCGTCGAAGTCCGCGGTGGCGACCGCCGTGCCGAACGCGCCTCCCGCCCGGAGCGGGGCGAGGACCTGATGGCGCTTGACGTTCACGCCGCCGCGCGAGCCGTACACGACGGCCACCCTGCCGCCGCCGGACGCGCCCGGCGCCCCGATCGCCAGGTCTCCGTAACCGTCGCCGTCGACGTCGGCGACCCCCGGCGTACGGGCGGCGGCCTCCGCCGTACGGGCTGCGGCCCACGGCGCACGAGCAACGGCCTCCGACGTACGGGTCACGACCCCCGGCGTACGGCCGACGGTCCCCGGTGTGCGGGGGGCGGCGTGGGCGGGGGCCACGGTCAGGGTCGTGGGCAGGCCGATCAGGGCGAGCGTCATCGCCGCTCGCAGGCGTCGCTGCATGAAATCTCCGGGCGGGTACGGATGATCATGTGGGCGTTGCGAACGGTAGTGCGCCGGTCGCTCCGGGGCAATGCCCTGCCCCGGCGAGTTCCCGCCTGACCCCCGCTCTTCTGCCCTTCCCAGGGCCCGGGCCGGCCGCTGTGCCGTTACCAGGCCCTGGGCTACCGGTCCGTGGTGTAGCGGCGGAAGGACGGAACGGCCAGCCCGACGAGGACGACGAGGGCCGCGCAGGCGAGTCCGCCGCCGACCCAGGACGCGGTCGCGCCGACCGCCGCGCCCAGCGCCCCGGCGCGGAGATCTCCCAGCCGGGGACCGCCCGCGACGACGACCGTGAACACCCCCTGCAGGCGTCCCCGCATCTCGTCCGGGGCGTACGTCTGCAGGATCGTCTGCCGGAACACCGCCGACACGAGGTCCGCCGCGCCGCCGAGGGCGAGGAACAGGACGGCGAGCCACAGCGAATGCGCGAGTCCCGCCGCCGCCACGGCCAGGCCCCACGCCGCGATGACGGCGATCAGCGCGACGCCCTGGCGGCGGATCCGGCCGATCCAGCCGGACAGCAGGCCGCCGATGACGGCGCCGACGGCGATCGCCGCGATGAGCCAGCCCACGGCCTCCTCGCCGCCGAAGCGGGTCTCGGCGACCTCCGGGAACAGCGCCCTGGGCATGGCGACGGCCATCGCGATGATGTCGACGACGAACGACATCATCAGGACGGGGCGGGTGGCGAGGAAGCGCAGGCCCTCGATGACCGAGCGCAGTCCGGGCCGTCCCGTCTCGTCGCCCAGTGGCGGCATCGACGGCAGGCGGACGGTGGCGTACAGCCCGACCGTGAACAGCGTGGCGTCGATGCCGTACGCCATCGCGTAGCCGCCGTGCCCGATCACGACGCCGGCCAGCACGGGGCCGGCGAAGGTGGCCACCTGCGAGGCGGTGAAGTTCAGGGTGTTGGCCGCGGGGACCAGTTCGACCGGCAGCAGGCGCGGGATGACCGCGCCGCGGGTCGGCGAGGAGACGGCGACCCCGACCGCCTGCACCACGACCAGCCCGATGATCAGTGGAACGTTCCTGAGGTGGAGCAGCGCCTGGACCAGCAGGCCGAGGGTGGACGCCCACGTGATCAGGGACGCGAGGATGAGCAGCCGCCGGCGGTCCATCGCGTCGGCGACCGCGCCGCCCCACAGGCCGAAGACGATCAGCGGGATCAGGTTGGCCGGGCCGAGGAGCCCGACCCAGAACGAGGACTTCGTCAGGTCGTACACCTGGACGGAGATCGCCACCGAGGTGAGCGCGAAGCCGGCGAACGAGACGGCCTGCCCGATCCACAGCCGCCGGTACGCCGGCTCGCTCAGCGGGCGCGTGTCGATGGCGGCCCGTCGCGCCAGCGCGCCGAGGCGCATGGCACGCCGGGCCGGAGCCGGGTGATCGTCGGGGGCGGAGTGCAGGTCGGCAGACGGGGAATCGGGGTCGGGGCTCACGGACTAAGTCTCTCGGTGATCCATTCGCCCTCTTCGCCCGGGGCCGCGCGCCGGTAGCGGAGCCGGTCGTGCAGCCGGTCCGGGCGCCCCTGCCAGAACTCCATGCTCGCCGGGATCACCCGGTAGCCGCCCCAGAAGTCCGGGAGCGGCACCTCGTCCGGCCAGAGCTCCTCCAGCTCGGCGTAGCGGCGCTCCAGCTCGGCGCGGTCGGTGATGACCGCGGACTGGTTCTCGCTCGTCCAGGCGCCCAGCCGCGAGCCGTACGGCCGGGTCGCGAAGTACGCCGCCGACTCCTCGCGTGACAGGAGCTCGGCGGTCCCCTCCACGATCACCTGGCGGCGCAGCGGGTGCCACGGGAAGAGCAGGGCCACCCGGGGATCGGCGGCGATCGCCTGCGCCTTGCGGGAGCGGTGGTTGGTGAAGAAGCGGAAGCCGTCCGGCCCGTAGCCCTTCAGAAGCACGGTCCGCACGCTGGGCCGGCCGTCGGCATCGACGGTGCTCAGGACCATGGCGTTGGGCTCGGTCAGCCCCGCCCCGACGGCGTCGGTGAACCAGGTGCCGAACTGGGTCAGCGGGTCGGCCGCGAGGTCGCGGGCGTGCAGGCCCACGCCCATGTAGGACTCTCGGAAGGCTGCGACATCATGGTGCTCCACGACAGGACATCCTCTCGCGTGAGCCCATGGACGGCGCGACAAGGTCCCGCGAGAGTTGCCCAAACGGAAAGAATTGCGCATCTCACACCCCCCCGAGTACGGCTCGGCCCCCATGAAGCGGTTCAATTACCAGTTGGCGTCTGTACATCAAGGGGACGAAAGGCAGGACAGAACATGTCCGACTTCAAACCCGGCCTCGAGGGCGTAGTCGCCTTCGAGACTGAGATCGCGGAACCGGACAAGGAGGGCGGGGCTCTCCGATACCGGGGAGTGGACATCGAAGATCTCGTTGGCCGCGTCTCCTTCGGTGACGCGTGGGGCCTGCTGGTCGACAACAGCTTCAGCCCCGGGCTGGCTCCGGCCGAGCCGCACGTGCTGCCGGTGCACTCCGGCGACGTCCGCGTCGACGTCCAGAGCGCGCTGCCGATCATCGCTCCGGCGTACGGCATGCGCCCGCTGCTGGACATCAGCGACGAGCAGGCCCGCGAGGACCTGGCGCGTACGTCGGTGACCGCCCTGTCGTTCGTGGCGCAGAGCGCCCGCGGCCTCGGCCTGCCGATGGTCCCCCAGAGCCGTGTCGGCGAAGGCAGGACGATCACCGAGCGGTTCATGATCCGCTGGCGTGGTGAGCCGGACCCGAAGCACGTCAAGGCCATCGACGCGTACTGGGTCTCGGCCGCCGAGCACGGCATGAACGCCTCGACCTTCACCGCTCGCGTCATCGCCTCCACCGGCGCGGACGTGGCGGCTTCGATCTCCGGTGCGATCGGCGCGATGTCCGGCCCGCTGCACGGCGGTGCCCCGGCTCGCGTGCTGCCGATGATCGAGAAGGTCGAGCAGCTCGGTGACGCCCGCAAGGTCGTGACCGACATCCTGGACAACCATGAGCGGCTCATGGGCTTCGGCCACCGCGTCTACCGCGCCGAGGACCCTCGTGCCCGCGTGCTCCGCCGTACGGCGAAGGAGCTGAACGCCCCTCGGTTCGAGGCGGCCAAGGCCCTGGAGGACGCCGCGCTGGCCGAGCTGCGCGAGCGTCGTCCCGACCGTCCGATCGAGACGAACGTGGAGTTCTGGGCCGCGGTGATCCTCGACTTCGCCGAGGTACCGCCGCACATGATGCCGGCCATGTTCACCTGCGCCCGTACGGGGGGCTGGGCCGCGCACATCCTGGAGCAGAAGCGCACCGGGCGTCTGGTCCGCCCGAGCGCCAAGTACGTCGGCCCGGCGTCCCGCCCGGTCACCGACGTCGACGGCGCGTCCGAGGTGCTCGACAAGCACTAAAAGGGCTTTCCGTCCCGTACGGCCCGTGATGCTCCGGCACCACGGGCCGTTCGCCTTTCGGCCGGAGGGAGGATGGGGTCATGTACACCGGCCCCCGCGACGAGGAGCCCGATGAGCGCGATGTCGAGCTGCTGCGGCAGGAACGCGAGCGGCGCGAGCACGCCCGTCGTCGCGACGCGCTCTCCTGGAAGATCGTCGCCTGGGTGATGGCCGGAGCCCTCGCGTTGCTGTCGTACGACTCCGGGGGCGCGGCGCTGGACGCCCACCGCGCGGGCCGCCCGTGGTTCTACCCGGCGACCGTGTCCGTGGGCTGCGCGCTCGGCCTGCTCGTCCTGGTGGCGTGGGCGCTCCGCCGCCGTCTCTGACTCGGATCGAGGGGTTGGGGCCACCCGCGCCGGCAGACGTACGGACACGTACGGGGCGTCTCAAGCTCTGGAAAGGTCCGCTGCACGACGCCGTGCCTCAACTACGCTTGCTGAACGTGACCGACATCGTGATCCCCGACGGCCTCAAGCCCGCCGACGGCCGCTTCGGTTCCGGGCCGTCGAAGGTCCGTCCCGAGCAGGTGGCCGCCCTGGCCGCGTCCGGCGCCACCTACCTCGGCACCTCGCACCGGCAGCGGCCGGTCAAGTCCCTCGTGACGCGCGTCCGCACAGGGCTGGCGCAGCTGTTCTCGCTGCCCGAGGGCTACGAGGTCGTGCTGGGCAACGGCGGCACCACGGCGTTCTGGGACGCCGCGGCGTTCGGGCTCGTACGGGAGCGGTCGCAGCACCTGGTGTTCGGGGAGTTCTCCTCGAAGTTCGCGAAGGTCACGAAGAAGGCCCCGTGGCTCGCCGACCCGTCGGTGATCGAGAGCGAGCCGGGCGCTCATCCGTCCGCGGTGGCCGACGACACCGTCGACGCCTACGCGTTCACCCACAACGAGACCTCCACCGGCGTCGCCATGCCGATCGAGCGGCCGGCGGGGTCGGCCGGGTCGGCGCTCGTGCTCGTCGACGCGACCAGCGGCGCCGCCGGACTGCCTGTCGACGTCGCCGAGACCGACGTCTACTACTTCGCGCCGCAGAAGGGGTTCGCCTCCGACGGCGGGCTGTGGCTGGCGCTGACGTCGCCGGCCGCGCTGGCCCGGATCGAGGAGATCGCCGCCTCCGGCCGCTACATCCCCGACTTCTACGACCTGACCATCGCGGTGACCAACTCCCGCAAGGACCAGACGTACAACACCCCCGCGGTCGCGACGCTGCTGCTCATGGCCGAGCAGATCGAGTGGTTCCTGGAGCGGGGCGGCCTGGCCTGGTCGACCGGGCGCAGCGCCGAGTCCGCGCGTCGGCTCTACACCTGGGCGGAGAAGACCTCCTACACCACGCCGTTCGTCACCGACCCCGCCCAGCGCTCGAACGTCGTGGGCACGATCGACTTCGAGGGCGTCGACGCGGCCGAGGTGGCGAAGGTCCTGCGCGCCAACGGCATCGTCGACACCGAGCCGTACCGCAGCCTGGGCCGCAACCAGCTGCGCATCGCGATGTACCCGGCGATCGACCCGGACGACATCGAGGCGCTCACCGCCTGCGTCGACCACGTCGTCGAGCGTCTCTGAGCCGATGGCGTCACACGACACCGTTCCGCCGGTGACGACCGGCGCGGACCGGCCCCTCTCGCCCGCCCGCCGGCTGTTCAGCTCCCTGACGTGGGCCTGCGCCATCCCCGTACTGTTCGTCCTCGGGGCATGGCTCGCCCAGTATCCGCACGGCCTCATCGTCGTCGGCGTGATCGTCGCCCTCGCGACCTGGGCCGTCGCCGCAACCCTCGCCGGCGGGGTCTGGCATCGCGCTGGAGCCGCCGTCGTGGTCTCCTGCAGCGGCCTGGCCCTGACGCTGTTCGCCGGACCCGGCCTCTACGAGCTGTACATGAAGACGCTCGGCACGCCGGCCTCCGCCACCGTCACCAAGGTGGAGGACCGGCACAACCGCCGCGGCGCCGATCTCTTCTGCACGGTGGTCGAGACGGCGGGTGAGGTCAAGACGTACGTGCTCTCCGAACAGCAGAACTGCTACGACGACGTCAAGGCCCTCCAGCGGGTCACGCTCCGCAAGGACCCGCTGGGACTCCTGAAGCCGCGTCTGCCGGACGGGCCGGATCACCCGCCGCTCAGCGTCACCGCGCAGATCGCGGCCGGGCTGTTCGTGCTGACCGGCGCCACGATGTTCTACGCCGGCCAGCGCCGCCGCCCCGAGCGCCGCCCGGCGAAGACGGCCCGACCCGGCGGCCGGTGAAGACGGCCTGACCCGGCGGCCGGTGAAGACGGCCTGACCCGGGCGACTCGGCGACAGCGGCCGCCCGGGGGTCCGGGCGGCGTTGGGCCGGGCGGCGAGAGACCGCACGGGGGTGCCGGAGCGTCACACGACGGCGCCCGCTCGGGTCACGATCCAGAGGACGAGGCCGCCCGGCCCCTGCCGAAGGCGCCGATGGTGGCGTGGAACACTCCCATGGCCAGAACACCGGCGGCCGCGGCCGAGAAGGCGGGCACGGGATGGGCCGTCATGTCGGCGGCGACGGCCGTCAGCGCGGCGATGACGTACATCGCCCAGCCCGCGACCAGGTTGACCAGCGGGCCGCTGCCGAACACACAGGGGAAGCACTCCTTGGTGATGCCCTTGATGAAGTGCGGGGTGGCGTTCGCACCGAAGACTCCGGCGAGGAAGCTCAGGACCAGACTCATGTGATCATCTCTTCTCGGGGTTGCCAGTGAGGCCTCGTACGGTCAGCTCGACGAGCTGCCGCAGCCGGGCGTGCAGGATCTCCGGCTCCTCCCGGGCCTGAGTGATCCCGGCCAGGGCGTCGAGCAGGAGCGTGGCGGCGTCGCGGGCGGACAGCGCGTGGCCGAGCAGGTCCAGTTCGCCGGCACAGTCGAGGAGTACGGCCTCGACGACGTCGCGGTAGCCGTCTTCGAAGGACCGGACGACGTCCTGGGCGATGTCTGCCGCCTCGCTGAACAACTCGGCTCGGAACTCCGCGTCGATCGTGCCCGCGAACAGGTCGAGCTTGACGACCAGCGCGCCGTACAGCCGATCCGCGACCGGCCGCCCGGCCCGTCCCGCCTCTCGCGCCGCCGCCGTGACCCGCTCGGCGATCAGCTGCCCGACCGCACGGAAGATCTCTTCCTTGTTCTTGAAGTGCTGGTAGACGGCCGGCCGGGACATCCGCGCCGCTTGGGCGATGAGATCCATCGACGTACGGCGGTACCCGTACCTGCCGAAGACACCGAGCGCGGCGGCCACGACCTGCTCCCGCTTCTCGACCATCGAGCCAGACATGCTGACACTATATGCCTAGATTGTCAGAACGTCACGCGCCCGCCCGCCATGCGGTGATGAGGTCTTCCGGGCCGAAGGTCGAAACGCCGGTGAGGCCTTGGTCGACACCGCTTCGTGAGATCGCCAGCAGGGGTGTCGAGTCGTCGGCGCCTGGCAGCTTCGACCGATGCACGATCAGCCGACTGAGATCCGCGCCGGCGAACGGACGGTTCTCGAGCCACTTGATCGACCCGACGCAGGTGATGGCCTTGGCCACCGGCGCGCGGTCGGCCCCCACCACGTCGATCTCCGGGTCGTTGGTGCGCGTCCAGTACCCGCCGATGGCTTGCGTGCCTTCGGGAAGACGTTCCGGCAAGCGGCGAAGCGCTTCGCGGATCACCGGCTCGATCGCCCGGCCGCGCCAGCTCGTCCACGAACCGCGAATGCGCCGCATCACCAGGTCGCCCCGACCACGCTCGATCTCCGCCATGTACGGGCCGAGATGGGCCAGCCAGAACCGCAGGTGCGGATCGGCGACCGAATAGCGGCTCTCCCGGGACGGTTTCACGGACAGCGGTACGTCCACGTCGACGATGCGCTTGGCGACCAGAAGGTCCAGCGCCCGCGTCAGCGACGCATGCGGCAGGTCACCTGCCGCCCGGCCGATCTGCGTGAAGGTCCGCTCGCCCGATCCGATCGCGCCGAGCACCAGCCGCGCCTGGGAGTCGGCGGGGAACTCGGCTGCCAGCGACCGCTCGCCACTGACCAACACCGCCGACGTGGGATCGGTGACGGCCTCGGCCAGGTAGTCCAGTGCGGGCAATCCGCTCGGCCACTCGTCGAGGATCAGCGGCAGACCGCCGGTCACCAGGTAGGCGTCGAACGCCTCCGCCGCCGACAGCCCGAGCATCGCGGCCGTGTCCGCCGGACTCAGCGGCGGCACCACCATCTCGGTCGCGCGCTGGTAGAACGGCCGACCGTACTCGTTCAAGGCCTCCATCATCGCCAGATCCGACCCGATACAGATCAGGAACACCTGACGCCGGGACAGCTCTCGATCGAAGAGCTTCTGCAAGGTGCCTTCGAAGCCCGGGTCGTTGGCGATGAGGTAAGGCATCTCATCGATGACGACCACACAGGGCCGGTCCGGCAGACCCCCGGCGAGCAGGCGAAGCGCGGCATCCCAGGTCCGTGGTGACTGTCCGGCGAAGAACGCGGCGGCCGGTAGATCGCTACCGGCGACGGCCTCGGCGAAGAGCGCTAGATCAGCCTCGACGTTCGGCTGAGCCGAGGCCGTGAAGTAGACGTGCGGCACTCCGGCCCGGTCCACGAACTCCTCCACGAGCCGGGACTTGCCGACTCGGCGGCGCCCACGGATGAGCAACGCCCGCCCCGGCCGCCCGGCCCGGCCACCGCCGGCGACGCGACCCAGCATCTGATCCAGCAACGCCAGCTCACGCTGACGTCCGATGAAATGGTCCACTCACCGAGGATACTTCCAAACTTGGAAGTATCATGGGTGGAAGTATCACCTCGACGTCAGAGCTTCACCCTCTCAGCTCCAGGTACCGCTCATGGAAGTCCCGCGCGTGCCCCGTCTCGGCGTATCGGGCCGTCAGCGCGGCGTCCAGGTCCCCGGCGCGAGAGCGCAGTGCTTCGAAGACACGCGGCGATGCGAGCGCGGTCGCACCGGCTGCGGCGGCCGCGTCCGGAGCACCAAGGTGACACAGCGCGATCCCCAGGTCGATCCGTGCGATGGCCACGTGGCCCGGAGACGGGTCCGTCGACGGCGTCGATGTGTGAACGGCCACCGCGCGTTCCGCATGGCGTCTCGCCCGCTCGTAGTCCGCAAGCCAGATGAACGCCGAGGCGGGATAGGCCGTCACGGCGTACTCGGCGAGTGGGCCGGTGTCCGTGCCGAAGCGGGTGGGTGGCCGGGCGGGCAGGCGGTCGTGCAACTCTTCGGCTCCTCGGAGCAGGTCCTCGCACTCGGCCCGTTGGCCGAGACAGGCATGGGCCCGGGCAGCCTTGGCGCGCAGGCGGACGGCGATGGGATGGCTTGCGGGAGCCCTGGCGATGCCTCTGTGGGCGGCGGCGACGGCACGCTCGGGGCGGTCGGTGTAGGTGGCGATCGAGGCGAGGGCGTCGGCCGCCCAGGCACAGAGCTCGTCGTGGCCGGCCTGGTCGGCGTGCTCGTAGGAGTCGATCGCGTACGCCTCGGCGGTGAGGGGGTGACCCAGGTCGTGGGCGAGCCAGGCGAGCAGTTCGGACAGCCAGGCGGCCCAGACGTACAGCTCGCGCCCCTGCTTGAGCGTGTGCGGGCTGCGGATCAGCTCCTGAACGCGGGCGCGGTAGGCGCGGGCGACGGCGAAGACCTCGGCGGGCGGCTCCGTCGTGTAGGACCGGTCGATGGCGGCGACGGCCGCCTGGAGGTGGTCGAAGGTCGCGGCCCCCACTGCGGAGGCCCCGGCCATCCGGGTGAACTCCATCGCCTCGGACGCCGCCTCTCCCAGCACAGCGGCCATCGCGGCCGGCGCGACAGTGGCGGCGATACCGAGTCTCAGGGCATCGCGGCGCTTCGTGGGGTCCACCTCCCTCCACGCCGAGCCTGCGCCGCCGTCGCCACCCCCCGCCAGGCCCAAATATGAAGAAAGTCCGAACAGTTCCTCCTCGGTCATCTCGAACGCCGTGGCGTACGCCGCCGTCCAGTCGCGGGGGAAGTGTTCGCCCTTCTCCCAGCCGAGGATCTGCCGGACCAGCGAGCTGACGGGCGGATACGCCCGGCCGGTGGCCTTCTGCAGCCGGCGGGCCATCTCGTGCTTGTTCCACGAGCGCCGCTCTCGTTCCGCTCGTAACCGCGCCGCCCACCGTGGCGGCGTCCCGCTACCAGTCACGATCGCGCCCTCCGGCTCGTCCCCGAAACACCCGGACACAGACAGTGTCCACATTGTGTCGCCCAGTATCGGCCTTCTTCCGGAGTCTCCGCAGCGGCTTCACTCAACGTCATCGGCAGACACGAAAGGGTGACGTCCCGATGTCGAGTTCTCCCACCGCGGGCCCGGTGACTCCGGCATCCGTCGAGGCGCATACGTCGCAGCTCGTCGAGCGTTTGGCGGACGCGTTGACCGCACGGGGTCTGCGTGCCCGCGTGACCCGTGGCGCCTGGGTGCTGGCGAGCAATCCCGCCGGTGACCCGCCCGACAGTGACCGCCACGCGAAAGCAATCAATCCCGGCCTGCGTCAGACCGTGATGTGCGGGACCGGCGGCGACGGGCGGCTGATGTGGTTCTGGCAGTGGTCCGGCCCGACCCGCGAATCGCCGCCGGAGTACGAGCCGCTCTGCGCGGCGGACGACATCGCTCAGGCGGCCGACAAGATCGCTCGCGTCCTGTGGGTCGTGTGTCCCGGGACGCGGGAGGGCCGGTGACGCGCTCGGCGGGCCGTACCCGGCGACGCTCCCGGGCGCCGGGCGGCGCGGGCCGGAACCTCCACGCGGAGGCGGTCGCGACCAGCCTGCAGAGCACGTACGGCGGGTGGGTCATCATCTGGTCGGCCTGGCGGCAGGCGTTCACCGCCTTCTCCGCCATCAGTACCGACCCGATGATCATCGATGAGACGTCCGTGTCCCGGCTGCTGCACCGGATCGGCGAGGTCGAGCTGGCCGCGAGAACGCCAGGGCGGTCGGTGGCAGGCGTTGTGGACGACGCGAACGTCCGTCGTGCGACTGAGGTCATGCGGGACCGAATCGTCTGCGGCGACTGGCCGCCCGGCCGGAAGATCCTCTCCGGCGAGGAGCTCGCCCCGATACTCCAGGTCGACCGGCGGGCGGTCCACCGGGCGCTGTCGCATCTCGAACGGATCGGGTACCTGAGGACGGTTCCCGACAGGGGCACTTACGTCCGGCCACCGTCGGACTGGCCCTAAGCGGCGCCGTCGCCGGCCTCGCCGCAGTTCGGCTCGACGCTGTCGATCATCTGCTCGCTCCATGCCCGGATGGCCGCGGTCTGCTCGGGCGTGAGCGAGTCGAGGAAGTAACGGCGGATGTTGCCGGCGTGCCCGAGGATGGCGCTCTGCACGACGCGGCGGCCCTTCGCCGTCAGCCCGATCCCGGTGCGGCGGCCGGCGGCCCCGCTCTGGGTCCGCTCCACGAAGCCGCGGTTCTCCATGCGCGTCAGCTGGTGTGAGACGCGGCTCTTCTCCCAGTCGAGCGACTCGGAGAGCTCACCGACGCGCATCTCGCGGCCGGGTGCCTGCCACAGCGTCACGAGCACGCTGAACTCGGCCTTCGAGATGCCGGAGTCGCGCTGCAGACCGCGGTCGAGCTCCCGGACGAGCAGGCGCTGCGCGCGCATCCAGGTGTCCCAGAGCTCCCATTCCTCGGGTTCCAGGGTCTCCGCCATGACGGGAATCATACCGACGAGGCCGCAGTTGACGCGTCAACTCTGCGCTGCCTAGAGTTGACGCGTCAACTCCTTCGGAAGGACACCATGGCACTCCGCATCGGCCTCATCCTCGGCAGCACACGACCCGGACGCCGGGGCGAACAGATCGCCTCCTGGGTGCTCGACACGGCGCGCGCCCACGGCGGCGCCGACTACGAGCTGATCGACCTCGCTCACCACGGCCTCGGCAACCTCGACGAGGGCGGCAATCCGAACCATCAGCAGTACGAGCACGCGCACACCCGCGACTGGTCTGCGCTGATCGACGGCTTCGACGGCTTCGTGTTCCTCACCCCGGAGTACAACCACTCCTTCTCCGGGGCGCTCAAGAACGCGCTGGACTACGTCTACCGGGAGTGGAACGACAAGGCCGCCGGCATCGTCAGCTACGGCGGATGGGCCGCGGGAGTCCGGGCCGCCGAGGCGCTCCGGCTCGTGCTCGCCGAGCTCCAGGTGGCCACGGTCCGCGCGCAGCCCGCGGTCCCCCTGATCCCCGCGTTCGCGACCGGCGGCTTCGTCCCGACGGAGGGCCTCGACGTCTCGGTCCGCGGCATGCTCGACCAGGTGATCGCCTGGTCCGGCGCGTTGCGCGGCGTGCGCGAGGCCAAGGCGGAAGCGGCGGCCTAGGAGTGTCCGGTGGATCTTGTTCGCAGCGAGCGGCGTCCAACCGGACGGAGATCCACCGGACACACCCCTAGCGGCCGGTCACAGCTCCGGGGGTGGGGCGGCGGCGTGGCCGGCGTCGGGCGGGCCCCAGGGCAGGCCGTGGCGCTCGCAGGCGCGGCGCAG
This sequence comes from Actinoallomurus vinaceus, assembly GCF_039542055.1. Lineage (NCBI taxonomy): Bacteria > Bacillati > Actinomycetota > Actinomycetes > Streptosporangiales > Thermomonosporaceae > Actinoallomurus > Actinoallomurus vinaceus. The sequence continues at coordinate 143,248 of NZ_BAABHK010000013.1, forward strand.
CTCGGCCAGGTCCGGCGGGAACGACACCCGCCGCAGGACCCGGCCCACCGGGCTCCACACCACCAGCCTCGGCGCCTCGGACTCGTCGATGCCCACGCCGCCGAGCGCCTGCCGTGTCACGCTCCATTCCGTACGCCCGAGCCGCGTCACCGACGAGATCCCGGACGCGGAGATGCGCAGCTGTGGCCGGTTGCGGTCGTACAGCCACGTGCCCGCGAGCCCGAGGACGAGTCCGGTCGGCGCGGCCCACGACAGTGCGGTCCAGAACCCGCCGAGGTCGCCGCGCAGCCAGACCGATCCGAGCACCGCGACCAGCTCGCAGAGCGTCGCGGTGACGGCGTACGCCAGCACGCGGGTGCGCCGGGGCACGTCCAGCTGTACCGGTGGCAGGGTCTTCGTCTCCGGCTCCGTGAGGGCGGGGGACGGTTCGAGGGCCGACTCGATGCGGGTCATGGAGCCGTGGAAGGCGGCGTTGACGTACGCGTCGTACTCCGCGTCGGTGATCGGCAGGCGCATCCGCCGGGCGGACTCCCTCAGGTCCGTACGGGAGATGCGGAGCATCGACAGCGGCGCCGCCAGGAACTCGTCGCCGTCGTCGTCGTACATGCGCAGCCAGGCGTGTCCGTCGACGGTCAGGAGCTCCATGCCGCCGATGCGTTCGCGGGGCATCCGCAGGATGACGTCGCCCGCTCCGTCGGCCCAGCCGATGCCGTCCTCGTCGACGACGAGACGGCCGCCGGGCACCCGGGCGAAGATGTCCGGCAGCCCCGCGAGGCCGTACTGGGAGGGCCGCCGCACCCCCTGCTCGGGCGTGACGATCTGGTAGCCGCGCTCGCTGAGGGCGTGCGTGAGCTGGAAGACGTCCAGACCCTCGGCGGGAAGGCGCGCCAGCACCTGCAAACGGTGCCCGAACACCGTGGCGACGGTGTGCCGCCCGGTCAGCCGGCCCGTCACCGGGTCGACGGCCGTGCCCGGGCCGACGACGACGGCGGCGACGTGGTCGGCGCGCACCCGCCACTCGGCGACCGTGGCGTGCCGGACGCGCAGCTCGGTCGGGGTGATCGCCCAGGACAGCGGCGCGCCGGTCAGCCGCCGGCGGCGCGCGCCGAGGACCGCGACCGCGCCGACGACCGCCCACAGGCCGCCCATGACCCGGTCGCCGAGCCCGAGGCCGCCGTCGAAGGCGGACCGGACGAGCATCGTGAAGGCCAGCAGCGCGAGGAGGATCCCGAGCGCCACCGAGCGCCGCCGCCCGGCCACCGCGGTGTCCAGGGTCGCCGGCGCCGTCTGCGCGGCGGGGTACGGTTCGTGGGCGACGGCCAGCAGCGTCGCCTCCTGGTCACGCAGGCGCTGCTCGGCGCGGCGGCCGAGGGCGCGCGGCGCGTCCTCCTCCGACGGCAGGTCGCCCTCGTCGAAGACCGAGCGGTCGCCGTCGATGACGTGAGTGGTGATCCCGAGCCGGCGGGCCGTCATGTAGAACGTGAGCGGGTCGAAGCCCATCTCGGTGAGGGTGCCCGCGGCGGTCGACCCGAACTTGTGGAAGATCGTCAAGACCTCGTCGTCGGCGGTGACCGTGAACTCCTCGATCCGGTCCCGCTCGTACGCCTCCTCGACCGAGCCGTCGGGCGCCAGGCGTTCGAGGCCCGCCGCCGACAGCCGCCAGACGCCGGTGCGGTGCGCCCGCAGGCCGAGCAGCCACGGCAGGAGGTTGCAGGCGACGACGGATCCCATCCAGACGGCGGGCTGCTCGATGGGGAGAAGGGCCACCAGCAGGGACAACAGCGCGAACGGGCCGGGCGCGACGGGGCGCGACCGCCGCACGGGGGCCCGAAGGCCGATCAGCTCGAGGTCCACGAGAACAGATCGTGACATGTCAGCGTCCCATTCGTCATGACGCTCGTCTGCGAGCGAACACCACCACACCGGCCAGGGCGAGCGCCCCGACCACCACTACGCCCAGCATCGTGTGGCCCTTGTGCATTCCGTCGCCGGTCCGGTCGCCGGGGGCCGCCCGGTGCTTCGGGGTCGGCGACGGCGACGGCAGCGCCTCCTTCGGAACCGGCTCCTGCCACAGCGGCTGCCGTACGCCCTCGGAGCTGAACAGCAGCGACCGGCCGTCGGCGGTGTACGTCACGCCTTCGCCTTGCTTCTGGTCCGGGACCTTGACCCCGGTGAGCTCCTTGCCGGGCGCGGTGTAGATCTCGGCGTCCCAGTAGCCGCGGATGACGAACGTGCGCCCGTCCGGCGCGAACGCCCCGTCCGTCGCATACAGCGGAGCGTCACCGACGCGGTGCATGACGTTGTAGCCGCTGGTACTCAGCTTCTTCGGCCCCTCGTACAGCGATCCACCGAACTCCTTGCTCGCGATGTAGATCCGGTTCGTCCGCGGGTCGACCATGAGCGTCTCGGCGTTGTGCGATCCGTCCTCGAACTTGATCCGGTACGCCTTGGCGCGCACCGTCTGGGTACGGATCGTCTTCGGCTCGGGGATGCGGTAGACGGTGGAGTACGGCTGGTCCGTGAGGTTGTCACCGATATCGCCGACGTAGAGGTATCCGTCCGCGCCGACCGCCATCGCCTCCCAGTCGCGGTTGTGCGCCCCGCCGAGCGTGATCGCCGCCCGGACCCGGCAGTCGTCGATCCCCAGCGCGAACAGCCGATTACTGCCGCCCGAGTCGTTGAACGTGTAGACGATCCCGGGATGGCGCCGGCTCGCGCCCAGCCCACTGGACTCGTCGATGCGCGGGTCGTCGATCGTGCAGAGCTCCTTCGCCCCCTCGGCGAGGGCCCGTACGGGCGCCGCCGCCCGGGCGGGAACCGCCCACACCAGCGGCCCGCCCACGGCCAGGAGAGCGGCGAGCGTACGCGCCCTGACCCGCGCCGATCGACCGGGGGACCCGCCCCGGCGCATCCGCCTCAATGGAGGAGCGTGCCGAGGACGACGGCGAAAACGAGCGCCGCCAGCACGGTCGGCAACAGCCATCGAGGAGCACGGTTCACAAGCCGAGCCTATGCGCTCCAGCGCAAGAATCGAGCAGCCCCCGCCTCGGGTGTCGCCGCCACCGAACGGACCGTCAGCGCCCCCTCGCCCTCCGCATTCGCACCGGATCGATCTCCACCGGAAACGCGAGCTTGACCGGCTGTCGCTGATCTCGGGCAGTATGTCCACGTGTCGGAGCCACAGACGCCTTCTCCGCCCGGGACGCGGGTCTTGGAGGCCGTGCTCGAGCGGATCACCTTCGCCAGCGAGGAGACCGGGTACACCGTCGCGCGGGTCGCCATCTCGGGGGCGGCGGGGCGTAGCCATGGGGGTGAGACACAGCGGACCGGCGCGGAGCTGCTCACGGTCGTGGGGCCGTTGCTCGGCGCGCAGGTCGGCGAGAGTTTGCGGCTGACGGGGCGGTGGACGTCGCATCCGAAGTACGGGCGGCAGTTCGAGGCGCAGTCGTACACGACCGTGCTGCCCGCCACCGTCCAGGGGATCCGCAAGTACCTCGGCTCCGGCCTGATCAAGGGCATCGGCCCGGTGATGGCCGACCGGATGGTCGAGCACTTCGGCACCGACATCCTGCGCGTGATCGAGGAGGAGCCCGAGCGCCTGGTCGAGGTGTACGGGCTGGGCCCGAAGCGGTCGAACCGCATCGCCGCCGCCTGGGAGGAGCAGAAGGCCATCAAGGAGGTGATGGTCTTCCTGCAGGGGCACGGCGTGTCGACGTCGCTGGCGGTGCGGATCTACAAGCAGTACGGGGACGAGTCGATCTCGGTCGTGCGGAAGGAGCCGTACCGGCTGGCCGCCGACGTGTGGGGCATCGGGTTCAAGACCGCCGACACGATCGCCCAGGCGGTCGGCATCCCGCACGACAGCCCGGAGCGGATCAAGGCGGGCCTGCAGTACACGCTGTCGCAGGCGGCCGACGACGGGCACTGCTACCTGCCCGAGCCGAACCTGCTCACCGAGGCGACGAAGATCCTGGAGGTGCCGCGCGAGCTCGTCGGCCCCTGCCTGGAGGAGGCGGTCGCCGCGGAGGAGATCGTCCGGGAGCGCGTGGCGGTCGCCGAGGGTGAGGTGCCGGCGGTGTACCTGGTGCCCTTCCACCGCGCCGAACGCTCGCTGGCGACCGGGCTGCTCGACCTCCTGGGCGTCGGTGAGGACCGCCTGTCCGCCTTCCAGGGGGTCGACTGGGACAAGGCCCTCGGCTGGCTGCGGCAGCGGACCGGAATGGACCTGGCCCCCGAGCAGGAGGAGGCCGTACGCCTGGCGCTGACCGAGAAGGTCGCCGTGCTCACCGGCGGTCCCGGCTGCGGGAAGAGCTTCACCGTACGGTCCATCGTCGAGCTGGCGCGGGCCAAGCAGGCCAAGGTCGTGCTGGTCGCGCCGACGGGACGGGCGGCGAAGCGGCTGGCCGAGCTGACCGGTCACGAGGCGGCCACCGTGCACCGGCTGCTGCAGCTGCAGCCCGGCGGCGACCCGAAGTTCGACCGCGACAATCCGCTCGACGCGGACCTCGTCGTCGTCGACGAGTCCTCCATGGTCGACGTCATCCTCGCCAACAAGCTGGTCAAGGCCGTTCCGCGCGGCGCGCACCTGCTGCTCGTCGGCGACGTCGACCAGCTGCCGTCCGTCGGCGCCGGGGAGGTGCTGCGGGACCTCCTGGCCGCCGACGCGATCCCCCGCGTACGCCTCACCAAGATCTTCCGGCAGGCCCAGCAGTCCGGGATCGTGGTCAACGCCCACCGGATCAACGCGGGACAGTCGCCGCAGACACGGGGATTCCCGGACTTCTTCCTGTTCCCGTGCGAGGAGGCCGAGCCCACCGCGGAGCTGACCGTCGAGATCGTGGCGCAGCGGGTCCCGCGTAAGTTCGGGCTCGACCCGCGCCGCGACGTCCAGGTGCTCGCGCCGATGCACCGCGGACCGGCCGGCGCGGGGAACCTCAACACTCTGCTGCAGGAGGCGCTCACGCCGCACCGCGAGGGCAAGCCCGAGCGCCGGTACGGCGGGCGGGTGTTCCGCGTCGGCGACAAGGTCACCCAGCTGCGCAACAACTACGACAAGGGCGCCGCCGGGGTCTTCAACGGCACGGTGGGCGTGGTCACCGGCATGTCCCTGGAGGAGCAGACGCTGACCGTGCTCACGGACGAGGACGAGAGCGTCGACTACGACTTCGCCGAACTGGACGAGCTCGCCCACGCGTACGCCGTGACGATCCACCGCTCGCAGGGCAGCGAGTACCCGGCCGTCGTCATCCCGCTGACGACGAGCTCATGGATGATGCTGCAGCGCAACCTGCTGTACACCGCCGTCACCCGTGCCAAGAAGCTCGTCGTCCTGGCCGGCTCCCCCAGGGCCCTGGCCGCCGCCGTCCGCACGGCCGGCGCCGGACGCCGCCACACCGCCCTCGACCACCGCCTGCGCGGCTAGGGACGGTGTGGCGGGCCGCCACGTTTACCGCAGGAACCCCTCGTAGTTGTGCTGCTGCAGCCGGCTCTCGATCTGTTTCACGGTGTCCAGCGCGACGCCGACGACGATCAGGAGACTCGTTCCCCCGAAGGGGAAGTCCTGCGTGGCGCCGAACAGGGACAGCGCCACCATCGGGATGAGCGAGATCAGTCCCAGGTAGAGGGCCCCGGGAGCGGTGATCCGGGTGAGCACGTAGTCGAGGTACCCGGCGGTGGGCCGTCCCGGGCGGATGCCGGGGACGAACCCGCCGTACTTCTTCATGTTGTCGGCGATCTCGGTCGGGTTGAAGGTGATCGCGACGTAGAAGTAGGTGAAGAACACGATCAGCCCGAACAGGGTGGCCATGTGCCAGGGGTCGTCCTGCCGGGTGAGCGGGGCCAGGGTCCGGTTGAGGACGGTGTTCCGGGGCCACATCTGGGCCGCCAGCGCCGGAACGGACAGCAGCGATGAGGCGAAGATCGCCGGGATCACGCCGGCCTGGTTGACCTTCAGCGGGATGTAGGTGGACGTGCCACCGTACGCGCGCCGGCCGACCACCCGCTTGGCGTACTGCACGGGGATGCGCCGCTGGGCCTGCTCGACGAAGACGACCCCGGCCATCACCGCCAGGCTCGTCACCGTCACCAGCGTGAAGGTGAACCCGCCCTTCCTGGTGTAGATGCTCCAGAACTCGCCCGGGAAGACGGCGACGACCTGCGTGAAGATCAGGATGGACATGCCGTTGCCGATGCCCCGCTCCGTGATCAGCTCGCCGAGCCACATGATGACGGCGGTGCCGGCGACCATGCAGGCCACCATCGTGACGACGGTGAGGATCCCGGTGCCGATCAGGATCCGCTGCCCGCAGCCGGGGAAAAGGTTCCCGGACGCCGCCATCGCCACGACGGTCGTGCCCTGGAGGATCGCCAGCGCGACCGTGAGATAGCGGGTGTACTGAGTGATCTTGGTGGTGCCGGCCTGCCCCTCCTTCTTGAGGGCCTCCAGCCGCGGGATCACCACCGTCAGCAGCTGCAGGATGATGCTCGCGGTGACGTACGGGTAGATGCCCAGCGCCATGACCGAGAGCTTGAGCAGCGCTCCGCCGCTGAACAGGTTGATCAGGCTGAAGACGTCGGCGTGGCCGCCGTGGGCGGCGGCCTGCGCGCACGCCCGGACGGCCGACACGTCGACGCCCGGCGCGGGCAGGTTCTGGCCGAACCGGAACACGACGACGATGCCGAGCGTGAACAGCAGTTTCCGGCGCAGTTCAGGGGTCCGGCAGGCCCGGACGAACGCGGTCAGCATCCGTCCTCCCGGGGAACGGCCGTGCCGTGGCCGGTGGGACGGGCGAGGGACTCCGAGGACGGGAACGCGAGTGACCCGGCGAGCACCGAACGTGCTCGCCGCAGGGTGATACGAGAGATGACATGCCTCCGCACGGGAACACCGCAGCGTTCACGGGAACGCCGCGGTCAACGACTGGGAACGTCAGGAACCCGTGCCGGGCGGTGGCCCGCGAAGCCGTACGGCGGAGGTGAAGACGGCCGGCGGCGCCACCGAGCGCGCCGCGATAACGTCCGCGACGCGCCGTCCCTCGCCGGCTCCGGTGCCGACCGGCAGCACGACGACGCCGGCATGGTGCGCGCCGGCCGCCGCGAAGCGGAGGACGTCACGTGCCGTCGCCTGTGCCGCGGCGGTGTCCGGAGCCTCCGGGGGAACGACGTGCGCCGGCGTTCCGCGGCCCAGGATGCGAGCGGTGTCCGCCGCCACGGCCGTGCGGGCGGAGCGGCGGCCCCGGTCGAGGGAGGCGACGGTCGCCGCGGACCCACCGGTCCCGGCGGTGTTCGCGCTCTCCGTGCCGCCAGCGCGCATGACGTCGGCGACGGCCGTCCCGGGAATCGCCGCGAGGACCGCGGTCATGACGAAGCCGAAGAATCCGGCCAGCAGCGTCAGGAGGCGCTGCTGAGAGGAGGTGCGGCCGTTCACGCCCACCCCCATCGTGATCCCCGAGTCATGACGCGACCGGCGCGCCCGTCCGGTGCGGCCGGTCAACGATCACGATAGACCGCCTCGGCGTCCGCCGTCCCACGTTCACCCCACGGATCTCGGCCTCGCACGGAGCCCTTCGCGGAAACGTCGCGTCCCATCGGCGGCGACCGATCCCGGCCACTCATGGGACATGTCCCGTTCTCCGGGACATCACTGATGTGGAGGTGTTCGTGCGGATCAAGCAACTGACCGCCTCGGAGCGGAAGCTGGCAGAGGCGTTCTCGATCGGGGAACGCCTGAGGTTGGGAAGCGGAGACCCGGGACGTGGCGGCGCCTGGGGATCCGACCGGACGATCCGGGCGGAGGTGATCCGCCAACTCCTCGTCAGCGTCACGCCGCCCAGCCGCGCCGGCGTTCCGGCGGTACGGATCACCGGAGCGCGCATCGTGGGCACGCTCGACCTCAGGTTCGCCTCGGTGACCCATCCGCTCAGCCTGCGCTCCTGCCACATCGCCGGCACGCTCGACCTCCACGGCGTACGGTCCCGCGAGATCGACCTGCATGGATCGCACCTTCGCGAGGGGCTCTACGCGTCGACGGCGTTCATCGACGGTCACCTGCTGCTGACCGACACCGTGATCGACAAGACGGTCCGCCTCATCGCCACGCGCATCGCCGGGGCGCTGTTCATGGACGGAGCACGGCTCGGCGATCCCGGCGGCGGTCCGGGCGGCCCTGTCTTCGAAGCGGATCGTCTCCAGGTGGATGCCGACCTGCTGTGCCGCGACGGCTTCCACGCGAACGGCGAGGTCCGCTTCCCCGGCGCCCGCATCGGCGACAGCATCGACTTCGACGGAGCGACGCTCTCCAATCCGAAGGCGTGCGCGCTCGCGGCTCCCCGGATCGTCGTCGGCGGGGACTTCCTCGCCCGGAACTCCTTCTCCGCGAACGGGTCGATCGACGTGGAGGGTGCGACGGTCGAAGGCCGGCTGGACCTCGACGGAGCCCGCCTGAGCGACCCGGGCGGGTACGCGCTGCGCGGGGCCCGGCTCACCGTGCAGGGCGAGATGCGCTGCACCGCCGGCTTCACCGCCCACGGCGAGCTGCGCCTGCTCAACGCCCGGATCATCGGTCCCCTCATCCTCGACGGCGCACGGATCCTCAACCCGCACCGCATCGGCCTGCACGCCAGCGGCCTGGCGGCGGACGGGATGTACTGCCGCGACGACTTCACCGTCGAGGGCAGCGTCCGGCTGTCGGGAGCGCGGATCACCGGCCCGCTGGACTTCTCCCGCGCCTGCTTCAAGGACGATTCGGCGTTGAGCCTGGGGTGCTGGTGGCTCACGGCCCGCGAGCTGATCCTGCGGCCGGCCGTCCCACCGGGCGGCACCGTCGACCTCCGGTACGCGCAGCTGGGCCTGCTGGAGTACGCGCCGGGGGCGCTGCCCGGCACATTGCGGCTCGACGGCCTCACCTACAACGCGATCGCGCCGTCCACCAGCGTGGACGCGGGGCTGGCCTGGCTCGACAGGACACCCCCCGATTTCCGGCCCCAGCCGTACGAGCAACTGGCCGAGACCTACCGCCGCACGGGCAACGACGCCTATGCCCGGAACGTACTCCTGGCGAAGGAACGCCGCCGCCGGTCGGGTCTCCCCCTGCCGATCAAGGTCTGGGGATTCCTGCAGGACGCGACGGTCGGGTACGGCTACCGGCCGTGGCGGGCAGCGGGCTGGCTCGCGCTGATGCTGGTCATCGGGACGGTCGCCTTCCACACGCGGCACCCGGTCGCGGCGGAGCCCGGAAAGGCACCGCCGTTCAACCCGTTCATCTACACGCTGGACCTGCTGCTGCCGATCATCGACCTCGGGCAGCGGAAGGCGTACCTGCCACCTGCCGGGTGGCAGCAGTGGCTGATGTACGGGTTCGTCGTCGTCGGCTGGATCCTCGCCACGACGATCGCCGCCGGGATCACCCGCGCCCTTCGCCGCCAGTAGGACCCGGCGCCCCGCATTTCGCCTCCGGCGGGAAATCCGTGCATCCGGTGCAACCGATCCCGGCGGCGCGGGGTTCATGGGGCGGCAGTGCGAAATCGGTGCACCACGGGGGTGCGCCGGCGTGCTGCCGACATGACGAGAAAGGGTCCGGGTGCCGATGAGCGACGTCCTCACCGTGCTCGACGCGTTCTTCGCGGCGGAGGCCGGCTACATCACGGCGGGCGGGCCGGGTGTCGCCGACTTCGGCGGCATGGCGGCGCATCTCGCTCCCGACGTCGTGATGCACCAGGCGCCGACGCTGCCGTACGGCGGGGTGTGGCGCGGTCACGACGGCATGGAGCGGTTCATGGCCGCGATGAGTGAGACCTGGCGGTCGCTGGAGTTCCTCGAACGCCGGCACTGGGTGGACGGCGACACCGTCATCGTCGCCAACCACGGGCGCCTCACCGCTCGCGCCACCGGCCGGTCGATCGAGACGACGCTGCTCCAGCTGATCACGGTCCGGGACGGCCTCATCACCGAGTTCCGCCCCTTCTACTGGGACACCGCGGCCGTCAACGACACCCTGACCCCTTCCACCGCTGAGAAATGAGGATGAGCATGTCCCGTCTTAACGGCAAGGTCGCCCTGGTCACCGGCGGCAGCCGCGGCATCGGCGCTGCGATCGCGTATCGGCTGGCCCATGAGGGTGCCGACGTCGCGATCACGTACGTGAACTCCGACGAGCAGGCCCAGCAGGTGGTCACGAAGATCGAGGCAACGGGCCGGCGTGGGATGGCCGTCCAGGCCGATGCGGCGGACCCGCAGGCGGTCGTGGGCGCGGTCGACCGCGTCGCGGCGGACCTCGGCCGGCTCGACATCCTGGTGAACAACGCCGGCATCGGTGTCATGGGCCCGCTCGAGGATCTGTCCCTCGAGCAGGTCGACCAGACGCTGGCCGTGAACGTGCGGGGCGTGTTCCTCGCGTCGCAGGCGGCGGCCCGGCACCTTGGTGACGAAGGCCGGATCATCAACATCGGCAGCGGCCTGACCTCGCACGTGCCCGCTCCGGGGATGAGCGTGTACACCATGAGCAAGTCCGCCCTGCTCGGCCTCACGAAGGGCCTGGCCCGCGAGCTGGGCGGGCGCGGTATCACGGTGAACGTCCTGAACTGCGGTGCGATCGACACCGACATGAACCCGGCGGACGGCCCGTTCGCCGAGGGGCAGCGGTCGCTCACCGCCGTCGGCCGCTTCGGCGCGCCCGACGAGATCGCCGGGATGGTCGCCTACCTCGCCGGTGACGAGGCCGGGTACGTCACCGGTGCCGCGTTCGCCATCGACGGCGGCCACGCCGCCTGACACCCGGCGACCGACGGCGCACCACTCCATCCCCGCTCGGGCCGTTCACCTGCGCGACCGGTACGTTCTCAGGTAGCGGTGAGTCGGCCCGAGCGGGGCCGTGGGCATGAGATTGCGAGAACACATGGAGCTGGTGCATTCGGGCAAGGTCCGCGACGTCTACGCGGACGGCGACGATCTGATCCTCGTCGCGACCGACCGGGTGAGCGTGTACGACGTCGTGCTCCCGACGCCGATCCCGGACAAGGGGAAGATCCTCACACAGCTGTCGCTGTGGTGGTTCGAGCAGCTCGCCGGCGTCATGCCCAACCACGTGATCTCCGCCGAGGACGTCCCGGCCGAGTGGGCGGGACGGGCGATCCGCTGTCGCCGCCTGGAGATGCTGCCGGTCGAGTTCATCGCCCGGGGCTACCTCACCGGCCTGGGCCTGAAGGAGTACCAGAAGCAGGGGACGGTCTCGGGGGTGCCGCTGCCGCCGGGCCTCGTCGAGGCGTCGCGGCTGCCGGAGCCGGTGTTCACGCCGACGACCAAGGCGACGGCCGGGCACGACGAGTTCATCACCTTCGACGAGGTCGCGCGGGAGATCGGCGCGGACACCGCCGAGCGCCTCCGCGACGCGACCCTGGAGATCTACCGTCGGGGGGCGACACTGGCCGCCGAGCGCGGCATCGTCATCGCCGACACGAAGCTGGAGTTCGGCCGGGCGCCGGACGGCACGCTGGTCCTCGCCGACGAGCTGCTGACCTCGGACTCCTCCCGGTTCTGGCCCGCCGACGAGTGGGAGCCCGGCCGTCCGCAGCACTCCCTCGACAAGCAGTTCGTGCGCGACTGGTCGGCGACGGTCACCGACTGGGACCGCACCCCGCCGGGCCCGCCGATCCCGGACGACATCGTCGCGGCCAGCCGCGCCCGCTACATCGAGCTCTACGAGCGCATCACCGGCTCGCCCTGGCGGTCGGGGCGGAGCTGATCGTGTTACGAGCCCCCGGCTCGGTCGATCCCTGGTCTCTTCGCGCGGTACCTGCCAGGGGCGACGCCGTACTCCCGCTTGAACGCGTTGGCGAATGCGAATTCGGATGTGTAGCCGACCTGGTGGGCGACCGTGGCGAGGGGGTCGTCGGAGTCACGGAGCAGGCGGGCGGCCATGGTCAGCCGCCACCAGGTCAGGTACCGCAGCGGCGGCTGGCCGATCAGCTCGGAGAACCGCCTCGCGAAGGCCGCTCGGGACAGGCCGGCACGGGCGCTGAGGCCGGTGACCGTCCATGGCCGTGCAGGGTCGCCATGGATGCCGCTCAGGGCGGCCATGATCGCAGGGTCGCTTAGCGCGGCGGCCCAGCCGATGGCGGTGCCGTGCTCGGACTGTTGGTCCAGCCAGCTCCGCAGCATGTAGACCAGCAGGGTGTCGAGCAGCGCGGGGATGTTGACGTCCGCGCCGGGTCGGCGTCCGTCCAGTTCCTCGCCGAGCAGGCCGACGGCGGCGCGCAGCGCCGGGTCATGCCCGATCCGGACCGGGAGGTGGATGACCTCCGGCAGTTCGTTGATCAGCGGGTGCGGCCGGGCCCGATCCAGAAGGTAGGCCCCGCAGAGTGTGACCGTCGACGCGTCGGGCCGGTCGTGCGGCATCTGGTCCTCCAGCTCGACCAGCGGGGTGACGCGCGGATCGGTCGGCGCAGAGAAAGGGTCGGCCATCTCGTGGGCGCTGCCATGCGGCAGGAACACCACATCGCCCGCGCCGAGCATGATCGGCGGACTCCCGTCGACCATCAAACGGCACATCCCCCGCAGCACCACGTGGAACCCGGCACCGACGAAGGGCGGGTGGCGCACGGCCCAGGGGCTTCGCCGTTCAGTGCGCGCGGAATGCGGTCGCCCGGTCCGCATGGCGATGATCGCGTCGCTGAGTACGTCCATGCGGGGAGCTTACTGATCCTCTTTGGACGAAGACGCAGACGTATGATCACGACTGTCTGACGTATACGTTCTGCCGCCCGGACCTCCTACGGTGAACAGTGATCACTGAAGGGAAGGTCGAGATGAAGATCGTCGTATACGGGGCCGGTGGTTACACAGGCAGGCTGGTGGTGGCGGAACTGGCCCGGCGGGGGATCGACGTCGTACTGTCCGGGCGCGATCAGGGGCGGCTGCGCGCGGCGGCCGTCGGAGCGGGCGTGCCGGACGCGGAGCTCCGGGTGGCTCAGGCCGGAGACGCGGCCGCTCTCCGTGGTTGCGATGTCGTGATCAACTGTGCCGGGCCGTTCGTGGTGACCGGCGACGCCGTGATACGCGCCGCGATCACCGCCGGTTGCCACTACGTGGACATCGCCGGCGAGCAACTGCACATGCACCGGACCTTCGACACCTTCACCGGGCCCGCCGAGAAGGCCGGGGTGAGCGTCGTGCCCGGAGTGAACGATGACGGGCTGCCCGCCGACCTCCTGGCTCACCTGGTCGCCGAGCAGGCGGGGACGGTGGAGGAGGTCGTCATCGGCGTACATCTCGCCCGCGGCGGCGGGGCACCGTCACGGGGAACCCTGCGCACCGCGCTCACCAACATCGACACCTTCAGCAGCGGTGGCCTGGGTTACGAGGACGGCCGGTGGCATGAGGACATCCCCACACGACGCGACTCGATGGCCTTCCCCGGAGACGACCGGCCGGCGGCGGTGCGGAAGTTCCCGCTGCCCGGCGTCGTCACCGTGCCCCGGCACGTTCCCGCCCGGCACGTGTCGGGCGTCGCCAAGGCCGAGTTGGTGGCCGCGTTCTCCGCGATCACTCCGGAGCTGCTGGACGCCGTGCCTGAAGGACCGGCCGACGAGCACCGCAGCGCGGGCAGATGGACCCTCGTGGTGGAGGCGACGGGGCGTGAGGGCGGCCGGGCGCGGGGAGTGGCCGAAGGCAGCGACATACAGGGATCCACCGCGGTGATCGCGGTGGAGGCCGCTCACCGGCTGGCCGTCGACGGAGCGGCCTCCGGAGTCCTGGCCCCGGCACAGGCGTTCAAGGCGGCCGATTTCCTGGACGCCCTCGCCCCCTACGGCGTCACCTGGTCGGTCGCGACGATGTGACGTGGTTCTTGTCGTGCCGTCGCGGCACGGCTCATGCGAGGGGCCACGCGGCGAGGGTCTCGTACCGTGGTGCCTCACCGCCGAGATGGCTACGGACAAGGTGGATCTCGCCGGCCGTCCAGAGGCTGCCTTCGAACGCGCCGACCTCGGCCACGAGCGGCCGCAGGTCGAGCGGTTCGCGGGCGCGGGCCAGCGTGAGATGGGGGTGGAAGCGCTTGTGTTCGTCCGCGTCGACGCCTTCCCTGCGGGCCGCGGCCACGCACGAGTCGGCGAGACGCCGCAGGTCGGACTCGAGACCGGTCCACAGCACCCGGGCGGACGCGGGGCGCGGAAAGGCACCCGCGCCCGCGAACATCACCGTACGGTGCGGATGCCGCCCGGCGGCGCGTTCGAGCCGGGGCAGCAGGCGCGGCACGACCCGATCGTCCACCTCGCCGTAGAACGCCAGCGTCACGTGCCACGACGCCCGGCGCGTCCAGCGCAGGTCCGGATGCGCGGCGCGGTGGGGGCGGAACGCGGCCTCGACCTCGTCGAGCACGGTCTCCGGCGGAATGAGCGCGACGAAAAGCCTCACATGCGCCAGCCTCTCATTCACGGACCGTCAGGCCGACCCGTCGACGAGAGGCCGGCCTCGACCCCGCCCCCGACCGATCAGCCCGACCAACGTCCAGGCCGTCACCGCGTCGTCGCGAGCAGTTCCCGGAGCCTGCCTGCCCGTACGGCGTCGAGCGCAGGTCGCGGCGCCATGACGGCGACGACCCCGAAGACGGCGGCGAGGGACACGACGCCGCCGATGATCATGCTCGATCGCGGCCCGAAGACCTCGGCCAGCCAGCCGATGAGCGGGGAGCCGATCGGGGAGCTGCCCGCGAACACGAGCATGTACAGGCCCATGACCCGGCCGCGCATCTCCGACGGCACGCTCAGCTGCATGACCGCGTTGGCGGCCGTGTTGAACGTCAGCAGCGCGATGCCCGTGGGCACCAGCAGCACGACGAAGGACACGTAGTCCGGCATCAGGCCGGTCGCGATCTCCAGGACGCCGAAGACCGTCGCCGCGGCGAACAGCAGCCGCATCCTCAGGTTCTTGCGACGCGCGGCCAGCAGCGAACCCGACAGCGCGCCGACGGCCAGCATGGTCGAGGCGAGGCCGAACGAGGACGCGCCGCTGTGGAAGACCTGGCGGCTCATCAGCGCGGTCGTCATCTGGAAGTTCATGCCGAACGCGGCGACGAACAGCACCAGCGTGAGCACCATGACCAGGTCGCGGCGCTGCCGGACGTACCGCAGCCCTTCGCGCAGCTGGCCCTTCGCCCGGGGGACGGGCTCCCGGAGGTTCAGCTCGTCCTCGCGCATCAGGTAGAGCCCGAGCAGCACGGCACCGAAGGAGCCGGCGTTGACGAGGAAGACCGGGCCGGTGCCGATGGCGGCGATCAGCACGCCGGCGACCGCCGGGCCGAGGATCCGCGCCATGTTGAAGATCGCGCTGTTCAGCGCGATGGCGTTGGACAGGTCGGCGCGACCGACCATCTCCACCGCGAACGTCTGCCGGGTCGGGTTGTCCACCACCGTGGCCAGGCCCAGGCCGAAGGCCAGCGCGTACACGTGCCACACCTGGGCGCTGCCGGTGACCGCGAGCAGGCCGAGCACCAGCGCGAGCACGCCCATCACCGCCTGGGTGACCATGAGCACGCGCCGCTTGCGGTACCGGTCGGCCAGCACGCCCCCGTACAGGCCGAACAGCAGCAGCGGCAGGAACTGCAGGCCGGTCGTGATGCCGAGCGCCGCGCCGCTGCCGTGCGTGAGGTCGAGGACCAGCCAGTCCTGCGCGACCCGCTGCATCCACGTACCGGTGTTGGAGACGACCTGACCGGACGCGAACAGCCGGTAGTTGCGGTTGCGCAGCGACCGGAACAGGCTCAGACCTTGCTGAGACGCTCCAGGATCGGCGCCGCCTGGCGCAGGATCTCCCGTTCCTCGGGGGTCAGCTCCGCCAGCCGCTGGGCCAGCCACGCCTCCTTTCGGCGCCGCTCCTCCTTCAGGAGCTTCTCGCCCTCCTCCGTCACGCTCAGGATGACCTGCCGCCGATCGGTCGGATGCGGGCTGCGCGTCAGCAGGCCCCGCTCCTCCAACGCCGCGATCACTCGGGTCATCGAGGGGGGTTGCACCTTCTCGTGCTCCGCCAGCTCCCCCGGTGTCAGCGCGCCGTGCCGCGAGACCGCGCCGAGCGCGGCGAGCTGGGTGACGCTCAGCGACTGTCCCGCCTGAGCGCGCATTCGTCGTGACAGCCTGCTTACGGAGACGCGCAGGGCCGCTGCCAGGCCCGCACGGCTTCTGGTCTGCGAAGTTGGCATGTTCTTTAGCATGAGTCATTACTCTTGCTAACGATACGCGGGTGACTCGTATTCCGCAAGGTCGTTAGCAATGCATACGACTCTGCCCCTCCTCCCGGAGAACGGCACAACGTGCCACCGATCACCGAGCCCGGCCGTCGACGAACCCTCCGGCGAGCACTTGCCGGGAAGGTAACGCACCACACCCCTGCGCGGCACCCCGGGACCTGCGGAAATCGACGAATTCTCGCCGCCCGGGCCGTACGGCTCGGACGGCGCCAGGGCGTAACGCGATCCAGCGGCGATCACGCCGGCCGGTTACGCTGATTCTCATGAGTCGCGAGCGACGTCACGTCACGGAGCCCATCAAGACCAACGACGTCCTGACCGCGGCCGCCGGCGCCGCGGCGTTCGCCCTGGCGTTCATCGTGCTCCTGATCGTCCCGCTCCCCGCCCGCGACCACTGGTGGCGCTGGGTGTGCGTGGTCGGCTGCGCGATGGGCCTCTTCGGCTGCTGGTACATCCCGCGCCTCCAGCGTGCCCGCGAGGCCGCCGCCCACCGGCACTCCGCCGACCACACGACCGGCTGACACCTGCGCTGGAGCGGGCCGACGACCCGATCGTGGGTGGACCTGCCGCGCGACAAGGCCGTCCTCCCAAGCCGTGGTCTACTCGGCCGAGCGGTGGAACTCCCACGGGTCGTGGGCGCAGAAGATGTCGACCTCGTCGCCGTGCACGCGGTGCAGGGCGCGCAGCCGGTGCAGGGCGCCCAGCCGGGCTTCCGGGTCGACCTGGACGCTCTGCTGAATCAGGTCCAGCCCAGGGTGGGACACGGGAGGGTCCGCGTCGAGCTCCCGGTGGTAGAAGTAGGCGTCTCCCGCGTTGAGGGCCCAGCGGTCGCCGGATCGTACGGCCACGCCGCTGTGCCCCGGCGTGTGCCCGGGGAGCGGCACCAGCAGGATGTCGGCTGCCAGGCCTTCCGGGCGGGCGACGTTCTCGATCCCGAACCAGGAGTCGCCGGGGTGGCTCCGGGCCGGGGTCAGAAGCGGGCCGTGCGCCCGGTGCGCCGGCATGAAGCGCTCGACGCTCTCCCGGTGATGCTCGGCGGCCGGATCGGTGACGGCCCGGTACTCCTCCTCGTGGAGGTGGACCGTGGCGTGCGGGAAGTCGGGAAGGCCGCCCGTGTGGTCGCGGTGCAGGTGGGTGAGCACGATGTGGCGTACGTCCGCAGGGTCGAAGCCCAGCCGGGCGACCTGCCGGAGCGCGGTCTGGCCGGGGTCGAGGACGGGTTCGGCGAAGGCGAGGAAGTCCGCGCCGAGCCTCTCGCGGGCGTTCGCCACATCCTCGTCGCCGAATCCGCTGTCCACCAGGACCAGGCCGTCGGAGTCCGTCTCGATCAGCAGGCAGTGGCAGACCGCCCGCGCGGGCGGCACCTCCTCACCGACCGGGGCGATCACACTCATGGATCCACAGTCCAGATGATGTACTCGCATGACACTTCCTCGTCGTTCGTCGAGCATCGTCCGCGAGGACGTTAGGAGGCACGCTCGTGGCTCACCAAGGCGTTGGTCACGGCAGGGAATTGCTGGACGCCTGTTCCGGCCCGGTCGTCGAGCCGAACCCGAACTGTCCCGTCGAGATCGCCCTCGGCGCGCTCCGGGGACGCTGGACCCCGCTGATCCTCGGTGAGTTCCTGCGCTCCGGTGAGCTGAGCTATTCCCGGCTCGCCGCCGCCCTCACGGGCCTGTCGGACAAGGTGCTCTCCGAACGGCTGGCGCAGCTGACCGAGGCAGGGATCCTGGAACGTCACCGGACCCCCGCCTGGCCACCGCGCGTGACGTACGCGCTGACGGACCGGGGCCGTGCCCTGGCTCCGGTCCTGGAGGCGTTGTGGTCCTGGGGGCGCGGTGACGCAGCCTGAGCGCTCCGTCCAGAGCGACCGTCTATAGTTAGTTGGGTGACTGACTCAACGAAGTCCCGGGTGCGCGGAGTGGACAAGCGCCGCCGCCTGACGGCGGCGGCCGCCCAGGTCCTCCACCGGCAAGGGGTCGAGCGCACCACGATCGCCGACATCGCCAAGACCGCCGACGTCCCCGTCGGGAACGTCTACTACTACTTCAAGACCAAGGACGAGCTGGTCCAGGCCGCCCTGTCCGAACACGAAGGGTCGCTGGCCGAGCTCACCGCCGAGCTCGACAAGCTCCCCGACCCCCTCGACCGCCTCAAGGCCCTGGTCGAGGCATGGGTGAGCCAACGCGACACCGCCGCCCGCTATGGCTGCCCCACCGGCACCCTCGCCGCCGAACTCGACAAACGCGCCGACGGCACCCTCGACCGGGAGGTGGGCCGGGTCATCCGCGTGCTGCTGGACTGGGCGGAAGACCAGTTCCGCGCGCTCGGCCTCCCCGACCCCGGCGACCTCGCCGTCACGCTCGTCGCCGGCTACCAGGGCATGTCGCTCCTCACCAACGCCCTGCGCGACCCCGACATCATGACCCGTGAAGGCGACCGCCTGATCCGCTGGCTCGACACCCTGACTTCCGGTACGTGACCGCTTTCGCCTATTCGGCATCGGAATGATGGAAAAACCAATACCGATCGCACCGACAAATAGGAGCGACCATACCTCCATTGGTAGCTTGCACCGCCTTTTCACACAAGACTTGATCTTGGTCCGGAAGCGGCATAGGTTTCACCCAACCGATTTCCGGCGGTTTAAGGAGGTTGCAGGTGTCTCGATTGTTGGGCGCGATGAGCGACAGGCTGCTGGGCGCAGTCCTCAAAGAACAGTCGGCCGGCGCATGCGTTCCCGAGCACGGCTCACCCTGCAAATGCCTGAACGGGTGGCAGTACATCTTCGACTGCAACGGCATCTGCCGGTGGGACGACGGCCGTTGCTAGTGGGCGATAGCCGATAATTCGACTGTCCGGGCGGCTCCCCGGAAAGCGTGCGCCAATGGGGGGCCGCTCGTTTCGCGCCACGATCGATACGGCGGTTCTCAAAGGGGCCGCAGCACCGTCCCCAGCACGGTGGCCGCCGAGATGTAGCCAATTGCCTGGAGTCCAGGCTTCGCTCCGCGTCGCCACGCACGACAAGACAGTCGGATGGCACCACCGCCCGTGGGCCGCGCCGACCGCGGCGAGCACATCATGACCCGTGAAGGCGACCGCCTGATCCGCCGGCTCGACATCCTGACCGCCGACGGCGACGCCCCCCGACCCTGGCGGCGGGAAGACCGCGAGGGACGAGGGCGGACCGGCCGCCCGAGCAGCCGGTCCACCCTCCAGGCGATCCCGCCGTCCGGCCACAGCGCCTATTCGGCGCGCGCGACGGAAGCGGCCGCGGCCGGGAGCGGAAGCCGGTTCACCGCGAAGGAGCTCGCCGTGATCTTCCCGTCCGCGTCGATCAGGGCGAATGTCGGGTAGCCGGACACGTCGAAGGCCGTGCCGATCGGACCGTCCGGCTGTTCAACGACGACGTCGGTGACCGACGTCAGCGCGGCGAGGTGCTCCCGGGTCTCCTCTTCGCCGCCGTGGAGGACCGCGAGAACGGGCCGGTCCTCGTCTCCGGCGAGCGTACGGGCGAGGTCGACAAAGCGCGGTAGCTGCACTTCGCAGGCGCCGCAGCCGGGAGAGAAGAACGCGATGACACCGCCGCTCACGGTCGACCGCGAGACCGTGCCACCGGTCGTCGTGCGTGCGGTGAACTCCGGTACGACCGCATCCACCGGCAGCATCAGATCCTCGGCCGGGTCATGATGCCCGCCGCTCTGCGACCGCAGCCGACGGATGATGCCGTACGTCAGCAGGAGATTCAGCAGGCAGACCACGGCGAGGATGATCAGTGCCGCGACCACGTAGGGCATGGATGACTCTCCGATCAGGTGAGTGAGACATCAGACTCGAACAGCCGGAACCATTTCAACGTTTATAGAGTTGCGAAATCGCCGACAATAAACAATAGAATAAGCGTTACCGACTACAGTCCCCTTGCATGCAAACAAGGGGCGAACATACCTCTATGAATAGCTGGAAATAAAGCCCCGCGCAAGACTTGATCTTGGTCGGAGAAGCCACATATATTACAGCCAGTCGATTTCCATCGCTTAAGGAGGTTGCAGTGACTCGAATGTTCGCCGCGATGAGCGACAGGCTGCTGAGCGCAGTGCTGAAGGAGCAGACCGCCGGCGCTTGCGTTCCCGAGCACGGCACGTACTGCAAGTGTTCTGGTGGGTACAAGTACATCTACAGCTGCAACGGCCCGTGCGTTAAGACGACCACGCGTTGCTAGTCGTCGATAACCGATAAGCCGGTTGTTCGGGCGGTCTCCCGGAAGGCGTACGCCGATGGGAGGCCGCCCGTTCTTTCGGCGGAACACGATCGAAGACGCGGTGTTCACAGCGGGCGTAGCACCGTTCCCAGAACCATGGTCGCGGAGACATATCCGAACTGCCGGGAGTCCAGGCTCCGCTCCGCGTCGCCACGCACGATGAGACGGCCGGGCGGCACCACGGCACCGCGGGCGGCGCCGACCGCGGCGAGCGTCTCCTCCGGCACCCGGTCTCCCGGTACGGCCGCGACACGCTTCACCAGCCACGGCGGGTCGGGCTCGGTGTCCGGTCCTGCGACGGGATTACGAAAGACCGCCACGTCCCCGCGCCGTGGTCGTACGGTGCGACGCACCAGCAGGCGGTCGCCGTCGGCGAAGGTGGGCGCCATGCTGCTCCCCGTCACCCGGACCAGCGCCAGCCGCGAGCGAAGGACGATCGCAGCGGTGCCGCAGAGCAACACCGTCACGCCGGCGAGGACGGGCAGGGAATCCGGCCGGCGGGCGACCGCACGACGCGTCACGAAGCCACCTCATTCTGGTCGTTCGCGCCGCGCGCGGCGGAGGAGACGGCCGCGGGCCGGTAGCCCGCGGCCTGGAGGTTGAAGAGCCTGGCGTAACCGCCGTCGAGGACCATCAGGTCGTCGTGGCATCCGAGTTCGGAGATCCGTCCGTCCTCGAGAACCGCGATCATGTCGGCGTCGCGCAGCGCGCTGAGCCGGTGGGAGATGAGCAGGCCGGTCCGTCCGGCGCGGTGCTCGCCGAGCGTGTGGTGGATCTGGTGTTCGGCCTCGGGATCCAGCCCCGCGCTGGGTTCGTCGAGGATCAGCAGGTCCGCCTCGGAACGCATCAGCGAACGGGCCAGGGCCACCCGCTGCCACTGCCCGCCCGACAGCGTCACGCCCGTGCCGCCGTCCTCTTCGTCGAGGTGGACGCGGCTGAGCTGCGTCTCGTAGCCGTTCGGCAGGCGTCGCAGCGTGGCGTCGATTCCGGCCAGCCGGGCCGCCGCGCGAACCCGATCCCGGTCCGTGGCCCGCGGCAGATCGCCGAGGCCGATGTTCTCCTCCGCGGTGAGGTCGTACGTCATGTAGTCCTGGAAGGTCACGCCGATGCGTCTGCGCAGGGCGTCGACGTCCATGTCCCGCAGGTCGACGCCGTCCCACAGGATCGCCCCGCGCTCCGGGTCGTAGAACCGGCACAGCAGCTTCACGAGGGTGCTCTTGCCCGCACCGTTGACGCCGACCAGGCCCAGCGACGAACCCGCCGGAAGGGTCAGATTCACGCCGCGCAGCACCCACGGGCCGTCCTTGTCGTACCGGAACCACACGTCGCGGAGCTCCACCTGCCCCCGCAGGGGCGGTGCCGGCCCGTTACCCGCCACGAGGTCGTCGCGGTCCTCCATCAGGTCCAGGAAATGGCCGAACAGCCGAACCGCCTCGGCCGCCGACCCGGCCTGGAGGACGACACCGCCGAACGCTCCCTGCACGCCCGCCGCCGCGGCGATGAACAGCGTCACGTCGCCGACGGTGAAGCGCTGGTGAGCCGCACCGATCACCACCACGAGGATGCCGAAGCCCGTCACCACGCCGTTGAGCACGGCGAACCCGGACTGGGTCAGCGCGACGCGCCGCGTGACCGCCAGCTCCGCCTCCGTCGCGCCGCCGACGGCGCTCACCAGCCGCCCGTGGAGAAAGCCGCCCAGCCCGAAGAGGCGTATCTCCTTCGCCGCCCGAGGATCCGTGAGCAGGGAACGGTAGAACATCCGGCGCCGGTACTTGGCCGACACGGCCTCGGAGACCTCCACCTGACGGCGGGCTATCGCCAGCCGGGAGATCAGCGCGGCGGCACACGAGGCGAGCAGCAGTGCCGCCATCGGCGGCCACACCGAGAGCAGCACCCCGAGGAACCCCCCGACCGAGGCGACGGTCTGGACGACCTGCTGCCCGAAGAGCGTGATGTTGTGCGGCGCGTCCTGGGATGCCTGCTGAGCCAGCCTCAGCCGGTCGTGGAAGGCCGGGTCCTCGAACCTGCGCAGCCCCCGGAACTCGTTCACCTTGGCGAACAGCCGGCGCTCGACGTTCACGACGAGACGCTGGCGGACCAGTTCGTCGAGGTAGCCGCCCACCTGCCCGAGGACCGCGGTGAGGGCGCCGGTCAATGCCATCGCCGTGCCCAACGCGACGGCTCGCCCCGCGTCGGCGTGGCCACCACCGAGCTCGTCGAACAGCAGCTTGCCGAGCCACGCCATGACGGCCGGCCCGACGCCGTAGGCGGCCGTGACGCACACGAGCAGCGACGCACCGACGGGAGCGGCCCGGAACTGCAGGGCCAACGCCGAGAGGACCGCCGGCGGGCGCGGCCGGCTCCCCCGGATCTGGTCCCCTTCGGGGAGGCCGTCGGCGTTCTTGTCGCCAGGTGTGTCGGCCGCTGATTCGTCCGGTGTCGGACTGATATGCGTCACCCCGTAACCACCCGCGTCACCCAGGGGTCTCCCGAGATCTCCGGAAATGGACAGCCGGAACCTACGGCTCTGCTCCGGCGGCACACAAGGGACCTGGGACCTAATTCAGTCCGGGTGACGGACCGGTCACCGGCCGCGCACAGATCAGGTGCGTCCGCGATCAGGCGCCCAGGTCCTCCTCGGCGAGGAGGTCCGGGAGATTCTCCGGCTCGCGAAGGGCGGCCTCGGCGAGCAGGCGGTCGGGCCAGCGGTCGCACGCCCACGCCAGGCCCCGGGCCAGGCCGGCCGGACCGCTCGCGTGGACGGTACCGTCGCCGTACCACCAGGCGACCTCCTGGCCGTCCACGACGAGGCGCTCGTGGTGGACGTACGTCTCCGGTGCCTCGGCGAGGACCACCCGTGCCACCGCGGGCACCGGACGCTCCTCGCCGGCCGACTCGACGACGCCGGGGACCTCCTCGCCGCCCAGGGAGAGCTCGAGCGCGTCCGCGACGTGCGGCGGGACGAACAGCAGCGGCTGGCCGTGTAGAAGCGGCAGCAGGTCGGGACGGTCGACGACGATGGCGTCCTCGGCCGGGACGACCTCCGGCTCGCCGTCCACCAGGGCCCGTACGTGGTCCGGCGGGTCGACGTCCAGGTCCGTACGGGCCAGCGCGGCCCACAGCTCCCGCAGCCGCTCGCGGGACACCGTACGGGCCGGGTCGGCGAGGCGGTCGAGGAGCTCGGCGGGGCCGTCGGGCTCGGCCAGCAGCGCGTCGACGCCGGTGCGTACGCCGAGCGCCGCGGCGACGCGTGGGTCCAGATCCGCCGGGGCCGGGTCGTACAGGTCGGCCAGGTCCTCGCCCAGGCACAGTTCCCCGGGTCGGCGGCCGTCCAGGACGGGGTGCCGGCGCAGCCACCACGCGGTGTACGAGGGGACGTCCACCTGGCGGCCGTCGGCGAGGACGACGCGGGCGGGGTTCACGACGGCGGCGCGCAGGTCCGGCTCGGCCAGCAGCCGCAGAGCCGCCCGCCAGTCGGCGACGAACTCCAGGTCGCGCACTGCCGTGAACTCCGGGATGACGTACCCGGCGTCGAACGGCTCCGCCCACTCCTCCTCGCCGTCGAGGTGGAACTCCGGCTCGATGACGTCCTCGGCCCGGACGAGCGCGAACGTCCGCAGCACCCCGGCGGCCTCGAGCACCTCCGCGCCGTACCGCTCGACCAGGTCGGCGTCCACGACGCCGAACGGCGCGTCGTCGGCCATCACCTCGGCCAGCGGCGCGCCCGGCAGCAGAAGCTCGCCGGCCGGGTACGGCTCGCCGTCGTCGCCGGGCAGCGCGAGCTCGGCCAGCCACGGCTCCTCACCCGGCCGCAGGTGGGCGCGGGCCACGAGGGTGAGGACGGCGTGCCAGATCGGCTCCGGGTCCTCCTCGTCGTACGACGCGGCGACCGCCCCGCGCGTCGCCGGGTCGGTGAGGACGGCGCGTGGCCCGGCCTCGACGGCGCCGAGCCGCAGCAGCAGCGGGTGCGTGGCCTCCGGATGGACGACGCGCAGGCCGAGGGCGTCGAGCCCCTCGGGGTCGGTGACGAGCAGCCCGCGCGGGCCGCGTACGGTACGGCCGTCGGCGAGAGGCACCGGCAGCCCGGTGAGCGCGTCGCGGTCGGCGCCGTCCAGCGCGGCGTACAGACGCCGCCACCACACGGGCTCGCGGTCCAGACCGGCGAGTAGGTCGGCGACGTCGGCGAGGCCCAGACGGCGGACGCCGAGCGCGACCAGGGCCGGATGACGGGCCGGCCAGCCGGTGGGCAGCAGGCCGGGCACGACCTCCGCCAGCACCTCCGTGAGCGCCGCCGAGCCGTCCACGACCACGGCGTCCCGTCCCCGGACCCGAACCGGTCCGTCGCTCCACGCCAGCTCCGCCGCCGCACTCGCCTCGCCGCCCGCCCGGACAAAACCCACCTCGCCCCCGGGCCGGGCGAGATACGCCTCGTCCCCGGACCGGGCAAGGCCCGTCTCCTCGCCGGACCGAGCGATGCCCGGCTCGGCCCCGGGCCGAACGATGCCCGGCTCGGCCCCGGAGCGGGAAGGGCCCGCATCGGCGCCGGAGCGGGCAGGGTCCGCATCGGCCGCGGGCTCGGCGAGGTCCGGCCCGCGAGTCTCGGGGACGGTCGGTAGGAGCGGCAGGTCGGGGAGGCGGGCGAGGATCGCGCGGCGCAGCCGGGCGTCCAACTCGCCCTTGGCGACCGGGCCGGGCACCAGGTCGAGGAGGCGCGGGTCCGGCGGCAGCAGCGCGGTGTACGCCTCGGCCGCCCGCTCGATGAGGAAGTCGGTCAGCGGTCCGGGGGCGATGTGCCGCCGGTCGGGGGCGAGTGGGAACGACGCGATGAGCAGCGCGGGCAGGCCGAGCGGCTCGTCGCTCGGCGTCGGCGCGTGGACCACGGCCGGTACGTCGTCGGGCAGCGGCTCGTCGGCGACCGCCCAGCGGACCTGCCAGTAGGGCCGCTCCTCGACCGGTCGGTCCGCCAGCAGGTCCGCCGCGATCTCCCCGTGGGCCTCGGCGGTGCGCCAGGTCGTGCCGTTCACGGTGACCGAGCCGGTCGCGTCCCCTTCGGCCGGCGGGTCCCAGGTGGCGTGGAGCGTACGGGCCTCGCCGTCGACCTCGATGGCGATCTCGGCGAGGGCGGGCAGGGACAGGAGCAGGGCCGGGCCGGTCTCGGCGAGCAGCCGCCGGACCAGCGTCTCGGCGTCCGCGTCGCGCAGCGGCAGCCGAACGAGCGTGTCGTACCCCTCCGGAACCGACCCGGCAGGCGCGGCCCCCGCAACCGGCCTAGCGGACGCCGCCTCCGCAACCGATCCGGCGGACGCGGCTTCCGAAACCGGCCCCTCGAGCGCGGCATCCGGAACCGACCCAGCAGACCCGGCCTGCACAACCGACCCAGCAGACGCGGCCTCCGCAACCGATCCGGCGGACGCGGCCTCCGCAACTGGCCCAGCGGACCCGGCACCCGAAACCGGCCCAGCAGGCGCGGCATCCGAAACCGGCGTGGCAGACGCGGCCTGCGTAACCGATCCGGCGGGCGCCTCCGCGACCGGCCCGGCGGGCGCGGCGAAGGGCAGGCGCAGGACCGGCACGTGGCCGCCGCGGCGGTCCAGTTCCGCAGCGGCGGGGATCCGCGCGACCGCCTCGCGGGTGCGCTCGGCCGACCAGGCGACCGCCACCCCACCGGAGGCGATGGACGGCTCGTCGCTGACCGCGACGACGGCGGCGAAACCGACGCCGAACCGGCCGACCGTGTGGGCCTCGTCGCGTTTGGCGGAGGCCCGCAGTGTGCTCAGCGCCTCGACCCCGGCGGCGTCCAGCGGCGCGCCGACGTTGGCGGCGCTCAGCACGCCGTCGCGCAGGGTGAACCGGATCCGGCCGGGAACGCCGGCACGGGCGGCCGCGTCGGCGGCGTTCTGCGCCAGCTCGACGATCACCCGGTCGCGGTAGCCGCCCCGCGTGTGATCCTCTTCAGCGTTGGCGTCCTCGCGGAACCGGGCCGGCGACGCCGCCCAGGCATCCAGCACCCGGGCACGGATCGCCGCAGTGCCGAACGGGTCGTCCATGTCGTACCTCTCCACGACTGCCGGACTTTCCCGACAAGCTTCACCCGACGAACTTCACCCGCCGAGCTTTACCCGACCAACCTGCACCCGACCGACCTCCCGGCCTGTGCCCAAGCGGCCTCCCGGCCTGCACCCGAACCGACCTCTCGACCTGTGCCCAAGCGGCCTCCCGGCCTGTGTCCGAGCGACGTCCCGGGCGGCGGTCAGCTGTGGCCGAGGGCCTCCTCGTCGGTCAGCACGGCCGACGGCATCACGTCATAGCCCATCTCGTCGACGATCGGCGGCGCGACCTCGGCCGAGGGCGGCGCCACCACCGCCTCGGAGTGGGCGCCGCACCCGTGGTCGACGGAGACGACCTTGCCGTCGTCGGGGGCGTACTCGTTGGCGCACACGCCGAACACCTGTCGCAGCGAGCCCGCGAGCGGCACGAAGAAACCGCAGGTCTCGCACTGCGCCGGCGCGGAACGGGCGACCGGCGCCTCCGGGCCGGACTCCCCTCCGTACCACCGGGCGGCGGCGTCGTCGCGGCCCTCGGCGGAGAGCACGCGGGCCTTGCCGAGGCCCAGCTCCCAGCCGAGCTCGGCGTCGATCTGCTCCGTACTCGTGAATCCGGGCGCCAGGCGCGGGTCGTCGGCCGGCGTCGGCAGCAGGTCGCCGGGGCCGAGGTCGCCGGGGCGCAGCCGGTCGCTCCACGGCACCCATTCGGGAGCGAGCATGGCGTCTTCGCCGGGCAGCAGGACGCTCTCGCTGACGGTGGCGTGCTTGGCGCGGGAGGCGCGGACGACCGAGACGGCCCAGCGCCAGCCGTGGTAGGCCGGGTCGAGGCAGGCGAAGTAGTGGCTGACGACCCGGTCCCCCTCGGGGACCATGCCGAGGTGCTCGCCGACGAACTCCGGCCGGGAGGTCTCCTCGGCCGCCGCGCGTGCCAGATCGACGGCCTCGGCGGCGATGGCGTCGATCACGGGGGTACGGCTCCGCCTCGTGGCGGCCGGACTGGTGGAACGCACAGGACTCACATACACGATTGTCGCTCATCGATGGGCATGGGTTCGCCGGGAAGAGGCAGACTTGACGGCATGAGTTTGTGGTCACGTACGCGCGCCGCCGGACGGTCGATGCGCGGGGTGGCCCGGAAGGCCGCCCGGACGACGCGCCGGGCCACGCACGCCGGGGGCGCGGGCGGCAGCGGACTGGGCGGCCTGATCGAGTTGGGCGCGCTCAACAGCGCCGGGGACGCGCTGATCGCGGTCGCGCTGGCGGGCACGATGTTCTTCAACCTTGACGTTCAGCAGGCCCGGGGCCAGGTCGCCCTTTACCTACTGGTCACCATGGCGCCGTTCGCGCTGGTCGCGCCCTTGATCGGGCCGGTGCTCGACCACATGCGCCACGCCCGGCGCATCGCGATCGCCGGGACGATGCTGGCGCGCGGCCTGCTGTGCTGGGGGATGGCCGGGGCGGTCCTGCACAAGGACCCGGTGACGCTGATGCCAGCGGCGTTCGGGGCGCTCGTGCTGTCGAAGGCGTTCGGGGTGTCCCGCAGCGCCGTCACGCCGCGGGTGCTGCCCGACGGCCTCGCGCTGGTCACCGCGAACGCCCGCGCGTCCTTCACGGGCCTGGTCGCCGCGTCGATCGTGGCGCCGCTCGGGGCCGGTCTGGTCGCCGTGACGAACGCCGGCTGGGCCCTGCGCGTCGCGACGGTCGTCTTCATGATCGGCGCGATCTCCGCCATGCGGCTGCCGTCCCACGTCGACACGCCCGAAACGGATGCCCGGCCGGGGGACCCGGAGGAGGCCCGGGCGAGCGGCGGGGGCCGCTGGCGGACCCTGTTGCGGGTCGGGCCGGTGGTCGGGGAGGCGATGCTCGCGAACGCGGCCCTGCGGGCGTTCGCCGGGTTCCTGATCCTCTATCTGGCGTTCCTGCTGCGGACCAAGGGGTTCGTCCAGCCGGTCTCACCCAACATCGCGCTCGGTCTGCTGGCGGCCTCCGCCGGTGCGGGCGGGCTGGCCGGAACCGGCCTGGGCGCGCTGGTCAAGGCGCGGGCGCCGCGCGCGATCGTTTTCGGCACGCTGGCGACCGCGACGGTGACGGCGGCGGTGTGCGCGGCGTTCTTCGGCCTCGTCGCCGCGCTCGTGGTGGCGTTCGTCGGCGCGCTCGGTCAGTCGCTGGGCAAGCTCGGCCTGGACGCGATCGTGCAACGAGAGATCGGCGAGGAGGTCCGCTCGTCGACGTTCGCCGTGACGGAGACGGTGCACCAGCTCGTCTGGGTGGTCGGCGGGCTGACCGGGCTCGGCATGTCGATCGTCGCCTCGAACGGCCACCTCGCCCTCGCCTTCGTGGCGGGCGCGCTCGCGCTGTCCCTGGTCACGCTGGCGTCCCGGCGCAGCGGCCGCCGCGCCGTACGACGCCGCGAGCGCGCCGCCGAGGGTGAGCCGAGCGTCGCCGACACGACCGCGTGACCACCGCCCGAAGGACGCGCCGAGCGGCCGCCAGGACTACCTTGCGATCGCCGCCCGAGGGCCCGCCGAGCGTCGCCGGCACCACCGTGCGACCACTACCCCAAGGACGCGCCGAGCATCGTCGGCACGGCCGCGTGACTACTGCGGATCGAGGTCGTCCGCCACCGCGCGCAGGACCTCGCCGATCTTCTTGGCGATCTTGCCCTCGGGGTGCTTGCCCCGGCGGTAGGTCGTGGAGATGCCGTCGAGGAGCTTGATCAGGTCCTCGACCATCTCCACCATCTCGTCGGGCTTCTTGCGCTTGCCCTTGACCACCGACGGCGGGTTGTCGAGCGTGCGGACGCTCAGCGCCTGCTGTCCCTTGCGGCCCTCGACGACCCCGAACTCGACGCGCTGCCCCGGCTTGAGCGAGGTCACGCCGCCGGGCAGCGCGGAGGAATGAACGAACACCTCACCACCGTCATCGCGGGTGAGGAAGCCGAATCCCTTGTCGGCGTCGTACCACTTGACCTTGCCAGTGGGCACAGGGGACCTCGTTGCTAGCTCTTGTCCGGGCGGGTCACATCAAGGTTATTGCCTCGACGGGGAACCAGGGTTGATCAGTTCGTTCAAAGTGTCCGGGAATCCCCGCAAATCGGGCAACACGATATCGGCTCCGTAGGCCCGCAGCGCCTCCGAATCGTACGGGCCGGTGGCGATCGCGACGCTGCGGGCGCCCGCCGCTCGGGCGGCGTCGATGTCGGCGACGTGGTCCCCGGCGTACGCCGTCGCGCCGAACTCCGTCAACGCCGAGCCCTTCCCGGCGCCGAACAGCCCGCCGGCCACGGCGTTGACGTTAAGGCCGAGGAACCGGACGGTCGCCTCGGCGTCGCGCTGGTTCTTGGCGGTGACGACGATGACGCGTCCGCCACGGGCCCGTACGGCGTCGACGGCCGCGCTCGCACCCGGCATCGGGGACGTACGGGGCACGGCGACCTCGCCGTAGAAGGCGCGGTACCGCGCGGCCAACTCCGGGACGTCCTCGGGCGGGTACCAGTAGGCGAGTTCGGTCTCCAGCGGCGGGCCGAGGCGCGAGACCACGGCGGCCGTATCGATGGGCACCCCGGTCTCCGCCGACAGCCTCTCGAAGGCCGCGGCGATCCCCGTACGGGTATCGGCAAGGGTCATGTCCAGATCGAATCCCACAGCGAGCACGCGCCTTAGGGTACGGACCATGCCGAGTCACGCGTGCCCGCGCCCTCCCGGTAGTGGCGATGCGACGGGATCCGAGTGGGAGGGCGCGGAGTCTGCGCGAAATCTGGATCTATTGATCTGGTCACCGGCCGAGCTCGCATTAATTACAAGCCCGTAACTGCGGTTACGTGATGCGGGATATACCCAGTGACCGCCCTCCGAACCACACCGACGGCAAACCGATCCCGAGAGTAAGAAAAGAAAATGGCGAGATGGCGCAGTAAGTCAGGAAATGTCGCCCAGGATTCCGGCCGAGACGAGTCCTCCGCCGATCGGACCGTTCCGCAGGCCGGCCGACACCGGCCGGACGGCGATCCACTCCGAAGGGGCCTGGCCAGGGCCGCAGGCGTCGCGGCCACCGTGGTCGCGGTCGCCGCGACGGTCGTCACGGTGGTGTTGGCCCTGCACATCGCCTTCGTCGTGTTCTCCGCGAATCCCGCCAACCCGATCGTCCGCACGGTGAACGACCGGGCGGAGGGGCTCGCGTGGGAGTTCCGGGACATGTTCACGCCCAAGGACGAACGCGTGGCGGTGCTCGTCAACTACGGGATCGCCGCCGTCGTGTACCTCATCGCCGGAAGGGTGGGCGCCGGGCTGATCCGGCGGATTCGCTGACAGCCGCGCGCGTACGCGCACTGTCACACCGCGTGAGACGACGAATCCGTCCGACATCGAGCGACCGTTCCATGGCTTACGCTCTTTCTCGGAGGAGCACACGAAAATGCAGAGATCTACCCGAGAACGGATCGTCGCCGAGGCGCTCCGGCTGTTCGCCGAGCGAGGCTACGCCGCGACATCCGTGGCGGAGATCGAGGCCGCGGCCGGCCTGTCCCCCGGTGCCGGTGGGCTCTACCGCCACTTCCGCTCCAAAGAAGAGGTTCTGGCAGCCGCCGTGCGCGAGCACATCGCCCGTACGGCCGAGCAGATCGCCACGACCTTCGAGCAGTCGGCCGGAATCCAGGACCAGCCGCTGGTCGACCGGCTGCGCGTGGCCGCGTCGGCGGGCCTGGCCAAGATGCGGGAGGAGGCCGACCTCATCCGGGTCCTCTTCCGCGATCTGGACAAGTTCCCCAACCTCGTCGCCGAGATGCGCGAGGGCATCGCCAACCCCCTCTACGACCTGTTCGGCAAGTGGCTGTCCGGTCAGCCGGAGATGGCCGGAATCGACGAGGACTGGGACGCCGTCGCCCTCTCCCTCGGCGGGGCGATCGTCAACTACTGGCTCGCCCAGGACGCCCTGTACGCCGCACCCAACCGCATCGACGAAGAGCGCTTCATCAACGGCTGGTCCCGCCTCGCCATGGGCCTGGTCGGCACGACCGCCGAGGCCGTCCAGTAACGCCAGACGGCCCGCTCCGCAAGACGCTCGGTGACCCGCTCGGCGCCCGGTCACGCCCGGCGGCAGGCTCCGCGAGGCGCCCGGTGACGCTCGGTGGCCCGCTCCGCGAGGCCGTCCAGTCACGCCCGGCGACCCGTTTCGCAAGCGTCCGGTGACGGCCGACGGCCCGCTCCGCGAGCGCCCAGCGACGGCCGACGGCCCGTTCCGCGAGCGCCCAGTCACGCCCGGCGGCACGCTCCGCCAAGCCGTCCAGTCGCTCCCGGAACCGGCTCGGCGGGGCGGGGCCGGCTCAGCGGACGAGCCGACCCAGCAGCGCGGACGCGGCCATGATGCCTGCCGCCGCGGCCACCACGAGCACCGCGATGTCGAGAGGGAGATGCCCCGGCGTGCCGATCAGCAGGTCGCGCAGGGCATCGACCTCATAGCTCAGCGGGTTGACGTGGCTGATGACGCGCAGCCACTCCGGCATGATGCTCACCGGGTACAGCGCGTTCGACCCGAAGAACAACGGCATCGTGATCGCCTGGCCGATGCCCATCAGCCGGTCCCGGGACATGGCGAGACCGGCGATGGTCATCGACAGGCACGAGAAGAACGCGGTGCCGAGCATGACGACCACGACGACCCCGAGCCAGCGCACGGGGTTGACGGTCAGCGCCACGCCGAGAAGCGCGGACAGCACCATGATGGCCACGGCCTGGGCCAGGGAGCGCACTCCCGCGGCGAACGCCTTTCCGGTGACCAGCGCCGCCCGCGGCGTCGGCGTGACGAGCAGCTTCGCCAGCACGCCCGCATCGCGTTCCCAGATGATCTGGATGCCGTAGAAGATCGCGATGAAGAGGGCGGACTGAGCGAGGATGCCCGGCGCCAGGTAGTCCAGGTACGGCACGCGTCCAGTGGGGATGGCCCGGATCCGGGAGAACGTCTCCCCGAAGATCAGCAACCACAGCGCGGGCTGGATCGCGCGGGTGTAGATCTCCGTCCGGTCGTGCCGCATCTTCTGCAGCTCCACCACGCACATCGCGCTTACCCGCGCGAGCAGCAGACGCCACGCGGCCCGGCGCGCCGGCGGCCCGGCCGAGTCCACCGGCATTCGGGAGGCCGCGAACTCAGCCAAGCCGACCGGCGGTCCCGACGTCGCAGGCTCAGCCGATCCGGCCGACGATTCCGAGGCCGCAGGCCCAACCGAGCCGACCGACGGCCCCGAGGCCGCAAGCTCAGCCGAGCCGACCGACGGCCCCGAGGCCGCAGGCACAGCCGTGTCGGCCGGTGCACCCGAGACCGCAGGCTCTGCCGAACCGACCGGCGATCCCGAGGCCCCGGCCGACGATCCCGAGGCCGCGGGCCCAACCGAGCCGACCAGCGATCCCGGGGCCGCGGGCTCAGCCGAGCCGACCGGCGGTGCGTCGGGTGCGGCGCGCGTCGCGGAATCCGTCTCCCGGCTCGTCGAGCCGGTCTCCGGTGTAGGCACGGAACACCTCCTCCAGGGTGGCGCCGGGTTCCAGCCCGGACTTGAGTTCGGCCGGGGTGCCGAGGGCCTGGATCCGGCCCCGGTGCATGAGCGCGATCCGGCCGCAGTGCTGGTCCGCCTCGTCCATGTAGTGGGTGGTCACCAGGACGGTCATCCCGGTCGCGTGCCGGACCTCCTGGATGCGCTCCCAGACCCCGTCGCGCGCGACCGGGTCCAGGCCGATGGTCGGCTCGTCGAGGATGAGCAGGCGCGGGGCGCTGACGAGGGCCTGCGCGAGTTCGAGCCGCCGGATCATCCCCCCGGAGTACGTCTGCGCGCGCCGCTCGGCCGCGTCGGCGAGCCCGACCGCGGACAGGACCTCCTCGACGCGTTCGCGCCGCTCGCGGCGTGGCACGTCGAACAGCCGGGCGAAGAGTTCGACGTTCTCCCGGCCGGTCAACGCGGCGTCCGCGGACAGTTGCTGGGGCAGGTAGCCGATCGCCCGGCGCACCGCCATCCGATGGCGTGCCACGTCGAGCCCGAACACCTCCACCATGCCGGGCGCGGCGGGCAGGAGGGTGGTGATCAGCCGGATCGTCGTGGTCTTGCCCGCTCCATTCGGGCCGAGCAGGCCGAAGACCTCCCCCTCGGCCACGTCCAGGTCGACACCGTCGACCGCGACGTTGCCGCCGAACGCGTGCCGCAACCCCCGGCACACCACCGCGTACCGGTCTGCCTGGTCGCTCTCGTCGCTCATGAGTCACCCCCGTCGGAAGACGCGTGTGCGGATGACGCCGCCGGGCGACCGACAGCGTCGTCTGAAGCGGCTTGGCTGCCTGCCGTGTCGTCAGACGCGGCCAGGCGCTCGACGGCATCGTCCGAAGCAGCCGAGCAGCCCGCTGTGTCGTCGGACGCGGCCGGGCGTTCGACGGCATCGTCCGACGCTGCCGGGCGACCGGCAGCGTCATCCAGTGCGGTCGGGCGGTCGGCCTCGTCGTCGGACGGCTGCGCGGATGTCGCCGCCGGGCGGCCGTCGCCGGCCGGCGCCGTGGGTGGCGCGGCCAGGCGGTCGGCGGCGTCGCCCACCGGCTCCTCCAGGCGGGTGAGCAGCCGACGCAGGGCGGGCAGTGCCGCGGCGATCGACGCCCGGTCCTCGTCGGACAGCTCGTCGAGCCGTGCCCCGACGAGGTGGGCCCGGCGGTCCCGCCAGTTCGCGATGCGCCGGCGTGCCGCGTCCGTGAGCTCCAGCCGGGCGGCGCGCCGGTCGTCCGGGTCGGTCTCCCGGCGCAGCATCCCCGCCCGGATCAGCTGGTTGACCAGGGTGCTCACCGAGTTGTCGGCCAGCCGGAGCTCGCGGGCGGCCGCCGCCACGCTCACACCGGGATGGCGGTCGACGACCAGCATCAGCTCGACCTGGCCCGGGCGCAGGTCCGGCGGCGGTGTCACACCGCGCAGCCTGCGCCGTACAAGGCGGCGCATCGCCATGGTCACGTCCATGAGGTCGCCACCCAGCCGAACGCCGTCACTCCCCATAAGTCTGGATATTACCTCTTAAGCAGAGGTAATCATCTCTGGTGGGGCCGACGAGACTGCAGTGGCCAGTGAGGATGTGGCGGCCGGGGAAGGACCCTCAACCCTGTTCGCCACTCGTCACGGACAGTAAAGAAGCTGCTCCATAGAGTCGTCGGCCATCACGGCGCCGAGGAGCCCACGCCGAGGGTTCCGCCCCCCAACGGCCCGCTCACGCAGTCCGATCGGAGCGCCATGTCCGTACGAGGGGAAGAACAGTGATCGCCACGGTGCGGGGGTTCATGTCCATGGGCCGTCCCGCCAAGGTGCTGCTGATCAACGAGAGCGGCGAGACGGCCGGGCTCCTCATGCTCGCGCCCTACCTCGCCGACCACCTGACGCACCGGATCGGGCTCGCGGTCTGGCTCGTCGGCATCCTCCTGGGGCTGCGCCACTTCAGCGAGGGCCTGTTCGCCTTCGTCGGCACACTGGGCGACCGTGTCGGCTACAAGCCGATGCTCGTGGCCGGATGCGGGCTCGAGGCGCTGGGCTGCGCGCTGTTCGGCCTGTCCACCAGCGTGCCATGGCTGATCGGGGCAGCGCTGTTCAGCGGGCTCGCCCGCGCGCTGTTCGTCCCCGCCCGGCGCGCGTACCTCGCCCAGGTGGAAACCGACCGGAAGGTCGAGGCGTTCGCCCTGGCGAGCGTCTGCCGCCGGGTCGGACTGCTCATCGGCCCGCTCATCGGAATCCTGCTGGTCGACGCCGGTTTCGAAACGCTGTGCGTGGCGGCGGCCGGGGTCTTCGCCGCCCTCACGCTGGCGCAGTGGTGGCTGTTGCCGGCCTGCTCCGGCGCCCACGCGGGCTCGGAACGTCCGCTCTGGGCCGAGTGGCGGGACGCGCTCGGCGACCGCGTCTTCATCGCCTTCGCCACGACGATGTTCGCGTCGTACTCGCTCGTCTACCAGCTCACGTTCGGCCTGCCGATCGAGGTACGCCACGTGTCCGGAGGGCGCGGCGGCATCACGGCCCTGTTCGTCCTGTCGGCCCTGCTCGGTCTCGTGGGACAGGTACGCCTCACGCAGTGGTGCGAGCGCCGCTGGACACCCGGCCAGGTCATGGTGCGCGGCCTGATCGTCATGGGTGTCGCGTTCGTCCCGTTGATGTTGCCGCCCCCGCACGGCGGGCCGCTCATCCGCCTGCTCCCCATCCTGCTGTGCGCCGCGATCCTGACCGTCGGCACGATGATGGTCTTCCCATTCGAGATGGCCACCATCGCCGACCTCGCCGGCGACCGCGGGGTCGGGACGTACTACAGCGTCAACAACCTGCTGTCCGGAGTCGGCGCCGTCTTCGGCAACCTGCTCAGCGCCGCCGCGATGGGCCTGTCGCGCGCACTGAACGTGGCGGGCCTGCCGTGGCTCGTGCTGCTGGTCCTCTCCGTTTTCTCGGCGACCGCGCTGACCTTCGTGAACAGGAGCGGCCGGCTCCCCACCGGCCGCCTGGCCGAGGCACAGGTCGGGACGGCTCCCTGACGCCCTCCGGCCACGACGCGGGGAAGGGCGCGGTGGCGGTCGATTCCGTGCCCCTGCGGGACCATCAGGTCGCCATCCACGAATACCGTTGTGGTCGTGAGCACGGAGACCTACGCCGACTGGCTGCGGGCGCGCGACGACGACGATCTGCGCGCCCTGTTCGAGGCTCGCCCCGAGCTGATCACTCCCGTGCCCGCCGACATGGGAGCGCTGGCCGCCCGGGCGTCCGCGGCATCCGCCGTGTCGCGGGCGCTCGACCGCCTCGACCGGCTCGCGCTGAACGTCTTCGAGGCGCTCCTGGTCCTCCCCACGCCCACCACGTACGACGACCTCTTGACTGCCGTCTCCGCCGAGCCGGCCACCGGCGCCCGGATCCGGGAGACCGTGGACCGGCTGCGCACCCTGGCCCTGGTGTGGGGCGAGGACGAGACCCTCCGGGTGGTTCCCGGCGGGCGGCAGGTCATCCCGCACCCGGCCGGGCTCGGGCCGTCACTCCGGGAGGCGTTCGCCTCCTATCCCTCCGACCGGCTGGCGGAACTGCTCGACGACCTCGGCCTGGAGTCGGTCGACGACATCCCGGGCCGGATCGCCGTCTTGATCGAGGACGCGGGCCCGGAGGCGAGGGCCGCGCTCGACCGGCTCACCTGGGGGCCGCCCGTCGGCCGGGTCGACGGCGCCCGCCGGCCCGTCAGCCTCGCCACGGCCGCCTCCCCCATCGAGCGCCTTCTCGCGCGCGGCCTGCTGGCCGCGACCGACGACCGCACCGTGACGCTGCCCCGCGAGGTCGGGCTGCACCTGCGCGGTGGCCGCGTCTTCGCCGAGCTGCGGACGGCACCGCCGCCCCTCGACGGCACCGCGCGCCCGCGATCGCTCGTCGACCGCACCGCCGGCGGCCAGGCGTTCACGTTCGTACGCACGATCGAGGACCTGCTCGACCGCTGGGGCGTCGCCGCGCCCGGCGTGCTGCGCGGCGGCGGCCTCGGCATCCGCGACCTTCGCGCCACCGCCACCGAGCTCGACGTGCCCGAGTGGACGGCCGCGCTGCTCATCGAGGTGGCGTACGCCGCCGGGCTGCTCGCCCGCGACGGCGACCACGAGGGCCCGGCGGGCGCCGCGTGGCTGCCGGGCCAGGCGTACGACCTGTGGCGGCTGCGGGACGTCGAGCGCCGCTGGACGGACCTGGCCAATGCCTGGCTGCTGACCGACCGGGCACCCGGCCTCGCGGGCGAACGCGACGACCGCGACCGGCTCATCAACGCGCTGTCCGACGAGGCCGTACGGGTGAGCGCTCCGCAGGTACGACGCTCGGTGCTCGGCGCGCTCGGTGACGCCGAGCGGGGGACCGCGCCCCGGGCCGAGGAGATCTTCGCCTACCTCACGTGGCAGCAGCCGCGCCGCGGGGGCATCCTGCGCGAGCGCCTCGTCGGCTGGACCCTTCGCGAGGCCGAGGTGCTCGGCGTCACCGGGCTCGGCGCCCTGTCCGGCCACGCCCGGGCGCTCCTCTCCGGCGGCGACGCGGCCAAGGCGCTCGCCACCGTGCTGCCCGAGCCGGTCGACCACGTGCTCATCCAGGCCGACCTGACGGCGGTCGCTCCGGGCCCGCTCGTCAGCGACCTGGCCCGCGAACTCGCGCTCGCCGCCGACGTCGAGTCCACCGGCGGCGCCACCGTCTACCGATTCACCCCCCAGTCGGTGCGCCGGGCCCTCGACGCGGGCCGCGGTGCGTCCGAGCTGATCGACCTGCTCAAGCGGCATTCGACCACCGACCTGCCGCAGCCGCTGACCTACCTCATCGAGGACGTCGCCCGCCGGCACGGCCGGCTGCGGGTCGGCGTCGCCTCGGCGTACGTCCGCTGTGACGACCCGGCCGTCCTCGACGAGATCCTCGCCGACCGCCGCTCGGACCAGCTGCGGCTGCACCGGCTCGCGCCGACCGTCCTGGCCTCCCGGATCTCCCGCGGCGAACTGCTGGAGTCCCTGCGCACCCTGGGGTACGCGCCGGTGGCCGAGTCGCCGGAGGGCTCCGTCGTCGTCACCCGCCTCGACGCGCGCCGGGCCGAGACCACGCACGGCACGTACGAACCGGCGCACCACTCCCAGGTCGGCGTGGCCGGCCCGGACCCGTCGGTCGTGACCGCGGCCGTCCGCGCGCTCCGGGCGGGCGAGAACGCCGCGCGGGCCACCGTCCCGAGCGGCGCGCCGCCGCGCTCCCCCGCCATGGCCATGGTCAAGCAGCTCCGGCAGGCGGCCGACCGGGGCGCCCGCGTGTGGATCGGCTACCTCGACCAGCAGGGGCAGGCGTCCAGCCGCATCATCGAGCCGGCCCGCGTGGAGGGCGGGTTCCTCACCGCGTACGACGCGACGCGGGCCGCCGTACAGCGCTTCGCCCTGCACCGCATCACCGGCGTCGCCGAGGTCGACGGCTCGTCCTGACCCACAGCCCCGGGCCCGCCGAGGTCAGCGGCTCGTCCTGACCCACAGCAACGGCCCCGCCCACGTCAACAGCCTGCCCCGACCCACAGCCCTGGCCCTGGCCACGTCAACAGCCCGTCCCGACCCACAGCACCGGCCCCGCCGACGCCGGCGGCTCGCCTTGACCCACAGCACGAGCCCCGCCCACGTCAACAGCCCATCCCAACCCACAGCACCGGCCCCGCCGACGCCGGCGGCTCGTCTTGGTCCGCAGCAGCGGATCGGCCCACGTCAAGGGCTCGTTCGGCTTCGAAACCCGGCCGCCATGGCCGTTTCCGGTCACCGGCACTCTGCGCCGGTATTCCATGATCAATCCGCGAATGTCACCGAACGCACACGAGTGTAACTCTTTTGCACTTGCGGCCCACGCGTCACAGAAGGCAGGGTTTCGCACGGTCGGCCGACCGTAATGCCCATGGTCATCTCTCCACAAGGGAGTTCAGATGCGCATTACCGCAAAGACCCTGGCAGCGACGATGATGGCGGCCGGCCTGACCACGACCGGAATGGCGACCGCACACGCCGCCGTCGCCGCGCCGGCCGCAGCCGCGCCGGCGGCCGCGAAGGCCTCGGACGTCACGGCCCAGAGCTGCAAGGGCAACCCCGGCAGCAACCTGCACCTGACCCGAGCCCAGATCAAGACCCGCGCCCACAGCTGGCTCGGCAAGGTCACGTACTCCCAGAGCCACTACTACTGCAACGGCTACGGCCGTTACCGGCAGGACTGCTCCGGCTACGTCTCGATGGCCTGGGGGCTCCACACCTCCCAGTGGACCGGAAGCCTCCTGAACTATTCGCACGCCATCTCCAAGAATTCGCTCAGGTACGGTGACGTGCTGACCCGCTACCCCCAGAGCACCTCGAAGGGGCACGTCGCGATCTTCATGAGCCGGGCGAGCAGGGGCCGTGTGGTCGTGTGGGAGGAATCCCGCCCCGGCACCAAGGCGGGCATCCACACCTGGTCGAAGTCCCTAGTGGCCAGCTACTCGGCCCGCCGTTACAACAACGTCCGTTAACACATCAGGGGCAGGCTGATGCCGGAATTCATCAGCTCACCACACCGACATGGGTCGAGGGGCCAGCGAAATACGGCCCCTCGACCCTCCCCATTTCACGGCCGTGTCCTCGCGGCGAAGCACGGCTCGATCTCGCGGCGGATCATCCCCCGCGCTTGCCGAAGTCGGCGCTGGACCAGTGCACGGGATGCATCCGGATCAGCGCGAGGCCCTCTCCGCTGGTGCTCTGGAGGTACCGCTCGCCGAGCTCCGGCCCCAGATAACGGTGGGCCAGCGCGGCGCGCTCGGCGTCCCCGGCCGGTTCGTCGACGGTGGTGACCGGCCCCTCCACGGCGACGTACCGGTAGGGCGGGTCGTCATTGTGCACGCACAGCGTGACCCGGCCGGCCTCCCTGATCAGCTCGGCCTTTCGGCTCTTCGCCCCGGTGATGAAGTACAGCTCGCCACCGGGTTCGTAGGCGTACCACATCGGCACCGTCACCGGCGCCCGGTCTCCGCCGCTCTCGGTCACACTCAGCACGCCGAGCCGTACTCCTGCGAGGAACGCCTCGCGCTCCCCAACACTCATCACCTGCGTCACGCCGTGATGCGTAACCGGGCCGCGCCCATCGCCAACCCGTAGGGCGGCAAAGACTCAGCGCGGGCTCCCGCCGCTCGCATACCGGCCCGGCGTGACCCCGAAGGCGTGGCGGAACGACTCGATGAACGCGCTCGGGCTGCGGAAGCCGCTGGCGGCCGCGACGGCGGTGACCGAGCCCCCGGCGGCGAGCAGTGTGAGGGAGTGGTGCAGCCGCAGCTGGGTGCGCCACTGCGGGAAGGTCATCCCCGTCTGTTCCCGGAACAGCCGGCTGAGCGTGCGTTCGCCCGCCCCGACGGACCGCCCGAGTTCGGCGAGGGAGCGCTGGTCGGTGGGGTCGGCGGTCAGGAGGTCCGTCACGTCGCGGAGCCGGGGGTCGGCCGGTGTCGGCAGGCACAGTGGGAGTGCCTCGACCCGGCGCAGCTGGTCGAGGGCGACCGCCTCGAGGTTGCGCCGCTGGCGGGCGGTCAGTTCGTCGTCGTCGCTGAGCGCGATGATCACCTCGCGCATCAGCGGAGTCACCGCCAGGACGGTGGGCGCGGCGAGCCCGAGCGGGTTGACCCGGGCGTCGAAGACCAGGGTCCGCATCTGCGTCGGACCGTACGCCCGGTGGGCGTGGGCCACGGCGGCGGGGATCCACACGGCGCGGTGCGGAGGGACGACCCACGAACCCGCGCTCGTCGAGACCTCCAGCACGCCCCGGCTCGGATGGACGAGCTGGTGCCCGGCGTGGTCGTGCCAGTCGATCCGGGCACCGTGCTGCAA
Organism: Actinoallomurus vinaceus; assembly: GCF_039542055.1. Classification (NCBI taxonomy): domain Bacteria; kingdom Bacillati; phylum Actinomycetota; class Actinomycetes; order Streptosporangiales; family Thermomonosporaceae; genus Actinoallomurus; species Actinoallomurus vinaceus. The sequence goes on from NZ_BAABHK010000013.1 coordinate 184,139, forward strand.
CGACTTGCGCGTCGGGCCGGTGAGATGTTGGCGGGTTACCGACATTTGTTGGCAGAGTACCGGAAGCCCGCTCCCCGTGCCGGGCTCGATCCTGGGCCTATGTGTCACTCAGGACCTCGATCATGACCGCCGAAGGGGCCCGTGTCGGCGACGGAACACCCCGTACGGAGACCGTGAGCGGAGCGGCCGACGCTCTCGCGCCGTCCACACCGGAGCCGATCCGGCCAGGACCGGCCGCGCCGGAGCCGACCTCGCTGGAACCGGCCCGGCCAGGACGGGCCGCGCTGGAGTCGGCTCCGCTGGAACCGGCAGCCGTGGAGCCGACCACGCCGGAGTCGGCCCCGCTGGAACCGACCACCCTGGAACGGGCCGCGCCGGAACCGGCCTCGGCGTTGCGGCGGATGTGGGTGTGGGTGGTCGCGCACGCGGTCGACGACCTGTACCAGGGCCTGGTCCCCGCGAGCGTGCCGTACTTCGTGCTGGACCGTCACTACGGCTACGTGGCCGCCTCCGGGCTGACCCTCGCCGCCACGCTGGGCAGTTCGCTGCCTCAGCCGTTCATCGGCGTGGCCGTGGACCGGCTCCGACTCGGTTGGCTGGCCGCGGCGGGTGTGGCGGTCGCCGGGCTCGGCCTCGGACTGTCCGGCCTGGTGAGCTCCTACGCCCTCGTCTGGAGCCTGATCCTGATCTCCGGGCTGGGCGTGGCGATGTTCCATCCGGCCGCCGGGAAGGGGGCTCGGGAGGCGGCCGGCGACAGCGCCACCGCGATGAGCCTGTTCGCCGCAGGCGGCAGCGTCGGCTTCTTCCTCGCTCCGGTCCTGGCGACGCCCGCGCTGGTGTCGATGGGCGTCGGGGCGACCGCGCTGTTCATCCCTCCCGCTCTGCTGATCGCCTTCGTCCTCCTCCGGAACCGGCGGCGACAGGTCGGGTCCGCGTCCGCGGCGGTGCGGACGGGAACAGACCGCTGGCCGCCGTTCCTCGTGCTGACCGGCGTCGAGATCGTGCGGTCCGTGGCCTTCTTCGGCGTCAACACCTTCATCGAGCTGTACTGGATCCGGCATCTGCACGCCTCGCGCGAGGTCGCGGGCGGCGCGCTGGAGTGCTTCCTCGTCGGGGGCGTCGCCGGAACCCTGCTCGGCGGCCGCGTCGCCGACCGGATCGGCCTCGTCCGTACGGTGCAGATCGGCGGCGCGCTGGCGATCCCCGCGCTGGTCGGGCTCCGCCTGGCCCCGGGTCCGGTCGTTCCGCTGCTGTTCGCCGTGTTCAGCGGCGTCGCGCTGAACATCCCGTTCGCGGTGCTCGTCAAGCTCGGCCAGGACTACCTGCCGACCCGACCGGGCACGGCGGCCGGGGTCACCCTGGGTCTGGGAGTCAGCGTCGGCGGCCTGATCTCCCCGGTATTCGGCCTCATCGCCGAGGCGTACGGCCCGCAGGGCGTCTTCCTGAGCCTGGGCGCGGTCCCCGTCGCCGCTCTCGTGCTGGGCCTCTTCCTCGTCGAACCGGAAGGTCCCCCGGACAATTGACTTTCGGGGCGGCAAGATGGAACCAAACGGTGATCGGATGAGTCGTACTTATCCGTCATGCTTGGCGTGCCGTTTACATCCTTGGACCGTCGACCTGGGGGCTCACCGTGACATGGCAGGACCCGTATGGGCAGTACGGTCAGCCTGGCCAGAACCCGTACGGGCAGGACCCCTACGGCCAGCAGGGCTGGCAGAACACCCAGCCCGGCTGGCAGGACCCGTACGCCCAGCAGAACGCCTACGGGCAGCAACAGCAGGGTTACGGCTACTACGGGCCGCCGGGCGCACCGGCCGGCGGCTCCAACGGGGGCACGGTCGCGGCGCTCGTCGCCAACATCATCTCCGCCGTGCTCTGCTGCGGCGGCATCGCCTGGCTGCCCGGCATCATCCTCGCCGCGATGGCCATGAACCGGAACAACACCGACCCGGAGTCCGCCAAGCAGCTGACCCTGTGGTCGTGGGTCTGCGTCGTCCTCAACGTGGTGCTGGTCGTCATCCTGTTCGTGGTGCTGTACAGCATCGGCACGTTCGCCAATCACTCGTCGAGCACCAGCGGCACGTACTGACCGATCGCGCGAGGGAAGCCTCACGGGGGTTCCGGGTGTTGGACACTGAGGTTCCACCCAGAAAGGCATCCCGTGACCGACGGCCCGCTCATCGTCCAGTCCGACAAGACCCTACTGCTCGAGGTCGACCACGACCTGGCGACCGACTGCCGCAAGGCGATCGCGCCGTTCGCCGAACTGGAGCGCGCGCCCGAGCACATCCACACGTACCGGATCACCCCGCTCGCGCTCTGGAACGCCCGCGCCGCGGGCCATGACGCCGAGCAGGTGATCGACGCGCTCATCACCTACGCGCGCTACCCCGTGCCGCACGCGCTGCTCGTCGACATCGCCGACACGATGGGCCGGTACGGCCGGCTGCGGCTGGAGAAGCACCCAACATACGGGCTGGTGCTGGCCTCCTCGGACCGCGCGGTGCTCGAAGAGGTGCTGCGGGCCAAGAAGCTCAAGGCGATGTTCGGCCAGCGCGTCGAGGACGACATCGTGGCCGTCCACCCCAGCGAGCGCGGCACGCTCAAGCAGGCCCTGCTCAAGCTCGGCTGGCCGGCCGAGGACCTCGCCGGGTACGTCGACGGCGAGGCCCACCCGATCACCCTCGAGGAGAACGGCTGGGAGCTGCGGTCGTACCAGCGTGACGCCGCCGAGTCGTTCTGGCACGGCGGCTCGGGCGTCGTCGTGCTGCCCTGCGGCGCGGGCAAGACGATCGTCGGCGCCGCCGCGATGGCCCACGCGTCCGCCACCACGCTGATCCTCGTCACGAACACCGTCTCGGCGCACCAGTGGAAACAGGAGCTGCTGCGCCGCACCTCGCTGACCGAGGACGAGATCGGGGAGTACACCGGCACCAAGAAGGAGATCCGGCCGGTGACGATCGCGACGTACCAGGTCATGACGACCCGCCGGAAGGGCGTCTACTCCCACCTGGAGCTGTTCGACGCCCGCGACTGGGGCCTGGTCCTGTACGACGAGGTGCACCTGCTGCCCGCGCCGATCTTCCGGATGACCGCCGACCTGCAGACCCGCCGCCGACTCGGCCTGACCGCGACGCTCGTCCGCGAGGACGGCCGCGAGGGCGACGTGTTCTCCCTGATCGGCCCGAAGCGGTACGACGCGCCGTGGAAGGAGATGGAGGCCCAGGGCTGGATCGCCCCGGCCGACTGCGTCGAGGTCCGGGTGACGCTCACCGACTCCGAGCGCCTCGCGTACGCCACCGCCGAGCAGGAGGAGCGCTACCGCTTCTGCGCGACGACGGCGACCAAGACATCGGTCGTCAAGGCCCTCGTCGAGCGGCACCGCGGCGAGCAGTTGCTCGTCATCGGCCAGTACATCGACCAGCTCGACGAGCTCGGCGAACTCCTCGACGCGCCGGTGATCAAGGGCGAGACGAAGATCAAGGAGCGGGAGCGGCTGTTCGACGCCTTCCGCAGCGGCGAGCTGTCCGTCCTGATCGTCTCGAAGGTCGCCAACTTCTCCATCGACCTGCCCGAGGCCTCGGTGGCCATCCAGGTGTCGGGGACGTTCGGGTCGCGGCAGGAGGAGGCGCAGCGGCTCGGCCGCGTCCTGCGCCCGAAGGCGTCGGGCAAGGGCGCGCGGTTCTACTCGGTCGTCGCCCGCGACACCCTCGACCAGGACTACGCCGCCCACCGGCAGCGCTTCCTCGCCGAGCAGGGCTACGCCTACCGCATCGTCGACGCCGACGCCGTCTACACCGACGAGGAGATCTGACTCAGTCTCAGTCGATCCGGAACACCGGGACGGTCGGCGCGACGGCCGCGAGCACCTCGTAGTCGGCGTTCTTGATGTCCACGTCGAAGAACCGGGCGACCTCCCAGCCCCAGCGTTTGAAGTAGTGGCGCAGCAGCAGGGGCTTCTGGTCGTCCGGCAGTTCCGTGACGGTGAAGGACTCGACGCGGCGGCCCAGGCGCAGTTCGCCGCCGCCGGCGACGCGGATGTTGCGCACCCACTGGGTGTGGCCGCGCGGCGCGACCAGGTAGCGGACGCCGTTGTGGGTCAGCAGGTTGACCGGGGTGGTGCGCCACTCGCCGCTGGTGCGGCCCCGGACGGCGAGGACCCGTGTGCCGAAGAGGCTGATCCCCTTCCTGGTCAGGAAGTGCACGAACTTGTTGAAGTAGATCTCGAACCCGGCGGCCTGGACGTGGCGGGGCTGGGTGGCGGCGGTCATCTCGACTCCTTTGTGAGCAGTGCTCTCGCTTAAGAGCAGTGTGCACCAGAGGTCGATCGCAAAGCAAGAGCACTGCTCTCGAATTTGTCCGCCGATCTCATCCCTGTCAGACTGCGTCCATGAGCGCGAGCCGTACCGCCCGTGAGCGGGCAAGGGCCGAACTGACCCGAGAGATCAAGGACGAGGCGCGCCGGCAACTGGCGGTCTCCGGCGCCCAAGGGCTGTCGCTGCGCGCCGTGGCCCGCGAGCTCGGCATGGTCTCCTCGGCGCTGTACCGCTACTTCGCCAGCCGCGACGAGCTGCTCACCGCACTGATCATCGACGCGTACTCGGCGCTCGCCGACGAGGTGGAGGCCGCCGACCGAGCCGCGGCCACGGCCGGCTTCCGCGCGCGCTGGCAGGCGATCTGCCGCACGGTGCGCGCCTGGGCGACCGCGCATCCGCACGAGTACGCGCTGGTCTACGGCTCACCGGTGCCGGGATACGAGGCCCCCGAGGCGACGATCGCCTCCGCCACCCGCGTGCCCATCGCCATCATGGCCATCGCCCGCGACGCCCATGAGGCCGGCGCGCTGGCCGCCCCGGCCCACGAGGACCCGCTGCCGCCGGTCCTCACCGACCAGACCGCCCGCATCGCCGCGTTCATCGCACCGGACATCCCCGGCCACCTGATCGTCCGAGGCGCCGTGGCCTGGACCCAGCTGTTCGGCATGGTCACGTTCGAACTGTTCGGCCAGTACGCCAACGCCCTCGACCCCGCCGACGCGTTCTTCGACCACACCGTCGACCGCATGGCCGACCTGATCGGCCTCCCCTAACCAAAAGCACCGCTCGATGGCTTCGTCGGTGTGCGGAGATCTGGGCTTCCGGCTATGAGCCGACCAGGTCGGCCGAGGCGGGCGCGGCCTCCTCGACCGCCTGTTCCTCGGGAGGCGGCTCGGCGTCGTGGCCGTGCTCGTGGACGGCGACCCCGAGCATGACGGCCGTCAGGCCCGCGATCTCGAGAAGCGAGGGCGACTGCCGGAGCACCACCACGCCGACCACCGTGGCCGTCGCGGGCAACAGCGCGAGCAGCAGAGCGTACGTCGACCGCGCCATCCGGGCCATCGCCATCTGGTCACAGACGTACGGCAGCACTGAGGCGACGCCCACACCGAGCGCGGCGGCGAGAGCACGCGGGCCGGCGAGCACCGGCACGACCTCCCGTACCGCGAACGGCGCGGTGACCACACAGGCGACCAGCATCGCCGCCGCCAGCCCGTCGATTCCGCCGAGCCGCCCGGGCAGGCGCCGTGCGGCCCGGTGGGCGACCACGATGTAGAGCGCGAACGTCACCGCGTCGACGAAGGCGAAGAGGAACCCGAGCGGTGCCCCTGTCAGCCGGGCGTCGGTCAGTACCGCGACGCCCGCGGTGACGGCGAGCACCGCGGCGATGTTCCGCGGTGTACGGGCGCCGAACGTCGCGAGGACGATCACCGGGAGGAACTCGATCGCAGCGACGGTGCCCAGCGGCAGGATGGCGATCGCCTGGTAGAAGGCGAGATTGAGCAGACCGAGGACGGCACCCCACGCCACGATCAGCCAGCGTCCGGCCGGGTCGGCGGCCCGCAGAGTCCGCCACGGGCGCCGCCACACGGCGAGCACGAGAGCACCGCTCCAGATACGGAGCGCCGCGGTGCCGGCCGGGGCGAGCCGCGCGAAGATCACTATGGTGAACGCCGGGCCGAGATAACTGGACAGCGCCGAGCCGACGAAATAAGACCACGACACGGCCTTCCGCATGATCACGAGAGGATTCTCGACGATCATGCGGTTACAGACAGGCCGAAATCACGAATTCAAACGGTAGGCCGACTTAACTCCAACGAACCAACAGGCGACGCCTTGGGCCCGGCGCGTCCGCGCGATCAGCGGTTACTTCTTGTTCTCGCGCAGGACCACGTCGATCGTGATGGCCGTGGAGATGACGAGGGTGCGGAGCGGGTCGGGCAGCTGGTACGGGATCTGCACGGCGTACCGGTCGGCCGTCGTGAACCACGCGGCGGCGAGGCCCTCCCACTGCTTGTTGACCTGGGCGACCTCGACGCCCTGCCAGTCGGTGACCCGGAAGTCCCAGGCAAAGAAGTCACCGCGGATCTCCCCGATCTGGCGGTCCTGCGGGTCCAGCATCGTGAAGCGCGGCTTGAGCCCGAAGTGACACTGGATGGCGCCGATCGGCTGGCCGTTCGGCCAGGTGATCTTCACCTTCGGCGTCGCCAGGGCGAACGGCTTGTCGATGATCAGCATCGGCACACCGTCGGGACGCATCACGTGCAGGGTGTGCCGCGTGTTGTTCGAAAGATCCGAGAACATGAAGCGCATCGCCTTCTTACCCCCGGACAGGTTCGGCTCGCCGACGATCGCGACCGGTTGGCCCTGGGCGTTGAAGACGGTGTACTTCGACTCGACCGCGAACACTTTTTTGGGCTGCTCGACGAGCAGAACGGGGGAGTTGAAGAGATCCACGGGCAGAAGCTTACGTTTTAAACCCCACGTACGCTTACGTATGGCCCACTCCGCTGATCACCAGGTCGAAGATCGCCGAGGCCGACGCGGCCGGGGCCGGGACGCCGAGAACGATCGGCCGGTACAGCGCCGGCCCGATGAGGGCGTCCATCAGCAGATCCGGGTCCACGTCGCCGCGCAGCTCTCCCCGGTCGACCGCGCGGTGGATGAGCGCCCGTGCGCGCTCACGGAGCGGGTGGACGAAGCGCCGTCGGTACTCCTCGGCGAGGGCGCGATCGGCCATGATCTCGGCGGAGAGGGCCGGGAGGGCCCGGCCGGCGACGGTCTCAGCGAGGCGCTCGTACGTGACCTGGAGCAGTCGCCGCAGGTCCTCCAGCGGGTCGCCGGTCTCCTCCGTCGATCGGTCGCCCAGCTGCTCGGCGATGGCGTCGAGGACCATCTCGCCCTTTGACGGCCAGCGGCGGTAGATCGTCGTCTTGGCCACTCCGGCGCGCCGGGCGACGTCGTCGACGCGGAGGGCCGGGTAGCCGCCCTCGGCGAGGAGTTCCAGGGTCGCCGCGAGGATCGCCCGGTCCCGAGCCGCGTCCCGCGGTCTTCCGATACTCACGGTTGCGTATTATGCCAGTCGCCATTTACGCTACTCATAGTTTCGTTAGGGAGACGGCCATGGTCGGATGGAAGCGGTGGTCCTGGGCACTGGCGGGCGCGTTCGCGCTGCACAACGCCGAGGAGGCGCTCACCATGCGCCGCTTTCCGGTCCTCGCGGGCCGGATCGACCAGGCCGGTCGACTCGACCAGGGTGCCCTCAACGGGCTCATGGCGGTGATCTCCGGGCTCGGCGCGGCGGCCGTCGCCGTCGGAACCACCGGCCGCCCTTCCGCCTGGAAGCCGTACCTCCCGGCGGGCGTGGCAGGGGTGATGCTGCTCAACGTGGCCCTCCCCCACGTGCCCGCCGCCGTCGCCGCGCGCGGCTACGCGCCCGGCCTCGTCACCGCTGTGGGCCTCAACCTGCCGATCGGGGTCGCGGTTCTGCGGAGCGCCGTACGGGAGGGCGCGGTCTCCCCGCGCGGTCTGCGCCGTACGATGCCGGTCGCGCTCGGCGTACTCGCCTGCGCTCCCCTCGCCGTCGCCGCCGCCCGCGCGTTCTCTGTCGGAGGTTCTCGCTAGCGTTCCGGCCGTGACGACGGACGTGGCATCCTCCTGGGATCGGATCATCACCTGGCTGCACGCGCACGCGCCCACGACCGCCGCCGCCGTGAACCCCCCGGCGACCGACGAGGCGATCGACGACGCGGCATGGACGGTGGGCGTCCCGCTTCCCGCCGACATCCGTGCCCTCTACCGTGCCGCCGACGGCATGTGGGACGCACCGACGGCCGGATGCCTAATCCCGCCCGTGTACGGGTTGTATCCGCTGGAGGAGGCCCTGTGCTTCCAGCGGGTCCGCGTGAACGCCTTCGCCGAGCGGGACGGCTCCGACGAGCGCTGGGGAACGGCGGAGGAGGTCGACGGCGCCCCTGCCGGCACCTTGGGCGTCCGGTGGTCACAGCACTGGCTGCCGCTCGCCACGAGCGGCCTCGGCATCGTGCTCTTCGCCGATCTGCGCTACGGCCGTCTCCGGGGCTCCGTGATGACGTACGACCGGATCGAGGGCGCCGATGCGCCACCGGTCTGGCCCACGGTCTCCGCGATGCTCGCCGACATCGCGGACGCCCTCGACCACGACGGCACCGCTGCGGGGCACCGCCCGTACGTCGACGAGGAGGCACGGCTGGACTGGCGGTGGCCGGCCCCTACGTCGACGCGGACGCATCGCGGGTCTGAACCGTGACCGGGCCCTACGCCGGTGCCCAGAAGCGGCCGGCCCGGCCGCGAGCAGTCGGGCCGTACCGTCCCGGACCGGGTGAGCGGTCCTCGCGTACGGCCGCCGGGCACCGCGAACGCCGGAAGGCCGGGGCCGGGCATGCGAAAGGGGCGGTCCCAGTACCGAGGACCGCCCCTTTAGCGTTGACGGACTTAGAAGTCCATGCCGCCCATGCCACCGGAGGGGTCGCCGGCCGGAGCCTTCTCCTTCTCCGGCTTCTCGGCGATGACCGCCTCGGTGGTGAGGAACAGCGCCGCGATGGACGCGGCGTTCTGCAGCGCCGAGCGCGTCACCTTCGCGGGGTCGATGATGCCCGCGTCGAACATGTTGACGTACTCGCCGGTCGCGGCGTTGAGACCCTGGCCCGGCTCGAGGTTGCGAACCTTCTCGGCCACCACGCCGCCCTCGAGGCCGGCGTTCACCGCGATCTGCTTCAGCGGCTCCTCGAGCGCGCGCTTGACGATCGACGCACCGGTCGCCTCGTCGCCGTCGAGCTCGATCTTGTCGAACGCCTTGGCGCTCGCCTGCAGCAGCGCGACACCACCGCCGGGCACGATGCCCTCCTCGACGGCCGCCTTCGCGTTGCGAACGGCGTCCTCGATGCGGTGCTTGCGCTCCTTGAGCTCGACCTCGGTGGCCGCGCCGGCCTTGATGACGGCGACGCCGCCGGCCAGCTTGGCGAGGCGCTCCTGGAGCTTCTCGCGGTCGTAGTCGGAGTCGGAGTTCTCGATCTCCGCGCGGATCTCGTTGACGCGGCCCGCGATGTCGTCGGGGTTGCCGGCGCCATCGACGATGGTGGTCTCGTCCTTGGTCACCACGATGCGCTTGGCCTGGCCGAGCATGTCGAGCGTGGTGTTCTCCAGCTTGAGGCCGATGTCCTCGCTGATGACCTGGCCACCGGTCAGGATCGCGATGTCCTGCAGCATGGCCTTGCGGCGGTCGCCGAAGCCCGGAGCCTTGACGGCGACGGACTTGAAGACACCGCGGATCTTGTTGACGACCAGGGTGGCCAGGGCCTCGCCCTCGACGTCCTCAGCGAGGAGGACGAGCGGCTTGCCGCTCTGCATGACCTGCTCGAGAACCGGCACGAGGTCCTTGTTGGCCGAGATCTTCGAGCTGACGATGAGGATGTAGGGGTCGTCGAAGACGGCCTCCATACGCTCGGGGTCGGTCACGAAGTAGTGCGACACGTAGCCCTTGTCGAAGCGCATGCCCTCGGTCAGCTCGAGCTCCAGACCGAAGGTCTGGCTCTCCTCGACCGTGATGACGCCTTCCTTGCCGACCTTGTCCATCGCCTCGGCGATCATCTCGCCGATCGAGGGGTCGCCCGCGGAGATGGAGGCCGTGGAAGCGATCTGCTCCTTGGTCTCCACGTCCTTCGCGATCTTGGAGAGCTCCTCGCTGACGCGCTCCACGGCGGACTCGATGCCCCGCTTCAGGGACATCGGGTTGGCGCCGGCGGCCACGTTGCGCAGTCCCTCGCGGACCAGCGCCTGGGCCAGCACGGTGGCCGTGGTGGTGCCGTCACCGGCTACGTCGTCGGTCTTCTTCGCGACCTCTTTGACGAGCTCGGCCCCGATCTTCTCCCACGGGTCCTCGAGCTCGATCTCCTTGGCGATGGATACACCGTCGTTGGTGATCGTGGGGGCGCCCCACTTCTTCTCCAGAACGACGTTGCGGCCCTTGGGACCGAGGGTCACCTTCACGGCGTCGGCAAGCTGGTTCATGCCGCGCTCGAGGCCGCGTCGCGCGTCCTCGTCGAACGCGATCATCTTTGCAGCCATAAGCTCCAGATCCTCCCGGAACGGGGTGGCTATCACTGGATCGAGTCGACGCCCGCGACGGACGACCACGTCCGGCGACTTCCATGCCGTCGCCGGGCACGAGGCCTCATCGCCTCGATCACTTCGTTGGCACTCTCAATAGTAGAGTGCCAACCGCTTGTTTAGCACTCTGCCCCCGAGAGTGCAAGCGCGGTCCGCCCTCACCAGGGTGAACTTCTCGCCATTTCGCTCCGGCACCCTCCCCAGCACGTTATAACGCCAGGTCCGCTGGCCACGCCGTGGCCTTCACCATCCCCGGCGTACGGGCGGCGCCGACGTCGTACGACCGGGAGCGCCCCGCGTGGATCGCCGGCCCGGTCGCCGATCGGTCACCCGACATCGGCCGACCGGGAACGTCGACGAACCCGATGGACGGCGGCCGACGGTCCCACCCCCAGCGGCCACCTGTCCCGAGTCCGGCTCAACGACGCCCGCCAAGCCACCGCCGACACCGGCGACCGGCGCGCACGCCGGAGCACGGAGACGGCGCCGGAGGGCCGAACGGGCGGGGCCGGGCCCAGCCCTTGAGACACCACGAGCCGCTGCGGCCTTTCCAACGCCGGAAGCCGCCGCAACCGTTCAGACTGCCGGGTGGGCCGAGCGAGCGGCCGATCAGAGGGCCGGAGGAACGTCGGAGCCGGATGGACGCGGGCGTTCGGACGGTCGGAGGAACGGCGGAGGGGGCTGGGTACGCGTGTTCAGACGGTCGGAGGCCCGGCGCCGAAGCGCCGGGCCTCCGTCAGGCTATGGGACTCAGAGTGCCCGCACCGAGTCCGCCTGGGGACCCCGGTCGCTCTGCGTGATCTCGAACTCGACCCGCTGCCCCTGCTCGAGGCTGCGGTAGCCATCCGACTGGATGGCCGAGTAGTGCACGAACACGTCCCTGCCACCGTCGACCGCGATGAAGCCGTAGCCTTTGTCCGCGTTGAACCATTTGACGGTGCCTTGCGCCATTCCCAACAACTCCCACCAGGGCAATTCCCGCGACCATTGGCCACGGCCACTGATTCGAGCCCGCCGGACCAATGCGGAACCCGTCGATCGCCCGCCGACTCGGCTTCGGCGGCCATCGCCGACCCTACACACGGCTACCGTCCGTGGAACAGCCTTTACCCGAGAAGTGCGGGCGGCCGATGTCGGTCAAAAAGAGAACCCCGTAGGCGGAACTCGCGACGTCTACCGATAAATCCGCATACGTGAGCCCGAATTACCACGCGGGAGAGCGGAGTAGGAGCGTCCACCTCGGTCGTTTCGGCTGCCCAACGCAAGATCCCCGGCGATCGCCGAGTCCGGAGACTCAGCAACCGCCGGGGATCACGGGTTTGTATTGATCACGGGGCGTCACCCCGGCCGGCGCGGAACCGGACCTCGAATGACGCGCCGCTCAAGGCGGCCACTCCCGCGACGAAGCCGGCGAGCGTGAGCCACGGCAGGTCGGCGCCCCATTCGGCGCCGCTGCCGGGGCGGGGCCGCCGGGCGGCGACCCGAGGTGGGCTCAGCCGCCGGCGACGGCCGGGATGATGGAGATCTGGACGCCGTCCGGGGTCGGCGTGTCGAGGCCGTCGGCGAACCGCACGTCCTCCTCGCCCACGTAGACGTTGACGAACCGGCGGATCTTGCCGTTGTCGTCCAGAATGCGCCCTGCGATGCCGGAGTAGTTGGCCTCCAGGTCGGCGACGACCTCCCGTACGGTCGAGCCCGCCGCCTTCACCTCGGCCTCACCGCCGGTGTAACTCCGGAGGATCGTCGGGATGCGGACACTGATCGAGCTCACGCCAGACCTGCCTTTCGGAATGCCTCGATGGTGGGTGCGATGTTCGCGGACGGCACGGCCACCGGGGCGACCGCGTCCAGGGTCTTGAGGCCGTCACCGGAGTTGATGAAGACGGTCTCGGCCTCGGGGTCGAGTGCGCCGCCGGCCAGCAGCTTGCGGAGGGAGCCCAGCGTGACACCGCCCGCCGTCTCGCCGAAGATGCCCTCGGTGCGGGCGAGCAGCGCGATGCTGTCGACGACCTCTTCGTCGGAGACGTCCTCGATGGCTCCGCCGGTGCGGCGCACGGCGTCGAGGACGTACGGCCCGTCGGCGGGGTTGCCGATCGCGAGGGACTTGGCGATCGTGGCGGGCTTGACGGGCTGGACGACGTCGAGCCCGGCCTTGAAGGCCGCCGAGACGGGCGAACAGCCGGTCGCCTGCGCTCCGAAGATCTTGTACGGCCGATCCTCGACCAGGCCGAGCTTGATGAACTCCTGGAACGCCTTGTCGATCTTCGTGAGCTGGGAGCCGGACGCGATCGGGATGACGATCTGCTCGGGCAGTCGCCAGCCGAGCTGCTCGGCGATCTCGTACCCGATGGTCTTCGAGCCCTCGGCGTAGTAGGGCCGCACGTTGACGTTGACGAACGCCCAGTCCTCCTGCTCGCCCGCGATCTCCGAGGCCAGCCGGTTGACGTCGTCGTAGTTGCCGTCGACGGTGACGAACGTCCCGCCGTACACCGCCGTCGTGACGATCTTCTGGCGTTCGAGGTCGGACGGCACGAACACGGCGCTGCGGATGCCCGCGCGGGCCGCCGCGGCGGCGACCGCGTTGGCGAGGTTGCCGGTGGACGGGCAGGCCAGGACCTTGAAACCGAGCTCGCGGGCGGCGGCCAGCGCGACCGCCACGACCCGGTCCTTGAACGAGTGGGTCGGGTTGCCGCTGTCGTCCTTGACCCACAGCGACCGCAGTCCCAGCGACTCGGCGAGGTTGTCGGCGCGTACGAGGCGGGTGAAGCCGGGCTCGGTGTTGGGCGTGTCGACGACGTTCGTCGGAACGGGCAGCAGGCCGCGGTAGCGCCAGATGTTGCGCGGGCCGGACTCGATCTGTTCCCGGGTCACGTCGGCGTGGTCGTAGGAGACTTCCAGGGGGCCGAAACAGAGCTCACAGGCGTAGCGAGGGCCCAGATCGTAGGATTCTCCGCATTCGCGGCACGTCAGTGCGGTCGCGGGGCCGAGGTTTCGGGCGGCGGACTGCGACATGAAGCGAGGCCTCTCTCCTCATCTTTCCCGTGCCACCTTGGTCACGAGCCGGAGTTGGCACCTGTCCCGGGCGGCCTCGCTGTCAGCGCGAGTTGGGACGTGCCGAAGCACGCGTAGAACCGCATTTCCGGGAGGGTTGCCGGGGCTTCAACGGGCCGGTCCCTCCACCCCTCTGGATGAGCTTTATTAAGTTGTCTGTGGACTTGTATACGTGACTGACCGGTTCTCCGCCAAGCTCGTCTCAGGTCGCGAGACGCCGCCGGGGCCGTGCGCCGGGCCGGGAAGCGCAACGAGGACTGGTCGGTGGCGGTTCGGACGCCCGGATCCGCGCGAGATGACGTCTCTGCCGGATGGAGCCCGAACCGCCCACCGTTCGACCCGATACCTTCGACCGGTTACCGTTCCTTAACGCTGAGTAGGAGTGAACTCCGCACAGCGGCACGCCCCGAACGGTCTTGGGCGCACTAGTCCCCCACGTTCAACCCTGGACGGCGACGCACGTCCCGCGTGCGGTCCGCTCCCAGGGCGGCGGGTTCCCTTGCGACCTGGCATACCGGTGCGGTCAACGGCGCACGGGGAGGCCCCGGACCATCTCTCCGGCGGAACGGGGGCCCTGTACGCAGCTAGCACACCGAACATCACAGATCAACCACGGACTGTACATATCTGTTAACGCATTGTCAATGAAGTGGCGACATTCGTCCGGGCGCCACGTCAGCGGCGAACTGTTGACTACCCTCCACCCCATGGGTGACTCGCAGGTCCTCGTCGCGTCCAACCGCGGTCCGGTGTCCTTCGCGCTGGCCGACGACGGGACGCTGTCCATGCGGCGCGGCGGCGGCGGGCTCGTCTCGGCCCTGGCGGACGTGGGCGGCGACATCCTGTGGATCTGCACGGCGCTGTCGTACGCCGACCGCGCCGCGGCCCGCCGCGTGGAGGACGGCCGGCTGGACTCCTACGGCGCCGGCGCCGTCCGCATGCTGGACATCCCGGCCGGCACCTTCCACCGCGCCTACAACGCCGTGGCCAATTCCACACTGTGGTTCGTCCACCACATGCTGTACGACAGCCCGAACAAGCCGCACTTCGACGCGCGGTTCCGCCGGGACTGGCAGTCCTACGAGGCGTACAACGCGGCGTTCGCCGACGCGCTGGCCCGGGACGCGCGGCCGGGCGCGAAGGTGGCGATCCAGGACTACCACCTGACGCTCGCCCCCGGGATGCTGCGTGAGCGCCGCCCCGACCTGAAGATCGCCCACTTCTCGCACACGCCGTGGGCGCCGCCGGAGTACTACCGCCTGCTGCCGGACGACATCGGGCGGCAGGTGCTGGAGGGCATCCTCGGCGCCGACCACGCCGGGTTCCTGGCCCAGCGCTGGGCCGACGCGTTCATCGACTGCTGTGCCGCCGTCCTGCAGGCGAAGGTCGACCCGGTGGCGCGCACCGTCACCCACGCCGGCCGCGTCACCCGCGTCGGTGTGCACGGGCTGGGCATCGACGGCGGCTCCCTCCGGGCACGCGCCGCCGAACCCGACGTGCTGGCCCGCAAGCAGGCCCTGCGCGAGCAGGTCGGCGACCGCAGGCTCATCGTGCGGATCGATCGTACGGAGCTGTCCAAGAACATCGTGCGGGGGCTCGCGGCCTACCGTGAGCTGCTCGCCAAGCACCCGGAGTGGCACGGCCGGGTGGTGCACCTGGCCTTCGCCTACCCCTCCCGGCACGACCTGCCGGAGTACCGCGAGTACACCGCCGCCGTGCAGCGGATCGCGGCCGAGATCTCCGACGAGTTCGGGGACGCCACTTGGGAGCCGCTGATCCTGCAGGTCAACGACGACTATCCGCGCTCGCTGGCGGCGTACGGCCTGGCGGACGTCCTCCTGGTCAACCCGATCCGGGACGGCATGAACCTCGTCGCCAAGGAAGGGCCGGTGCTGTCGGAACGGGGCTGTGCCCTCGTGCTGTCCCGCGAGGCGGGCGCCGCCGCCGAGATGGACGACGACGCCCTCATGATCAACCCGTTCGACGTGTCACAGACCGCCGAGGCGCTGAACCAGGCGCTGCTCATGCCGCGCGACGAGCGCGCCGAGCGGTGCGCCCGGCTGGCCGCCGCCGCGACGGCGCTGCCTCCCCACGAGTGGTTCGGCGCCCAGCTCGCCTCCCTGGACGCTCAGCTGTAATCGTCGCCGAGCGACTGCCGGAACTGCTTGCGCGCCTCGTGGATCCTGGACTTCACCGTGCCCAGGGGCAGGTTGAGCTGCTGGGCGATCTCGGTGTACTCGAGCTGGGACACGTCGCGCAGCACCAGGGCCTCGATGAGGTCCGGCTTGCGACGCTCCAGATCCTCCATCGCCTCGAGGATGTCCACGCGCGAACCGGCGATGACGCTCGTACGGTGCGGGTCCGGGCGCTGCTGCGGCAGCTCGCCCGCCTGCTCCACCGACCGGCGCTTGAGCGAGCGGTACGTCGAGCGCGCGGAGTTGGCCACGACCACGTGCAGCCACGTGCTGAACCGCGAACGGCCCTCGAACCGCCCGATGTTGCGCGCGACCTGCATGAGCGCGTCCTGGCACGCCTCCTCGGCATCCTGCCGGCACGGAAGGAACCGGGAGCAATGCCGCAAAACGTCCGGCTCAATCACTCTGAGTAGTTCATTCAATGCCGCTGCGTCACCCTTGGCGGCCCGTCCTGCCAGTTCTTCGGTCCGCTCGTCGTACGCCATGAACCCGCCTCGCCCTCGCTATCGCCCCGCATTGGGCATGATACGGGGGTGTCCATGCCTTCGAACGTCGGCCGTTACCGAATCGATCGTGTTCTTGGGTCCGGAGCTTTCGCTTCCGTGTGGCTCGCCCGAGACGAGTTGCTCGATGCCCTCGTGGCCGTCAAGGTGCTGGCCGGGGGGCTCATCGACGACCTTGACGTGCGAAGTCGTTTCCTGGAAGAGGCCCGGATCCTGCGCCGGGCCGACTCCGAACGCCTGGTGCGCGTGCACGATATCGGGGAGCTCGAGGACGGCCGGCCCTACTTCGTCATGTCGTACGCCGACCGCGGCACGCTCGCGGACCGGATGCGGGAGCGGGAGATCTCGGTCGCCGAGGCGCTGCGGCTGGCCATCGAGATCTCCTACGGGGTGGAGGTCATCAACCGGCTCGGCGTGATCCACCGGGACCTCAAGCCGTCGAACGTCCTGTTCCAGTCGACCACCGACGGCGGCGAACGCCTGCTCATCGCCGACCTGGGGCTCGCCAAGGCGCTCGCGCACGCCTCCGGGGCGTTCACGATGCCGGTCGGCACCCCGGGCTACATGTCGCCCGAGCAGGCGCGGTTCGGCGGCGGCCTCGACGTCCGGGCCGACGTGTACGGGCTGGGCGCGCTGACGTACCACCTCCTCACCGGCGATCCCCCGGGTCCGGCGCCGGTGGACGCTCCGCCGAGCGCGGCGCGGCCGGGCCTCCCCCCGGCCGTCGACGAGATCGTGATGCGCGCCCTGGAGGGCGATCGAGAACGCCGCTGGCCGTCCGCCGAGGCCTTCGCGGCCGCCCTGAGCGTCCCGCTGATGTCCGTCGCCGACGACGCGACGCGGAGAGACGCCCCCGAGACCGGCGACATGGCGACGATGATGGACTCCGGATCGGGCGGCGAATGGGCCCCGGGCGGTCCGCCCCCGGGCCCGGGCATGTCGCCCGGAGGCGGCCCGGCGGTCCCGCCCGGTTCCGGGGAGCCGCCGGACCGTACGCTCCGCGTCCCCTCGATCCCGGACGACCCCGGTTCCACGGACCGCCCGGGCGGCGGGTCACCGCCGGCCCCCGGTTTCACGGGCCGCCCTGAGGGCGGGTCACCGCCGGGCCCCGACGGCCCCGGTTTCACCGGCCGCCCAGGGGACGGGTCACCGCCAGGCCCCGACGGCCCCGGTACCACGGGCCACCCAGGGGGCGGGGCACCGCCGGACCGTACGCTCCATGTCCCTCCGGTCCCCGACGATCCCGGCTCAACCGACCGCCCGGGCGCCGGATCGCCGTCGGACCGTACGGTCCGGGTCCCGCCAGTGGACGATCCGGGTTCGGCGCCGCCGTACGAGAACGCCCGGGACCGGACGATCAACACGCCGCCTCCGGCCGACGTCGGCAACGAGACGGTCGTCGACCTGCCGATCGGGGCGCATCGCGGCACCGGCCCCCAGACGCCGGGGTCGCACCGCAAGGGCGACACGGGCGGCGGATCACCCGCCGGTTCGCCGGGCCGCAAGCGGTTGATCGTCGTCGCCGGCCTCGCCGCGGTGCTGGTCGTCGGCGGTGGGGGCGCGTTCGCGATCGGCAAGCTCACCGGTTCCTCGAAGTCTCACACCAAGCCCGGGGACGGCCTCGTCGCGGTGACCGACGTGACGGGCCGCCTGAGCATCCGCGTGCCGCCGACCTGGAAGCTGCAGGCCGAGCACACCACCTGGCCGGTCGCGGTGTCGGACCGCGCGAAGGCGCCCGCGCTGCGCGCCACCCCCGACTACGCCCAGTTCGTCAAGGACGACGTCCCGACCCCGGGCGTCTTCGCCGGGCTCACCCACGACCTGAACGTCACCCTGCCGCCGCCGGGTCTGGGCCGGCATCGCCTCAAGTGCACCGCCGGCACCGCCCAGCCGTACCACCACGGCACGCTGAGCGGGCAGATCACCCCGTGGCGCTGCGGCACGACGATCACGATCAACGAGGTGGGCCTGCGGGACACGAGCGGAAAGTTCGCGATGTGGGTACGCGTGAAACTGACTGGTTCGCCCGACTTGACCAAGAAGATCCTGGACAGCATCCAGACCAAGGGCTGACCACCCGTACGATATATCGTCGAACATCGTCGGGGAGAGGTCATGCGCAGAGGATCACGGCACCGCGAGGAACGCGCCGCGTTCGGTGACTGGGGGCCGGGCTTCGGGTCCGGGTTCGGTCCGCGCGGCCGTGGGCGCGGCGGGCGCCGCACGAAGCGCGGCAATGTGCGGGCCGCGATTCTCGCGCTGCTGGCCGAACGCCCCATGCACGGCTACGAGATGATCCAGGAGCTGGAGAGCCGCACGGGCGGGATCTGGCGGCCCAGCCCGGGGTCGGTGTACCCGACGCTGCAGCTGCTGGAGGACGAAGGGCTCATCTCGGGACGGGAGTCGTCCGGCAAACGGCTGTTCGCGCTGACGGACGACGGCCGCGGCGCGGCCGAGTCCGCCGGGCCGACGCCGCCGTGGGCGGAGATCACCGAGGACGCCGGGGAGGCCGCCACACACGTCCACACCGCGATGGGCCAGCTGATGATGGCGATCCGGCAGGTCATGCACGCCGGCAGCGAGGATCAACGCGAGCGCGCCCTCGAGGTCATCAACGACGCACGGCGCCGCCTGTACGGCATCCTCGCCGACGACGGCGACTGACCCCGCAGCGAGCCGACGAGCGAGCGGAGTGGTCGGTGAGGGACGAGCCGGCCGCGGAGCGAGTGAGGAGGCGAGCGCGACGTGAGCCCGCGGCGAGTCGAGAGCTAGGGGCTCAGAGTTCGGGATCGGACCTGCGCGGGCGAACGCCTCCTGACGGACCGGAGGCGCCCACCCATGCTCGCGAGGTCAGGCGGCGGGCACGCCGAACGCGCCCACCAGGGCGTCGAGCTCCTGCCTCCAGATCCGGTGGACGTTGAGCCGGATCGGCTTGGGCGCGTTCGGCACGGCGTAGCGGAACGAGCTCCACAGGGCGGCGCGCTTGTAGTCGGAGATCTGGACGGCCTGGAGCGGAACGGCGTAGGAGATCTCCTTGGGCCGGTTCGTCATGCGGTTCATCTTGACGAAGATGACCTGCTGACGGGTGACGGCGACGAAGTAGTAGTCGATGAAGAACTGGCCGAGCAGGCCGAGCTGGTTCATCAGCCACGGGCTCGGGCCGGTGATGGCGTACACGCCGCTGATGATCTGGTCGCCGGGCTGCATGGCCTGGACCACCATCTCATTCGCCTGCTGTTTGATGGTCTCTTTGCGAATGGCCACCGGGCTACCCTTTCGGTCGTCACCTATACCCGAAATCGGGCATTTCGTCCGTTGTCGGACGGTTGGGGCGACGACTCTACCGTCACGCCAATGCGCTCGCGAGCGCTTCGATAACAGTGACCACACCCGGCGGGCCGTCGACCACGAGATCCGCGCGCTCGGCCAACGCGGTGACCTCATCGGAGGAACTGCACACCTTCACGCCCGGGACGCCCTCCTTGCGTAGCGCGTCGATCGCGTCGTACGCCGTGAGGTCCCCCAGGTCGTCGCCGGCGAACAGCACGGACGAAGCGCCGCGCTCGGCGACCAGCGCACGCAGCGCCCCGCCCTTGTCCATGCCGGGCGGGCGCAGCTCCAGCACGAAGCGACCCGGCTCGACGACGAGGCCGGTGCGCTCGGCCAGGGCCGCGACGATGCTGCGCAGCCGATCCAGGGCGACCTGCGGCTCGGCGGCGCGCCGGGTGTGCACCGCCAGCGCGAGGCCCTTGTCCTCAATCGTGACGCCTTCAGGGGCGTTCTGGAGGATCTGGGGCAGCTTGGCGCGGACCTCCGCGACCCCGGGCGGCGCCTCCGGAACCTGCAGGACGCCGTTCTCCCAGCGCTCCCGGCCGTACTGACCGAGGACCAGAAGGTTCTCCAGGCCCGCGAACCCGCCGTGCTCGACGGCGGTCGCGGCCGGCCGACCGGTGATCACGGCGACCGTGCCGACGAGCGGCGCCAGCCGGCTCAGCGCCGGCACGACACCGGGATGAGCGCGCGCCGCAGCCGGGTCGTCGACGATGGGCGAGAGTGTCCCGTCGAAATCGAAGCCGATCAGCGCCTGCCGCGGGCGGGCACGGATCGCGGACAGGCCCTCGGCTCCGGCGGTCGTCTGGGCTTCCAGGGCCTCGGCGCTCATCGATCGTCCCTCTCGTTCGGTTGGCGAGCCCGTCGCAGCCGGTCACGGCAACACACGGTCCGTCATCGGCCGGTCACGCCACTTTACGACGCACGACCGACGACCGCTGCCCATACGACCGCCGCAGTCACGGCTTTCAGGTCACGGCCCGTACGACCGCCGCGGTCACGGCCCCACGGCACAGCCCGAACGGCCCCCGCAGTCACCGCTTCCCGGCCACGGCCCGTGCGGGCACCGGGACGGGCCGCTCCGCCGCAGCGAGTCGGGTCCGGATGCCGAGCGTCCCCAAGAGTGACTAAAGGTTGATGCCGAGCCTGCGCGCGGCCCGCTGGCGCTGCCGTGCGGACCGCTGCCGACGGAGCCGCTTCACCAGCATGGGATCGTGCTCCAGGGCCTCCGGCCGGTCGATCAGCTGGTTGAGGATCTGGTAGTAGCGGGTCGACGACATGTCGAACTGCTCGCGGATCGCCTGCTCCTTGGCGCCCGCGTGCTTCCACCACTGTCGTTCGAAGTCGAGGATCTCCCGGTCGCGCTGGTTCAGGCGGCCGTCCTTGTCTTTTTCAGGGCCATCGCCCCGGGCGTTCGCCGGTTGCATCAGGTCCCCTCTGTACGGGTCGGGGGGCTGTCATGCTACGCGTGATCGGCGACTCGTTGGCGGTGTTCTCAGGGACCGGCCTCGACGTAGTCTTCAAGCGTGGCGCTCACCAACTGCGTAACGCTGCTGACCGACTACGGGCTGGAAGACGGCTTCGTCGCCGCCTGTCACGGAGTCATCTCACGCATCTCACCGAGCACCCGCATCGTCGACATCACCCACCTCGTTCCTCCCGGTGACGTGCGCCGCGGCGCGGCGATACTCGCCCAGACCGTGCCGTACCTTCCCGAAGGCGTACACGTGGCGGTCGTCGATCCCGGCGTGGGCACGGCGCGGCGGGCGGTCGCGGTCGCCGCGGGCGACCGGGTCTTCGTCGGGCCGGACAACGGGCTGCTGTCGTGGGCGCTGCCCGACAGCGGAACGCGGGCCTTCGAGCTGACCAATTCCAAGCTGTGGCTCGAGCCCCTGTCGGCGACGTTCCACGGCCGCGACATGTTCTCGCCGGTGGCGGCCCACCTCGCGGCGGGACTGGACATCGCGGCGGTCGGCACGGAGTTCGACGCCGCCGACCTCGTGATGCTTCCCCGGCCGACGCGACGCGTCCAGGAGGGTACGGCCGACGGCGAGGTGCTGACCTGCGACCGGTTCGGGAACGTCCAGCTCTCCGTGACCGCCGACGACCTGCACCGGATCGGCGCGGTGACCGGCACGTCGTTGACCGTGACGCTCGGGCGCCGCACCCTCACCGTGCCGTTCGGCGAGACGTTCGCCTCGGCGCCTCCCGGGGAGCTGATGGCCTACGTCGATTCCGTGGGATGCCTGGCTCTCGCGGTGAACTCCGGAAACGCCGCCCAGCGCCTGGGCCTGCCGCCGGGGGCTCACGTCCGCGTATCCGTCACATCCCCATCGATGCACTGAACGTCAAGGAACCGTCAAATCCGCAGGTCCGAATGCGGCATGATCTCCCGCATGGGATTCTCGCGCTCGGACTGGCGCCTGATGATCGCCACAGTGGTGGCGGCCGTCGCGGCCGGCGTCACGCACTTCGGCAAGATCGGCGGCACCGTCATTCCCTTCGTCGTCGCGGCGCTCGCGCTGGCGCTCCTGGCCAGCCTGGTCGGGCGTAGCGTCGAGGCCCTCGGCGACCGCCTCGGCGCGGGCGCGACCGGGGTCGTCCAGAGCGCGCTGGGGAACCTCCCCGAGTTGTTCGTCGTCCTGTTCGCGCTGCAGAAGAAGCTGTACGACGTGGCGACCGCCACGATCGTCGGTTCCATCCTCGCGAACGTCCTGCTCGTGCTGGGCCTGGCGTTCCTGCTCGGAGGCATCAAGCACGGGCCGCAGAAGTTCGGCAGCGACGCCGCCCGTACCCTCTCGATGCTGCTCACGCTGTCCGTGGCGGCGCTGCTGGTCCCGTCCCTCACCGCGGCGCTCGGCTCGCACGCGACAAAGGCGGCCCTGCACGAACGCAACCTGTCCGTCGTGGTGTCGATCCTGCTGCTGGGCCTGTTCGTCGCCTCCCTTCCCAGCGCGATCAAGCGGCAGAAGGCCGGTGAGGCGCCCGCCGCGGCGGGAGAGACGGCTCTGGTCACCGTCGGCGCCGGCGAGAGCACCGCGAAGAAGACCGACGCGGCCGCGACCGCCTCCGCTGCCGAGAAGACCGGCACGGCGGAGCGGACCGGCGGCGCGGAGGACGGCCCCCACGGGCCGTCGTGGCCCCTGGCCGTCGCCCTGACCATGCTGGCGGTCACCGGAGTCGGCGCGGCGTTCGTCTCCGACTGGTTCGTTGCCGCCCTGGAGCCCGCCATGGACTCCCTCGGCATCTCCCAGGCGTTCGCCGGTCTCGTCATCGTGGCGATCGCCGGAAACGCCGTCGAGAACGTCGTCGGCATCCAGCTCGCCCTCAAGAACCAGTCCGACTACGCCCTGTCGGTCATCCTCCAGAGCCCGCTGCAGATCGCCCTGGTCGTCGCCCCCGCGCTCGTCCTGCTCTCTCCGCTGGTCGGCGCGTCGTTCACCCTGGTGCTCTCCCCGCTACTGATCGCCGTCCTGATCATGTCCGTGGTGATCACCGTCCTGGTGGTGCTCGACGGCGAGTCGAACTGGCTGGAGGGCGCGACGCTGATGGTGCTGTACGGAATCATCGCAACGGCGTTCTGGTGGGGATGATCTCGCGAGATGCGGGCTCGGCCCGCAGGCTCAATTACTGTGACGGTGTGGGTACCGACATCGACGCGAGCGTCGCGGAGATCGAGCAGGCCGCCTTCCAGCTCCGCAGGCTCTGGATCAAACCGCAGCTGCTGCGGCGGCTCCGTGAGGAATGCGAGCAGGGCCAGGGCATCCAGCTGTCCAACCTGATGGTGATCTACGCCATCTGCCGGCAGAGCGAGGAGCACGGAGACGTCACCGTCGGTGCCGTCGCCGAGCACCTCGACGTCGACCCGTCGACCGCCAGTCGGCTGGTCGGACACGCCATCGACGGGGGGTTCGTCTCCCGCCGGGCGTCGCCCGTCGACGCCCGGCGCGCCCATCTCCAGCTGACCGACGCCGGCCGGCAGATCAAGGAGATGGCCGATGAGTTCCGGCGGCACTTCATCCGCCAGCTCGTCGCCGACTGGACCCCGGAGGAGCGCACCCAGTTCGCCCGCCTCCTGCGGCGTTTCAGCGACGCCGCGGCGAGCATCCCCATCGACCAGGTCGGAGCCGGCAGGCTCCTCGAGGCGGCCGGCCCGCCCGCCGACCGACCCGAGGACTCCACCACGGCCCCAGGCACCGAACGCCCCCACGAGACCACACCCAGGTGAGCCGAGCGGCCTCGGGGAGCACCACCCGTACGGCCGCCCGACTCGAACGCTTCGCACCCTGGGCCGCCCGCACCGGCTCGCATTCCTCCGCCGGCCGTACGACCGGACGCCTCGGGCCTTTCTCGGTCACTCGGGTGAGGCCATGACGGGAGTCAGGAGCGCAGGACGGCCAGCCGCTCGCGGTACTCCTCCTCGTCGATCTCACCCCGCGCGTAGCGCTCGGCGAGGACGGACTCCGCTTTCGCCGGCGACTTCGTACGCCGCCAGAACAGGTAGCCGCCTCCGCCGAGGAGGAGCAGCCAGAAGAGACCGAACGCGAGAGGGATGACGGGCCACCAACCGGGGCCGCCTTCGTGGTGCCAGGGACCGTGCCCGGCGAGGATCATCGTTTCCATGCCCCGATCGTGCGCCCGGACCACCCTGGGGGTCGTCATACGGCGGGAGGCTTCCGGCGTACGTCGGGTGGAGCAGACGGAACCGGGCCGGTATACGGCCGGCCGCCAGGGAAGGGCACGCGACGTACCGCGCGCGGCCGGCGGAGACCGGGCCCGGAGTCCGTCCCACCACGAGAAAGGTACCCGGATCGGCGCGCGCCTCTGACCTGGCACTCCCGCCACGCTCCGTGACGCGTCGCGTCCCAAGCGCACTGAAATGCCGGTGATCGCGAGAGCGTTTCGCATGCCTCCGTGGCAGAATGACGCCCGCCGCCGATACCGGGGAGGAAACCGGTGCCCGTATCCGAGCCCCGCCGCACCTTTCCTCGCCTCGTCTCCGCGCTGCTGGTCAGCGCAGCCGTAGCGGTGTTGTCCGTCCCGGCCGCCCAGTCGGCGGTGCCGGGTCGCGCGGTCCGCCCGGCCGGCCGTACGGCGACGGTGGACCTGTACCGCGGCCAGCAGTGGACACTGGGCGCTCTTCACCTTGCGCGAGCGTGGAAGTACTCACGGGGCGACGGCGTGACCGTGGCCGTGCTCGACACCGGTGTCGACGGTCACCAGCCGGACCTCAGCGGCCGCGTGGTCGACGGCCCCGACTTCACCGGGCACGCGCGCAAACCGGGCAACCGCTATTGGGGCCGCCACGGCACCGAGATGGCCAGTCTCATCGCGGGCCACGGGCACGGCGCCGGCGGCAACGCGGGGATCATGGGCGTGGCGCCGGAGGCGAAGATCCTGTCCATCCGGGTCACGTGGGAGCTGAACGATCCGATGCGGGACGACCACGCGCAGGTCGCCCGCTCGCGCGACGCCATCGCCAAGGGAATCCGGTACGCCACGGACCACGGCGCGCAGATCATCAGCATGTCGCTCGGCGGCGGCAAGCTCTTCTACAACGGCAACCCGCTCGAAGAGGCGGCGATCAAGTACGCCCTCGGCAAGGGCGTCGTGCTGGTGGCCTCGTCCGGCAACGACGGTGCCACGGGAAACCGGCGCAACTATCCGGCCGCCTACCCCGGGGTGATCGCCGTCGGCGCGGTCGACCGCGCTTTCAAGCCGACCAAGTTCACCAACCGCCACGCGTACGTGTCGGTCTCGGCACCCGGCGTCGAGATCGTCAGCGCCGACGTCGCGGGGCATGGCTACGTGCTCGGGACCGGGACCAGCTCGTCCGCGGCTCTCGTGGCCGGCATGAGCGCCCTGGTCAAGGCCCGTTATCCCCGCCTCACGCCGGACGAGGTCAAGCAGACGCTCGAGGAGGGCGCGACGCACCGGCCAGCCGACGGCCGCAATACCGCGATCGGCACCGGCGTGGCCGACGCGCTGGGCTCGCTGCGTACCGCCGCCCGCATCAACAAGGCCGAGCACGGCGGCGCCGGCGTGAAGCAGCCGGATTCGTCCACCACGCCCGCTCCCACCGGGTCCTCGGCGAAAGGCGGGCCCGATCTCATGCTCGTCGCCGTCCTGAGCGGCGGCGGCACCCTGCTCGTCCTCAGCCTCATCCTGGGTTGGCGGCAGCGCCGTCGGCGTCTCGCGGCCGACCGGGCCGCCGAGGAGGAGGCCCTCGCACCGGTCGCCGCCGTCTCACCCACCGAGGGCGACCTGCGGCGACCGCGCTCGACCACGCGCTCCCCGCGGCAGGACCGGCTCTCGGGCCCCTCACCCTGGGAGCCACGCTCCGACGAACCCTCCTCGCCGTGGGAGCCCCGATCGACCGAGCGGTCATCGCCGTGGGAACCGCGACCGGCCGAGCGGCCATCCCCCTGGGAGCCTCGGCCGACCGAGCCGTCGTCGTCGTGGGAACCGCTGCCGTCCGACTCGGCCCCGGAACGCTCCGCCGACGCCTCCGCGTGGCACCGAGGCGAGACGAACGCCTCGACGCCGGAGTCCTCCGCACGGCGGTCCCGGCGTCCGGAGGAGCCGTCGTCCTGGCGGCAGCCGTCCTCGGACGCCCCGTTCCCCGACTCCGGGTTCGGGGACCCGGCCAGGCCGTCGCCGGCCTCCTCCCGCGGCGACCGGTCCCCCACCGGACCATCGCCCGTCACCGCCCCCGCCGACCGGCCGCCCGCCGAACCCCCGACCGGACCGATGCCGGCCGCCGCGGAGCCGCCCCGTCGCGGCGGTCCTGGAGTGCCGCCGGTCGACGAGAGCGGGGCCCTGCCCGGCCCTTCGCCCTCCGGCCCGTCGGCGCCCGAGCCGGAGGCCCGCACCGAGGCGTTCCCGGCGGCCGGCCGGTCGGCGGCCACCGACGCCCCCTCCGCGCCCGTACCGCCGGAACCGGATCGCTCCATCCCCTCGCCCCGGACGCCGCCGACCGGTGCCACGACGTCGAGCGGTCCGTTCCCCGTGGTCGGCCCCGACCCGCTGAGCGACGCGTCGATCGACTCGTCCTCCGACGTCGGCACGCCACTCGCGGACGAGAGCTGGGAGAGCATCCGCCGCGGGTTCGACCGGCTGAAGGAGGACACCCGCAACTGGGGGTCTCCGCCGCTCGGCGGGGAGACCGGCTCGGGCTGGTCCACATCGTGGAGCTCCGCAGGTGAGACCACGGACCCGCCTCCCGCCCAACCCGACGGCGAGTCCGAGACCTGACGGCGTAGGGGGATAACCCCACCCGCGTCACGCCTGCCGCCCCCATGGGGTCCAGCGCCGCGTTCCAGTAGCGTGCGGTGCAATCGACCCGGAGGAGCTCGTTCGTGAGAAAGCGTGGCCTGGCTCTTGCCCTGCTCGCCGTGACCGCCCTCCCCGGATGCGGCGTCGGCGTACACTTCGCCGGCTACCGCCACGAACTGACCGCCGACGCCGACGTCAGCGGACCGGTGAAGGCCCTGGACGTGAACGAGGACAGCGGCCGCGTGACCATCACCACGGGCGGTTCCGGGGTGAAGATCCACCGGACCGTCCACTACCAGGACGGCACCCCCCATCCCGGGCAGCGACTCGACAACGGGACCCTGACGTTCACCAAGGGCTGCTCGCGCTGCAGCGTCGACTACGAGCTGGCCGTCCCCGCCTCCGTCACCGTCCGGGCCCGTTCCGACAGCGGCACGCTCGACATCAGCGGCGTCGCGACCGCCGACGCGGAGAGCGACTCGGGGTCCGTCAAGGTCCGCTCCGTCAAGGGCGCGGTCCGGGCTCACAGTGACTCCGGTTCGGTCACGGCCGAGGACCTGGGGGGCACGCTGGACATCGCGTCCGAGTCCGGGTCGGTCCGCGCCATCGGCCTGCGATCCACGACCGTACGAGCGTCGTCCGACTCCGGAAGCCTCCGGCTGGAATTCGCTGCCGCGCCCACCAACGTACGCGCGACCACCGACTCGGGATCGCTCCACGTCACCGTCCCCGGCGGGCCGTACAACGTGGAGGCGAACAGCGACAGCGGCACCCGGAAGATCTCCGCCGTTCCCCACGACCCATCGGCCCCCCGCCGGCTGTACCTGCGCACCGACTCGGGCAGCCTGACCGCCGAGCGCGCCTGAACCCGCCCCCCGAACGACCGGCCGTACGGCACTCGCACGAGGGAAAGAGCTCCGATCTGCGGCCTGTTGCAAGGCTTCACTTGAACCGTGGATGACGGTGAGGTATCCGTCCCACGAAGTGTCTTTTGCCACAGGACTACCGATCACCGCCCTCCAGGGTGAAACATGCTCCTATGCGGGTGAAGAGAGTTGAGACCACGTCGTACGGCGACCGTGCGATGGCGCGGGTCGCATCGTGGCCCGGGGTACGCAGCGGGCGGGCCGCCTGCGGTCTCGGGACGGCGCTGAACGTCGGCGGTCGTCAGCTCGTGCACCTGCACGCCGACGGGGCCGCGGAGTTGCGGCTGACCTGGCCGGTCATCGGGCGTCTCCGCCGTCCCCTGCTGGAGTCCGGCCGGGTGCAGATGGCCCCCGGCGGCGACTGGATCCGCGTACGGCTCGACAGTGAAAGCGACGTCGACCTGTTCACCTCGCTGGCCAGCGTCGCCATCAAGGCGAACACCGCCAGACGGCACGACGAACGCGCCGAACGGGCGGGCAGGTGCATGACGATGGCCCGGGCCGAGGTCAAGGACGCGATGCTGGGCCGCTGGCCGGCCTCCGTACCGGACGACCTCCGGGAGCCCCGCCTCGGTTGACGGAGCCCGTCAGGAAGATTCTGGTGTTTTGTAACGACTTGATGTAACCCCGGAGACAGGTCGGTCCCACCCCGGCGAGACTGAGGGTCCGCGTCACCTCACGCCCTGTCGAGGAGGATCACTCGTGGCCGTCACGAACGACGTGAACGCCGCTCCGCCCGAAACCGACCTGACCCCCGACGACCTGGTCCGGCGCGCCCGGGAGCTTCGCCCCCGGCTGGTCGAGCTGCAGGCCGACACCGAGGAGCGCACCTACTACGCGCCGGAGACCCACGAGGCGTTCCAGCGAGCCGGCCTCTACCGGATCTACATCCCGCGGCGGTACGGCGGCCACGAGTTCGACGTGCAGACGTTCGTCCGGGTGCTCATCGAGCTCGGCCGGGGCTGTCCGTCCACCGCCTGGTGCTTCGGCCTGGCGGCCGCGCATTCGCTGCAGGTGGCCTCGTACTTCAGCGAGCAGACCCAGGCGGAGGTCTTCGGGGACGGGCGGGAGCTCCGCGCGGCGTCGGTCGCCGCCCCGGAGGTCGTCGCCCGGCGCGAGGAGGACGGCTGGCGGCTGGACGGCAAGGTCGGGTACTGCTCCGGCATCCCCTACTCGACCCACTTCCTCGGCCAGGCGATCCCGGAGGGAACCGCGCCGGAGGACGTCGAGCGTGAGCTGCTGCTGTTCCTCGCCCCGCGCGGGGAGTGGACGATGCTCGACGACTGGGGTGACCAGCTGGGCCTGCGCGGCAGCGGATCGCACAGCGTCGTCCTCGACGGCGGGCGCGTGCCCGACCACTACGTCCTCGAACGCACGAACATGATGGACGTCGACGTCAGCGGCGGGACTCCGGGCCTGCGCCTGCACGGCAACCCGATGTACGCGGGCCGGAACCTCGGGGTCTTCTGCATGACCCTCGCCGCCATCACGGTCGGGGCGGGGTACAACGCGCTGGACGAGTACGAGCGGCTGGCGCGCACGCGGCCCACCTCGTTGCCGCCGCTCGTCCCGCGGAGCACCGACCCGGACTACCAGCGCTGGCTCGGCGCCGC
This sequence comes from Actinoallomurus vinaceus, assembly GCF_039542055.1. Taxonomy (NCBI): domain Bacteria; kingdom Bacillati; phylum Actinomycetota; class Actinomycetes; order Streptosporangiales; family Thermomonosporaceae; genus Actinoallomurus; species Actinoallomurus vinaceus. Next base: position 213,498 of record NZ_BAABHK010000013.1, read on the forward strand.
GAACGTCCAGCTGGCGACGGCGGAGGCCGCTCTGCTGCGCTGCGCGCAGATGCACGCGGAGCTGTGCGAGCGCGCCGTCTCCGGTGGTGATCCGTTCGGGTTCGAGGAGGACCAGCACCTCGGGGCCATCGCCCGGGAGGTCATCGTCCAGGCGTGGGAGACCGCGGAGCGCAACATCTTCCGCAGCGCCGGCGCGCGGGTGATGGTCAAGGGCGCCCGCATGGAGCGTCTCTACCGCGACATGTCGATGATCGCCAGCCACCGGAACACCGGTTTCCGAGACCCGGTTCACCGCCTGCTCGGCGTACTGCGCCTCGGTCACCCCTGAGGGACGTGATCACTACTCGGCCCACTTCTATCGGCGACCCCGGAACGTACGCCGCAGGTCGTCGACCCACTCGTCGGGGATCTCCCAGGGGATGAAGTGACCGCCACGGTCGTGGACGGTGAGGTTGACGTGGTGGTACCAGTCGGCGCGGTCGCTGTCGAGGAAGTGCTGGACACGCTGGTCGGTGCCGACGCCGGGCGGGTTCTCGTAGCCGACGAAGGTGATGCCGGTGGGCGCCTCGATGACCGGTCGCCGGTCGTGGGACGGGGCCCACGGGTACCGGTTGTTGTTGGCGTAGGTGCGGACCGAGGTGCCGATCGCGTTGTTCACCCAGAAGATCATGGCGTGGGTGAGCAGGTCGTCCTTGGTGAAGACGGTCTCGATGTCGCCGCCGTTGTCGCTCCAGTTCACCCAGCGTTCGAGGATCCAGGCGAGCATTCCGGCGGGCGAGTCGGACAGCCCGTACGCGAGCGTGCTCGGGGCGAGCATGTGCGCGGCGAGGTGGACGGCGAACCGCTTCTCGAACGCGACGAGCCGGTTACGGGTCTCGGCGGGCAGGCCGTCGGGGATGGGCCGGCCGCCGCTGAGGTCCCAGGCCCGGTCGCCGTTGAAAAAGTCGAGCCTCAGGCCGGAGCCGATGTGGATGGCGTGCAGCTCATCGGCGTACTTGTGCCCGAGCTGGCCGGTGATCAGGGCTCCGACGTCGCAGCCCGCGGCGGCGTACCGGTCGTGGCCGAGGACCCGGGTCATGAGGACGTGCCAAAGGTCGGCGATCTTCCAGAAGTTCATGTCCGGGTCGTCCGGCAGCGGCGTGGAGAACCCGAAGCCGGGCAACGAGGGGACGATCACGTCGAACGCCTCGGCCGGGTCACCGCCATACGCGCCCGGGTCGGCCAGCGGGTCGACGACCTTGGACCAGTGCCAGAACGTCCAGGGCCAGCCGTGCGTGAGGATCAACGGCGTCGGGTCCGGCCCGACGCCGGGCCTGCGCATGAAGTGGACCGGCACGCCGTCGACGTCGACGCGGTAGTGCTCGTAGGCGTTGATCGCGGCCTCGGCCGTACGCCAGTCGTAGCCGGTGCGCCAGTGGTCGACGAGCTCCTGCAGGTACGCACGGTTCACGCCGTAGTACCAGTCCTCGTTGCCCGCGTCGACCGGCAGCCGAGTCAGCTCGAGGCGCCGCCGCAGGTCGTCGAGCACGTCGTCGGACACGTGGATCGGCGTCGGCTCCAGCGGGAACGGCCGGGCCTCGGCTGGGGCAGGCCGGGCCTTGGAACCGCGTGATCGGGTGGTCTCCTGGCTCGTCATCGCACGACTATATCAGCAGCTTATTTAAATTTCTGATGCAGTTGTCGCGACGAGACCAAGGCGTGCTCCCGGCGGCCTCGGTTAGATTCTTGTCCTGTGACGGGCGCGAGACGGTACGAGGAGCGGACGGCGCCGGCCGCGTACGGGACGATCTGGCGCAACGCGTTCACCGGTGACGAGTCCGTCATCGTCCCGGACGGCTGCATGGACCTGCTGTGGACCGGTGAGACGCTGCTGGTCGCGGGCGCCGATTCGTGCGCTCGTGTCTTCGCGCCGGGCCAAGGTGGATGCCTGCTCGGGCTGAGATTCTGGCCGGGAGTCCTGCCGCAGCTGCTGCGGACGGGGGCGGACCAGCTGGTCGACAGCGTCGTCGGCCTCGACTCGGTGATCGGGCGCGACGCTCGGCGGTGGGAGAGGCGACTGGCCGCCGCTGAGCACCCGGACCTCGCGTTGGTCGACCTCGCCGCCGACGCCGTGGCCGACCTCGCGCCCGACCGACGCCCCTTCCACGTGGCCGCCGACCTGAGCTCGGGACTCTCCATCGCCCAGGTCGCCGAACGAACCGGCTACTCTTCCCGGCAGCTCCAGCGGCTCGCCGGGCAGTGGTACGGCTACGGCGCCAAGCACCTGCAGCGCGTGCTCCGGCTGCGGAGGGCCGATCGTCTCTTGGCCGCCGGCCGGACACGCGCGGGGGCGGCGGCCGCCGCCGGCTACTCCGACGCCTCCCACCTGTGGAGGGACCAGCAGGCGCTCGACGAGCCTCAGCCCAGTGCCGCGAACAGATCCACGGGGTTGCCGTCGGGATCGGTGATGACGGCATAGCGCTGCCCCCAGAACGCGTCCCACGGCTTCTTGGAGATCCCGGCTCCCGCCGCGACCATCCGGTCGAACGTGGCATCCACGTCCTCAGGGGTCTCGCAGTCGAACGCCAGCGCCATCGCGTGTCCGCCGCTCGGCGGTTCCCAGTGCGGGTCTATCGCCAGCATCACCTCGCGGGTGTCGAGCATGACCTTGATGCCCGCGCCGCCGAACTCGGAGTGCGGCTCGGCCGGGCCGCCGCCGCTCAGCCGGAGCCCGACCGATTCGTAGAAGGCGACGGCGGCCGGCATGTCGTTCGTGATGATGGAGATCACCGCGAGTCTCGGATTCGTCATGCCCCACACGCTAGGAGAGACGACCACGTCTGGCATGAACGGATCGGACATCCTTGCCCGCGTCAGGCCCGGGACATGGTCTCCGAGGCCTGACCGTTTCGGTTGATCCCGCCTCCGGTCAGGCGGTGGCTCGCTCGCCTCCGGTGCGCAGCCGCAGCAGCACCACTCCGTACATCCGGTCCGCCGGGCACAGACCCCACTGTTTTGAATCCTCCGAGCCGGGGTGGTCTCCGCGCAGCACCAGCATGCCCGGCGGCACGCTGCCGGGCCGGTCCCCCGCCACCCACGGCGGTACCGGATCCCCGGTCGCCGCGACGACCCGCTTGACGTACCACCCGGCGGCTCCGGAGGGGTCGGCGGGGCCGTTCCACCCTGTCTGCCGGTGGGGCCGCTGGACGACCACGATCCGGCCGGGCCTGGCCCGGCGGCGGTGGCGCAGCACCAGCAGCACATCACCGTGGTGCAGGGTCGGGGTCATGCTGCCGCCCCGTACGGTGACGGTGGACAGCAGCAGCCGGGCTGCCAGCACGGCCCCGATCACCAGCGCCGCCGTGACGGCCCAGCCCAGGGCCGGGCTCATCCGGCGGTCACCGTGGTCGGCGCCGTCTCGCTCTCCCCGGGTGGCGCGCCGTCCGCCGACGGCGCCGGGTCCTCCTGGTAGCCCTCCGCCTGACTGCGGAAGAGCCGGGCGTAGACCCCGTCCGGGAACGCGATGAGGGAGGCGTGGTCGCCACTCTCCAGAATCCGGCCGTCCTGCACGACGACGATCCGGTCGGCCCGGCGGACGGCGCTGAGCCGGTGGGAGACCAGGACGCTGGTGGAGCCCGCGCGCAGTTCCCGCAGCCGATCGTGGACCGCCGCCTCGGCCTCCGCGTCGAGGCCGGAGCTGGGCTCGTCCAGGATCATCAGGTCGCGGCCCTGACGCATCAGCCCGCGGGCCAGCGCCAGGCGCTGCCACTGTCCGCCGGAGAGGTGGACGCCGGTCGTCCGCGCGAGCTCCTCCTTGTCGTCCTCCTCATCTCCCGCGTGGAACACCCTGCTCAGCATCGTCTGGTAGCCGGCCGGCAGCCGCTCGACGATCTCGTGGACCCCGGCGCGCTCGGCGGCGGCCCGGACCCGGTCCGTGTCGTCGATCGCCGCCAGGTCCCCGAGTCCGATGTTCTCGGCGGCGGTGAGGTCGTAGTCCATGTAGTCCTGGAACACCGCCCCGATCCGCTGACGCAGCTGCGCCACGGGAATGTCGCGGATGTCCACCCCGTCCCACAGCACGGCGCCACGCTGCGGATCGTAGAACCGGCAGAGCAGCTTGACGAGTGTGCTCTTGCCGGCGCCGTTGAGCCCGACCACGGCCAGGCTGGTGCCGTACGGGATGGTCAGGTTCAGCCCGCGCAGCACCCACGGGGCGTCCTCGCCGTAGCGGAACCAGACATCGCGCAGTTCGATGGAGTGGGACAGCGGGGTGAGCTCCCGGGGTTGCGAGGGCCGGGCCAGGTCGTCCTGGCTCCCGACCACCGTCAGATAGTGGTGGAAGACCAGCGCGGACTGATGTCCCATGGCGATGCCCTGCACCAGGGCGCTGAGCCCGGACTGGAGCCCGGCCAGGGCGCCGATGAAGACCGACACGTCGCCGATGCTGATCGTCCTGGCGGCCGCGGCGTGCATGGCCCACAGCAGCCCCCCGGCCGCCAGCAGCGCCCCGAGGACGGCGAGGAAGACCTGGACGCGAACGACGCCCCGCTCCAGCCGGTCCTCGGCGTTGTTGGCCGCGCGCAGTTCGGTGAGCATCCGGCCGTGCAGGAAGCTCCCCAGTCCGAACAGGCGGACCTCCTTGGCGGCCTGCAGGTCCGTCAGCAGCATCTGGTAGAAGATCTTGCGCCGCATGCCGGGGCTGGTGCGCCACATCAGCCCTGCCCGCCGCCGGCTGAGCGTCAGATGGGCGATCATCGCGGGTGCGGCGGCCGCCAGCGCGGCGCCGGCCATGATCGGGTTGATCGCCACCAGGGTGCCCAGGAACCCGACGATTCCCAGGGTCCCCTGCAGGGAGGACAGGCCCATCTGGACCAGTTGGTCCGGGGCGTGTTCGGCGGACTGCTGGGCCAGCCGCAACCGGTCGTGGAAGCGCGGTTCCTCCAGGCGTGCCAGCCCGCTCATCCGGTTGACCGCGTCGAACAGCCGGTCCTGTGAGAGCAGGCCGATGGCGCGCCGGGCGCGCCCCTGCGCATAGGTGGTGACCGCCGAGGAGGAGGCCATCGCGATGCCCAGGACGCCGATGCCGGCCGCCATCCACATCAGCGCCCCGGTTCGGGGATGGGAGGCGGTGAGCTCGTCGAGCGCGACCTTGGTCAGCCAGGCGGTGGCCACCGGCGCCACGCCACCGACCGCCGCCATGACGAGCTGGACGAACAGCATGCTGGGGCAGGCCTGCCAGGCGAGCGCGTAGGCCGCCTTCATCCCGCGGACGACGGAGACGCCGGACTCCGTCCCGTCATCGTCGCCGCTCACGGCACCGAAGGCCGCGCGGTCTCGCCCAGCCCCTCCAGGCCGACACTGGCCGCGGTGGCGACCCCGTCAGGGCCGTAGTGGGCGAACCCCGGGTAGAAGCGGACCCCGAAGGCAGCGCCGACGGGCGCGTCGAGGAATTCGGGCACCACGTGGTCCGCGACGCCGACGAGCCGGGCGGCCAGTTCACTGCCGGCCGCGTCGACGCCGACCACCGTGGCCAGTACCCGACCTCCCGCGTCCCGCACCCGGCGCGCGTGCTCGGCGAATCCGGGGACGCTGTCGTCGCAGCTCGAGCAGTCCAACGACAGGAAGGCGAGCAACGCCGGCCGGCCGGCCAGCTCGTCTCTGGTGACCGTCGCGCCGTCGGCGGTGGTCGCGGTGAACTCGGGCATCCGGTCTCCGGGCGCGATGCCCAGCTCCGGGTCCCCGCCGACGTGGTCGTGGCCGTGGTGGTGGGCGGCCGGCGGAGCGCTCATACGGGCACGCCAGCGACGCGCCACGGCGACGGTCAGCACGAGGTTCAGCGCGGTGAGCACCGCGGCCAGTACGAGCCCTGCGACGAGGTATTCCACGGATGTCCTTTCCGGCTCCGGCGTCTCACCGGCCGAGGTCCCTGGCCGCGACCGGGGACTGGAAGAGCGCGGCGATGTCATCGACGAAGACGGTCAAAGCGATGAGCACGCCCGCCGAGACCACGGCCAGCGCGATCCCGGGTACCTGGCCGGGAACGCCGTCGCTGCGAGATATCGCCACGAACGAGCCCAGGCTCGCCGCCGCCAGCAGCACCGCGTTGCGGGCGATGTGCCAGCCGCTCATGGGCACTTCGCCGGCGCCGAAGCAGGCGCATGTCACCTTCTTCCCGCGGGCCACGACGAGGGTCGGGACGGCCGTCAGGCCGCAGCAGAACAGTGCGGCGGCGAGGAAACCGGCGGTGACGGTGGCGGGCAGGGCCAGCAGCAGCGCGATGAGCAGCTCGGCGGCCGGGACCAGGACGGCCAGCGGGCGGCGCAGCCGCGCCGGAATGAAGTCGAAGTCCTTCAGGGAGGCGGCGAAGACACCTGGTGAGCGCAGCTTGGCCACCGCCGCCAGCGTCATCACCGCCGCCAGGGTGAGGCGGCAGGCGAGCGATACGTACAGCACGGCAGCTCCTGAAAGAGGTGGTGCGTGAGCGCCCCTGGCGGACGTTCGGAGAGCGCCGGGGCCGCGTGGCCGCCCTCGCCGAGGGCGGCCACGCGGCCGTCAAGCAGGTGTCACGCGGGCCGGGATCAGCAGTAGTTCTGGCTGTAGCTGTACCAGGCGCCGCAGTGTTTCACGCAGGCGCCATTGAGCGAGCAGGTGCGGCCGAAGCAGGTGCCGCCCATTTCCTTGTACTCCATCCACTGGTCCGGCGTGCAGCCGGCGTCGGCGGTGGTGGTGGGAAGCAGCGCCTCGATGGCGTGGGTGACGCGCCGGGTCATGCTCTGGAACATCGTTCCTCCTTGTGGGGGGGTGATCTGTTTCCACGCACGGGCCGAGTGCCGTCGAGAAAGGGTCGAACGCGGCGGCCGGGGCCCGCGGGGCATTGGGGGGTGGCTCTTCGGGGCGCTAAGGGGCGACCAGTTCGGTCCGCAGGGCGGCGACGCCCACGCCCGCCGAGGTCACCACGCCGTTGGAGCCGTACCAGGCGTAGGTCGGGTAGTGCTTTGCTCCGTACCGCTTCGACAGCTCTGCCTTCGCGTCCTCGGCGATCACGATGTCCATCACGTCGCCGAGCATCGCGGCCAGCTCGCTGTCGGCCGAGTCGTCTCCGTGGACGATCGCCAGGGAGGTCCCCCCGGCGGCCCGCAGTTGCTCGGCGTGCCCGGCGAAGACGGGCACGGCCTCGACGCAGGCCTTGCACGTGAGCGAGAAGAATCCGACCAGGGTCTCCTTCCCGAGCAGGGTCCGCTCCGTCACGGCGGTGCCGTCGAGGGCACGGGCCGAGAAGCTCGGAATCCGGTCGATGATCCGGACGTTGGAGACGGCGCCAGTGGTGGGGAAGCCGCCCGAGGCCTCCACCTCTCGCCACCGGCGGAGCATGACCAGAAGGATCGCCAGGTTCAGCACGCCGACGACGCCGACCAGCACCAGCCCCACTACAGCGAATATCACGACATGCGTCCTCTCCCAGAACCTACGGGCACCGGTGGGTCGCGGCCACGCGCCCATGATCACCCAAAAAGGATCTTGCCGCAATGGTGGATAGTTAGGGACCGTTTGCCGGTGTCACCGGTCGGTGCCCTGCGCGCCGGTCACCGACCGCCGAGGAGCGCCGCGATGCGGAGCAGGGCGTCGCGGTCCTGACGGGACAGCCGGTCGAGCGAGGGAGGCGGTGTCCGGCGTGCGGCCGTCGGTGTCGTTGGTCGCCGTCGACGCCGCACTCGCCGGCGGTTTTACGGTGCGCCACGAATCTTGGGCTACTCCCCCGCTGACCTGCGCGGAGTCCCGGCCGACCCTTTCGCCGCCGTCGCCGGATTCCGCGCATTTTTCGGAATGCGTTCTGCTTCATTGCTCTTCGTGGTGAAATATCGGGCGGCCGTTTGAAGATCGTTCGGGGAGAGGCGTTGCCGGGTGAGCTGAGCCTGGAGCCTGGGCTGCTGCTGGCCCAGCGGTACCGGCTGGACGCCCCCATCGGCGCAGGCGCCATGGGTCAGGTGTGGCGTGGGGTCGACCTCGGCCTGAACCGGCCGATCGCGATCAAGATCCTCCCGTCGCAGGTGGCGCAGGACGCGAACGGGGTCGCGCGGTTCCGCCGGGAGGCCGAATCCGCCGCCGGCCTGCAGCACCCAGGCATCTGCGCGGTCTTCGACATCGACACCCAGGGTTCTGTGACGTTCCTCGTGATGGAGCTCCTCCAGGGATCCGACCTGGCCCGGGTCGTCGCGGCGCATCCCGGTGGGCTGCCGATCGACCAGGTGGTGGGACTGGCGGAGCAGATCACCGACGCACTCGCGGTGGCGCACGCACGCGGTGTCGTCCACCGGGACATCAAACCGGCGAACCTGTTCCTGCAGCAGGACGGCCGGGTGAAGGTCTGTGACTTCGGCATCGCCCGGCTGGCCGACCATACGACGCTGACAGCCACCGGCGGGCTGCTCGGCACGCCTCGTTACATGGCTCCAGAGGAGTTCCGCGGTGCGCCGGCCGACTTCCGCGCTGACCTCTATGCGCTCGGCGGGGTGCTGTACGAGCTGTTCACGGGGAAACCCGCGTTCGACGCGGACGACCCGGGACTCGCCGCGATCATGTACAAACACCTCAACGAGGCGCCCGTGCCGTTGCGTTCACACCGCCCGGACATCCCCGTTCATCTCGAACGGCTGGTCCTGGACCTGCTGGCCAAGGCACCCGACGAAAGGCCCGTCAGCGCCGCCGCCGTACGGGACTTCCTGCGCCGGTCCGGGCACACCGCCGTTCCTCCCGCCGGTCCGCCGCCGTACCTGCGCCGGCAGCCGTCTCCCGTGGATCAAGCCCTGGGGACGACGGTCGCCGCGCCCACCGTCATCGAGGCGCCGAAGAGCCGGAAGGGCGTTGTCGCCGCCGTCGGTGGCGTGCTGGCGGCGGCGCTGGTCGGAGCCGGGGTCTTCGCGCTGTCGAACGGCTTCGGGGGCGACGGCGCGAAGTCGAGGACAACGGCTACGACGCATCCGTCCTCCACCGTACTTCCGACGCTCCATCCGGTCGGTGAAACGGTGCCTGGTCAGGCCACGCCCGGTGAGCAGCACCGGATCGGTGAGATGGCCAAAGTGCCCCTCATCCAGGGGGCGCATACGGATGCGGTGGGGGTGACCGTGACCTCGATCGTCAAGGGTTCCAAGACCGACCTGGCCAACCTGCCGCTGTCGCGTTCGGACAAGGACCACATCCCGTACTACACCCATTTCACGCTGACCAATCTCGGACCCGATGACCCCTACATAGACTTTGAGCCCGTCGCCGAGACGGTGATGGCAGGGATCGACTCCGCGGGCAACTCCGTCATTAAGACCATCCTGTCGGCGGATCCAAAGGGCTACCCCAGCCAGTGTCGCCCAGTCGCCATCAATGACGGCGGGTTCCGTCACGGAGCCAGTTACGACATATGCGTGGTCATCTTGGGCTCCAAGTCCCTGGACATCACCGCCGTGCAGTGGACGGAGAAACCCTACGACCTTGGCATCGACCGAGGCGTTTTCTGGAAGCGATGAGGGGCGATCGTGCGGAACACCTTGGGACAGCAACCCGGCCAGGTACTTTCCGGGCGATACCGTCTCGACACGGCGATCGGCAGCCTCGGCGGCGGGGTCGATGAGGTATGGCGCGGGTTCGACCTACGGCTGAACCGGGTCGTCACCGTCAAGGCCTTCGCCGCACCGGCCGCCACCGACCAGGCAGGCGTCGCCGCGTTCCGTCTTCGGGCCGAGAAGGCAGCGGCGGTACGGCATCCCGCGGTCGAGGCGATGTTGGACATCGGGACCGCTGAGTCCCCGGTGTTCCTGGTGACCGAGTACCTCGAAGGGCAGGACCTGAAGACCGTCCTGGCCGCGCAGGGCGGCGGACTGTCCGTCGGGCAGGTCACCAAGGTGGCCGAGCAGGCCCTCGACGCCATGACGGCCGCGCATGCCCAGAGCGTCGTTCACGGTGGCCTCACATCGGCCGATCTGTTCCTCCTCGACAACGGGGACGTGAAGCTCTGCAACCTGGGCGCCGGCGTAACGCGGACGGACACCGCCGATCCCCGTGTGGATCTGCACGCCCTCGGAACCGTCCTTTATGAACTGCTGACGGGCGTACCGCCGGCAGAGTCGCCCCCCGTACCGCCGGCGTCCCGCCGGGCCGATGTGCCGCCGTACCTCGACCGTCTGGTGCTGGATCTCCTGGCTGAGGACCCTGCCGCACGACCGCAGAGCGCGGCCGCCGCCCTCGCGGTTCTCCGCGAGTCGACGGGGCCCGCCCTTCAGCCCACGGCCAATTGGCAGTCGACAGCCGGCTGGCCTCAGGCGAATCCTTCGGGGTCGGACTCGACTGTCAACGACACTGCGCCGGCCGGGGCCGCGAGCAAGAGCGGCCGTGGGCGTCTGCTGGCGGAGATCGCGGGGGCCGTCGTGCTGGTGACGGCCGCGGCGGCCGGTGGGTATCTCCTGCACGGCGGTACGGCCGCCAAGGCGCCGTCACGTCCGGTGGCCGCCAAGTCCACCGCGGGTACCGCAGCCTCGACACCGCCCGGCGTCAGCCCGAAATCGCCACCGGTGGTCCCAGGTTGGCAGGTCGTGGCCGCTCCCGACTTCGGCGTGGTGTACAACGTCCCGCCGGGTTGGAAAGTGGAGGCGCCCAGCACGGGTGTGGGCCTCGGCGACGCCAGCGGGAACGTCGCCGTCGGTTCGAACGGTGTCGCCGACATCAGCCAGAACGGCCCCCACTACAGCGAGTGCACGATCGTCCAGTCGGGGCTGCTCGGTGGCGAGGGCATCACCTCGGCCCCGTCAGGTCAGCTGGACTCCCTCGGGGTGACCGCCGCCCACAACGCGCTCCAATGGGCGAACTTCGGTTACCAAATCGGAGGCGTGCTCCCCCGGACGGTGGAAGGGGGAGACGAGCACGCGACGATCGGCGGCCTCCAGGCTGTGGTGGTAAAGGTCGTGACCAAGACGAAGGGCGGCAAGGGGACCGCGTGCAAACCGAATGGGGGAACGGTGTACGTCGCCACATTCTCCTCACGACAGGGGGCGCCGGTCACCTTCTACGTCTTCTCCAACAGCAGCGGTCCGGGGACCGTGAGCGACAAGGTGCTGCGGCAGATCGTCAACACGATTCGTCCGATGGCGTAAGTCCTCCCATGAGGGAGTGCCTGAAGGACGCGCGGGATGACGGAACCGGCTGAGCCCGCCCGGCCCGCCAAGCGGCTTCTGCCCGGGCGGCATCTCGATCATCGAGGCCTTGTTCAGCCGCCCATCAGTCCCTAGTGCGAGCGGGGGCTGCAGTCACTTGGTTTCCCTGCTCGTTCCGTTCGCGCGGGCGAACTCGGCGGGCGTTTGCCCGTACTGGTTCTTGAACGCGCGGATGAAGTGGCTGCTGTCGGCGAACTGCCAGCGGGCGGCGACTTCCGCGACGCCCGGCCGACGCAGGGGCGCGGCCAGCTCCATTCTGGCCCGCTCAAGCCGTCGGCGGCGGCTACTACGGCCTGGAACTCGACGCTGTCTGACCGATGAGCGCCGACTCGGCGTCGCCGAGCAGCCTGCGCCGTCGGGTCCGCCAGAGCCGCTGGGGGATTCGCCCACCTGGCGGCGTCAGTCTGCGTTACCGGTCCACCAGTTCGCCAGGTGGCGCCACCAGCGGGCCGGCACATGGGGCGTCGACGCCTGGGATGCCGGTGCCCCCTCGGTGGCGGAGGGGGCGGTCGGAGTGTCGCCACCTGGTTCGGTCACCGGGTACCGTGCTCCCGGCGGAGCCTGCGCGGATTCGGGAGGGACCGAGAAGCGTACGGGCAGCGAGGACAGGGCGCGCTGGATCCAACCGGGTCGCCACGTGAGCTCCTCGGCGGGGACGGCCAACTCCATCTCCGGCAGCCCGTCGAGGAGCTTCTCGATGGCGACCGTCGCGATGATGCGTGCCTGCCCCTGAGCCGGGCAGACATGCGGCCCGATGCCCCACGCGAGGTGGGCGCGGTTGCCCACCCGGTCCTCGGCCCGGGTCAACGGGTCGTTGTTGGCCGCCGCGAAGCTGATGATGACCGGCTGGTCGGCCGGGAGCCGCACGCCGTGGAAGTCGAACGACTCGACCGGGTAGGTGGCTCCGAAGTTGGCGAGCGGCGGGTCCGTCCACAGGACCTCCTCGAGGGCGTCCTCGACGAGCAGACTCCCGCTGGACAGATCACCCGCGAACCGCTCGTCGGACAGCAGCAACCGCGTCGTGTTGATGATCAGGTTCTGCGCGAGTTCGCTGCCCGCGCCGACGAGCATCACGATCTGGTGCGCGACCTCCTCATCCGTGAGCTCGGCCGGGTGGTCCATCAGCCACGTCGTCATGTCCTGGCCGGGGTTCTCGCGCTTGAGCGCCATGAGCTCCAGGACGCACAGGGCGAGCGTCATGTTCGCCTCTTCGGAGTTCTCCCACTTGAGGACCTCCTGAATGGCATCGACCATCCGGTCGCCGAGCTCGGCCGGGCAGCCGAACAGTTCGTTGAACACCAGCAGCGGCAGAATGAAGGAGTAATCGGTGCGGAGGTCCGCCTCACCCTGTGGGCTCATCCGGTCGATGAGCCGGTCCGCGCTGCGCTCGACGAAGGTGCGCAGCGCGTTCGGGTCGATACGGTCCAAGGTATCGGTCACGGCCTTGCGCAGCCGTGATCGGAGGGGGTCGTCGGTCAGGTTGCACGTCGGCCGGTACGCCATGATCGGCAGAATCGGGCATTCAGGCGGAATCCCCTCTTGCCAGCGGCGGGCGTCGCGAGGAAATCTCGCCTGGTCGCGCATGATTTCAAGCGCGACGTCGTAGTCCGTGACGAGCATTCCGGGCACGCCCGGGTCCAGTTCGACCGGGGCGATAGGGCCGTACGCACGGAGCCTGCGGTACACGCTTTCGGGGTCGGCGGCGAACTCCGGACCGTACAGCATAGGGAGCTCGGCGGCCTTTGAGCCGTCTCGTGATGGTTCCGGATTGAAATCGGACGAGGTCATATGCGCTCCTGACGAGTGTCGGCGAGTGGGGGGCCGAACAACAACGCGGTGGGCACCCGATACTTCGTGCGGAATCAGAAATTCACATTGATCACCGGGCCGCGTGACCGAATTTGTCAACGCTACACTCAGCGATCTTGTCGTCGCAAATTGGCACGTAATCGCCAGAGTGCCCGCCGTAACGACGGGCGGTAAGAGCGACTTGGACGTCCTCCCAGAGCCCCTCAAGCGGACGAACTAGCAGCAATACCAACAAACGCCAGCCCGCTCACCAAATCGACCAGGCGCGCGTCCTCCTCCACGCGGCGAAAGGCCAACGGCTCTACGCGCTGTACGTCCTGGCGCTCTGGCTAGGTCTGCGGTGAGGAGAGCTGTTCGGGCTGCGCTGGGATGACGTCTCACAGCGACATAGAGGTCACCGTGACGATCTACGCACACGCAGCGCTCGGAGAGAAGCGCAAGGCGCCCGGGAAGCGCGGGAAGCTAGGGACCGCCCTCGGGTGATCTCCTTGCCCGCGTCAGGCCCCGGACATAATGTCCGGGACCTGACTATTTGGTGTACGGGTGGATGGAAAGCATGCGGCATCTGACGGAATCGGCTGCTTCGGGTGCTCTTCGCCGAGGTAGGGGGATCGAGCAGTTCCTAGAAGCGTTCGAGGAGCACAGACGTCGTGGCCTCCGCTACGCCTACGTCTCCCCTGCGGCACGCTTCCACGGCTTCATCGTGAGCCTGTACATCGTCGAGGACATCGAAGAGCCGGCAGGGTCCCCGGTGGATGAGTTCCCGGCCTTCTATGAGGCTGACGAGGATGCGGACGGCGCTCGGACCATCGCGGAGACCGATTCGGCTGAGGCGGCCATCACCGTCGCAGAGCGGGAGATAGGCGCTGATCCCAAACGCTGGGTGAATCAAGGAATCCTGTTCGACGAGTACAGGGATTTCGTCGAGCGCGGTCGGCCGTTGGGGCGCTGGCTGCCGAGGTGAGTGCCGGTTGCCGTCAGCGTTGCCGTCAAGAGGACCCCGGGCGATCTTCGTCCGGGGTCTTTCGCCTGGTAGGGGTGGAGCCTCCGGCCGGGATCGAACAGGCGACCTGCCGCCACAAGGAATACGGACACCCCTGCTCGTGACGCACCCACCGAGGTAGACGGTGTCCGGCGTGCGTTCGAGGATCGTCCCGTCTGCCGTCAGCCCACCCACCGGGGAGCGGGTCAGGCCCCAGGAGTGAAGGTGGAGTTGCCGCTGTCGCGGGCGCGACCGGAGGCCTCAGGCGACCTTGACGGAGTGGGGACCGACACTGACAGTGATGTCCACATGCCCGCCCAGCGCCGTCGCGTAGGCGCGCAGTGTTTCAAGTTCCATGGCTTCGATCTTGCCGTTCTCGATCTGCGAGATCCGGGATTGAGACACACCGAGGGCCCGAGCCAACTCGACCTGAGTCTTGCCAACGGCCTTGCGCAGTTCCTTGAGGTGGTGTCCGGCCACATACGCGTCCAACTCGGCACGCGCCCTGGCCTGACGCTCGGGATCGGCCAGCTCAGGATGCCGTCGATGCGCCTCAGCCTTGACGTCCCGCCAGTTGCGTCCGGTGCTCATCGGCCGCCCTCCTCATCCTTCTCCGCCCGATAGTCGGCGTACCTGGCCTCGGCGAGCGGAATCGCGTCCTCATACCAGCGGGACCATCGCCCGGCCTTGTCACCCGCGACCAGGAAGATCGCTGCGCGATCCGGATCGAAGACGAACAACATGCGTATCTCCGATCGACCACGAGAGCCCGGCCGCAGCTCCTTCAAGTTACGCAGCTTGCTGTGCTCCAGCGTGTCGACGAGCGGCCGGCCAAGGGTCGGCCCGACAGCGACAAGCCGGTCGATGGCCTGCTCGACCAAGGCCGCCGAGTCCGGCTCAGATTCGCAGAGCTTCAAGAACCACGTCTCGACGGGCTCTAAGAGGATGACTTCCCACGTCACCCAACCAATATAACCTCTGACTCATTTTTCGGCTAGGGCATGCCGGTCACGCCACGACCGCCCACTCGCGACCTTGATCGTTGCTGTCAGGAGAGCCTCAGCCGATCAACCTCTCAACGGCTCTCACCTGGGGGAAACGAGAGCCTCCGGCCGGGATCGAACCGGCGACCTGCCGCTTACAAGGAATACGGACACCCCTGCTCACACAGCATCCACCGAGGTAGACGGCGTTGGACGTGCGCCTGTGGCTGTCCCCGGTTGCCGTCGTTGCCGTCACCATTGCCGTCAGCCGTACCCGCGTTGTCCGAGGACAGGCCGACCCGGACCGCAGGGCCGGCCCGTCAGTGGTGGAAGCTGACCTCCGGGTAGGCGGCGGAGGGACCGTCGAGGACAGGCTCGGGGATGCCACGCAGGTGCAGGTCGAAGAACGCCCTGACGTAGGTGCGAGTGATCTGCACCGAACGCTGGGCAGAGATCGTCGTACCGGGGGGCACGGGGATGCCCAGTTTTTCGGCGAGGATCGGCACGTCGGTGAAGCTGCCATGATTTGAACCAGAGACGGTCAGCCAGCGCTTCCAGCCGTCCAGGTTCGCCCAGGCGCTCGCCCAGGTAGGGTCCACCGCGCCACCCATGTCATGGTTCACCATCATGAAAGGACGACCGCCGAGACCGGCGGCGGGGACCGGCGCGTCCATGGTGCCGTCCAGGTTCACCCCGGCCCGCACCCGCTTGTCGGTCACCATGGTCGGGACCGCGGCGGCACCACCGAGGGAATGCCCGGCCATGCCGATCCGCCTAGTGTCGATCATGTGGGAATGGCGCCAGCCTGGACGGCGGTGGTCGGTCAGCTCGTCGATCACGAAAGAGACGTCCTTCGCCCGGCTCTCCGCCACGACGCCGGAACCGCCCGTGGGGGGCTTGTCGCAGATCACGCAGGTAAGCGTCCTCCCGTCAGGAAAGGTGGTGCCGGAATTCTCGTAGGTGTGGTCGACGAGCGCGACGACATACCCGCGGCTCGCCAGATCCTCGGCGAGGCTCGTGAGCTCGGTGCGTGGCATGGTGAAACCGGGCGAGAGCAACACCAGCGGGAACCTGCCGTGTTCCGGCCGCGCGCCGGAGTGCGCCCAGGTGCGGGTCTCGCTGACCGCCTCGGCCGGGATGGTGGTACCCGGAACCTTCATCTGCAGCATGAGCCGAGCTGCCTCGGTGGTCATGTACGGAGCCGGCCCGCCCGTCCCGGGCCGGGCGGGGTAGTACACCGACACCATCAGCTGCCGTGGTCCCGCCGACGGCACCCAGGGATCCGGGCGATGCTTGTCGACGAGATGCAGGATTTCCCGGCCGACCGCGTGCGGACCTGTCGGGCGGGGCAGCTCCGCATGGAGGCCGTACGGGTCCGAGGCCGCAGCAGGAGCGGCGGTGAACTGTGCTGAGACGGGCGCGGCTACCGCCTGACCCGCTGCGACGACGGGTAGCGGCAGGACGAGCGCGAGGACGGCGGCTGTGGCAGTACGACGGATTCTGATCACGGCCACGACGCTAGATTGCGCCCACCGCGGCTGACGTCCGCACGGGGAACGATTTGATCGCGCCAAAAGGAGTACAGCGTCCTCCCGGGGGAGGACGCTGTACTCCCGGGGTGATGGCCCACTGGTACAAGGATGCGATTCTGCTCGCTAAGGCCAGTCGGAGACGGGCGCGGGTAAGCGACACGGCCCGAGCGTCGTCTTTTCGGCTATGAAGCGCCGGATATCGCGCCCGACCGTCCGCCGGCGCCCGTCACCGTTGCCGTCAGGCGAGCCTCGACCGATGGGCAGCTCAACCGCTCTCACCTGGAAAAACGAGAGCCTCCGGCCGGGATCGAACCGGCGACCTGCCGCTTACAAGGCGGACGCTCTGCCAGCTGAGCTACGGAGGCGGCGCTGCTTTTGCAGCGTCACCACGATAGCGCGTATACGCCGCGACTCAGACGCGCCCGCGGGACGGACTCTCCGGCCGCGTCGGCCCACCAAGCCGCTGGCGACTTATTAATGAACCGTGATTCAATAATGGCGTGGCACGACCGAGGAAGATCACGGATGAACGTCTGCTGGCCGCCGCCGGGGTGGCCATCAGCCGGCTGGGCCCGGGGTTCACGCTGGCGGACGTGGCCCGGGAGGCCGGGGTCGCCGTCGGGACGGTGGCCCAGCGGTTCACGTCCAAGCACGGGCTGCTGGTCGCGATGAGCAGGACGGCGGTTGAGGGCACGCGGCAGGGAATGCGCGCGGCCGCGAAGGAGGCCGGCGATCCGGTCACCGCGGTGATCGACGTACTGATCGGGACGTTCGCGCCGCTGGACGATCCCGAGACGGCCGCCAACAACCTGGCGCAACTGGCCGTCGATCTGGCCGATGAGGAGCTGCGCGGACTGCTGGCGGAGCTGTACGCCGTCCTGGAGGAGGGCCTCGTCCCGCTGCTCGATCAGGCGGTGCGCGAGGGACGCCTCCCGGGGGCACCGCCCGTACCGGTGGCCGCCCGGATCCTCACCGCGGTCGCCGACGGGGCCGCGCTGCACTGGTCGGCGCGGCCGGCCGGTGGTCTGTGCGACCGGATGCGCGCCGACCTCGGCGCGGTCCTGGCCGGCTGGTGCCACAGGTCAGACGAACGAGCGATCGAGGAGGGCATGTGACCGGTCCACTGAAGGGACACGTCGCGCTGGTCACCGGGGGCACCCGGGGTGCCGGGCGGGGCATGGCGGTCGAGTTGGGGGCGGCCGGCGCCACGGTGTACGTCACCGGCCGCAGCACGCGTGAGTCGCGCAGTCCGCTGGGCCGTACGGAGACGATCGAGGAGACCGCCGAGCTGGTGACGGAGGCGGGCGGCCGCGGCATCGCGGTGCGCTGCGACCACATGGTGCCGGCCGACGTACGGGCGGTGGTCCGGCGGATCGAGGAGGAACAGGACGGACGCCTGGACGTGCTCGTCGACGACACGTGGGGCGGTGACCAGTGGATCGAGTGGAAGCCGCTCTGGGAGCACGACCTGGACAAGGGCCTGCAGGCGGTCCGCAACGGGCTGGAGACCCACCTGATCACGCTGCACA
This sequence comes from Actinoallomurus vinaceus, assembly GCF_039542055.1. NCBI lineage: Bacteria > Bacillati > Actinomycetota > Actinomycetes > Streptosporangiales > Thermomonosporaceae > Actinoallomurus > Actinoallomurus vinaceus. The sequence goes on from NZ_BAABHK010000013.1 coordinate 231,510, forward strand.
CGGTCCTGCCGCTGCTCGTACGGCGGGGCCGCGGGCTGGTCGTGGAGATCACCGACGGGGATGACATGTTCAACGACCGCTATCGCGGGTCGATGTTCTTCGACCTGGTGAAGGTGGCGATCACGCGGCTCGGCAAGATGCTGCACGAGGAGCTGTCCCCGCGCGGTGTCACGTCACTGTCGCTGACGCCCGGGTTCCTGCGCTCGGAGGAGATGCTCGAACACTTCGGGGTGACCGAGGAGAACTGGCGGGACGGGATCGCGAAGGACAAGTGGTTCGCGATCGCGGAGTCGCCCCGCTACATCGGGCGGGCGGTGGCCGCGCTGGCCGCCGACCCGGACGTGGCCCGCTGGTCCGGCAAGGCGCTGTCGTCCGGGGTACTGGCGAAGCACTACGGCTTCACCGACCTCGACGGCTCGCAGCCGGAGGCGAGCCGGTTCTTCGAAGAGGTCTACTTCGGCGACAAGAAGGACTCCCCGGTCGAGGACTATCGCTGAGAGCGGCGGCGGGCGATCTCGTACATGGCGATGCCCCCGGCGACGCCGGCGTTGAGGGACTCGGCGCTCGGTCCCATCGGGATGTTGACCACCAGGTCGCACGTCTCGGCGACCAACCGCGACAGGCCCTTGCCCTCTGAGCCGACGACCAGCACGAGCGGGCCGCTCGCGGCCTCCAGCTCACCGACGCCGACCGCGCCGCGGGCGTCCAGCCCGGCGACGAACAGGCCGGCGCTCTGGTAGCTCTTCAGCGCGCGTACGAGGTTGGTGGCGCGGGCGACCGGGACCGAGGCGAGGGTGCCCGCGGAGGTCTTCCAGGCCCCGGCGGTCACTCCCGCCGCCCGGCGCTCGGGCACGAGCACCCCGTGCGCGCCGAACGCCGCCGCCGACCGGACGATCGCCCCCAGGTTGCGAGGGTCGGTGACGCCGTCGAGGGCGACGATGAGCTGAGGGGTGCCGCGGCGCAGCAGGTCGTCCGGGTGCGCGTAGCGGTATTCGGGGACCTGGAGGACGATGCCCTGGTGCACGGCTCGGTCGGTCATCCGGTCGAGCTCGGCCTTGCCCGCCTCCAGCAGCGGGACACCGGCGTCGGTGGCCAGCTTGATGGACTCGCGGACGCGGTCGTCCGACGCCCCGGTCATGACGTACAGGGCGCTGGCCGGGATGCCCGCGCGGAGCGCCTCGACGACCGGGTTGCGGCCGGTGACCAGCTCCGGGCCCTCCGGCGCGTATCGCCGGGCCGGCCGCTCCGTGGTGGACGACGAGGGCGTACGCCGGGTGCCGGTGGTGGCGGTGCCGGTACGCGCCGCCGACTTGGCGACGCGGGCGGTCTGGCGCTTGCCGTACCAGTGCCGATCCTCGGCCTTCGGCGTGTAACTCGGCCCCTTCTTGCGACGCTTCGCCATCCTTGCCCTCCGCTGGTGCACCGGGCGATCTGTCGCCCCCGCACAGACTCTACGCGTCCCCAGGACCCGAACCGTCCCGCAGGAGCCGCTCGATGCGCTCCAGCCGGTGTTCGATGGCGGTCAGCCGTTCTCCGAGGGCCTCGATCGCGGCCTCGATCGGCCGTTCGCCGGGCGGGCCCTTCTCGGCCGCCGCTTCCCGGGGGGACGGCTCGGGGCGGCCCGTCCGGCGGCTCCGCAGGTCCAGGATGACGGCGCTCCGCAGTTCGGCCGCGTCGACGCCGCGCCGCTGCAGGACACGAGCGCCGACCCCGTCGGACTCACGTATGAGGCCGAGGAGGATGTGCTCGCTGCCGATGTAGTCGTCGCCGAACTGCAGCGCCTCGCGCAGGGACAGCTCGAGGACCTTCTTGGCCCGCCGCGTGAACGGGATGTCGCGCTCGGGCTCCCGTGAGCCCCGTCCGACGATGTCCTCCACGTCGCGGCGGGCGGTGTCGAGGTCGACGCCTGCGGCGGCGAGGGCCCGTACCGCCCCGTCGGTGTCGCCGCGCAGCAGGCCGAGAAGGAGGTGCTCGGTCCCGATGTGGCCGTGCTCGAGCGCGAGGGCCTCCTCCTGGGCGTGGACGACGACACGGCGTGCGGTATCGGCGAACCGCTCGAACACGTGCACCACCTCGGCAGGCAGGGCCCCGGCCATGGCGGCCGCGCGGACCCGTCGGATCTCTCGACCCGTACGTCCCCCGGAGCGCCGTACCGCAACCGGATCGGGAGACCCGCGCCGTGCCGAACCTGCGGCCGGAGACCGGCCGTACGTGGCGGTGTGCCGGGGTGGCTCAGGAGCGCTTGAGCTCCCAGCGGGTGCCGCGCGGGGTGTCCTCGATCAGGATGCCGGCGGCGGTCAGGCCGTCGCGGATGGCGTCGGCCGCGGCGTAGTCCTTGCGGGCCCGGGCCGCCTGACGCTGTTCGAGGGCCACCGACACGAGGGCGTCGACGACCTCGCGCAGGTCGCCGCCCGCGCCCTCCCACTGCTCCGACAGCGGGTCGAGGCCGAGGACGTCGAGCATCGCGCGCACGTCGCCGAGGACGCGGGTCACGGCGTCCTTGTCGCCGGCGGCGAGCGCGGTGTTGCCCTCGCGGACGGCCTCGTGGACGACCGCCAGGGCCTGCGGAACGCCGAGGTCGTCGTTCATCGCGTCGACGAACGGGGTGGGCGGCGTGCTCGGCTCGACGCGTCCGGCCAGCTCCACCGCCCGCGTCACGAACCCCTCGATGCGCTGGTACGCCAGCGCGGCGTCGTGCAGGGCCTCGTCGGAGTAGTCGATGATCGAGCGGTAGTGGGCGGCGGCGAGGTAGTAGCGGACCTCGACCGGGCGGGCCCGGTCGAGCAGATCCGTCAGCAGCACGACGTTGCCGACGGACTTGCTCATCTTCTCGCCGTTCACCGTGAGCAGGCCGTTGTGCAGCCAGTACCGGGCGAACCCGTCACCGGCGGCCGTCGACTGCGCGAGCTCGTTCTCGTGGTGGGGGAAGATCAGGTCGACTCCGCCGCCGTGGATGTCGAAGGCCGGCCCGAGGTACTTGGTCGCCATCGCGGAGCACTCGAGGTGCCAGCCGGGGCGGCCCGACCCCCAGGGCGTCTCCCAGCTCGGCTCGCCCGGTTTGGCGCCCTTCCACAGCGCGAAGTCCCGTGGGTCGCGCTTGGCCGCCTCGTTGGGCGTGTCGCCGGCCGGCCGCATGTTCTCGAGCCGCTGGTTGGACAGCGCGCCGTAGCGATCGGCCCAGGACACGACGTCGAAGTAGACGTCGCCCTCCACGTTGTAGGCGTGGCCCGCCTCGATGAGGCGGCGCATCAGCACGATCATCTCGGGGACGTGCCCGGTCGCGCGGGGCTCGATGGTCGGCGGCAGGCAGCCGAGGGTGTCGTAGCCGCGGCCGAAGACCCGCTGGTTGGCCTCTGCCACCGCGAACCACGGAACACCGGTCTCGGCGGCGACCCGGATGATCTTGTCGTCGATGTCGGTGATGTTCCGGACGAAGGTGACGTCGTAGCCGGAGGCGCTCAGCCAGCGGACCGCGAGGTCGTAGATGACGCCGGAGCGCAAGTGCCCGATGTGCGGAGCGGCCTGCGGCGTGGCACCACAGACGTAGATCCCCGCCCGGCCCGCCTCGAGCGGGACGAATTCGCGGACGCTACGGGTACCGGTGTCGTAGAGGCGCAGGCTCACGCGTAGAGGCTATTCGATAGGTGTCCGCTCCCGGCACCGGAATCGCCAGGCTCGCCCGTTCTCATGCGACTCCGTGACCGCCCCGGGGCGACACGCGGTACGGCGATGAGAGCACGGACGCGTTGATCCGGTCAAGATAGGGGAACCCTCCGAACCGATGGTTGGTTTTCCTGCTATGACTGACTCCCCCGCCCCGTACTCCACGGCGCAGCGGCGGCTGCTGACGGCGGCCGGCGGCCTCGGCGTCGCCGCGCTGGCCGGTGCGACGTTCGTGCTCTCCTACGACGACCTGCGGGCGCTCGCCCTCCGAGGCGGTGCGGCGCGCCACTGGGCGTTCCTGTACCCCGGCGTCGTCGACGGACTGATCGTCGTCGTCATCCTGTCGATCCTCACCGCGCGCCGGTCCCCCTGGTGGGCGCGCGCCGTCCGGTGGCTGCTCCTCCTGGCGCTCATCGCCGGCGCGGGCGCCGCTGGGGTCGAGCGCGCCGTCCACGGTTATGGCCACCTTTCGCGCCCGTGGCTGTCGGGCGGGGTCGCGGCGGCCCCCTGGGTGATCCTCGCGATCGCCGTATGGCTGTGGCTGTCCATGATCAAACAGGCCGTACGGACCCGTCGGCGCGGCACCGCCGCCCCACCGCTCCCGGAATCCCCCTCGGCCACGGCCGCCCCACCGAACGCCGAGCCGACGGACGCTGAGCCGACGGACACCCGGCGAGGGCTCATTCCGGGCCTCGGCGACGACGAGCCCACCGACACCCGCCCGCTGCCGCGTCCCGCGGCACCACGCGCGCTCGGACCCGCTTCCGAGCCCGACCTGGAGCCGGCGACGCTTCGGGACGGACCGCTGCTCCCGACCGAACTGGAGCGGCAGGCGGATCGCGCGTGGCAACCCGGTCCCGACCTGTCCCCCGCCACGGAAGGCGACGTCCGGGACTCAGGGACCGAATCGCTGACCGACGACGCCCGGCGCTCCGGGGCCGTACCCCTGACGGACGACGCCCGAGGCTCCGGAACCGTACCTCTGACGGACGACGCCCAGGGCTCCCGGACGGTATCCATGAGGGAGGACGCCTGGGACTCCGAGACCGTGTCCCGGACGGACACCGACCCGGCCGATGGCGTCGTGGCCGATCCCGACCCGGAGGTGAACGTGCCCGTGAACGAGACGCCCGTGGACCCCGAGCAGGAGGAGCCCCCGCCGCGCTGGGTGGCCCGGACCTCGCTGCCGACCGATGTACGGCTCGTCGGGCCGCCCCAGAGAGGGCGTTCGCTCGGCGACACCCAGCCCGACGGCATCAGGCTGGCGGACACCGACCCGGACGGCATCCCGATCACCGGTGTGGCCGACGCGACGCAGGCGGATGAAGAGGAGGACGCGTACGCCGACGACCGGGCCGAGGACCCAGACGCCGGCGACGCGCCCGACGACGCCCGGTCGTGGGAGGAGCAGGACGCGCAGGACAAGGCCTCCTGGTCCGCCGCCCCGGGGGCTCCTGAACGGGACGAGGACATGACCCCGCCGTCCAGCAAGTTCCGCAGCTCGCCGACCCCGCCTCGCGACTGACCGTGCGCCGGGTCCCTTCGGGGATCGAATCCGCGCGGACCTGGGAAGGTAAGGATCATGGAGACCTGGGTTCCCGTTCCCAACGGCAGCGGATTCGGGGTGCACAACCTCCCGTACGGCGTGTTCTCCCGGCGCGGTGAGCTGCCTCGCGTGGGTGTGGCCATCGGCGACCACGTGCTGGACCTGGCCGAGCTCGCGGCGGCGGGGCTGCTCGCCGACCGGCGGTGGTTCGCCTCCGGGACGCTGAACGCCTTCATGGCCGCCGGGCGCGCGGTCTGGCAGGCGACGAGGGACCGCCTGACCACGCTGCTCACCGACGCGGCGTACCGCGACCAGGTCGAGCCGCATCTCGTGCCGCTGAGCGACGCCGAACCGCGCCTGCCCTTCGATGTGGCCGACTACGTCGACTTCTACTCTTCGCGCGACCACGCGGCTAACGTCAGCCAGATCTTCCGGCCGGGCGGCGACCCGCTGCCGCCGAACTGGCTTCACCTGCCGATCGGGTACCACGGCCGGGCCGGCACTGTGGTGCTGTCGGGGACGCCGATCGTACGGCCCTGCGGGCAGCGCCGGGGCGACGACGTCCCGGTGTTCGGCCCGACGGTCAAACTGGACGTCGAGGCGGAGGTCGGCTTCGTCGTGGGCGTGCCCTCGGCGCTCGGCCGGCCGGTGCCGACGGCCGGGTTCCGCGACCATGTGTTCGGCTTCGTGCTCGTCAACGACTGGAGCGCCCGGGACATCCAGGCGTGGGAGTACCAGCCGCTCGGGCCGTTCCTCGGCAAGTCCTTCGCGACGTCGATCTCCCCCTGGGTGGTGCCCGTGGCGGCCCTGGAGAGCGCCCGTACGGGCCCGCCCGCCCAGAACCCGGAGCCGTTGCCGTACCTGCGCACCGACGAGCCGTGGGGCCTGGAGATGACGCTCCAGATCGAGCTCAACGGTCACGTCGTGAGCCGCCCGCCGTTCGCGAGGATGTACTGGACCGCGCCGCAGCAGCTCGCCCACGCCACCGTGAACGGCGCCGCGTTGCGCACCGGCGACCTGATGGCCTCCGGGACGGTCTCCGGCCCGACGCGGCACGAACGCGGCAGCCTGATCGAGCTCACCTGGGACGGCCGGGACCCGCTCGTGCTCCCCGACGGGCAGCGCCGGGCCTACCTGGAGGACGGCGACACCGTACGGATCCAGGCGACCGCCGCCGGACCCGACGGCGCCCCGATCGGGTTCGGCGAGGTGACGGGCACCGTGCTACCCGTGATCTGCTGAACTCCGCCGAGGTCGGCGACCGCGCCAGAGCCGAGCCCCGTCGAGGTCGGCCGCATCGTGCCGTCGGTGGCCTGCTGAACTCCGTCGGGGGCGACGGCACCGGGCCGCCCGTGATCTACGGACTCCGTCCCGAACCTCGTCGAGGCCGGCGACGCGAGGCCGCCGGTGATCTGCCGGCGGTCAGACGAGGACGAGGGCGGTCGCGATGGCGGCCAGCCCCTCGCCGCGGCCGGTTAGGCCCAGGCCGTCCGTCGTGGTGCCGGACACGCTGACCGGGGCGCCTCCCAGCGCCTCGCTCAGGACCTTCTCCGCCTCGGCGCGCCGTGGGCCGACGCGCGGGCGAACCCCGACGACCTGGATCGAGACGTTGCCGATGGCGTGCCCTGCGGCCGTGATCAGGCGTTCGACCTCCCGCAGGAGATCCACTCCGGAGGCTCCCGCCCACCGCGGGTCGCTGGTGCCGAAGATCGCACCGAGATCACCGAGACCGGCGGCGGAGAGCAGCGCGTCGCACGCAGCGTGTGCCGCGACGTCACCGTCCGAATGCCCCTCGAGACCGTCGCCCTGACCGGGCCAGTCGAGACCGGCCACCCGCAGTGGACGACCAGAACCGAACGGGTGGACGTCGACTCCGACGCCCACCCGTGGAAACCGTGTCGCCAACTAGTTGGCCAAGACCTCGTCGAGGAGGGCCTCGGCCTTGTCCTCGTTGGTCTTCTCGGCCAGCGCGAGCTCGCTGACCAGTATCTGCCGCGCCTTGGCCAGCATGCGCTTCTCACCGGCCGACAGGCCGCGCTCCTTGTCACGCCGCCACAGGTCTCGGACAACCTCGGCGACCTTGTTGACGTCGCCGGACGCGAGCTTCTCGAGGTTCGCCTTGTAGCGCCTCGACCAGTTCGTGGGCTCTTCGGTGTAGGGTGCGCGAAGCACCTCGAACACCTTCTCCAGCCCCTCCTGGCCAACGACGTCACGGACGCCGACCAGCTCGGCGTTCTCCGCGGGAACGCGAACAGTGAGATCGCCCTTGTCGACCTTCAGGACGAGGTACGTCCTGTCCTGACCTTTGATGGCACGAGTCTCGATGGCTTCGATCCGAGCAGCCCCATGGTGGGGGTAGACGACAGTGTCGCCGACCTTGAAAGTCATGTGACAAGTACCCCTTCCGCTATCCATAAGGGTAGCACGCTGCAGGGACCTGCTGAACCGACCATCCGGACATATACGCAGGTCAGCGCGGTAATTAGGGTATTGACAAAGCTGGAATTCGGTGTAACACCCGGCCATGAGGATTGGATTGGGCCACACCGCTCACACAGCGCCGGAAGCGGCTCATACTGGAGGTGGACGAGCCGACACGGGCTCGCGGTTCCTCGTGCACGGGGAACGCGGACCCGGGGTGGGGCCGGCAGCGGTCCGAGAAGGTAGGTGTGGCGTGGGGCTTGACGGGGACCCTGACGACTACGGGCTTCCCAAGGTCGACATCGTCGTCCCGGACGACGCGCGGGAGCTCGACCGCGACGTGATCGCGTACCACCGCGAGCAGCGGCAGCGGCGCCGCCGCGAGCGGTGGCGCAGGCTCGCCCGCCCCTTCACCCGCTATGGGATCGCCGCCCCCTTCATCGCCAGCGCCGTCCTCGTCGCGCTCATCAGCGGAGTGCTGATGACGGTCGTCTCGCCCCGGCCCACCGACCACGCCATCCAGGTCCCCCCGACCGGCGTGGTGCGGCACCGCCCGGGAGACACCGGGGGCGCGCTGCCCCCGGGGAATCTGATCGTGAACGGCCAGCGGATGCCGGTCGACACGCTGATCAACGTGGCCGGCCTCGTCCTGATCGTGCCGCGCGACTGCCACTGCGACGCCACCGTCACACACCTCGCCCAGCAGGCCGTGGGCCAGGGGTTCCAGACCTGGATGATCGCGGACGGGCGTTCGGGCCGGGACGCGGACGACGTACGGCGACTCGCCGACACGGTGCCCCGGGGCGACGCCATTCCCGCGGAGGATCCCGGTCGCCTGCTGTCGACGACCTATCGGGCGGCCGGGCTGACGGCGATTCTCGTCCGCCCGGATAGGATCGTCCGCGATGTCATCCGCGGCATCCAGCCGGACCGGGACCTCACCCCGGACCTGCGGACGCTGCGCACCCCCTAGGACCTGTCGCGACGGGCTCCCCCGCACGGCCGATGACGCTCCGCGCGCGGACTTCCCGATCTTCGGCCGCTCGAAACCGGCCCCCCGTCGGATCCGCGGGAGTACCCTCGCTACGCTTCACATTCGGGCGTTCCGCGCGCCTCGGAAGACCCAAGTCCTGTCCAAGGAGAGAACGACGCCGTGAGCCGCAACCGCCGCCGGACCGTCGCCATGGCCATCGCCGGCGCCATCGCCGTCGCGCCGGCGGTGTCCGCCTGCGCCGCCGGCCAGCATCCGCAGTCGGTGCTGCCGACCCGCCTGACCGAGGGCGTCAACGCCTCCGTGGGCCGGGTCGATGTCCGCAACGCCTTCGTGCTCGGCCCGGAGCCCGGCCAGCGACTGCCAGCGGGCGCCTCCGCGCCGTTCTACGCCTGGATCGTCGTCAAGGGCACCTCGGCGGACAAGCTCGTCGGCGCCGAGGCGTCGGGCACGGCCCAGTCGGTCGAGGTCGCGAACGGCGGCCTGACCCTGCCGCCGAATCAGCTGATCTCCACGAACCCCCAGGCCACCGGCGAGCAGCCGCCCGGGGCGCCGGCTCCGGCCGTCTCGCCGAGCGGCAGCCCGAGCGGCACGCCGACCAAGGGCGCCAAGAAGGCCCCGAGCAAGCCGGGCACGACGCCGGGCGCCCCGACCGTGGGCTCCCCGTCCGGCGCGCCGCCCGCGGGTTCTCCGGCTGCGGGCTCCCCCGCCACGGGCGGCACCGCCGCGGCGGCCACTCCGAGCGTGGTCCTCAAGGGGCTCGCCAAGGAGCTCACTGGCGGGGAGTCGATCCGGCTGACCCTGCACTTCCAGCAGGCCGGCGCCCTCACGCTCGACGTGCCCGTCGTCCCGCGGGCCGGCTACTACGCGACCTACCCGCCGGCGCCGAGCGGCGGCACCCCGAGCGCTCCGGCCGGCGCGCCGGGCCCCGGCACGAGCGTCAGCCCCGCCCCGGGCACGAACACGAGCCCGACCGCGGGCGCCCCGGCGGGCTCCCCCACCCCGGCCGCCAAGTCGGGCAAGCACACGAAGGCCAAGAAGCCCTCCACGGCCCCGTCCGCCTGAGACGCGAAACACCAAGCCCGCCGCTCCATACCGGAGTGGCGGGCTTCTTTCGCGTCAACAGACGTCTCTCAGGGCGGCAGCCCCGACAGCGGACGGTCCCCAGAGCGGACGGTCCCCAGAGCGGACGGTCCCCAGAGCGGACGGTCCCCAGAGCGGACGGTCCCCAGAGCGGACGTCTCCGGCGGCTTCGCCGCGGAGACGCCCGGCTCGTACCTGCTTACTCGTCGGGCTCGAACTTGTAGCCGAGCCCGCGCACGGTGATGATGAACCGCGGCGTCGACGGGGCGGGCTCGATCTTCGCCCTGAGCCGCTTGATGTGGACGTCCAGCGTCTTGGTGTCACCGACGTAGTCGGCACCCCACACGCGGTCGATGAGCTGCATGCGGGTCAGCACGCGCCCGGCGTTGCGCAGCAGCACCTCAAGGAGCTCGAACTCCTTGAGCGGTAGCGGCACCTCGTTGCCGGAGACGGTGACGACGTGCCGCTCGACGTCCATGCGGACCGGTCCCGCCTCCAGCGTCGCGGGGGCCAGCTCCTCGCCGTCGCCTCTGCGGCGCAGCACCGCGCGGATGCGGGCGACCAGTTCACGGGAGGAGAAGGGCTTGGTCACGTAGTCGTCCGCGCCGAGCTCCAGCCCGACGACCTTGTCGACCTCGCTGTCCTTGGCCGTGAGCATGATCACGGGGACGTTCGACTTGGTGCGCAGTTCTCTGCACACCTCGGTGCCGGGGAGCCCGGGCAGCATCAGGTCGAGCAGCACGAGGTCGGCGCCGGAACGGTCGAAGGACTCCAGGGCGTCCGGCCCGGTCGCCGCGACGGCGACTTCGAAACCCTCCTTGCGCAGCATGTACGACAGCGCGTCGCTGAACGACTCCTCGTCTTCCACGACGAGCACTCGGGTCACTAGGGGGCCTCCCGTACGGTGTCTTGCTCAGGTGTTTCCTTCGCGGGTGCGGAGGTGGAGGGCAGCGGAAGGCGGATGGTGAAGGTCGAGCCGGATCCCTCCTTGCTCCAGACGTTCACATCCCCCCGGTGCCGGGTCGTGACGTGCTTGACGATGGCGAGGCCGAGGCCCGTGCCACCGGTCTGCCGGGATCTCGCGGGGTCGACCCGGTAGAAGCGCTCGAAGATGCGCTCGAGGTCGGCCTCGGGGATCCCGATGCCCTGGTCCGTGACGCTGATCTCGACGTGGTTCTCGTCGGCGAGCCGGGTGCACACGACGACTCTCGTGCGTTCGGGGCTGTACGCGATGGCGTTGTCGATCAGGTTGCGGACCGCGGTGGTGAGGAGCTCCTCGTCGCCGTACGCCAGCAGGTCGTCGCGGCCGCCGATGGCGAGGGTGATCTCCTTGGGCTCCGCCTTGAGCCGGCAGCGGTCGACGGCCTCGTGGATGACGTCGTCGAGGTTGACCGTCCGGGGTCGCTCGACGATCTCGCCGCCCTGCAGCCGGGTGAGTGTGATGAGGTCCTGGATGACGTTGGTGAGGCGCGCGGACTCGTGCTGCATGCGCTTCGCGAAGCGGCGTACGGCCTCGGGGTCGTCGGCGGCGTCCTCGACCGTCTCCGACAGCAGGGACAGCGCGCCGACGGGTGTCTTCAGCTCGTGGCTCACGTTGGCCACGAAGTCGCGCCGGACCGCCTCGACGCGACGGAACTCGGTCAGGTCCTCGGCGAGGACGAGGACGAGGCCGTGCGATCCCATCGGCGCTACGCGGACCGAGAACCAGCGGCCCTCCCGGCGCCCGTGGACGACCTCGATCTCCTCTTCGCGGATCTCCCCGTCGCGGCGGACGAGCCGCGCCATGGCGATCAGCTCGTCGACGAGCAGCCGATCACCGCTGACCAGGCCGAACGCCCGCGCCGCCGAACTGGCGCGCAGGACGCGGTCGTCCCCGTCGATGACCACCGCCGAGGACGGGAGCACGCTCAGTACGGACGCCACACCGCTCGGCAGGCTGGAGAGCGGGGTGGGGGCATCGACCGGCCGCTGGGCGCGTTCACTCGCGCGTACGGCCAGCCCTGCCACCAGGCCGGTGACGAGCCCGACGGCACCCGCCAGGCCGGCGACAACCTCCACATTCACATCTTGGATCGTAGGCGGCACTCTGGCTAGGTCCGCCCCCGGACCTGCGACGCCGCAAGGACGTTCGTCAAAAGTTAACCTGTGACTACACAACCGTTCATGGCATCCCACGATGCTGCGAGCTGGATATCCACGCCCGAATAAAGGATCTTTATGCGAGACGCCTACCACGAGGAGCTCGACGGGCTCTCCGACAAGCTCGTTGAGATGACGCGGCTGGTGCGATCGGCGATGACCCGGGCCACCGAGGCCCTGCTGGACTCCGACCTGCGGCTCGCCGAAGAGGTCATCAGCACTGACGAGCAGGTCAACAAGATCGAGACCGAGATCGAGGAGACGGTCTTCGAACTGATGGCGCGGCAGCAGCCGGTCGCCCGCGACCTGCGGATGCTGATCGCCGCACTGCGGATGGCCGGTGACATCGAGCGCATGGGCGACCTCGCCGTCCACCTCGCCAAGACCGCCCGCCGCCGCCACCCCGACCCGGCCATCCCGCCGGAGCTGCAGGCCACCGTCCTGGAGATGGGCCAGATCGCCGAGCGCATGATCGCCAAGGCCGGCAGCGTCATCGCGTCGCACGACGTCGAGATGGGCCTCGAGCTCGACACCGATGACGACCAGATGGACCGGCTGCACCGGAAGCTGTTCGACACGATGCTGTCGCCGAAGTGGAAGCACGGGGTCGAGCCGGCGGTGGACATCTCCCTGGCCGGCCGTTACTTCGAGCGGTTCGCCGACCACGCCGTCCACGTGGCGGAGAACGTCGTCTACCTGGTCACCGGCGAGCACGCGGCGGACATCGCCGAATAGTCGCCATGGACGAACGGATCCCGGCAGCGAGTCCTGCTGCCGGGATCTGTGCTTTTCGCGGAAAGATCTATTTCTTGCCCTGGTTGGCGACGGCCTGGATGGATTCCTTGGCGGCCTCGGGGTCGAGGTACTCGCCGCCCTTCTTGAGCGGCTCGAAGTCGTCGTCCAGCTCGTACAGCAGCGGGATGCCGGTGGGGATGTTGAGCCCCGCGATGTCCTCGTCGGAGATGTCGTCGAGGTGCTTGACCAGGGCGCGCAGCGAGTTGCCGTGCGCCGCGACCAGCACCGTACGGCCGGCAGCGAGGTCCGGGACGATCGCGTCGTACCAGTACGGCAGCAGGCGGTCCACCACGTCGGCCAGGCACTCGGTCCGCGGGATCAGCTCCGAGGGCAGGAGGGCGTACCGCGGGTCGTTGATCTGGGACAGGGGGTCGTCGTCGGCGATCGGCGGCGGCGGCGTGTCGTACGACCGGCGCCAGGTCATGAACTGCTCGTCGCCGTACTCCTCGCGCGTCTGCGCCTTGTTCTTGCCCTGCAGGGCCCCGTAGTGCCGCTCGTTGAGCCGCCAGGAGCGTCGTACGGGGATCCACAGCTGCTCGGCGGCGTCCAGCGCGATGTTGGACGTACGGATCGCCCGCTTGAGCACGGAGGTGTGGACCACGTCGAGCCGGATGTCGGCGTCGAGCAGCAGCTCACCGCCGGTGACCGCCTCTTCTTCCCCCTTCTCGGAAAGATCGACGTCCACCCAGCCCGTGAACAGGCCTTCGGCGTTCCACACGCTCTCGCCGTGCCTGAGAAGTACCAATGTCGCCATGGCAAGCGAGCCTAGTACCTCAACTTTTGCGGCCGACGCCCGCCAGGAAGTAGCTCTGCGGGTACTTCTCGGAGATCCGCTTGGCCTCGACCGTGTCGGGGCGCCACGCCGAGACGTTGGCGAGCCCGGGCTCGACGAGTTCCAGGTCGCCGAAGAAGCCGCGGATCCGCTCGGTGCTGCGGGTGATGATCGGGGTGGAGGAACGCCGGTAGATCTCGGTGACGGGCGCGACGGCGTCGGGGAGCGCGTCTCCGCAGACGTGGCTGAGCACGAGGTAGCCGCCCGAGGGGAGGGCGTCGCGGAACCGCGCCACGACCGCCGCCGGGTCGTCCGCTTCCTGGAGGAAGTGCACGATCGCCACGAGCAGGATGGCGATGGGCCGGTCGAAGTCGAGGCGCTCGCGTACCTCCGGGTCGTCGAGGATCTCGTCGGGGCGGCGCAGATCGGCCTGGACGATGTGGACGTTCTTGGACCCGGCGAGGATCGCGCGGCCGTGCGCGAGGACGACCGGGTCGTTGTCGACGTAGACGACCTGGGACTCGGGGGCGACGCGGTGCGCGACCTCGTGGACGTTGTTCTGGGTCGGCAGCCCGGTGCCGACGTCGAGGAACTGCCGGATGCCCGCCTCGGCGAGGTGGCGCACGGCGCGGCCGAGGAAGGCGCGGTTCTGCTGGGCGGCGATCCGGATCTGCGGGGCGATCTCCAGGACGGCCTCGGCGGCGGTGCGGTCGGGCGCCAGGTTGTCCTTCCCACCGAGGTAGTAGTCGTACATCCGGGCGGCGTTGGGCGTCCTCAGGTCGACACTCTTTGGAGCCCAGTCGTCCCGATCCGTCACTCCACGCCCCCTCCGTCCGAAACGCTGCGACGCCAGGTAGTTTAGCTACTTAAAGCCACCAATGATGCGCAATACGCACATTAAACTAGAATCGGTTCTCGCTAGGAGTCTCGCCCAAGGGCTGGACCAGGGCCGACGCGGTCCCCGGCGTCCGCGCCCTCGCCGGCCGCGTCGGGCAGGATCCGGGCGAACGGCCGGAGGTTGGCCACGCTCTCCCCACGCTTCACCCGCCAGTCCCACTCGCGCCGGATGGATTCGGCGAACCCGAGCTCCAACGCCCGGTCGAAATTGTCGTCAGAGTAGGTGAGTACGCAGCCGAGGATCCGGTCGATCTCCTCGGGCGTCACCGCCGACAGCGGAAGCCGTCCCACGAGGTAGACGTCGCCGACCGGGTCGAGCGTGAACCCCACGCCGTACATCCCGCCGTTCTTGCGCAGCAGCCAGCGGTAGAACTCCTCGTGGTTCTCGTCGGGCTGCCGGCAGAAGAACGCCTCGACGTGCAGGCTGTGGTCGCCGGCGATGAGCCACGTCATCGTGGCCAGCTTGTGCTTGCCCGGGAGCTTCACGAGGTACGCCCCGGGGCGCGGCCGCTCGTACTCCAGCCCCTGCTCGTCCAGGATCGCCTTGAGCGCCTCGTCGGCGTTCATCGTGCCCTCCCTTACGCGGAGACGGCCATGGTCCGTGCCTCGACGGCCTCGGCGTACACCTCCAGGAGCCGGTCGGCCGTGGCGTCCCAGCCGAATCCCCCGGCGTGGCGGACGGCCGCGTCCGACATCGCGCGCAGCCGGCCGGGCGTGCCGATCAGGCCGTGCAGCACGCGAGCGTAGTCGGCCGGGTCGTGGCCGTCGATCAGGACCCCGGACCGGCCGTCCCGTACGGCGATGCGCAGTCCGCCGACCGACGCGGCGACCACCGGGGTGCCACACGCCTGCGACTCGACGGCGACCAGGCCGAACGACTCGCTGTGGGAGGGGATGACGGTGACGTCCGCGGCGCGGTACCAGTCGGCCAGTTCGTCCTGGGGACAGGGCGGTTCGAAGCGGACCACGTCCAGGACGCAGAGCCGGGCCGCGAGGCTCCGCAGCTCCTCCGGGCGGGAGCGCCCCGACCCGCTGGGCCCGCCGACGACGGCGACGACCAGCCGGTCACGGAGGCCCGGGTCGTCCTCGAGCATGCGGGCGGCGGCGCGGATCAGGACGTCGGGCGCCTTCAGCGGCTGGATACGGCCGACGAACAGGAGGACGACGGCGTTCTCCGGGAGTCCCAGGCGGCGCCGTGCCCCGTCCTGCGGGGTGAACCGGGACAGGTCGGCTCCGGGGGCGACGGTGGCGACCTGGCCGGGGTCGGCGTCGTACAGCGAGGCGAGCTCCCGGGCCTCTTCCGCGGTGTTGGCCACGAGCCGGTCGGCGCAGTCGACGACCTGCTGTTCGCCGAGTACGCGGCCGAGGGGTTCGGGCGTGTCGCCGGTGGCCAGCGAGGTGTTCTTGACCTTCGCGAGGGTGTGCATGGAGTGGACGAGCGGGACGCCCCACCGCTGTCGCGCGGCCCACCCCGCCTGGCCGGACAGCCAGTAGTGGGAGTGGATGATGTCGTAGTGGCCGGGGTCGCGCGCCGCCTCGATCCGCAGCAGTTCGGAGGTGAACGCGCACATGTGGCCGGGCAGCTCGGACTTGTCGAGGTCCTCGAAGGGCCCGGCGGCGACGTGCCGGACCGAGACTCCGGGCACCAGTTCGACGACCGGCGGGAGCGCCCGTGAGGTGTGCCGTGTGAAGACGTCGACCTCGACACCGCGCTCCGCCATGCGCTTGGCGACTTCGACGATGTAGACGTTCATCCCGCCGGCGTCCCCGGTCCCCGGCTGTTCCAACGGCGACGTGTGAACACTGATCGTCGCGACCCGGGCAAGACCCGACACGGACACCACCTCCGTTACAACAACTTATCGGCCACATCACCGCATTCCCCCGGCCCGGGGGTGTACGCCGTGCGCCTGAGAGGATGTCGATCGTGCGCAGAACAGCAGTAGTCACCGGAGCAAGCAGCGGAATCGGAGCGGCCACCGCCCGTCGGCTCGCGGCCGAGGGGTTCGACGTCGTCCTCGCCGCGCGCCGGGTCGACCGCCTGGAGAAGGTCAAGGCGGAGATCGAGAGCGCCGACCCCGCCGGACGGCGGAACGCGGTCGCGGTGGTGGCCCTGGACGTGACGTCCCAGGAGTCGGTCGACGCCTTCGCGGCGTCCCTGCGGCAGTGCCACGTGCTCGTCAACAACGCGGGCGGGGCGGCCGGCCTGGACCCGGTCGCCGAGACGGACCCGGCCGACTGGCAGTGGATGTTCGAGACGAACGTCCTCGGGCTGATGCGGGTCACCAAGGCGCTGCTGCCCAAGCTCATCGACAGCGGTGACGGCCACATCGTGAACATCACCTCGCTCGCCGGGCACGTCGTCTACGAGGGCGGCGCCGGGTACACCGCGGCCAAGCACGGGGCCGCCGCCGTCAACGACACGCTCCGCCTGGAGCTGTACGACAAGCCGGTGCGCGTCACCGAGGTGGCCCCGGGGATGGTCAAGACGGACGAGTTCTCCCTCGTCCGGTTCAAGGGCGACGCGGAGAAGGCCGACAAGACGTACGCGGGCGTGCCCGAGCCGCTGACCGCGGAGGACGTCGCCGACTGCATCGGCTGGGCCGTCACCCGCCCGTCGCACGTCAACATCGACCGGATCGACGTCAAGCCGCGCGCCCAGGCGGCCGCCCACAAGGTGCACCGAGTCTGATCGCGGCGGTCCGCCGAACGCGCGAGCGGGGCGGTTCGCCGACCCCGTGAGCACGGCGGTTCGCCTAACCACTGGTCGCGGCGGTCCGCCGGGGACCGCACACTTGGTGCGTGCCCCGTCCCCCACGGCCCGAAGGCGCCATCACCCGCGGCACGACCGCGCCCAACCGGCTCCGCCGCGCCGACCGCTGGATCGCCTCCGTCCACGGCCCGCTGCTGCGGCGGGCCGACCGGCCCCTCGTCGTGGACCTCGGGTTCGGGGCGTCGCCGGTCACGACGGCCGAGCTGTTCGGGCGGCTGCGGGCGGTGCATCCCCAGGTCGAGGTCGTCGGCATCGAGATCGATCCGGCCCGGGTCGCCGCGGCGAAACCGCGCGAACGCGAGGGGCTGTCGTTCCGTCTCGGCGGTTTCGAGCTGCCCGTCGACCGGCCGCCGACGCTGATCCGGGCGTTCAACGTGCTGCGCCAGTACGAGGAGGACGAGGCCTGGGCGGCGTGGGACCGGCTGTGCGCCGGGCTGTCCCCCGACGGCGTTCTCGTCGAGGGCACATGCGGGGAGATCGGCCGCCGGGCCGCCTGGGTGACGCTGGGGCGGCGGGCCACCGGGCCGGTCCCCGCCGCCCGGCCCGCTGGGGGGCCGAGGCAGACCCGTCCGGCGGCCGACTCCGTAGGGGCCCGGTCCGCGGCCGACCCGCCCGTACGGGCCCGGTCGGCCGGCGGCGAGTCCGTGCCGCGGACGATCACGTTCGCGGCCCATCTCCCGACGCTGTCGCAGCCGTCCCAGCTCGCCGAGCGGCTCCCCAAGACGCTGATCCACCGGAACGTCCCAGGCGAGCGGGTCCACGCGCTGCTGACCGCGTTCGACCGCGCGTGGGCGGCCGCCGCGCCGCAGTCGGTGTTCGGGCCGCGGCAGCGCTGGGTGACGGCGGTGGAACTGCTGGCACGCGACCATCCGGTGGTCACGACGCCGCCGTTCGGCGGCCGGGCCCGGTGGAGGCTCGGCGAGGTCACCCTCCCCTGGTCGGCCGTGGCCCCGCGATAGATCTTCTTGATGCGCTCTTTGCGGTAATAACGACCTTTCGCCATAGAAACGGCATTTCGGGCGGACGACCGTTGGAGTACTGGTCGCTTCCACCGAGGAGATGATTCTGATGGGCGAAGGCCATGAGATGCGATGGGGTGGTCTGGCCGGAATCGGTGCGGTGATCTTCGCGGTCGTCGGCCGGATCGTGATGGGCGGCATGCCACGGGTCGACAACCCCGCCGGGGTGGTCTCCATGTACCTGGCCGGGCATCGGGCGCACATCATGTGGGGCACGGTCCTGTACGCCATCGCCATCTCCCTGTTCGTGTGGTTCGGCGCGGCGCTGTCCACGGCGTTCCGGCGCGCCAACGACGAGAGCGACGCCCCCACCGTCGTCCTCGCGGGGTTCATCCTCGTCTCCGCGATCGCCTTCATGGCCATCTCGGTGTTCGCCGGGATCACCTACGCCATGACCGAGTACCGGGCGCTGCTGCTGTTCGCGCCCGCGCCGTACGCCACCATGACCATCGTGGGGACGGTGGCCGGGATCGCCGTCGCCCTGACGCTGGCCGCCACCGCCGTGGCCATCGCCCGCACGCATGTCTTCCCCATGTGGATGGCGTGGTTCGCCGGAATCGTCGCGCTGCTCCGGCTACTCGCCGCCTTCACGCTGGGAATCACCGGAGGCGCTCTGGTGCCCGGCGGGTGGCTGGAGACGTACGTCCCCGGCGTCCTCGCGGCGCTCTGGGTGCTGGCCGCCAGCGGCCTGCTGGTCCGCGAACACCTGCCGACCGTACAGATGCGCGCCCCGCACGTCATGGGTGGCCACGCCTGACCGCCACCGAGGCGTCAACGCGACCGGACCTCTCCCTGGACCCTCGTCCGAGGACCGGGGAGCGGTCCGCACGTCATGGGCGGCCACGCCTGACCGCCACCCGGGCCGCTCTCGGCCCCCTGACCGCCGCCGGGTCGCTCCCGGCCCCCTCAGAGGACCGGGAGCGGCCCGCCGTTCGACCATCGCCGGTGACGACTCGTGCCGGGACAACCGCCGCCTCATGCCGGGACAGCCGACGCCTCGCACCGGGACAGCCGCCGCCTCATGCCGGGTCAGCCGCCGCCGAGCAGGTCACGGGCCGAACTCGCCGCCAGTCGCAGGGCCTCGTCCAGTCGCCCGGCGCGCCGGCCGCCCGCGTTCGCGACGGTGCCCTTGCCGCCCGCGCCGCCGCCGATCGCGGTCGCCGCGGACGCCAGGACCGTACGCGCCGGCGCGCCGAGGTCCGGGCTGACCGCCGCGACCATCACCGCCCGGCCGCCGATCTCGGTGCCGAGCACGACCACGCCGCCGCGGCGTTCGAGGACCTCCGCCGCGAGCGGCCGCAGCTCGTCCGCGTCCACGCCGGAGACCCGCTGGACGACCAGCCAGCCCTGGCCGACGCGCTTGGCGAGCCCCGCCAGGCGTACCGTCTCGGCCGTCAGCTCCTCCCGCCGGTGCCGTTCCAGCACGCGGCGCGCCTCCGCGAGCTCGGCCAGCCGCTGCCGCAGCCGTCCGGGCGCCTCCTCCGGGCGCGCCCGCAGGAGGTCGGCGAGCTCGGTGAGCAGCGCCCGCTCGCCGTCCTGGTGCCGCAACGCGTCCACGCCGGTCAGCGCCTCGATCCGGCGCACGCCGGAGCCGATCGAGGACTCGCCGAGCACGTGCACCGGTCCCGCCTGCGACCCGTGGCCGACGTGGGTGCCGCCGCACAGCTCGCGGGAGAAGTCACCGATGTCGACGACCCGCACCTGCTCCCCGTACGTCTCGCCGAACAGCGCCATCGCGCCGGCCGCCTCCGCCCGCGCCCGGTCCGCGTGCCACACCCGGACCTCCGGGTCGTCGAGCAACTGCTCGTTGACCCGGGTCTGCACCTCCCGCAGCCGCTCGGGCGCGAGAGGCTCGAAGTGCGTGAAGTCGAACCGCAGCCGTCCCGCGTCGACGAGCGACCCCCGCTGGGTCGCGTGTTCGCCGAGCACCCGGCGCAGCATCGCGTGCAGCACGTGCGTCGCCGTGTGGGACCGCGCGACCGCCGCCCGCCGCTCGGCGTCCACGATCGCCTCGACCTCCCCCGGCACGACCTCGCCGGACTCGACCCGCGCGACGTGGACGTGGCCCGGCCGGGTGTCCGTCACGGCGAGGACCGCACCGGACGCCGTACGGATGCGGCCCCGGTCGCCGACCTGGCCGCCCGCCTCCGCGTAGAACGGGCTCCGGTCGAGGACCACCTCGACCTCCTCGCCCTCGACCGCCGACGGAACCTCCGCTCCGTCGCGGAGGATCGTGCGCAGCCGCGCCTCCGCACGCGTCGCGTCGTACCCGACGAACTCGGTCCCGGTCTCCGCCCGCGGCCCACGGCCCGGTTCCGTACGGCCGGACCGGCTGCGCCGCCGGCGTTCCTCCAGCAGCGCGCCGAACGCGTCCTCGTCGACGGTGAGCCCCGCCGCCCGCGCCGCGTCCACCGTCAGGTCGAACGGGAAGCCGTACGTGTCGTGCAGGTCGAACGCCACCTTCGGCGACAGCCGGCGCTCCCGGATCGCGGTGTCGAGGATCCGCGACCCCTGTCGCAGGGTGCGCGCGAAGCCGTCCTCCTCGGCGGTCACCACCTTCTCGATCAGCGG
Organism: Actinoallomurus vinaceus; assembly: GCF_039542055.1. NCBI lineage: Bacteria > Bacillati > Actinomycetota > Actinomycetes > Streptosporangiales > Thermomonosporaceae > Actinoallomurus > Actinoallomurus vinaceus. The sequence continues at coordinate 252,180 of NZ_BAABHK010000013.1, forward strand.
ACGCGCCGTCTCGAGCTCCGGCCAGGTCGTACCGTGCAGGTCCACCACCGCGCCGGTCACCGCCGGCAGCATCGCGTCCTCGACGCCCAGCAGCCGCGCGTGCCGAATCGCCCGGCGCAGCAGCCGCCGCAGGACGTACCCGCGCCCGTCGCCCGAGGGCAGGACCCCGTCCGCGATGAGGAACGCCGCCGCCCGCGCGTGGTCCGCGACGATCTTCAGTGAGGTGTCGTCGCCGCCGCCCGCCAGGTCCCGCACCGTCTCCAGCACCGGGAGCAGCAGGTCGGTGTGGAAGATGTCGGGCGCGTCCTGGAGCACGAGCGCGAGCCGGTCGACGCCGAGTCCGGTGTCGATGCTCTTCGCCGGAAGCTCCCCCACGATGCGGAAGTCCTCGTCGCGAACGTCCTGCATGAAGACGAGATTCCACAGCTCCAGGTAGCGCTCGCCGCTCGCCGCGGGGCCGCCGTCGGGGCCGTACGCCGGGCCGCGGTCATAGTGGATCTCCGAGCTCGGCCCGCACGGTCCCGCCATGCCCATCGACCAGTAGTTGTCCGACTTGCCGAGCCGCTGAACGCGCTCGCCGGGCACCCCGAGCCTCCGCCACAGGCGCTCGGCCTCGTCGTCGTCCTCGTAGACGGTGATCCACAGCCGGTCGCGCGGCAGGCCGAACCCCTCGGTGACCAGCTCCCACGCCCACGCGACCGTCTCCTCCTTGAAGTAGTCGCCGAAGGAGAAGTTGCCGAGCATCTCGAAGAACGTGACGTGCCGGGCGGTACGGCCGACGTTGTCGAGGTCGCCGGTGCGCACGCACTTCTGCAGCGTGGTCGCCCGGCGGAAGTCCGGGACGCTCCGGCCGAGGTAGTACGGCTTGAACTGGTTCATCCCGGCGTTGGTCAGCAGCAGCTCGGGGTCGGGCGAGACCAGGGAGCTCGAGGGCAGCGGACGATGCCCGCGCGCGGTGAAGAAATCGAGGAAGACGGAACGGATCTCGGTGGATCGCATGGAAGAGCCTCACGAGGTCGGCGGGACGATGGCACGCACTCGCCGAGCCGGGCCGAGTCGGGACTACCCGTCCCCCGGCTCGGCGCGGCTAGCTCGCCGCCCCACCTCGTGAAGATCCATGGCCCGGACCGTACCTACACCGCTCCGGGCCGCACAAACGGTTTTCGAGCCCGGCAGAGGATCAGCCGGGCTGGGGGCCGTACGTTCCCCAGCCCGAGGCGATGAGGTCGCCGTCGAAGATGAGCACCTCGTTGACCAGCTGCCCGGCCTGGTTTCGGTAGTTGACGACGACCGAGTCGATGCCGGCGTAGACGCCCACGACCTCGAACCGCAGGTCAGGGAGGTGACGCAGGCCTTCGGCCCAGTACGCGCGCAGCGTCTCCTTGCCGCGGATCGTCCCGTCGGAGCCGGGCAGGAGGCGCGCGGCGTACGGCGAGCGGAACACAACGTCGTCGGCGTAGTGCTTCATGATCCGGTCCAGGTCGTGGGAGTTCCAGCCGGCGACCCACTCGTCGGCGAACCGCTGCGCCTCGTCGAGATCCATGCCCGTAGTGAAGCAGGTCAGGCGCCGGTTCCCTGGGTGCGGCCGGGGTCCTGGCGCTGGAACAGGACGTACAGCCACGTCAGCGAGGGCACCAGCAGCAGGCCGCCGATGGCGATGACGGTCAGCACCAGCCGGAGGACCGCGTCCGGTGCGGCGGAGGACGCGAGGGGCAGGTCGGCCTTTGCCGCCGCGCCCCACAGGACGGCCGCCGTCGCGAGCGCGGCCGTCACGCGGACGGCGAGGTAGTTGCGCCGCCACAGCAGGACCAGGGAGGCGACGCCCGCCAGGGCCGAGACGCCGATCAGCGGGGAGTGCACTCCGGTGAGCGCCGCGCCGGGCAGCGCGAGGAGGCCGACGGCGCAGCCGGCGCGCAGCGCGTACGCCCGGAAGCGGGTGGCGTCGCCCTCGCGGTGGGCGTCCCAGGTGAGGAAGACGGCGGCGAGGTAGACGCACAGGCCGACCGTGAGCACGCCGACGTAGAGGGCCGGAAGACTCAGCCAGCTCCGCCGTCCGAGCGCGACCGCGCCGGCGACCGCGCCGAGGCAGAAGGGCGTGGCGAGGGACGACAGGGCGAAGGTGACCGCGTACTTCTCCGGCACCACCTTCCGGAACGCCAGCGCCGATCCGCGCGCGACGATGCCCAGCGAGGCGATCGACAGCGGCACCCAGTACGCGCCCGCGATGTCGGCGAAGACCGGCGGGAACGCCGTCCAGGTCAGCACCATGACGAAGATCAGCCAGACGTGGTTGGCCTCCCAGACCGGTCCCATGGCGTGCTCGATGAGCCGGCGTTCGCGGCCGAACAGGTGCCACAGGCCGGCGCCGAAGTCGGCGCCGCCGAAGAGCAGGTACGCGGTGAGTCCCGCGAGGATCAACGCGATGGAGAGGTCGGCCCAGACGCTCATCGGCGCGCCTCCTCACGCCCGTCGGCGGAGTCCGCCTCCGCGCCCGCGCCGGGGCCGGTGTCCGTCTCTGTCTCCGCGCCCGCGCCTGGGCCAGGGTCCGTCTCCGTATCCATGCCGGAGCCCGTGCCGGGGTCGGGGTCCGTCGCGCCTCCGGTGGCCACGCCGACGGCGGTCTCCGGAGCGCGGGCGATGCGGCGCAGCACGGTGACGGTGACGGCGGCCAGCAGGGCGTACACGACCAGGACGATGTAGAGCCCGACGGTGAGGCCGGAGCCGGGGTTGACGGCCTGGTCCACGCGCATCACGCCGTACACGATCCAGGGCTGGCGGCCGACCTCGGTGGTGGTCCATCCGGCCTCCATGGCGATGACCGCGCCGATCCCGGCGAGGGCGGCCGCGCGCAGGAACCAGCGGCTGCGCGGCAGGTCCCGGCGGCACCACCAGGACAGCAGGGCCCATGCCCCGAGCAGGACGAGCCCGGTGCCGATCGTGACCATGATGTCGAACGCGTAGTGCGGGACGTTCTTGGGCGGTTCGAGGTCCGCGGGCCAGGAGTCGAGGCCGCGCAGCCGCGCGTTCGGGTCGAACTTCAGCAGCAGCGACAGCCCGTTCGGGATCTCCAGGAAGCCGAACCGGAACGGCACGCCGTTCTGGGTCCGCTCGATGCCCTCCATCGCCGCGAACTTGACCGGCTGGTTGTCCGCGACGAACCGGGTGGCCCAGTCCCCGACGATGACCTGGATGGGCGCGGTGACCGCGGCGAACGTGAACGGGATGGCGAACGCCCGGCGGTGGTAGGCGTCGCGTTTGCCGCGCAGCAGCGCCACCGCGTACACCGAGGCGACCGTGAACCCGCACACCATGAACGACGCGAGGATCAGGTGCACCGCCTCGGGCGGTGTCGCGGGGTTGAACATCGCCGCGAGCGGCCGTACGTCGGTGACGTTGCCGTGGGCGTCGATGCGGAAGCCGCGCGGCTGGTTCATCCAGGAGTTCACGGTGACGACGAAGAACGCCGAGGCGATGCCGCCCACCACGATCGGGATGCCGGTGAGCAGGTGCGCGCGGGACGACAGGCGGTCCCAGCCGTACAGGTAGATGCCGATGAAGATCGCCTCGATGAAGAAGGCGATGCCCTCCATGGCGAAGGCGGCGCCGAACACCTGGCCGAACTTGGCCATGAAGTGCGGCCACAGCGTGCCCATCTCGAAGGAGAGGACGGTGCCGGAGACGGCGCCGACGGCGAACAGGACGCCGGTCGCCTTCGCCCACCTGCGGGCCAGCTCCCGGTAGACGGGGTCGCCGGTACGGTGGCCCCGCCACTCGGCGAGCAGGGTCAACGCGGGCAGGCCGATGCCGATGGCGGCCAGGACGATGTGGAAGCCGAGGGTCATGGCCATCTGAGTCCGCGCCGCGAGGATCTCAGAGGTGGAAGAGGCAAGGCTCATATCTACGTACTGTAGTACTACGACTTGTAGTACTACGAACGATAGGATGCATCCCGTGAAAGGTCTAGGAGAGCTCGAACGCACGGTCATGGAGGTCCTGTGGGACCGGGACAACGGCGCGACCGCCCGTGAGGTCGGCCGGGCGCTGGCCGACGAGCGCGACCTCGCGCACACCACGGTCATGACCGTCCTGGACCGGCTGGCCAAAAAAGGTTTTCTGGTTCGCGAGAGGGAAGGACGCGCCTGGCGCTACCGTCCGGTGGCAACGAAAGAGGCGTACGTCGCCGAGCTCATGCTGGGCGCGCTCAACATGACCGGTGACCGCGACGCCGCGCTGGCGCACTTCGCGCGCTCCGTCTCCGGTGATGAGATCGACCTGCTGCGCCGCGTGCTCGACGAGGTGGAAGGGACATAACCGGGATGACCGGCACGGCCCTACTCGCCCTGGTGGCGGCCGGCAGCGCGTTCGGCGCGCACCGGCTGACGCGCGCCCGCTGGACGTGGCGGACGCCGCGCACCGCGATCGTTCTCTGGCAGGCCCTCGGCCTGGCGTGGGGCCTGGCCTCCATCGGTACCCTGCTCGGCTTCGGCGTCGCGCCGTACGGCGAGGGCGTCATCGGCGGCGTCACCCGCTTCTTCGCCGACCCGCGGGCGCTGTCGCCGATCCGGATCGCCTCGGTCGCCGCCGGCCTGACCTTCATGCTCGTTCTCATCGCCATGCTGCTCGTCGCGGTCGCCGGAGTCGTCCGCGCGCGGCGGCGGCACCGGGCCCTGCTGGCCCTCGTGGCGCACGGCGACCCGGAGATGCCCGGCACGCTCGTGCTCGACCACCCGGCGGCGGCCGCCTACTGCGTCCCCGGCGTACGCTCGTCCAAGGTCGTGGTGAGCGCCGGCACGCTGGAGATCCTCGGCCCGTACGAGCTGGCCGCCGTGCTCGACCATGAGCGCGCCCATGTCCGCGAACGCCACGACCTCGTCCTGCTGCCCTTCACGTCGCTGCGCCGGATCTTCCCGCAGTCGCGCATCGTCGGCCGCACCCTCGACGCGGTGGAGTTGCTGGTCGAGATGGCCGCCGACGACCGCGCCCGCCGCCACCGCCCGGCCAAGGAGCTCGCGACCGCGCTGCTCCGGTTCGCCGCCGCCCGCCCGGCCCCGACCCCGGCGGGCACGCTCGGTGTCACCGGCATCGACACGGCCGACGAGACCAGTCCCATCCTCGTACGGGTCCGGCGCCTGCTGTCCCCGGCTCCGTTCCCGCGCCCCCTGCGCGGCGCCATGCTGGTCGGCGCGACCCTCGTCGCCGTCCTCCCCCTGATCCTCTACGCCATCCCGGCCTGAGGGACCATTTCTCGGCATTTCGACGCGCAGAATACTCGGCAAAGCCGTAAAGTGCCGAGCTTTTACGGTGATTCATCGCCGTCCCGAAATCCATTGATATAGCCGCCCCGACACTGAAACATCACTGCCGGAGACGGCTGCGCGACCGCGAGGTCAGTTCGTGTTCGATTCCGCCGGTGCCACCATGAGCCGCATTGGTGATCAGTCATTGATCGCCGAATGGACGCGCCGGAGGTAAGGCATGACCGTCAAGGAAGTCGAGATCGCCGAACAGACCGCCGAGCAGTGGCGGACCACCGCCGGAGCCGACAACCCGGCCGGACCGCTCTACGCGTCCGGCACGTTCGCGGAGTCGGACATCGTCGAGGCGGAGACGAGTTACACGGGCCACTGCAGCGCGTGCAGCGCCTCGCACACCATCTTCTGCTGCTGAACCAATTCCGGGCCATACGATAATCGCGTCATGGTGACGCGCGAATATCGGTGGACATCGTTAAGCGACGAGCCGTTTCACGGATTCACTGCCACCCCAAAAACGATTCACTGGACGCGCGGGAGAAACGAATGACCATCAAGGAAATCGAGATCGCCGAGCGGACCGTCGAGCAGTGGCGGACCACCGCGGGGACCGGCAACCCCGCCGGGCCGCTCTACGCGGCCGGCGTGTTCGCGGAGGCGGACCTCATCGAGGCCGAGACGAGCTACACGGGCATCTGCAGCGCGTGCAGCGCCTCCCACACCCACCCCTGCTGCTGAGCCCGCTTCGGGACGCGGGCGGTGAGCGCTGACGTGAGACCTGCCGACGGTGACTTCGCGCGATCGCTGAGCTGCCTGGTCGAGCCGGCTCTGGACGGACTGTGGGAACGACTCGGATCGATCCCCGGCCTGGCCGAGTCCGAGCGGACCGCGATCCGGGCCGGCACCGCGGCGGCGCTGCATGAGACGGCTCACCGTAAGGTCGCCCGCGTCCTGATCCTGGAGCTGAACGCCGCACGGATCACCGGCCGCCTCACGGCCGGTGATCCCGCGGCGCGCTGGGCCGAATTCGCGGAGATGTCGTCGTCGCTGCCGTACTGGGAGTCCCTGTCCGGGCACTACCCTCCGCTTTTGGCGCGGCTGCGCACGGTGCTTTCGGGGCGGTGCGCCGCCGCGCTGGCGCTGGCCCGTCGGCTGGCCGCCGACCGGGACGCCACGACGCGGCTGCTCGGCGCGGATCCCGGGCCGCTGTCCCGGGTCGCCTTCGGCGCCGGGGACAGCCACCGCGGCGGTCACACGGTCGCCCTCCTGGAGTTCGACGCCGGCACGGTCGTGTACAAGCCGCGGCCGGTGAGCGTGGACGCGGTGCTCGCCGAGATGCTGGCCGAGGTGTTCCGCGACGTTCCGGAGGGAACGCGGATCCGGGTCCCCCGGGTCGTGCCGTGCGACGGGTACGGCTGGGCCGAGTTCGTGACCCACCGATACTGTGCGGACGTCGCGGAGCTGTCCACGTTCTACCGCGGCATCGGGCACTGGCTGGGCATGATGCGGCTGCTCGGCGGCAGCGACCTGCACGCCGAGAACGTGATCGCCTGCGGACCGGTGCCGGTCGTGGTGGACTGCGAGACGCTGTTCACGCCGGTGCACCCGATCCCCCCGTCGGGGCTCGGGCTCGCACCCGACCGGGCGCGCGCGCTGGTCGGCACGACCGTGCTGCGGACCGGAATGCTGCCCAACCGGGGGACGGCTCTGGGCTGGCGGGGCGTGGACGCCTCCGCGGCGGGAGCGCTGCCCGGCGAGCAGCCGCTCACCGAACTGCCGGTCATCGTGGACGCGGGCAGCGACCAGGCGCGGATCGGTACCCGGCCGGTCGAGCCGACGATCGGCGCGAGCCATCCCAGCCCGGAACCGGTGCTGGCCGACCACTGGGAACGCGTCCTCGACGGCTTCGCCGAGGCGACGGAGACGTTGCGGTCGATCGACGGGGCGGGCGCCTTGGAACCACTGCTCGCCCGTTTCGCCGACTGCCCGATCCGCGTGGTGCTGCGCTCCACCGAGGCGTACACCGAACTGGCGCGGATGCTGTGGCATCCGGTGTCGCTGCACGAACCCGATGCCGCGGCGGACCGCGCCGCCGAGTTGCTGACCGCGATGGCCAGGCACGTTCCCGGTGCGCCGGGCGATCCGGAGGTCATCGCCGCGGAGGTGGCCGACCTGTTCGACGGGGACGTGCCGTTCTTCGCCACCACGCCCCGCCGCGGACGGTTGGACGGCCCGCGCGGCACGTCGTACCTGCCCGAGCAGGACCTCACGGCGGCCGCGCTGCAGCGGTGGCGCACCGCCGACCTCCGGCTGGAGAGCGACGTCATCCGGGCGACGCTGGTCAGCGCGTACCTCAACGACGGCTGGCTACCGGGCGATCCGGGGATGCGGTCGGAACCACCGCGCCGCGACGACCTGGACCGCAGGCGACGCCGGATCGTGGCGGCGCTGATCCGCGAGCTCCGCGACGCCGCGCTCCGCGCCGAGGACGGCACCGTCACGTGGATCGCGCCGGTACTCGGACCGGCGGGCTGGGCCGTGCAACCGCTGGGCCCGGACGTCTACGGCGGCCTGACCGGAGTGGCCGTCCTTCTCGCCGCGTACCACCGGGAGAACGCCGCCGGCCGGGCGGACGACGTCGACGGCGTGGCCGCGCTGCTCGATGACGTGCTGCGCACCGTACGCGCGGCAGAGGACAAGGACACCGCCCTCCGCCGGGAGGAGACCCGGTTGCGCCCGCCGCCGCCCGGCGGGTACATCGGACTCGGGTCACAGATCTGGGCGTGGCTGACGCTGTACGCCTGGGGCGCGGCCGGCCCGGACGGCCTGGACCGCGCCCGCGCGCTCGCCGCGCTGCTGCCCGAGGCGGTCGCGGCCGAGGACAGGTTCGACGTGCTGACCGGGATGGCCGGAACGATCGTGCCGCTGCTGCGGCTCGCCGCCGTGACCGGTGAGGACCGCTGGACGCGCCAGGCCGTCGTCATCGGCGAGCGGCTCATCGCCGGCGCTCGGCGGAAGGCGGGAACCCTGTGCTGGCCCTCCCACCGCTGGCCGGACGGCCTGGGCGGGTTCGCCCACGGCGCGAGCGGAATCGGATGGGCGCTGGCCCGTCTCGCCCTGGCGACCGGCGAGACGCGATTCGCCGATGCGGCACGCGCGGCGTTCTCCTTCGAGGAGACGCTGTACGACCCGGCCGCCGACGGCTGGCTCGACCTGCGCGAACCCGAGGAGAAGGTGGTCTCGGCCGCCTGGTGCCACGGCGCCGTCGGCATCGGAATCGGCGCCGCCGACCTGGCACGACGCGGTTGGGACGGGGCAGGCGCCCTCGTGGGGCGGGCGGTCGGCCCGGCCGCCCGGCGCGGGTTCGACTGGAACCACACCCTGTGCCACGGTGACCTGGGGTGCTGGGAACTGTTCGACGAGGCTCTGACACTCGGCCGCGCCCCGGCCGGGCTGGACCGGCACGGACTCGACGCGCGGGTCATCACCAGCTTGGAGGACAACGGCCCGGCCAGCGGCCTGGCCCGCGACGCGTACTCCCCCGGCATGCTCGCCGGCCGGGGCGGCATGGCCTACCAGTTGCTGCGCCTGCACCCGGACAGCGGCCTGCCCTCGGTCCTGACCCTGGACTCGGCCGAGTGCGATGGCCGGCGCTCCACGGGCGAGTCGCGTTAGTACCGCTTCTGAATGCTCAGCGGGCGCGGGCCGGGCGGGTGGGCGCCCACAGCCGGTCGGCGTCGCCCGCGGCGAGACTGCCTCGGTAGGTGTCGATCTTGTGGTCGATGAGCCTGAGGTTCTCCTGTATCTCAGCGAGCTTGGCGGTCACGTCGGCGCGATGGGCCTCCAGGAGGGCAAGCCGTTCCTGCTCGTTGCCGGGCCCGTCGGATACGAGCTGGGCGTAGCGACGGATGGTCCTGATGGGCATGCCGGTGGCCCGCAGCTTCGTGCAGATGAGGATCCACTTGAGGTCGAGCTCGTGATAGCGCCGTCGGCCGCTGACGGTGCGGTCGACGGGGGTGACGACCAGGCCGGCGCGCTCGTAGTAGCGGAGCGTGTGCACGCTGACCCCGGTACGGCGAGCGGCTTCGGCGATGGTCACGCCCGCCTGGGGAATGGAGCGGGCGGGCCCGGATTCCGACTGTGGCTTGGCTTCGAGCACGCTCTGAATCCTAAGCAGCCTCGCCGGGCGAGTGGAGCCAGGCGAGAAGGTCCGGCGGCGCCAGCGACGTCACACGGGCGCGATAGCCGGCCATCTCCTCGTCGGTGAGGATCTCGTCGGCGGCACCCGGCCGCCCCCGGCGGAAGAACGACGTGCTGTTCTTGATGATCCCATCGCCGGGGACGAACCGATCGGCGCCGGCCCGCATCCGCTCGAAGGTCGCCGCCCGTACGAGCCCGGGCCAGGCGGGCTCGGGCACCGCTATTTCCAGCAGTCCCGCGAGCCTGCGCATCTGGCCTTCGAGGTCGCGGGACAGGTCGTCATAGTGGACCAGCAGCACGTTGGGTTGGTCGCGCCTGGCCCAGGCGTCGCCCAGGTGCCACATGACGCCGGGCAGCGAGTCCAGGTTCTTCCGGGGGTCCGTGTCGTAGTCGATCCAGGCGAGCAGCCAGTCCCGCAGGGTCTTGCGCAGCGCCGTCGCCTCGGTGGGCAGCTGATTGCCGGTCAGTTCCGACATCCGGGCGATGTCGACGTTCGTGGTGTGGTGGTAGAGCGACACCGCCAGGTCGAGCGGATGCCTGGCCGTCACGATGTACGTGACGCGGGGATCGATGGGGATGCCGTCCAGCGGCGTGTGCGTCTTGATGAACCGGCGGTGCCGCTGCGCGGCGAGCAGCGCGTACACCTCGTCGCGAGGCATGGTCAGGTGGTCCAGCCACGGCGACAATTGCCCCAGCGGGGCGGGCAGGTCGGAAGTCTGAAAGATCAGCAGCGCGCAGATCATCTGCGTCCAGGTGGTACCGCTCCTGGTCCGGGTGCTGATCACGATATCGCCGCCCCGAAACGGAAACCCGTCCCAGCGACCGCTGTCGTCATCCAGCGAGTGGTAACGAAAGGGCGCCAACGACAACTCAGCCGCGCTCGCCAGTACGGATCACCTGAGCCACCTCGACGCAGTCGGACTGAGTGCTGGTACCGCCGCTATGGCTGGACTTCCGCCAGAGGGTCATGAGAATCGCCCCATCGCTTCTACGAGCAGGTCCAACGAAGCGTTCTTGGGCAACGCGACGTCGCCGATGAGATCGAACCACACCCTGTACGAATTTGTCTCGGTTCCATCCTGAATGAGCCGTCCGCCGCCGGGTGCCATCGTGTAGACCGAATCCGCCCCACCTGCGGTCATGATTTTGAACGATCCGTCCAGACCGGCGTGAGCGCCGACGGAATGAGGAACGACTCGCACGCTGATGTGCGGGAGCCTGGCCAGTTCGATGATGTGGGCGAGTTGGTCCCGCATGATCTGAGTAGAGCCGACCGGTTGCATTATCACGCGCTCGTCGATGATCGCCCAGACGCGAGGCAGAGGCGTGCGGTGCAGACATTGCTGTCGTTCGACCCGGGCCTTGGCTCCCTCCTCGGACCCCTCGGTCCCGCAAGCATCGAAGACCGCGCGGGCGTAACTCTCCGTCTGGAAGAGACCCGGCATCCAACTGAGTTCCCAGATGCGGAGCTCGTCAGCGTTGGCCTCTAGTTCGAGGTGGGTTGCGGACCAGGAGACGTCGTGCCCGAGCTTGGCGAATTTGACGAGGCGGCTATAGAGACCGCCGGTGCGCCAGGCATCATCGATCTTGACGGCATGCTTCTCCTGGAGCTTCGTCTTGCCGGATTCAACGTAGGAGATCAGAGATCGATCTCGTCCGATGATCTCGCCGACGACGGCGAGGGATATGTCGCGCTCTTCGCGCTGTCTCCTGAGGTCGAAGGCGATTAAGTCCCACAGGTTCCGGTCCGGATCGAACCCACTGCGATAGCGCATCGTGACTCCTCTCGTTGAATTTCGTGAGCTCGCCTGGTCAAAGTAACCAAGCAAAGCTCATGCTGTCCGACGAACACAGAAAGTGGCGAGAGAAGAGCGATGGGTGACGATGATGACCTTCAACGAACCTCGGCTCGCGGCGGCCGCCGACCCGCTGGCCGCCGTGATGCCCGCTCCGGCGATCCTCCGGCCGTCCTGGATCGCACTGAACGTCAGCCGTACGTCGGTGGCCAAGGCCACGCGATTCGCCGCCGACGTCATCGCGGACCACGTCACCGATCCCAGCCACGCGGACGACATCGTGCTGGTCGTCTCCGAACTCGTCACGAACGCCCGGCGCGCCGCGACTACCCAGGGAGCTGTTCCCGCTCGCCGTTCACCGCGTCACACAACGTTGGGGCTGCGGCGTTCGATGAGGACGACGTCACGCCATCGGCCGTGGTGGCGGCCGATGCGCTCACGGGTGCCGATGACCCGGAAGCCGGCCTTGGCGTGCAGGGCCAGGCTGGCGGTGTTCTCGGGAAAGATCCCCGATTGGACGGTCCAGATGCCGGCGGCGTCGGTCGAGGCGAGCAGAGCCTCCAGCAGAGCCCGGCCGACGCCCTGGCCTTGGGCGTCGGGGTGGACGTAGACGGAGTGCTCGACCACGCCGGCGTAGGCGCACCGGTCGGAGACCGGCACCACGGCGGCCCATCCCAGCACCCGGCCGTCGTTGTCGAGGGCGACCAAGCGGTGCTCGGGCAGTTTGGACGCGTCGAAGGCTTCCCAGGTAGGGGCGGTGGTCTCGAAGGTGGCGTCCCCGGCGTCGATGCCGAGTTGGTAGATGGCCAGGACCTGTTCGGCGTGCTCGGGCAGCATCGCCGTGACTCGGACCGCGGCAGCGGTCACGCGGGCACCTCGATCTGCAGATCGGAGAGAAGACCACGCACGCGCCGTTCGATCTCATCGCGGATCGGGCGGACGGCGTCGACGCCTTGGCCGGCCGGATCGTCCAGGATCCAGTCCAGGTAACGCTTGCCGGGGAAGACCGGGCAGGTGTCACCGCAGCCCATGGTGATGACCACATCGGAGGCTCGTACGGCCTCGGTGGTGAGCACCTTGGGCGTCTCGGCGGAGATGTCGATGCCGACCTCGTGCATCGCCGTGACCACAGCCGGGTTGACCTCGTCGGCCGGTGCGGAGCCCGCGGAGCGGACCTCGACCTTGCCGGGGGCGAGGTGGGTGAGGAACGCGGCGGCCATCTGGGACCGACCGGCGTTGTGTACGCAGACGAACAGCACGGACGGGGCGGTGGGAGTGCTCATGGTCAGGGCGCTTTCGTGGTGAGCGGTTCAGCGAGCTGCTGCTCGCCGTGGGGAAGGACGACCTCATCAGCGGCCGAAGGCGAGAGGCGGCCGAACACGGCGGTGACCAGGATCAGGCCGAGTGCGCCGCCGAGAAGTTGAGCGGCGATGAATGGCGGCAGCGAGGCTGGGGCGATGCCGGCGAAGGTGTCGGTGAAGGCACGGCCGATGGTCACCGCGGGGTTGGCGAACGACGTGGAGGAAGTGAACCAGTACGCCGCCCCGATGTAGGAGGCGACCGCTACCGGCGCCTGGTGGGCGCGGCCGGTGCGGGAGAGCCCGAAGATCAGCGCGACCAGGCCGGCGGTTGCCACGATCTCGCCGAGCCACAGGTGGCCGGCGAACCGGTTGTGAGTGGACCAGCGCACCAGTGGCCGGGCGAACATCGCGTCTGCCAGGATCGCGCCGCCGATGGCGCCGATGATCTGTGCGGGCAGGTAGGCCACGACGTCCCGCGGGGCCAGGCCGTCGCGGCCGCGGCGACCGGTCCACCAGGCCGCGAGCGTGACGACGGGGTTGAAGTGGGCGCCGGAGACCGGCCCCAGCAGCGCGATCAGCACACCCAGGCCGAAGACGGTGGCCAGCGAGTTGGCCAGCAGCTGCACACCGACGTCATGGGACAACACGGTGGCCTGGATTCCCGAGCCGACCACCACGGCGACCAGCACGGCGGTACCCACGCCCTCGGCGAGCGCCCGCCGCCACAGCGCCGTCGTCACGGAGTGCCCGCCATCGCGACCGCACGCGGGCCCAGCAGCGCCGACAGCCGGGCCAGCACGCCCGGGTTGATCCAGTAGTACACCCAGGTGCCGCGCCGCTCGGAGTCGATGAGCCCGGCCTGCTTGAGCACCTTCAGGTGGTGGCTGATGGTCGGGGCGGTCAGGTCGAACGCCGCGGTGAGGTCGCATACGCAGGCCTCGCCGCCCTCATGGCAGGCGATCAGGGACAACAGCCGCAGCCGCACCGGATCGCCGATCGCTTTGAACAGCGGCGCGAGTTCCTCGGCCTCGGCGGCGTTCAGCGGCTCGCACACCAGCGGGGCGCAGCACGCGCTCGCGTCGTTGGCGGTGACGTCGATGACCGGCAGATCTTGTTTCGACATGTCTCTAATTTGACAGACATCTAGTTAGCGATGCAAGCTGCCGCCATCCGGTCTGATTAGACGCTCATCAAATCAGGAGGAACCGTGTCCCGTGTCCAGCTCGCCCTGCGCGTCGCCGACCTGGAAGGCTCCATCGCCTTCTACTCCAAGCTGTTCGGCACCGAACCGGCCAAACGCCGCTCCGGGTATGCCAACTTCGCCATCACCGAACCACCGCTCAAGCTCGTCCTGATCGAAGGCGAGGCCGGCGAGGCGACCCGGATGGACCACCTCGGCGTCGAGGTCGAGGACACCGCCCAGGTCACCGCCGCGACCGAGCGGCTGAAGGACGCGGGCCTGGCCACCTTCGAGGAGAACGGCACCTCGTGCTGCTACGCCCTGCAGGACAAGGTGTGGGTCCACGGCCCCGGCCAAGAGCCGTGGGAGGTGTACGTGGTCAAGGCCGACGCTGACACCCTCGGCAAGAGTGCTCAAGCCACCGCCGACGGTGACGCTTGCTGCGGTACCACCGCATGCTGCACGCCCGCCGAGCAGGCCATCGACCCGACTCAAACCAACGCCGCCGAATGCGGCTGCACCAACTGACCCGCGGCGAGTAGTCCTGGCGACTCGCCCGCCGCGTTCGGCGGATCTCGCCGAACGCGGCGGATGCTCGACGCCCACCCGCCACCTTGCGCTGGGATCCGTCAACTATCGCTGGGAGTCACAATGCCGCCCGCACACCGGCACCTCGCCTCCGGGCTGATAATTCCGAACATATGTTTGGGCGCGAGGCCCGCCTCCGCACTGCCCTCGTATCGGCGGCAGGCGGTTACCTCCGGAATCCGCCGCACCAGGCCAACGTCACGTGTGCCGTCTGCACGACGCCGGTCGCTGGGGCGGCCGGAGTACAGTGCCGCAGCAACCAACGTTGGTCGTGTATCGACGTGTTGATCATCCTCGCTGTGGGGACGAGCGAGCGACTCCCCGCGGGGTGGGGCGGACTGCGACCGGACCAAAGCCCGCCATAACGCCTGAACGTCACCGAGGGGCGAGGCCCCTTGTTCTGCAGTGTGCCCTCAGGCGGGAAAGTTGCCGTGTGGCGAGACGGCGCAGAACGAGGGCAACCGCCCCGGACGGAAAAGGTCCCGTAATCCGCCCCGGTGAGGCCTTCGAGGTCTTGGTGGCCTGCCCTCCGCTTCGTTCCGAATCCAGGGCCTTGAACCCGATGCCGGACTTCCAGGGAACGCTCCGCCGGCTCCGTCACTTCGAGTCGTTGTATCGGTCGATGTGGCATGGCATCGCAACGGCGCTCCTGATCTCCCTGATCGCACCTTCTAGACGCCCCCTGCCCGAGCCGGCTCGAGCGGCCGGGTACGGCGCCGGCGTTTCCAGTACGCGACGGTGACCGCTGCCAGCAATGGCCCCCAGAGCAGCAGCGGGGCGTAGGCGGCGACGGCGAGCAGGCCCTTCCAGTCGTGGAGACTCAACGGGAAGTCGGCAGGGAGTCGGTTGCCGCGCACGTCACGCCCGAGGGACATGACGGTCATCGCCAGCGTCCACATAAACGTCAGGACGCCGGCGCCGACGGCGGCGGGGATGACGGCGGCGAGTACCGGGACCTTCCGGCCGCGCAGGCCCGGGACCCAGCGTGGGAAGACCTCACCCCACGTGGAGATCAGCCCGACGGCGGTGAAGGCCAGGAGCTCCGAGAAGATCGACAGTACGACGACGTAGAGCTCCATCGGCAGCCACGAAGGCAACTCGCCGCTGCCCTGCTCACCACGGGCGATCGGCGCGTGGAAGGTGACGGCGGCGACCCGCCAGAGGCTGGACGGCAACACGGTGAGCGGGATGGCGTAGGCCGCGATCCGCGCCCAGCGAGGCACCCTCCCGACGGGGCTGTGAGCGGCCGTCCAGGCGGCGCGCAGCCGCGTCGCCCAAGGCGCTTCGGTGAAAGTGGTCATTCGGCTCGATCCCTTCGGCGACGGCTGCGCATCGGTTCCGAAGATCGCAGGCCGTACGGCCGTACACGTCACCGACGAGAGGGAGCCGGATCCCCTGTCCGGGGGAGATCGCGGGTAACCCGGCCTGACGTCCTGCGGGCTCGCCGGTCTCGTACGGTCAGGGCGCGATCTGGTGGAGTATCTCGGCGAAGGCGCGGACGCGTGCGGTGTGACCGCTGCGCGGCCAGATCAGTCCGTACTCGATGGGTGGCGCGTCGCGGAACGGGACGAAGACGATGCCGGGGCGTCCGTGGTACTGCGCGGCGCGCAAGGCGGCGGGCGATACCCCACGGCCCATGGCGACGAGTGAGAGCACCTCGGCCCAGTAGACGGCGGAGGCACTGTGGGTGATGGGGCGCCCCTCGGGTGTCTCGCGCGGATAGTGGTAGTCGAGCCAGTAGTCCGGAATGGCGCCTGACATGGCCACCAGCGAGGTGCGGGCGAGGTCCTCCAGACAGACCGACTCGCGACGGGCGAAGGGGTGGCGCGCGGGGACGATGAGGGCGCGCGGTTCCGAGAAGATGACCGGCCCGGCGACCAGATCCGGTTCGTCCACGGGGAACTCGGTGAGCTGCAGGTCCAGTTCGCCCGCGCGCATCGGTCCGAACGGGTCGGCGAGCTGGACCTCCTGCACCTCCACGGCGCAGTCCGGGTAGCGGCCCCGGAACACGTCGGCGGCTTCGAGCACCGCGTCGCCCGCCCACTGCGAGGAGAAGCCGACACGCAGCGTCCCGGTCACGCCCTTGCCGTACGCGATCGTCCGGGCGACCGCCTCCTGGATCCGCCGGTAGGCCGGGGCGAGATCGTCATAGAGCCGCTGCCCGGCCGGGGTCAGCGCGACCCGACGGCTGGTGCGGTCGAACAGCGACACACCCAGGCGCCGTTCGAGCTGCTTGATGGTCTGGCTGACCCGGCCGTGAGCCAGTCCGAGCCGCTCCGTGGCGCGACGGAAGTGGAGCTCTTCGGCCAGCGTCAGGAACGCCTCGATCTCGTGCCGTTCCATCACCGCGCACGGCCCTCTCCATCGGTGAGCCGCGCGCACCGATCGGAGAGAACTCCGGGCTCGTTCCGGCCCGCCGCATACACGACCGTTGGACCATGGAATCCGCGAATGAGCTGTACGACTACAGCCCCATCACCGAGCGTTCTCCGATCAGCTGGCCCGGCGATGCCAGGGTCGCCGTCTACGTCGGACTCAACATCGAGCACTTCCTGATCGACCGCCCCTCGACCAGCATCTGGCCGGGCACCGCGGAGCTGGTTCCCGACGCGCTGAACTACGGCTGGCGGGACTACGGCCCCCGTGTCGGCGTCTGGCGTGTCCTCGAGAGCCTCGACCGGCACGGCGTTCGGGCCAGTGTGCTGCTGAACTCCGACGTCGTCCACCATTACCCGCAGATCATAAAGGCCGGCCTGGAGCGTGACTGGGCGTGGCTCGCGCACGGCCGGACGAACTCGATCCTGCACACCGGCATGACGCGCGACGAGGAACGCGCCGTGCTGACCGAGGTCGTCGAGACCATCGCGGAGGCCACCGGCCGGCGGCCGCGTGGCTGGATGGGCCCCGGACTGACCGAGACGTTCGACACCCCGGCCCTGCTCGCCGAGCTCGGCCTGACGTACGTCCTCGACTGGACCAATGACGACCAGCCCTACCCCCTTAACGTTCCCGGGATGATCAGTGTCCCGTACACGGTCGAACTCAACGATCTCGGCCTGTTCGGCAAGGGCACCACCGGGCCGGAGTTCGTGCGGATCGTCCAGGACCAGTACGAGCAGCTGCGCGCCGATTCTCGGGACAGCGGCCGGGTGATGGCACTGGCCCTGCACCCGTTCGTGATCGGCCAGGCGTTCCGCGCCAAGTACCTCGACCAGGCGCTGGCCTACCTGGCCGCGCAGCCCGACGTGTGGCTGACCACCAGCGACGAGATCGCCGAGCACTACCGGAACACGATGCCCCAGCGCACCTGACGACTTCCCTCGGCCGTCAGCGAAGAGCCGATCCACCACCACGTGGGACCCCTGTTTCGGGAGATGGCCGGGCGGATAGCTAGTAAATGCCCCCGTCGGTCGTTCTCGGGGGTGGCATGGACTGGACCGGATGGCCGATCACTGCCGGGGTCGCCGCGGTGCTGGTGTTGATGGGCGTAGGCCCCCAGTTGGTCGATTGGAGCACCCCAGGCGGAAAGACGCCGCTGCGGCCGGGCTCGGTGGTGAAGCTCGACACGGTGTCGGGACGCCACGAACGGGCCTTCTATGTGACCGTTCCGGCCGGCTGGTCGGTGGACATCGCGCGTAGTGACCCGCCCACCGACGTCACCCTGACGAGCGGGCCGACCAGGTTCAGCGCGTCCGGCGTGAACACGGCCGCCGTGAACCTGCGGCACGCGACGACACCGCAGCAGCTCTGGGATGGCCTCGGCCGGCTCCAGGTCCTGCGCGACGGCCCTCGGCCGTCCACGGGCCCGGTCCCGGTCACGAACGCCCAGGGGGTGGCCGGGCTCAGCGGCGGGCTCGCTGATCGCCACCGGATCGGCATCGCGACCGTGTTCGCCCTCCAGGGCGGCGGTGTCAACGTGATCGCCACCGGCCCGCCCGCGGATTTCCGGAACAAGACGGACCAGGTCCACGCGATGATGCGCGACATCCGATTCGCGGGCGGTACGTGATGGCGCGCACCACGTGGACGCCGCAGCTGACGCGACGTCCGGCGTTCTGGCTGTGGGCCGTGGTCTTCCTGATAGGTCTCATCCTCACGGGCCGCGACATGGGCCCGAAGTCGGTCGTATTCCCCGGCAGTGCCCTGGTAGGGCTGCTGGTCCTGCTCCCGGTGCTGCTCGCCGGGTACTGGTTCTTCCGCCGGCTGCATCCGATCCGCTCCCATCCGCGGCGCTATGCGCTGTTGATGGTCGGCTGGGGCGCGTTCTGCGCCGCGGGCATCGCCGGCTACCCGAACGACGCATTGGGCGACGTCGTCAAGAAACTGGGCGGGCTGGACCTCGCCGGCCGGTGGGGAGATGCGGTCGTCGCTCCGGTCGATGAGGAGACCCTGAAGTTGCTCGGAGTCGTGCTGCTGGCGCTGATGGCGCCGCGGGCGATTCGCGGCACGCTCGACGGGTTCGCGTACGGAGCCCTGGTGGGCTTCGGCTTCGAGGTCCTGGAGGACTACAGCTATGTCTTCATCGGCATCGAGCAGACCGGGGCCGTGCGGCCCGTTCCGGCCGCCCTCGACTCGCTCGGCGGGCGGGTCGGCCTCTCCATCTGGTTCACGCACTGGGCGTTCACCGCGGTCAGCGGTGCCGGTCTGGGGTACTTGATCGGCAACCGCGGGCGTCCGCTGGCGTGGAGGCTACTTGTCGCCATCGGCGCCTTCCTTCTCGCAATGGTCATGCACGCCTGGTGGGACTCCCCGATGGCCGGCGGCCCCTGGAAGATCGTCGTGGGACCGACGATCTTGATCATCGCCGTGGTCGTCTATCGCGTCGCCCGGCGGCACTATCTCAGGCGTTTCCGGGACGCCGCCGAGGCCGAGGTGCGCTGCGGCGTGCTCACCGAGGTAGAGACCGAGATCCTGACCCACCGTCGACGGCGTCGCAGAGAACGCCGCAGCACGCCGCACGGCGCACCCCGCGATCTCCTGACCGAGTTGCGCACCGCCGAACTGAGCCTGATCGACGGCGACCTGCACGGCCCCGATGGCGGCACGGCCCTGCGATCCGAGATAGGCCGGCTGCGCTCCCGCCTGGAGACCGCGCGTTCATGAAGGCCGCGCAGCCCGACGTGCGGCTGACCACCAGTGACGAGATCGCCGAGCACTACCGGAACACGCGCCGCTGACCCCGCATCGTTACTGAAAGTCGGAAACGGACTAAACGCTCAACACGGCTCAAAGGTCACGAAAAGCGGTTATTGTCCCGAGCACCCGCCGCGTGGATCCGTGTCACCGGTCCGGTGACGCAAGGAGTGCTCGATGACCAACCCGCCGCCATCCGACGACCCGCTCGCCGGTTCCCGGATCCCGTTGTACGGGCCGCAGTTCCAGCGGAGATCCGCGGATCTGTATGCCGAGATGCGGCGGGCGCACGGCCCGGTGGCGCCGGTCCTGCTCGACGGCGACGTGCCCGCGTGGCTGGTGCTGGGCTACCGCGAGGTGCAGCACGTCACGGGGAATCCGCAGATCTTCGGGCGCGACCCACGGCGCTGGAACGCCTGGGATCGCGTCCCGCCGGACTGGCCGTTGCTCCCGCTCATCGGCTACCAGCCCACCATGATGTTCACCGAGGGCGCCGAGCACGAGCGGCGTTCCGGGGCGCTCGACGAGGCGCTCGCCGATGTCGACCAGTTCACCTTGAGGGTGGAGGCCCAGCAGGTCGCCGATCGGCTCATCGACACGTTCGCGGGATCCAGTCAAGCGGACCTGATCGCCCAGTACGCCGATGGGGTGCCGCTGCCCGTCGTGGCCCGGATGATCGGCGTACCGGAGTCGGAGACCGCCGATCTGGTCCGTGAGGTCTACACGACGCATGCCGCGGGCGAGGGCGCGAACGAGGCCTACGCGCGCGTCCGGGAGAAGGTGCAGCGACTGGTGCGGTTCAGGCGGGAGAGCCCCGCTTCCGATGTCACCTCACGGCTGCTGGCCCACCCCGCCGGGCTCACCGACGAGGAGATCGCCGAGGATCTGCTCCACCTGATGAACGCCGGGCAACTGCCCACCGCGTACTGGATCGGCAACACGCTGCGGCTGATGCTCACCGACGACCGCTTCGCGACGACCTTGTTCGGCGGACGCCGGAGCGTCGGCCAGGCGCTCAACGAGGTGCTCTGGGAGGACACGCCGACCCAGAACTTCCCGGGCCGGTTCGCCGCCTGCGACGTCTGGCTGGGCGGCCGGCAGGTCCGCAAGGGCGACCTGCTCATCCTCGGGCTGGCCGCGGCCAACCACGACCCGCTCGTACGGATGGACCCGCAGACCTCGATCGGCAACCAGGCGTACATGTCCTTCAGCCATGGCACGCACCGGTGCCCGTACGCGGCCCAGCAGATCGCCGAGGTCATCGCCGAGGCCGCGATCGAGGTCCTGCTCGACCGGCTCCCGGACGTGACCCTGACGGTGCCGGCCGACGCGCTGACGTGGCGGCCGTCGCCGCTGTTCCGCGGCCTGTCGGCACTCCCGGTGAAGTTCACCCCGGCCTGAGTCACGCCGCTCACACGTGTTCGAGGGTGCGTTCCTCGGGGCGTACCGGCGGCGGGGCCGGGCGGCGGCGGCCGGGGAACCACCAGTTGGCGTGGCCGAGGAGGCTCATCAGCGCCGGTACGAGGACGAGGCGGACGACGGTGGCGTCCACGGCGACCGCGGCGGCCAGGCCGAGGCCCATCATCTTGACGGTCGTGTCCGGCTGCGGCAGGAAGCTGAGGAACACGCAGATCATGATGAGCGCGGCCGAGGTGATGAGCCGGGCGGTCGACGCGATGCCGGTGACGACGCTGCCGTGCGGGTCGTCGGTGCGGAGGTACTCCTCGCGGATCCGGGACAGCAGGAAGACCTCGTAGTCCATCGACAGGCCGAACAGCAGCGCGAACATGAACAGCGGCACGAACGACACGATCGGCACCGGCTGGTCGAGGCCGATCAGGTCGATCCCCCAGCCCCACTGGAAGACCGCCACCACCACGCCGTACGCCGCGCCGATGGACAGCATGTTCATCAGGGCGGCCTTGATCGGCACGATGATCGAGCGGAACGCGATGACGAGCAGCACCAGCGCGACCACGACGACGGTGATCACGACGTACGGCATGCGCTGCTTGACGATCGTGGCCATGTCGATGATCGCCGGTGACTCGCCGCCCAGGTAGGCGCGTGCTCCGGGGTGGCGGGCCACGGTCGGCGGGATCACCGACGTCCGCAGCCGCCGTACGAGGTCGGCGGTCGCGGCGGCCTGGGGCGGCGTGGTGGGCACGATCTTGATCGTGACGCTGTCGCCGACGATGACGGGTGCCTCGACGGAGGCGACGCCGGGCGCCTTCTGGAAGCCGCGCCGCAGGTCATCGCCCAGGCGGCGGGCCTCCGGGTTCGGCGTCGGCTGGTCGTTCGGGCTGACGGCCAGCCGTCCGCCCGGCTCCTGGCGCAGAGCCGTCCAGCCCTTGGCGGTCTTGGTGCTCTCGTCCGCCTGCGGCGGGTGCGCGGGGCTCGGGACGGTGGCGACCACGACGAACGGGCTGTACCAGCCGGGGCCGAACTCCTTCGCCGTCACGTCGTACGCGCGGCGCGCGCCGTTGGAATGGGGCAGGGTGCTGTCGGCCATGATGCCGAAGCGCAGGCTGAGCACCGGCAGCGCGAGGAACAGCAGTAGGAGCGTCGCCACGATCGCGTACGGCCAGGCGTGCCGGTCGACGTGGCGGCCCCAGCGTTCCCAGCGGTCCGTCGAGCGGTCGGGCCGGATGCGGGGCAGCCGGTAGCGGTCGATGTTCGTGCCGAGGGCGCCGAGGACGGCGGGGAGCAGGGTGAGGGCGGCCGTCACCATCAAGGCCACGGCGGTCGCCGTCGCGAGTCCGATGATGCCGATGAACGTGATGCCGGAGAACCACAGGCCGCAGATCGCGAACAGGACCGTGCCGCCCGCGAACACGACGGCGTGCCCGGAGGTCGCCAGCGCCTTGCCGACCGACTCCTCCACGCTCATGCCCTCGGCGAGCTGCTGCCGGTGGCGTGTGACGACGAACAACGCGTAGTCGATGCCCGCGCCCAGGCCGAGCATGGCCGCCACCATGGGCGCGGTCGGGTGGACCTGCCAGATCGACGCGCCGACGTGGATGAGGGAGTACGCCACCGCCATCGCGCACAGGGACACGACAATCGGCACGCCGGCCGCGAGGAACGATCCGAACGCGGCCAGCAGAACCCCGAGGGCGAGGACGACGCCGACGCCCTCCTTGGGGCCCGCCGTCGGCTGGTTGAGGATCGTCGTGACGATGCCGCCGAATTCGACGTCGACGCCGGCCTGCCGGGCCGGTTCCGTCGCCTCTTCGAGGGCGTGCAGGTCGTCGAGGGACAGGTCGCGGGCGGTGCCCTTGAAGTGCGCGACGGCGACGACGGCGTTCGCGCCCTTGGCGCCGCCGGTGCCGCCGTAGGGGTTCTCCGCCATGGAGACGCGGGGCAGCGCGCCGACCTGCTGGATGGCCTTGCCGACCTGGAGTGCGACGCGCCAGTCGGACAGCGAGACGCCCCGCTGCGGGTGGAAGACGATCGTGGCCGTCGGCCCGGTGACCTCGGAGAAGTTCTTGCGGAGCAGGTCGATGGAGCGCTGGGTCTCGGTGCCGGGGAGGCGATCCTGCTGGACGAAGGTGCCGCCCCTGACCACTCCGAGGACTCCGGTGCCGACCGCGGCGGCGAGCCAGACGAGCATCACCCACCGCGCGTGGCGGGCGCAGAACCGCCCAAGCCTCTCCAGAATCCCCGACATATCCACCAGAACAGCACGAGAAGTAAAACTTTGCAACGCCTGCAAAGTCGCAGCGAATGTATATATTGGTGAGATGGATCACATGGGCCTGCGGGAGCGGAAGAAGCGCCAGACCAGGCGGGCGATCGCGGATGCCGCCCTCCGCCTCTTCACCGAGCGCGGCTACGAGGAGACGACGATCGCGGACATCGCCGAGGCGGCCGACGTGTCCCCGCGGACGTTCTTCAGCTACTTCCCGTCCAAGGAGGACGTCGTCTTCGCCGAGATCGACGAACGCCTGGCCGAGGTACGGGAAGGCGTCGCGCGCCGGCCCGCCGGCGAGACCCCCCTGCAGTCCATGCGCCGCATCGTGTTCGAGATGATCGACGCGATCGCCGCCGCGCACGGCGAGTACGGCGCGATCCAGGTCCAGCTCATCCTCGAGCGTCCCTCCCTGCAGGCGCGCGCCCTCAAACGGATGAACGACACCGAGCAGCACGTCGTCGAACGGCTGACCGAGCTCTCCCCGGACATCGACGAGGTCGACGCGATCGTGATCGCCGGTGCGCTCGTCGGCGGCATGAAGGCCGTCATCACCCACTGCCGCGCTCAGGGGTACGACCCGGAGGCGACCCGCAACGCGGTCGACCGCGCACTGGCCATCGTCGAACACGGCCTCGGCTCCGTCCCCGCCCTCACCCACCCTGTCCCCTGAATCACGCCGACATGAACGACGCCGCACCACTCGCGGCGCCGTGAAAACTCCATCGCATTTGACATCGATCAAAACCGTTGCGGCTGAAAAGTGCTGCAGGGATCGTAATCGATGCCAGTAATCGCCACCGGACATAAAGGCCCGGACCGGCGATTCTCAATTCCCCCCAGGCGAGGAGAATTTCATGACGGCACCAGCGAGGCTGCGGGCTATCCTGTCGCTAGCCCTGGCCACCGTGGTCACCACGGGGCTGACCGCGAGCGCTACCGCTTCCGCCACGTCGGCGAATACGACCACCAAGACGGCCGACCAGACCGTCACCGTCGACGTGGCGACGATGTCGGACAGTGAATTGGCCGCTATCGACCCGGCCGCCAAACTGGACCCACCTCAGTACAAGATCCGCGTAGCGATCGCAAAGAAGGCGATCACGCAGATCGGACAGGGGGAGCACCCCTCGCAATGCGGCGGTAAGGCCAACTGCTACCCCAAGGCCTACAAGCTCAAGAGCAAGAACATCGCCCGGCCGGCCGAGTGGTGCGGCGTTTTCGTCAACTGGGCCTGGACGCAAGGCGGGGCGGACAAGCGCCCCTCGATGAAGGGCAAGGGCGTCGACCAGGGACACTGGGCGACGTACTGGCAGAAGTGGGGCAAGAAGGTCAAGCGCTGGCACAAGACGCCCAACATCGGTGACGCCATCGTCTACGGCAACTACCCCGACAGCACGCACGTCGGCGTGGTCGTCGGCCTGAAATACAACAAGAAGGGCAAGGTAGTTCAGGTCCGGACCGTCGAAGGCAATGTCGGGGACCAGGTCACCGACAAGAAGTGGCGCAAGATAGGCAACCTCACGGGACGCGGTTTCAAGGCGAGCGGCTTCGTCTCGCCCGTGGCCGGCGGCTGAGGGCCGATGAAGGGCCGGTTCCGCACCCCCTGGCAGTGAAGTCCAGTACGTCTCCGCCGCCCGACCGAAACGGTCGGGCGGCGGAGACGTTTCCGCAGATCATCGCGGTGATGGATCTCGTCGAACGGATTCGAACAGGGTCGAACAGCCACAGCCTTGCCCGGAGACTTGCCGCCTCTATAGATCTAGGAGCGCCAACCGCAACGTCGACCGGAGGGCCGTCATGCTGCGGATCCACTTCGAATCTGAAGATCTCGCCCGCATCACCGTTGCTCCATCAGCAGATGTGCTCTGGGAAATCCTGCTGGGTCTGCACGCACTCCAGGAGCGCAACGAGGAAATCGCGTTGGACGGATGGCGGCGGCGCACCCGTCCCCTGATCCCGCAATCGCTTTCCCCGCTATTCGAGATCGCGCCACCGCGTGGCTACTCCGCCGACTTCATCACTCCCACTCGCGGAATCGTCACCCTGCGCGAGGGAATAGAGGAGATCCTGGCCACCACCCCGGATCAGCTGGCGCGCGACTTCACGGAATTCGCCCGGCACAGCCGGAAGCCCTACATCGCGCGGTCGCTCGAGGCCAGGGCGGCCGTACGGCGGGTGGCCCACGACCTGGAGAGGTTCTTCAGCCTCGCGCTGGCACCCCACTGGAGGCAGATCACCCGCGACATCGAGGCGGAGCGCGCGCGGCTCGTCCAGACGCTGGCCGACCACGGCGTGGAACGCCTCCTGGGCACGCTCCACCCGTACGCACGCTGGAAGTACCCCGTGCTGGAGGTCGACGACTACGTCGACCAGGACGTCACCCTGAACGGACGCGGCCTCGTCCTCCTCCCGTCGTTCTTCTGCCGGCACCACCCGATCACTCTCCGGGATCCCGAACTGCCGCCCTTGCTGGTCTTTCCCATCAGCCGACGCACGTGGTTGGGGAAGGCGGACACCGACGAGGCGACCAGGGGGGAGCCCCTGGAAGGGCTGCTCGGCCGAACGCGGACCACGGTGCTCAAGACGAGCACGGCCGGTTGCAGCACGACGGACATCGCCCGGGCCGCCGGCATCTCCCCCGCCTCGGCGAGCCATCACACCAAGGTGCTACGGGAGGCCGGCCTCATCACCACCCGCCGCGACGGCTACGCGGTCTGCCACGAGATCACGGACCTGGGACTCACCCTGCTCACCTCGACCGACGGCACGCCGATTAGACAGCAGCGCCCTGTGCAATCCGAAAGGTCGAGCCGTCCGGCAATGTGATCGATCCGAACGCCATTCATGGCAATGAGAGTGGGGCTGTCCAGAGTGTCTGGACAGCCCCGCTCTTATGCCTACGGATGAGCCACTATTACAGAGCACATGCATCTTTCGTGCGACACAGAGCCTGGCAAGCAACAGCAGCTCGCGGCAACGCTTTAGACGATGGCCGAAACCAGCACTTCAAAGGACCTGCGACCTTCATCGGTTTAGTCAGGCTTTTACGACTGTTCGAAACTCTTGTGAGCCGACTCAGGACTCCGCAATGCTCTTCACTGTTCGCCCCTCCCGAGACGAAATGGGGAACGATGAAGCCCTCCATCAAAACGCTCATTCCCATCCAGTTGGCAGCCGTGGCACTGGTCGGCGTCACCGGCGTGGGCGCCGCCAACGCCGCCACGCACCGTAGCGCGCAGTCGGCGGAGCAGACCGCTCAGCGCGTTGCCAGGTGCTGGGTTCCGGGTGGGAAGCAGGGCCCGCTGGCGAGTAAGTACAAGAAGTACCAGCCCAAGAAGGACCTGCACCAGACACGCGCCCAGATCCTGAAGCGCGCGCAGAGCTGGGTCACGAAGAAAGTTCCGTACTCTCAGGATGGGTCCAGCCCTTACTGCAACAAGTACGGCGTCTACCGTCGGGACTGCTCTGGTTTCGTCTCCATGGCATGGGGTCTGCACAGTGTGCAGTGGACCGGCAGCCTGATCGGCTCCGGGTACAGCAAGCCGCTCGGCGGCCCGAAGCACAAGAACTGGACGAAGCTGATCGAGCCGGGTGACGCGGTCACCCGCAGCCCTTCGAGCCACAGCGGGCACGTCGCCCTGGTCGTCAAGGTGGGCACGAAGGGGGTTGAGGTCGCACAGGAACCCACCTTCGGTGGTCACGCCGAAAAGGTGTTCAGGAAATGGGCTTACCTCAAGAACAACGGGTTCTACGGCATCCGTTACGCGCACGTCAAGTAGGCGCCTCAGGAGGATGGGGCCGCCCGGATACTCCGGGCGGCCCCATCCTCTTTCCATGCCTTCCGAGCCACGGTTTCGGTCAGACTCGACGGGGTTTTTCGGTCTCGGTCGTTCGTCCGCACCGTCGATGACTACTGTCTGTACGCTGCCCAAGAGGCCCCTTACGCGGTCGTACGGGGTAAGTTTCCTTTGTGTCTTTGGAGAGTTCCGCCCCGGATCCTCGTGACGTGCGGACGGAGGCCGATTTCGTCGCGCAGTTGCGACGGCTCAAGGCATGGTCCGGTCTGACCTATCGTGAGCTGGAGAAAGAAGCGGCGAAGCACGGATACGTCCTGCCGCACAGCACGATCGCCTCGGCCCTTAAACGGGAGTCACTCCCCCGGGAAGAGCTGGTCAAGGGCCTCGTAAGGGCGTGCGGCTGCCCCGACGAGACGGTCGCGGATTGGGTGGCGGTCCGCCGCGCCCTCGCCGTCGGCGCGCATTCCGACCCCCGCCCCACGGCGGAGCCGTCCCCGCTCGCCGACGACGTGGGACCGTCCCCGGCCGACGCTCCCGCCGAGGACACCGCCCGGCTCCCCGGCGAGCCGGCGGCACTCCCTCCCGACGACTTCCGGCCGTCCGGCGAAGCATCGGCGGTCGCCTCCGGGCTCCCCGAAGAGCCGTCGGCGGCTTCTGTCGGCGCCGCACGGCCTCGTCCGGTCGCGGCCGCCCTTGAGCCCGACCCGGGCCCGACCGGGCGGACGGACGACGCCCTGGACCGCTCGCGGCCCGCCAAGCGGCGCACGGGGCCGCTGGCCCGCGTCGGCGTGCTCGCGTCGAGTCTCCTGATCCTCGTGATCAGTGCCTCGTCGCGCGCCATACCGGACGAGCCACAACGCCCCTCGGCCCGCACCGTCGCGCCGGCGGCGCCACCGCCGCCGGTGCCGGTCGGCTGGTGGCGATTCGAGGAGACCGGCGGGCGGACCGCGCTGGACGCCTCCGGCCACCGAATGAACCTGCGAACAAGCGGCGACGCCACCCGTACGACGGCCCCGCCCGGCCACGCGCTCAGCCTCGGCGGGCACGGTCACGCGGTCGCCGACGGCCCCGTCATCCGCACCGACGCGCCCTTCACGATCACGGCGTGGGTCTTCCTGGAGGAGACCCACGATTCCGGCACGGTGGTCGCCGCGCATCATGCGGGTGACGCGCCCGACGTGGTCCTGCTCGCCTACGACGCGGAGCACACCGACTGGGCGTTCATGGTCCCCGATCGCGGCTCGGGATGGGCGAACGGCAACGACACCGCCTTCAGCGGCCAACGCCCCGTCCCCGGGCGGTGGACCCATCTCGCCGCGGTGTTCGATCCCGCCGACCGGCAGCTCTGCCTCTACGTCGACGGCGAACGCGGCTCCTGCCGGAACCGGACGAAAATCACCCGCGCCAGTGGCCCCCTCGAAATCGGCCATGCGCTGTTCAAGGGCGCGCCGATCGACGGCTGGCAGGGCGCCATCGACGACGTCCGGGTGTTCAGCGTGCCCCTGTCGCAACGACAGGTCCGGCAGGTCGCCGCCCAGCGGTCCTGACGCACACCGGCCGAGCCCCGCCACGGCCGCGAACCACTCCGACGAGATGGCCGCTCCCGTGCCGAGGCCGACGACGGAACCCTCCCGCACCGGTGACGACCCGGGCAATGCTTCAGATCGTGGTCGAATCCCCGGCGCCGTGGCTCCGGCCTCGGCCTCACGGATCGGGCTTCGCGGGCTCAGTCGAGGATCTTGACGCGGACGCGCCGGAAGCCCCGGCCCTTGTTCTCGATCTTGGCGACCTGGAGACGGCCGATCTGCCGCGTGGAGGCGACATGGGTACCGCCGTCGGCCTGGGTGTCCAGCCCGACGATGTCGACGATGCGGACCTCCTCCACCTCCGGCGGCACCAGGTTGGTCGCCGTCCGGATGATGTCGGGGATCGCGAACGCGTCGGCGCGCGGCAGGGACTTGACGTCGATGCGCCGGTCCGCCTCGATCTCGGTGTTGCAGGCGGCCTCGACGGCCTCCTTGAACCCGGGCGGGACCTCGGGGAGGTTGAAGTCCATCCTCGCGGCCCCGGGCTCCATGTTGCCGCCCGTGACGAGGCAGCCGTAGTCGCGGAAGACGACGCCGCACAGGACGTGCAGGCCGGAGTGGGTCCGCATCAGGCTCGTCCGTCGCTCGTCCTCGACCGCCCCGCGCACGGCCGTGCCGACCGGCGGAAGCGGGTCGTCCTCGTGGGGCAGGAGGTAGAGATCGTCGCCCTTGCGGACGCCGACGATCCGCGTCTGCACGCCCTGCCAGAGCAAAACCCCGTGATCCGGCGGCTGACCGCCCCCACCCGGATAAAATGCCGAGCGGTCGAGGACGATCTCCCCGGGTCCCGAGTCGAGCACGACCGCTTCCCACTCGCGCAGCGTCTGGTCGGTCAGCTCAAGCCGCCGCGTCCGGTACGTCGTCATGCTGATCAGCCTAGTAAGGAGCGGGATGACACGACGCGCCGTACGTTGCGTCGCCACGGCCGTCGCCCTTCTCGCGCTCGCGGGGTGCGGCGGTACGGAGCGCCGGGCGCGCGCGGAGAGTCCGTCCCACGCGCCGAGACGGCAGGCGGCGCACGCGCCCGTCGTCATGTTCCTGGGCGACAGCTACACCGCCGGCAAGGTGGGGCAGATCCCGGAGCAGACGTACGCCGCCGAGACCGCCCGGACCCTGGGCTGGCAGGTCATCATCGGCGGCTACCGGCGGACCGGGTTCATCGCCAAGGGCCAGGTCGGCAAGGACTTCGCGCAGCTGTTCACCGAGCAGCTCGCCTGGCGCCCGGCCCCCGACCTGGTGATCGTCTCAGGCGGCCACAACGACCGGCGGCATCCGGCGGAGGACGTCGGCGAGGCGGCCCGGCGGCTGCTGGGCGCCGTGCACCAGCGCTGGGCGACCGCACGGCTTCTCCTCATCGGCCCGATGTGGGGCGGCGGCGACCCGCCCAAGGAGATCACGGCCATCCGGGACGCCCTCGGCAGTGTGGCCGCGGAGGTGAAGGTGCCGTACATCGACCCGCTGAGCGAACAGTGGATCACCGGGGACCGCGACAAGGGCACCGGCAACGCGCCGCAGTACATCCTGCCCGACGGCACCCACCCCACCGCCGCGGGCGCGCGTCACATCGCCGACCGGCTCGTCGCCGACCTTCGCCGGCTCAAACTCGACCGGCCGTGACCGTCCGGCGGCTCACCAGGGGCCGTACGGGCCCGAAGAGGACGAGCCGCCACGGCCGTACTGCCGCACGGCGGGCCGCACGTCAGCGAGGTAGACGGCGGCCGCGATGAAGCCGATGACCGGCAGCATCTGGATGATCGAGACCAACGCGACCGCGCCGGCCAGGCCGAACAACAGCGCGACCCCGAGGATGATCATCCACAGTTGCTTCGTGAGCTTCCCCGCTGCCGTGTAGGCCCCCGCCGGCCGGCGCACGGCGTCGACGAACGCCCAGATCTCGACGACGAAGGCGACGATGGCCACGGCCCAGAACACATAGAACACGAAACCCTGGGCTCCTCCGAGCACGGTCGACCCCCTGTACCAGGGCGGCGTCGTACGAGCGCCGCGTCATCCGTCATCACGTTCCGGCCCCAGCGTATGCGTTCCGCTGCGGTCATGCCGATGGTCGCGGCCGGAAATGCGGGAGCCCGGGCGGATGCGTCCGCCCGGGCTCCCGGTCCGCGCGCCTCTCGGACGCACTGTGGACGGTCAGCCGCCGACCTTCTTGGAAGCGTCGCCCGCGGCCTTGCCCGCCGCCTTGGTGGTCTCCTTGGCGGAGCCGGCGGCCGCCTTGGCCTTGCGGACCGTGGACTTGGCGGACTCCTCCAGCTGCTGCGTGGCCTTCTGGTGCTCGACCCGGCTCACGATCTTCTTCCCGCGCTCGGCGAGCCCGTCGACGACCTCGGCGGCGCGGCCGCCGACCCGGGTGGCGTAGGCGAGCGCGACGCCGCCCAGGTCCTTCGGGTCCGTCCGCTCCTGCAGGCGGTTCAGCCGCTCCGGGACCTCACGGATCTTCTCGACCGCGAGGTCGCCGGCGCCCGCGGCGACGTAGAAGGCCTTTGAATCGCGCAGCTTGTCGGTGATGTTCGGCATGGGTTCACCCTTCATTCGATGAGGTGGCTTCGGTGGCGGCTTCCCCGCTGGACGCGTTCTCCCGGCGGAACGACTCATAGATGTCGAGCAGCACCTGCTTCTGACGTTCCGACAGGGCCGCGTCCGCCCGGATCGCGGCCTGGACGTCCGTGTCGGTCTCTCGCTCGTCGAGGATCCCTGCTTGCACGTACAGGGCTTCGGCGGAGATGCGCAGACCCTTGGCGATCTGCTGCAGGATCTCCGCGCTCGGCTTGCGCAGCCCACGCTCGATCTGGCTGAGGTACGGGTTCGAAACGCCCGTGACCTCGGCCAGCTGACGCAGCGAGACCTTGGCCCGCTTGCGCTGCTCTTTGATGTACTCCCCGATGGAGCCGACTTTGGAAGTCGCCATGTCTCCACTGTGCGCCGCCGTGCTTGCTATTGCAAGCACAGCTGCAAGCACTTCACGGTGAAACGAGTCACATCGCGTCCGGCTGTCCAAGCGCCATGAGGCGCTACAGCGTGCGCAGCGCCTCGGTAGGGGAGAGGCGGGCGGCTCGAAGGGCCGGCAGCAGGCCGGCGATCGCACCGATCACGATCGCGGCGCCGATCCCGCCGGCCCACGCCTGGACCGGGATGACCACCGCCCAGCCCTTCGTGTTCGCGTAGATCGCGGTGGTCAGCGCTCCGGCCGCGACTCCGGCCACCCCGCCGAGCAACGCGAGCATGACCGCTTCGGACAGGAACTGAGTGCGGATCTGTCCCCGGGTCGCGCCGAGCGCCCGGCGCAGCCCGATCTCCGATCGCCGTTCCAGCACCGAGATGATCATGATGTTCGCGACCCCGACCGCGCCCACGATCAGCGCCACCAGCCCGAGCCCGAGGAACAGGCTGTTGAACGCGCCCTTCGCGGCGGCTCGCGCGGTGAGCGCGTCGGAGGGCCGGCTGACGTCGACGTCGCTGGGCGACTCGGGGTTCGCGGTCCGCGCGAGCGCTCCGTGCACCGAGTCCACCTTGTCCGTACGGGCCCGCACGAACACCGTCGTCGGAGGTCCGGCCACCGCCTTGCTCTTGTCGACGGTCGTGTAGCTGAGGTAACGCTCCGCGGCCGGGTAGCCGATCAAGGCACTGGTGTCGATGTCGGTCGACAGCGTCGCGGGCTTCAGGATGCCGGCGACGTAGAACCACTGGTTCTTCAGCCAGATCCGCTGCCCCGGATAGACGCGATCGATCCCGAGGCGCTGTGCGGCGAGCGCGCCGAGCACTGTGACCGGCTGGCGCTCGGTCGCCGGGTTCAGCCAGCGGCCCTGAGCCACGCTGGTTCCGATCACTTCGGGCAGGTTGAGGCTGGCGGCCCGTACCCGCAGGGCGTTGGTGGCGACCACCGGGATCAGCGGGCTGCGGTACACGTTCGTGTTCTCGATGGCAGCGGCGTGCGCCACGTGCTCGACGTCGGGCAGGTGGGAGATCCGTTGCGGGGCGGCGACCGGGAGCTGTGCCGCCCCACCGCTGAACGATTGGCCGGTGTTCGCGGTCAGCAGGTTCGTGCCGAGCTGGTCGATCTGGGCCAGAAGTCCGGCCTGGGAGGACGCGGACAGGCCGAGCACCGCCACGATCGCCGCGGTGCCGATCGCTATCCCGAGCGCGGACAAGGCGGCCCGCAGGCGGCGAGCCCGGATTCCGACGCCGGCCACGCGCATCTGGTCGGACAGCCTCATGCGCCCTCCAGCGAACGCGCCGCGCTGTCGGCGACGATCTGCCCGTCGAGGACGTGCAACTGGCGGGGAACCTGGGCGGCCAGTCCGCTGTCGTGCGTGATCATGACGATCGTCGCCCCGTCGGCGTTGAGCTCGTGCAGCAGCTCGATGATGGCCGCGCCCGTCTTGCTGTCGAGGTTTCCGGTCGGCTCGTCGGCGAGCACGATGGCCGGGCGGCCCACCAGAGCGCGGGCGATCGCCACGCGCTGGCGCTGTCCGCCCGACAGCTTGCCCGGGCGGAAGCCCGCCCGGTCCTCCAGCCCGACCCGGATGAGCGCCTCGGCGGCGCGCTCGCGCCGCTCGGCGAGGCCCGCGCCGCCGTACAGCAGGCCGTCGGCGACGTTCTCCAGGACGGTGGTGTGCTCGGACAGGAAGAACTGCTGGAAGACGAAGCCGATGCTGCGCGCCCGCAGGGCGGCGAGCTGGCGGTCGGTGAGCGTCGCGACGTCTTCCCCGTCGATCCGTACCGTGCCGTCGCTGGGCCGGTCGAGCGTGCCGAGGATGTGCAGCAGCGTGGACTTGCCCGATCCCGACGGGCCGACGATCGCGACCAGTTCCCCGCTCCGTACGGTGAAGCTCACACCGCGCAGCGCGTGGACGGGGGGCTGCGTGCCGTACGTCTTGGTGACCCGCTCCAGTTCGAGGACATTCGTCTCGCTCATGTCGACGGCACCACCACTCGGTCATTGGCCGAGAGGGCGCCGGAGACCTGCACCCGTCCATTGGCATCGTCGAACAATCCCAGCGTGACCGGCACGATCCGAGTCAGGCCTCCGTCCCCCGCCGCGACCTCGACCGCGTATCCCCCGCCGGCCTGGCCGATGAGGGCGGTCACCGGCACGATCAGCGCGTGCTCGACGCCGTCCGTGGTGATCTGCACCTGGACCGGAGCCTGGTCAAGGGTTCCGGCGTCCTTCGGGTGCTTGAGCGTGATGTAGACCGGGATCGTGGCGGACCCCGAGTCGGAGCCGTCCTTGCCGGAGGATGTCGCGACCGTGCCGATCCGGCTGACCACGCCGGACGTGATCCGGTTGTCCGGCAGCGTGATCTGCGCCTGGTCGCCCTTCTTGACCTCGGACTGCTGGGAGGCGTCGAGCTTCACGGTCACCGCGCGCCGGTTCGACGACGCCTCCATGATCGGACGGCCCGTGCCTGCGCCCGTGCCGTTCGTGGCCATCACCTTGCTGATCCGCAATGGGCCGGGCAGGAACACCGCCTGGCCGAGCTTCAGTCGGCCCGTCACGTCGGCGCCGCGTTTGTCCTGAAGCTTCTCCAGGGCCGCTGCGGTCGCCGCGCCGAAATAGTCCGAACCGGGATCGAGCTCGGACTTGTCGGCGTAACCCTCGTCCACCAAGGTCTTGTTCAGCGCCCGGACGTCCTTGCCGTGGCCGCCCTCGGCCAGGCTCCGGTACGCGGGCGTGCTCCCGCAGACCAGGATCACCGGCTTCTGGTCGACCTTGTACAGCGTCTCGCCGCAGTCGATCTGGGTGCCCGCCCCCGGCACCCAGGTGTACGTCCCCTTCGCCTGATTGACCACCGGGTACGGGGTCCCGTCGGCGCCGGCCGAATACGACAGCGTCCCGCTCTGGCCGACCTGCGAGGACAGCGGACCCTCCTGGACCGCCGCCAGCGACGTCCCGCCGCCGGCCCTCGTAGCGGGCTTACCGTCGTCGCCGTGCAGGCCCGTCACGGCGAGGACCACGCCACCGCCCGCGACCACGACCGCGACACCGCCGCCGAGTAGCCTGCGCCGCTTACGCCGCCGCGGGCGGGCGGGCGCCTCAGGGGGAGGGCCGGTGCTCGCCGGAGTCCCGATCTCAGCCGTTGCCATTCTCGGAGCCTCCTCCCACGTGGGCCACGTCGCGGCATGCGTTCATCGCCTTCTTGAACTGCGGTGAGTTGGTGTTGATCCTGTCCCTCGGCACCAGAAGGCGCCCGTCCTGCGGGTCGGGCATGTCCGGTATGCCGTTCTTGCGCATACACTGCGCCCACTTCAGCCATTCGTTCTGGTCTTGGGCCCTCTCCGCGGGGTCGTCCTGTATCCCCGGCGGCTCCTGCGATTTGCACGCCTGCTGTGCCTTCTTGAATTGCGGCGAGTTTCTGTTCGGCCCCCCCGCCGCGATCATGAACCTGCCGTTCTTGTCGGGGTCAGGAAAGGTGGTTACGCCGTTCTCGCGCATGCACTGCGCGTACTTCACCGCCTTCTCCAAAGTGGGGTTCGCGTTCGAGCTGGACGAGCTGGATTTCGAGTCGCCGGAGCCCCCGCATCCCGCGACGGTCAGGGCGAGGGCGGCGGCCGAGGCGGCCAGCAGCACAGAGGCCTTGTTCATGCCTCCACTGAAGACGGAGGACTGTTGCGGTGGCGTATGCGATTTTCGATATGCCCGCGATACACACCGCTCGCGCGTACTGGACGGCGGGTGAACCAGCCGTTCCCCGGCCCGGACCGGGGAACGGTCAGTTCACCGATCGGGCCGGTGACGCCCAGGTGTTGCAGGCCGACGTGGTGCCCCGGTTGTAGCCGATCTGGACCCAGCCGCGGTAGTGCGCGTCCGTGCCGTGGTCCCGCTGGTCGAGGGGGCGCCCGTCGTCACCGCGCTCGTACGAGTCCTTCAGCGCCATCGCCCACTGGTCGGGCGTGACGGGGAACGTCGAGCGCACCGAGCCCAGGAACAGCCCGGACAGGCACTGGGCCTGCAGTTCGCTGCGCTTGGTGACGGCGTTGCGGTCCGTGGTGCTCGTCGCCTCGGACCGGGCCTGCTGGGCGTAGCCGAGGATGCCGGACTGGTCCTGGATCGCGTGGCCGTACTCGTGGGCGATCTCCCGGGCGTACGCCACGTTGTAGCGCACCGGCAGGCCGCCCGCCGCCTTCTGGGCGTCGGTGACGCCGATGTACATCGACTGGTTGGACGGGCAGTAGAACGCGGCGACGCCCGGCGACGGGTAGGTCCCGCAGGGGCTCTGGCCCCCCGTGGACCAGAACACCCGGTGCGGCGCGGTGAACCGCATGCCGGCGTGCGCGAAGCCCTGGCCCCAGGCGTGGTCCAGGCAGTCGGTCGTCCCGTCGAGGAAGAGCCGGAACGACCGGGGGTCACCCTGGGTGATCTGCCGGCCCTGGCAGCCGTCCGAGGGCAGGCGGCCGACCTTGTACAGCGTGCTGGTGGCGGCGTTCTGGCTCGGCGCGGAGGGTGCGCTGACCGGCGGCCGGGTCGGCGTGTACCCCGGCCGAGTTACCACTTTCGAGGCCACCGCGCCGACCACCCCGATGATGGCGAGGAGGCCGAGCACGCCGATGCCGCGCACGCCCCCGCCGCTCCGCCGGCGGGGCGGTGGCCGGTAGCCGTAACCCGGAGCGGCGTAGCGAGGCCCGCCGTGCCCGGGACCGTACGGCGGCCGGGGCGGTGGCCCCTGCGGCGGGCCGTACGAAGGGCCGCGGCCGGACGGCGGCCCGTATCCCTGGGGCGCGCCGTATCCCTGGCCGTAGCCCTGCGGTGCACCGTAGCCTTGGCCGTGGCCCTGCGGCGGGCCGTATCCCCGACCGTGTCCCTGGGGCGGGGGTCCCCATGAGCCCGGTCCAGCCATTCACTTTCCTCCTGTCAGGAAACGTCCGCGGGGGTGGCCGTCCACGTGTTGCAGGACGACAGGACGCGCTGCGTGTAGCCGCGGGCCACCCAGCCCGCGTAATGGGCCCCGGAGCCGTGGTCACGCCCGTCGGCCTGCTGGTCGTCGTCGCCGCGCGCCCGCGCGTCGGCCAGGACCGCCCGGTACTGCGAGGACGTCATGGGGAGGCTGTCGCGCTGGGCCGACAGGAACGCGCCCGCGAAGCACTGCGCCTGCAGCTCGATCCGGCGGCTCACCTCGTCGCGGGCCGCGGTGGCCTCGCCGGCCATCAGCCGGTGGCCGTACTCGAGGATGCCCGCGTCCTCCTGCACGTGGTGGCCGTACTCGTGCGCGATGACCCGGGCGTACACCGCGTAGTGCGACACCGATTCGCCGTCCGAGGTCTCCACGACGTCACCGAGGCCGACGTACAGCGTGTCGTTGGCCGGGCAGTAGAACGCGGCGGCGCCGGGAGCGGGGTACGACCCGCACGGGCTGCTGCCCGACACGTTCCAGAAGACCCGGTGCGGGGCGGCGAACCCTGCCAGGCCCACCTTGGCGAACTGCCGCCGCCACGCATCGTCCAGGCAGTCCGACAGCCGGTCGAAGAAGGCCCGCATCGAGTCCTCGTCGTCCTCCCGGATCGCCGGAAGCGCGCAGCCGACCGGGTCGAGCGCTCCGCTCTGGTAGAGCGGGCCGGCGATCGCGGCCTGCCTGCTGCCCGCGCGTGACGGCTCTCCGCCGGTGCCGGTGCCCGCTGCCGGCCGGTCCGGGCCGGCCAGCGAATAGGCGACGATCGCGACCGTGCACAGCCCGGCGACGCCGCCGAGCGCGCCGACGATGGTCCCGGCCGTGCTGCGCCGCCGGTGCGGGCGGCGCGGTGGCAGGTAGCCGATGTCCCGCGCCGGCCGACGCCACAGCCGGGACGGCGGGCCCTGCGGCTCCGGGCCGTCCGGCGGGCGTCGCCGATAGGGACCTTGCACTGCTGTCCGTTCCTCCCCTGAGACCGGCACGCCGGCTCCACGCGGGAGGGGCGACCGGAACGAGAATCATCGCATACCGTCGAAAACTCGATCACTTGTACGGGAACGACCACGGATCGGTTCATGATCGTCACATCCGCAGGTCACGTTCGGTCGGCCGTTCACCGGTACGCTGTGCGCCCATGCGGGTACGCACGCGGCTTCTGACCGCCCCCCTTGCCGCCGCAGGGCTCCTCATCGGCGCGGCCTCCGCGTCGGCGGCATCGGGACAGGTCGTCAAGGACACCGTCGCGATCACGGTCACGCCGGACGGGACGCTCCAGGTCAAGGAGACGGTCGTCTACGAGGGAAGCGCGCCCGCGCGTACCCTCATCCGCCGCAAGCACCTCGACGAGCGGCAGGACCGCCGTTTCGACGTCGGCGGCGTCCAGGGCGGCACGCTGAAGAACCAGGGCGACAACGCGGTGCTCCAGGTCGCCGGTGGCGGCGGCACGGGCCGGCGGACGGCGCAGCTGTCCTACACGGTCAAGGGCGCGATCACCACGCTGCGCAACGGCGAGCAGCTGACCTGGACGGCCGCGGGCGGCTGGCACGTCCCGGCCGCGCAGACCCGGGTGACCGTCGAGTCCAGCGCCGTCGTCCAGAACCTCAACTGCTTCGCCGGGGAGCCGGAGAGCACCGTCGGCTGCACGCAGTTCTTCACCAACCACACCCACACGCTGGCCGACTTCCGTCAGGAGGACCTCCAGCCGGGCGACTACATGACGGTCATGATCGGGTACCCGCCGGGCACGACCAAGGGCAGGCCGATCGTCGAGCAGCGGCACACGGTGGCCACCGCCTTCACCGTCAACGGGGTCACCGGGGGCACCCTGCTCGGCCTGCTCGGCCTGCTGCTCAGCGGGGTCGCGCTGCTGTACGTCACCCGGGGCAGGGACGCGCGCATCGTCAACAAGAAGGCGGCCGAGGGCGACCACGCCCCCCTCGACTCGACGGGCTTCGCCCCACCGGACGGCGTACGGCCCGGCCAGATCGGCACGCTCATCGACGAGCAGGCCGACGTCGTCGACGTCACCGCGACCATCATCGACCTGGCCGTGCGCGGCTACATCCTGATCGAGGAGCTGTCCCGCGAGACGTACGGCCGCCTCGACTGGCAGCTGCGCCGCATGGAGCGTCCCGCAGGCGACCTTCTCCCGTACGAGCGGATCCTCTACGACGCCCTGTTCACCGGGCGCGACGTCGTCCAGCTGTCCGAGCTCGGCGGCACCTTCGCCGACCAGCTCGCGGCGGTGCGCAAGGCCCTGTACGAGGACGTCGTCCGGCAGGGCTGGTTCGCCCGCCGGCCCGACTCCGAGCGCACCCGCTGGACCACGATCGGCATGGTGCTGGCCGGCCTCGGGGTCGTCGGGACCATCCTGCTCGCCGTCTACACGAACCTCGCCCTGGTCGGCCTGGCGGTCATCATCGCCGGCGCGGCGCTGGCCGTCGGCGGCCAGTACATGCCCGCCAAGACCTCGCGGGGCGCGACCGTGCTGGCGCACACGCTGGGCTTCCGGGCGCACCTGTTCCGCGGCGAACTGCCGGACGCGCCCGCCGGTCACCGGGTGGCGCTGTTCTCGCACTACCTGCCGTACGCGGTGGTGTTCGACGTGGTGCAGCGCTGGGCGCAGACGGTCGCCGACGTCGGCGCGGGCAACGACGGTCCCTCGGACAACCTCTACTGGTACGAGGGGCCGGCCGAGTGGGACCTGTCGAACTTCGCCGAGTCGATGCGCACCTTCACGCTCGCCACGTCCGGCGCGATCTCCGCCTCGCGCCAGTTCCGCAGCCTGTCCTGATCCCAGGGCGGACCGGCTCGGCTCGGCGGATCGCCGCACTCAATGCCCGTGCGACCTCGGAAACGAACGTAACGTACGCTACCGTACGTTGATCATGAGCGAGCCCGAGCGTCGTCGAACACCGCGGAGCCGCTTCCTCACGGCGCTGACCGCGATCGTGGGTGCGCTCGCGATCCCGGCGACTCTCGTCGCGGTAATGGTGCGGTTCGGGGGCACTCCGGCACCCACGGACATACCTGATTACGGCTCAGAGGCCATCTCCGATCGCGATCATGTGACGTCGATGGCGTTCAGTCCCGACGGCAGGACCCTGGCCGTCGCCGGCGGCACCGATGGGGCGGGCGGGACAGAGCTCTCACTTTGGGACGTGCCCGGCCGCCGGAAGGTTGCCACTCTTGACCTCCCTGACCACGGCCGTGTCCACGCGGTGGCATTCAGTCCCGACGGCAGGACCCTGGCCGCCGGCGGAGGCTTCGACGAAACGGACAAGGCATGGGTTTGGTTGTGGGACGCGGCCGGCCGCCAGAAGATCGCTGCTCTTCCGATTCCTTATGACTGGGTCGGGGAGTTGGCGTTCAGCCCTGGCGGAAAGACCTTGGCCGTCGGCGGAGGCAAGGTCGGCGAATACCACAATGACGTCGGAGGAGGCGTCTGGTTGTGGGACCTCGCCTCCCACCGAAACGTCGCTGCCCTCACCAGCGTCAGCGGTGTCGACGTCATGGCGTTCAGCCCGGACGGCAAGACCCTGGCCACCACGGGAGACCGCAGCGAGGAGTGGAGCAAGATCTGGCTCTGGGACGTCGCCCGCCGCCGGAAGATCGCCACTCTCGCCCCTGGTCACAACATCTACTCGGCGGCGTTCAGCCCTGACGGGAGGACCCTGGCCACTGGCGGCGAGAGTGGCCGGCGTCTCGAGGGAGAGATCCGGCTGTGGGATGTGGCCGGTCGCCGGACCGTCGCCACTCTCACCGACCCCGACGACTATGTCGGTCCGGTGGCGTTCAGTCCCGACGGCAAGCTCCTGGCCAGTGGAGACCATGAAAAAGGCGTCCGGCTATGGGACATGGCGAGCCACCGGAACGTCGGCACCGTCTCCCTCCCCCACCGTCGCCGCGAGCTGTACTCGGTGGTGTTCAGCCCCGACGGCGCGAACCTGGCCCTCGGCGGAGACGGGATCGGGTTGTGCACCGGACGGGTCCTGGTACTCGCCCCGCACCGGTGCCGGCTTACCGAGTTCGGTTCGCCGTCTGCCGCATTGAGCCCCTGATCCACCAGACTTGTCCTAGGCGTCGGGCAAACCGACCGCGCGGATCTCGCCGACGATCGCGTCGCCGCCGTGCAGCGGAACGGTGGCGAGCTCGTCGGGGACCTCGGCGCCGAGGGCGCGCAGCGTCGCCACGGTCACCGGGGTCCGGGCGCGCATCGCGCCGTCATCGACCTTGATGGCGCCGGCGCGGCCGTCCGCGAGCGCGAACGCGTCGACGCCCTCGGCCCCGCACTTGACCAGCAGGCCCGGCACGGCGGTCATGAGCCGGTACTCGTCGCGGTGGGTGCCCGAGGTCCACTCCGGGTGGGCGCGCATCGCGTCCGCGAGGCGCCGCTCCGGCGTGCCGGGTTCGG
The DNA here is from genome assembly GCF_039542055.1 of Actinoallomurus vinaceus. Classification (NCBI taxonomy): domain Bacteria; kingdom Bacillati; phylum Actinomycetota; class Actinomycetes; order Streptosporangiales; family Thermomonosporaceae; genus Actinoallomurus; species Actinoallomurus vinaceus. Next base: position 293,019 of record NZ_BAABHK010000013.1, read on the forward strand.
CGGTCACGAGCGCGCGCAGCGCCCGCGCCACCCCGGTCAGCGAGACGGCGAACAGCGGCGCGCCACACCCGTCGACGCCGGTCGCGGCGATCCGCTCACCGGTCAGCTCCTCGACCGTCTCCCGTACGGCGCGCTGCAGCGGGTGGTCGGGCTCCAGGTACGACTCCGTCGGCCAGCCGTTGACGACGCAGGTGGCGAGCATGGCGGCATGCTTGCCGGAGCAGTTCATCCGCAGCCGCGACTTCTCGGCGCGGACGGCGACCTCCGGGTCCAGCGGCCACTGCGGCGGGCACTGGAGTGCGTCCGGCGTGAGGCCCACGTCGGCGAGGATCTTGCGGGCGCCCTCCACGTGGAAGTCCTCACCGGAATGGCTGGCCGACGACAGCGCCAGGAGCTCGCCCTCGAGGGCGAGGCCGCGCCGTGCCATCGCCACCGCCTGCATCGGCTTGTTCGCCGACCGGGGGAAGACCGGCTCGTCCGGGGAGCCGATGCGTAGCGCCGGGGAGCCGTCGGCGGCCAGGGCGGCCACCGAGCCGCGGTGCCGGGACTCCACGAAACCGGAACGTTCCACTTCGACGAGGACGGGGTGCATCTGCTCTCTTCGGGGGGGTCGACGGTCGGCTACTACCAGCTGGTCATGAAGGACCTCTGCGTCGGCCTGCGGCGCGACGCCGACGATGGCCGTGTCAACACTACGTGAGTCGCCGCACGCCCTGCGCCGGGGGCAGGTTGATCATGAGCCGGACCGCCGCTAAGATATCGACATTTATAGTCGAAAAAGTAGAGTAGTGATGGACTTCGACGGGGAAATGCTCGAAAGAGAGCTTCGAGAGCTTGAAACACGCGCCCAGCAGGTGCGCGAGGAACTCGCGGCTCTCGTGGTCGAGGCCAAGAGCAAAGACGGCCTGATCCAGCTGACCGTCGGCAGCCAGGGCCGCCTCCACGCCCTGACGTTCGATCCCCGGGTGAAACGCCTCTCCGTGGAGGAGCTCGCGGAGCGGGTCGTCGGGATGATGAACGACGCCCTCGATCTCCTGCAGCACGAAACGGCGGCCAAGACGAGCGCCATGTTCCCCGACTTCACCGCCGATCCGCCCTTCGGAGGCCCGCTCCAATGACCGCGTCCAGGGGGCGCCCGTGGCCGGGCTGAGCGAGGCGCGCGGCGGCCTGTTCGCCGGCGGCAACATCGCACTCCTCGTCTTCTCGATGCTGACCGTCCAGTACCCGGAGGGCAACCCGGGGAAGGCACGGGAGGCGGGTGCGGTGTGGGCCGGTCTCATGGCCGACGTCACCGAGTGGGGGAAGTACGGCGACGACGCCGCACGGGCGATCGTCACCAACAACGCCGGCGAGGACGTCCAGGCCTTCAAGGACTTCTGGCAGCGCCACGCCACGCCCGCCGCGCCGGCGGAGGGCGAGGCCGCGCGGCTCGCCGAGCTGTGCCGGCGCATGAGCGAGGCGTGCAACGAGTACGCGTCGCTCATCGAGAAGGCCCAGTACGCCTTCACCACCCTCGCCTGGGCCAACTTCGCCAGCCTGCTCTTCATCTCCACGTTCCCCTGGCAGGCGGGCGTCGCGTACGAGATCTCCCAGTTCCTGCTGAGACGTGCGCAGGCGGGGATCCTGGCGAAGCTGCTCGAGAGCGCCATCGCCCAGACGCTGCTCGCCAAGCTGGCGGAGTACACCATCGGCAGCGCGTTCTACGCCGTCGGCGACGTGCTCGTGATGGACGGCGTCAAGTGGGCGCGGGGTGAGGACGTCGGCTCGTTCGGGCAGAACTTCGACGAGGTCATGAAGGAATTCGTCGCCTCCGTCGCCTTCTACGGCGCCTTCGACGCCGCTGCCAAGCCCGTCAGCAAGATCATCAGCAACCCGGATGTGCAGTACTTCGTGAACCGGATGGTGGGAGGCTCCCTCGGATACGGGCCCACGTACGGCTACCTGAACGGCAAACGCGGCGACGACCTGGCCCCGACCGTCAAGGACACGATCCTGAGGACGATCCTCTACACGACCATGGCCCACAAGCCCGCCGGTTAGTCCCGAGATCCAGGATGGCGCCCACATGACTCCTCCCACTCTGCCCCCGGACCCGCCGAAGTACGTCACGATCACCGGACCGGGTACTCCCCACGACTCACTGTGGGGCATCGCCGAGGACCTGTTCGAGGACGGCACCCGATGGCAGGACATCTACTCCGCGAATCGGGACGTCATCGGCGGCGACCCGAGCCGACTCAAGGTCGGCATGCGACTCGTCCTGCCTCCCCTGGAGATCCACCCCGCCTACATCCGCTCCGTCGCCAAGAGCCTGAACGATGAGGGCGTCGACATCAACGCGAAGCTCAGCGAGGCCCGGAAGCAGCTGGACGCCATCGGGAACTTCTGGGGCGGCGACGACATGGGGACCAAGTTCTACAAGGGCGCGGACGGCCGGCCCGGGTACGAGACCTCGGCCGCCCGCTCCCTCGACGGCGTCGCGGCGTTCGCCGACTTCTACCGAACCGTCGCGGGGCGGCTGCGCGACATGGCGGACCGCCACGACGACGTCGAGTGGGAGAACACCATCCAGGCCCTCGACGCGGCCCTGAAGACCGCCGAGACGTGACGAATCCCGAGTCTCAGCCGCCCTTCACGCCCAGGAACGTCCGCGCCTCGTCGGGCGGCATCGGGTCACGCTGGGCGGTCCGCGCCAAGGTGGCCCCGCGCTCCACGAGCTGGGCGTTGGCCGTCACCGGCCGCCCCTTGGCGTAGCTCAGCGTGTCCTCCATGCCCACCCGCAGGTGACCCCCGGCCGCCAGAGCGGCGTACATCACCGGGAGGGTCGTCCGGCCGATGCCCGTCGCCGACCACGTGGCCCCGGCGGGCAGCGCCTCCACCGCGGCGACCAGCGTCCGCGCGTCGCCCGGCATCCCGCCCGGCACGCCCATGACCAGGTCGCAGTGCACCCGCCCGCCGAACGGCGGACCGTACGTGTCCAGCAGCCGGTGCAGGGACGCGACGTGACCGAGGTCGAACAGCTCGAACTCCGGCACGACCTCCCGCTCCTGCGTCAGCTGGTAGAGCTCGGCCATGAACGACCAGGGGTTCATGAAGACGTCGTCGCCGAAGTTGACGGTGCCGCAGGTGAGCGAGCAGGCGTCCGGCTCGGCGTCGAGGACCCGTAGCCGGTGCTCGTACGGGTCGGTGACCGCGCCGCCCGTGGACAGCTGCACGATGAGGTTCGTGCTCGCGCGCAGGGCGGCGACGGTGTCGCGCAGGCGCGCGAGGTCGAGCGTGGGCCGCGCCTCGTCGTCGCGGATGTGGACGTGGATCACGGCGGCGCCGGCGGCCTCGCACTCCTTGGCCGTCTGGACGAGCTCGTCGAGCGTGACGGGGAGCGCCGGGACCTTGGCCTTGTCGGCCTCCGCCCCGGTCGGCGCAACTGTTATCAGCGTTCTGGCCATGGACAGCATGATTTCAAGCCGGAGGCCGGTTTGGCGAGAAAATCTTTCGCAAAGGCAGGCGTTCTTCCGGCGGGTGCCGCGTGCGGCAGAATGCGGTGGCGTGCGAGCAGTCGTCCAGCGGGTGAGTCAGGCCAGTGTGACCGTCGAGGGTCGCGTCGTGGGCGCGATCGAGGGACCGGGCCTGCTGGCCCTCGTCGGGGTGACGCACGACGACACCCCGGAGCGGGCGAAGAGGCTCGCGGCCAAGCTGTGGGGGCTGCGGGTGTTCGACGGCACCGAGGACGGGGCGCCCGAGGCGTCCTGCTCCGACCTCGGCGCGCCGCTGCTCGTGATCAGCCAGTTCACCCTCTACGGCGACACCCGCAAGGGCCGCCGGCCGTCCTGGATCGCGGCCGCGCCCGGCCCCGTCGCCGAACCGCTCGTCGACGAGGTCGTCGCGGAGCTGCGCCGCCTCGGCGCCCACGTGGAGACGGGCGTCTTCGGCGCCGACATGAAGGTCGCCCTCGTCAACGACGGCCCGATCACGCTCATCCTGGAGGTCTAAGAGCTGAGGCCGAGCACGGCGAAGACGACCGTGACGACCGTGCCCGCGGCGGCGAGGGCCAGCACGTTGCGGTCGTTCTCCGCCAGGCGGGCGCGGACGCTCGGGGAGTAGACGACGACCCCGGTGTCGCGGTTCGGGTCCGGGACGGACTCCTTCCGGAACGGGTTCGGCAGCCGGACCGCGCTCCACAGGGCGTCGTTCTTGACCTGCTGGTGTGCCGGGGTGCAGGCGAACAGCCGCCCCCGGATCGGCTCGTGGCAGGCGAACCCCTGCCTGGTCATCACCCGGCAGACCGTCGGCACCAGCGAGAACTCATACAGGCACCACCCCAGCAGCGCGATGAGCGCGAGCCGCCACGACGTCAGGAATACGGCGGCCAGCAGCAGCACGCCGAACCCGATCCACCAGACGTAGGCGGGCTCCCGCACCCGCCGGCGCCGTCGCCCCATGTTCTCTTTCCTCGTCGAGGTCTCGTCCGACGGAGAAAACCTTCCCATGAGCGCCGCCCATCGCGATCCAGGTTCGGGTGTTTGTCGGCTTATCGGCGTCGAAGATCGATTTTGGCGTTGGCTCCGGTGTCCGGGTCGACGATGACCTCCTGCGTGGCAGCCACCCCGCCGGCCAGCAGCGGCTCGTCGACGGGGACGTTGCGCTTGATCAGGCCGAGGGCGATCGGGCCCAGCTCGTAGTGGCGGGCCGCCGAGCCGACGAACCCGACCGTACGGCCGCCGGCCTCGATCGGCTCCCCGTGCGCCGGCAGCCGGTCGACGCTCCCGTCGAGGTGCAGGAACACCAGCCGCCGGGGCGGACGGCCGAGGTTCTGGACCCGCGCCACCGTCTCCTGGCCGCGGTAGCAGCCCTTGTCGAGGTGCACGGCGACGTCGATCCAGCCGACCTCGTGCGGGATGGTCCGGTGGTCGGTGTCGAGGCCGAACCGGGGCCGGTGCGCGGCGATGCGCAGCGCCTCGTACGCCCACAGGCCGGCCGGGCGCGCCTGCCAGTCGCGGTCCAGCTCCTTGCGGGGCACGATCAGGCCGTCCGTCGTCACCAGGGCGTCCGCGGGCGGCTCGGCGCCGGTGAGCGTGACGACGGCGTACGCGTCGGACTCGTCGGTGACCTCGACGCGCATCATGAACCGCATCGAGTCGAGGAAGCGCGCGAGCTCCGGCGCCGTGCCCGGCTCGACGTGCGCCCACACCGCGTCCCCGTCGTCGACGAGGGTGAGGTGGTGCTCGACGTGGCCGTGCGGGCTGAGGAGGAGCGCCTCGGTCGGTGTGCGCGGCGGCAGCTCCTGCAGGTGCTGGCTGGTGAGGCTGTGCAGGAACCGCAGGCGGTCGGCTCCGGCGATCCGCACGACGCCGCGGTTGCTCCGGTCGACGATCGCCGCCCCCGACGCGAGGGCGCGCTGCTCGGCGAACGGCTCGCCGTAGTGCGCGGCGACCCCTTCGTCCGGTGGATCGGCCGATACGGCCCCGGGCGTGCTCAGCAGCGGGCTGTCCATGACCGCAAGCCTACGTCGTCCGGCAATTGCGGCAGCGGCCGTAGACGGTGAGGTGCTGGACGTCGGTCTCGAAGCCGTACTCCTGCTCCAGGACGTCGACGAGGCCCTTGGCGACGGTCGGGGTCACGTCGTAGACCTCACCGCAGCCCCGGCAGACCAGGTGGACGTGGTCCGCCTCGCTGGCGAGATGGTAGGTCGGCGGCTTGTGCCCCAGATGGGTGTGCTTGACCAGACCGAGCTGCTCGAGGAGCTCCAGCGTCCGATAGATCGTGGAGATGTTGACGCCGCGCGCGGTCCGCTGCACCTCGGTGCAGATCTCCTCCGGGGTGGCGTGCCGCAGCGCGGTGACCGCCTCCAGCACGAGCTGGCGCTGCGGGGTCACCCGGTAGCCCCGCGCCCTCAGCTCCTCGTGCCATGGTTCCGCCACGAGGCCGAGTTTATGTCCCGTCGGGCGTCCTGCGGGGGCCTCGCGGGACGGACCGCCAAAAATCCCCTTGCCTCATCCGTGGCCGCTGATCTAACGTTCGGGCTAAGCGGGAAAGGAGGTGGTCCGAAAGTATGCATAGTACGAGGACTCGTGAGGTGGCTGTCCGTTAGCCGCTGTCCCGCCTCAGCCCCGCCCCAACGCGGGTGAGGCACCCGGTCGTGGACGCGGCCGGCGAATACCAGGCAGACACCCGACCCCCGTGGCCGGTCGACTCAGTCCTGTCGACCCCTGCACACGCAGGAGCAGCCCGGGGGTCGTTCCTTTTCTCTCCCGCGACCCCCGGGACACTTCCGTAGGAGCGTCCGCTCGCTCAGGAGACGCGTTTCAGCTGCGCCGACAGGTGTGACTGCAGGCTCTGCCCCTCGGCCGCCATGTCGTACGCGTAACCCAGGTCCTCGCCGATCAGCCCGTACAGCCGCTTGCCCGCGGTGTACTCCTTCGCGGTCTCGGTGCGCGCCACGACGTCCGTGATCAGCTCGACCCGGTTGAACCCCGCCTGCCCCACGTAGATCTCGGCGAATCCCGTCGGGTGCGCGAGCACGACCTCGACCTTTCCGCCGGCATGCGCGCGCCAGTAACCGCTCTCCCGCGCGAGGGGAGCCGCGAGGTTGCCTTCATCGTCCAACCGCCACGTACGGCTCGTGTAGATCAGGTACGGCTTGCCGATGTGGCTGAAGGAGATCTCCTGTCCGAAGTGGAAGCTCTCGACGGTCGGGTAGCCGCCGACACCCGCCCCCTCCCAGTCTCCGAGGAGGAACGCCAACGGCTCGAGGTCGGGATGCAGCTCAGGTTCCATGTTCGGCCAGCGTAGTGGCCACCGCCCGGTCGGCGACACCGTGTCACCGGAGACCGGTTCCCCCGAAATGATCCCCAACCAGAGGTTCCCTTGATCGACTTTCTCGACAGCGCGCTCGTTCCCCTGCTCCTCGCCGTGGTCGGCCTGCCACTCGTCCTCCGCGCGTTCGTCCAGCAGGGCAAGCGCCGCGCCATGCATGCGACGCCGACCGTCACCTGTGCCGAGATCGCCGAGTACGACGAACCCGTCGTCTGCGAGGTCAAGGGGACGGCCGTCCCCGGACCGGGCGGGCCTGCCCAGGCACCGTTCTCGGGGCAGCCGTGCGTGTGGCACCGGACGAAGGTGACGGTCCGCTACGAGCGCACCCAGACCCGTGACGGCAAGACCGAGACCACGACGCATGAGGAGACGGTGCACGACGAGACCCACGGGGCGCCCTTCGCCGTGCGCGACATCGCCGGGGAGGTCCTCATCGTCCACGACGGTGAGCCGGTCGACCGGCCCGCGCAGTCCCTGTCGCACTACGAGCGCGCGGGCCGGGACGTCAACCTGTTCGGCCTGAGCTTCCGAGTCAACTTCAGCAACGTCAAGGGCCACCTCTACGAGGAGTGGATCATTCCCCAGGGCCGGTCGCTGTACGTCCTCGGGGCGGCGATGGCCGAGGACGGCGGGCTCGTCATGCGCCGGCCCCATGCCGACCCGTTCATCATCTCGACGCGGTCGGAGGAGGAGTTGTCGGCGAGCCTCCGCCTCGGGCTGTACGTCGGCTACATCGCGGGAGGCGCGCTGCTCGCCGCGAGCCTGATCTGGCTCGTGCTCGAGCTGGTCCACGCCCATCCGGGCGCTCACCTGTGGAACCTGATCTTTGGAGATGAACCGCCCCTGGGGTAGCCGGAGAGCGGCCCGCCCTCGCTTTCGTCAGGGGATAGCCTGATCCGATTCGCGATCACGGCGAGCAACGGGTGAACCGTTCGTTCCCGCGTCGCGTCTGATCTTCCTAAGTTCGAGGAGGACGGTTGTACGCGCTGATGGCACTGATCACGGCCGGCGTCGAGGCGGGCGCCGACGCGGTGGCCAAGACGGTCGGCAAGGCGCGCAGGCGGCGGACGCTGGACAAGGCCGAGCCCCTCGTCGACAACGCCCCTGGAGGACCGCGCGAGGTCGCTGGGCGCGCGGTCACCGGCCCGGGCGGTCCGGTGACCGCGCCGCTGTCCGGGTTGCCCTGCGTCTGGTACGCCGTGACCGTCCTCGAGCGGTACTGGGCGTGGCGGCCCGGCCCCCTGGGGCCGACCAGGGTCGTCCGCCACGTCAAGGTCGCCGAGCAGATCAGCGGGCCGCTGTACGTCGGGGGTGACACGGCCGCCGTCCGCGTCGACGCGCACGGCGCCGAGCTGGAGCTGGGCGAGCCGGCGTTCGCGGAGTTCGAGGACGCGCCGCACGGCCCGCTGACCGCGCGCCTGGCGGCCCTGCTGGGCGCCCCTCCCCGCCCGCGGCACCGGGAGCGGACGATCGGCTTCGTCGTCGAGGAGCTCGTGATCACCGACGGGGAGCCGCTGCGCGTCGTCGGCGCGGCCCGTACCGAACTGGGGGACCTTGTCCTTGCCAAGAGCGGGCTGCGGCCACTGATCATCTCAAGGACCGTGCCGGTTTCCAGCCCGGAGGACTAGTGTGCCGAATATGGCACGATCACTCGTCATCAAGGTGACGGCGGGCGCCGAGGCACCCGAGCGCTGCAATCAGGCGTTCACGGTCGCCGCGGCCGCCGTGGCCAGCGGCGTCAGCGTTTCCCTGTGGCTGACCGGCGAATCCTCCTGGTTCGCGCTTCCGGGCCGGGCCAAGGAGTTCGAGCTGCCGCACGCGACGCCGCTGGAGGACCTGCTCGGCATCGTGCTGTCGGCCGGCCGGGTCACGGTCTGTACGCAGTGCGCGGCGCGCCGGGACATCACCGACGATGAGGTGCTGCCCGGCATCCGCATCGCCGGCGCCCCGTCCTTCGTCGAAGAGGTCACCACCGAAGGCGTCCAGGCCCTCGTCTACTGAGCCGCGGCCGTCACCGGGCCGCCCGGACACCGGACAGGTCGCGGGCGGTGACGCTGTTGCGGTCCGCGATCGACGGGCCGAACGAGAACTGCGGCCACAGTCCGTTGATCTCCTGCCGGCTGCGCTCGCTCCACTCCCGGGCAAGGTCGTCACGGGTCTTGTAGAAGTTCAGCGCGTACCCGCCGCTGTGCACGCGCAGCAGGTTGAACCCGCCGGGATACTCCTTGACCGCGCCAACCTCCTGCTGCGTCACGTGCCGGCTGCCGGGCAGCACCGTGCGCTTGTTCCGGTGGGTGTGGCCCGCGTGGTGCAGGAACACCCCCGGCGTCCGCTCGTACGCCGCCATGACCGACACGGTCTGGCCGACCTCCAGCGAGGTGCCGCCGCTCACCGCCAGGGGATCGTCGAGGGACATCAGCGGATGGTGGCCGAAGACGATCGTCGGCTGGTCCTTGTGCTCTTTCAGCTCGGTCTCGAACCAGGCGAACTGCTCACGCGACAGGCCGCCCGCGTCTCCCCCGTTGCCCGGCTTGTCGTAGGTGTCCAGCCCGATGATCCTCAGGCCGCCGAGGTCGTGGGTGAAGTACGTCGGCCCGTCGGAGAACGCGTCGCGGAAGCAGTCGTGCCCCTGCCACTGGCCGACCCGGCAGGAGGCGTACGCGGGCCCGTCGTGCGCGCGGTCGTGGTTGCCGCGTGCGACGAAGTAGTCGCGGCGGTAGGCGCCGAAGCCGTCGAGGATGCCCTTGGCCGTGCCGAGGTCGCCCGGCACCGCCTCCGACGACACGTCGCCGGCCGCGAAGAGGTAGGTCGCGCCGCGATGCCGCGCGTCCTTCACGAGCGCCTTCGCCATGATCTCCGGGTACGGCGGCCGGCCGGGAACCTGGGAGATGCCCTTGATCGGCAGCCCGCCGATCAGCCCCGCGACGGTCTCGCCCAGGTGCAGGTCGTTGCAGAGCGCGATGGAGAACAGGAAGCGGCCGGGCGGCGGCTGCGGTGTCGTGAAGGAGAAGGTGCCGCCGGTGAGAGGCGTCCCGGCGGCTCCCGCCACGGAGGTCTGCGACGCCGTCCGCCCCCGCGACCGCGCCTGGTAGTAGTACGTCCGGCCGGGCTCCAGGCCGGTGACCTCGACGTAGTGGTACGGCGTGTGCGCCGCGCCGCCCACCGTGCGGGTCAGCCGGTCCCGGCGCGTGCCCAGGAGGATCTCCCCGTCCGCCGGGGCGGGCCGCATCCGCCCGAGCCCGTCGTCGGTGTCGGCCACGCCGGTGTACCAGGTGAAGATCGCGCTGGTCTCGGTGAGGGTGACGAGCTCGAGGTTGACCGGCCGGACGTCGGACGCGGACGCCCGCCTTTCGCCGACCATCGACATGAGGGAGAAACCGGAGAGGACGGCGCTCAGGCGCAGCAGATCACGACGGCCGGGCCGACAGCAGAACATGGGCCGGACGGTAAGCCGCCACGACAATCACGTCCATAGCGCCACAGCCACAACACCAGAGTCAGGCCACACCCGGCCATCGTCTTTCCGGAAAAGGGCTCCGCACGCGGGCGCCATACGGCATCCTGCGCGCGATGCCCCCAGGTTTTTCCACAGCCTGTGGACGAACGTCCGGTCGCGGACGGCCGTGTCCTAGTGAGGTTCGCCCTGTCCGCTCGGAGTGACCCACTCGACCAACTGAACGATCACGCCGTTCGGGTCGGTGACCTGGAACAACCGCTCTCCCCAGGGCTCTTCTCGCAGGGGCATCGTGATGGCGACGCCCTCGGCGCGCAGGCGGGCCTCTTCGGCCGCCAGGCCGGTGGTGACCACCAGCGCGATGATGACGCCGGCCGCATGCCGGTCCCGGAATCCCTCGGGGAGGACCTCGATCCCCCGCCTCAGGAAGATCACATCCATGGCGGCGTCGTCGCGTTGGAGCGAAGCGAACCCCTCGGCGGCCATCACCTCCTTGTAGCCGAAGTGGGTGGCCAGGAAGGCGGCGGACGCCGCGACGTCGTCGACGGTCAGCGAGACCGCCGAAGAGGTGACCTGCATGGAAATCCCTTCGTTCGAACAACTCCGTACAGCATACGACGTACTGCGTACGGAGAAAGTTCCCCCGTTCGGCGAATCAGCGGCACGCACGCCAGAGACCGGCGCGTGTGCGGCGGGCATCGGCCTCGGCTGCGCCCAGAAGCGGGGCGTATCGGGTGTCCGGCGGGATGACCAGCAGGCGGGCGAGTCCCGCCCGGATCAACTCGGCGGCGACGAGGCGGCCGTCTCTCGTCCACACGTACAGCAGGCGACGGCCGAAGCGGTCGGAGGGCTCGTGATCGCCCGCGACGCGCACCTCGGAGCCGATCGGGGCCAGCCGGCGCAGCCCACGGAACGCCTCGGCGCCGAAGCAGTCCCGGCGCGTCCAGATCTCCGGGGCGTCCGCGCCGATGAGCCTGACGCGCCGGGCTCGGCCGCCGATCCGCAGGATCAGAGTGTCGCCGTCGACCACGCGCACGACCGTCGCGGTCGCGCCGTCGTCGCCCGGCATTCGGCCGCTCGCATGCGAGGTCTCGGGTCGGTCGAGCGGCCAGGGCGTTCCGAGAACGCGGTCCGCTCCGGTCGCGTGGGCGCCGCAGAGAGCCGTCAGGATCCCCGCCCCGACCAGTGTCCATCTCCGCATGGCCACGAGTATCCGATTCGGCACCGACGGTTACGTCCGGCCGATCCCGGACGAGGAGCCCCGCTTCGTGACGGAGGCGTGTCCTATGACGACCCACATGTGATCAATAGTCGGCAGAATCTCCTGAGGAAGGGGGCAGGGCATGAAGTGTCCGGCATGCGACAGCCATACGCCTTCGGGGCGTCCGACCTGTACCCGCTGCGGGGCGTCGCTCCCGGCGATCCCACCACCGCCCGAACCGGAGGCCTCACCGCCCGAGCAGGAGACCTCGCCGCCCGAACCGGAGGCCTCACCACCGGGACCGGCGAGCTCGCCGTCTGGGCAGGAGACCTCACCGCCGGGTCCGGTGAGCCCGCCATCTGAGCAGGAGATCCGGCCGATGCGGCTGGAGAACCCACTCTCAGGGGTGGAGACCCCACCGCCAGGACACGATGTTCCGCCTCCGACGTATGAGACGCCGCCATCGGAGCGAGGGCCCTTTCAGCCACGGGTCGGCGAGACCTTCGGATACGGGCCGGTCGAGACGCCCCCCGACCCCGCGACCGCCCCCATCGGAACAACCCCCTTCGCCGAGGAGCGCACCGCCGCGTCGCCGGGGGAACGCACGGAAGGCGAGCCGGGCCCGACTTCGGACACGGCCTACTTCGACGCCGATGGTCTCCGGCACTGGGGGGCTCCCCCGACCGCCCACGACGCGGCCGCGCAGTGGGAGCGGCACGGGCACCGCAAGGCCCCCGAAAAGAGCGCACGGAAGCGCTGGGTGATCCCCATCGTGACCGCCGGCCTCGTCACCGTGACGGCGGTCGGCCTGGCGCTCGCCGTCGGTCTGGGCAACGGCTCTCATCCGGCGCCGGAGCACCGTACCGGCCCCGAGCCCGGCACGCCCCAGCCGAGCGGGACGCAGCCCGACACGCCGCAGGCCGGTGACTCACCGTCGGGTCCCGCGGCCCAGGCCGCCGCGGTCAACGCGATCCTGCAGGCGGGCAAGGACGCCCACGACAAGCTGTCCGTCAGCATGGCGACCTGCGACGACCTCGTCTCGGCGGCCCCGGCGTTCCAGCAGGTCGTCCAGGAGCGGCAGAGCGAACTGGCACAGGCCCGGCAGCTCCAGGCGGACCAGCTGCCCCATGGCGCCGACCTGAAGCAGGCGATGATCGACGCCTACGGGAGTTCCCTGGACGCGGACAAGGCGTATCTCGCCTGGGCCCAGGAGGCGCAGTCCGCGGGGTGCGACGGGGGCGGTCCCCCGCAGTCCGCGAACCACGACGCCGCCATGGCCGCCAACGACAAGGCGGGTCCCGCCAAACGCCGGGTGGTCGCCCTGTGGAGCCCGATCGCGCAGAGCCAGGGACTGCCCGTCTACGCGTGGGGCGAGTTGTAGGACGTCGTCAGGGCAGGTGCACGCCGAGCTTGTCGGCGACCTCTTTCACCGCGGCGGCCAGCGCGCCGACCGCCGCAACGCGTTCGGACAGCCGCTTGAGGGTGTCGGTCAGCCGGCGCTTGTCCGGCTTCTCCTTGTCGGCCTGCGTGCGTACGTCGGCGAGGTCTTCGCGGGCCTCCTCGCCCTCCTCGAGCCGGGGCGCGTGCTCGTCGAGCAGCCGCTCCAGGCGCGCCAGGGCGTCGGCGGACGCGGCTGACTCCGCCGCGCCGATGGTCATGCCGCGGTTGTCCTGCGATCCCGAGCCGGTGTTGATCGGCCCGTAGTTGCCGCCGCTGATGGAGAAGTCGCCCATTCCGTCCTCTTCTAGCTGATCGTCATGCCGCGGTTGTCCTGCGAACCGGACCCGGTGTTGATCGGCCCGTAGTTCCCGCCGCTGATCATCACGCTCTGCTCGATGATCTGGTTGGCCTGCATGCGGTAGGCCGACACGTCGATGTCCTGGCTCTGCAGATGGTCGAGCACGGCCTCGTTCAGGCGCCGCTCGACGAGCCGGGAGTACTTGTGCGCGTCGAGGACCTGAAGGTACGTCGGGAGCGTGTCCTCGGCGGCCAGCTCCCGCACGCTCAGCCGGGCGCCGTAGTCGTACGCGGTGAGACGCTCGGGGTGCTGGTCGTCCTGGAGCCGGACGGCCGCCATCTGGCCGAGCGTGCGGATCGCCCGGAACGGCCCGATGACACCGTCGCTCAGTGCGGAGAGCCAGCGGCGCCGTATCGCCATCGCGATGAGCGAGGCGTCGGTGCACGAGGCCAGGTGGTCGATCAGGTGGTACTCACGACGAATGGGCGGCAGCACGTCGGCCACGAACTGCGCGTAGAGCATGTGCCCTTCCACCGCGAGGTAGATGAACACCGACACGACGATGTCCTGGTCCTCGGCGGGCGCGATGATCTGGTCGGCGGTGTCCCGGACCGCCTGGCCCTCCGCTCCGATGGTGACGCGCTGATAGCAGCGGACGCCGCCCTGCGGGTGCCGGATGATCGATTCCCGGCATGCGTCCGTGGCCTTGGAGTACGGCATGCCCGCCGATCCGTCGATCAGGGGGTGCCCGGCGTAGTCCGGCACGCTGAAGCCGGGCTCGGACGCGCGCGGGTACTGCGTGCAGGCGCCGCGCGCCACGACGTGGTAGTCGATGTTGAGCCCGGCGATCCGTTCGTTCGGAGGGAGACGCCGGCGCGGGTCGGACCGGTCCGGTTGATCGCTGTCGGCGGTCGGCCATTCCTCACTCATGGCCATGAGCCGACGGCGTACGTGCTCGTGCAGCGCGACCGGGTCGACGGTCTTCGCCGGCGTGTCCGGCGTGGCGGGCCGGTCGAGTTCCACGACGATCGACCACGCTCTGGCCCAGGGCGAGTCGGGCGCCCCCGACCCGATGAAGGGGTTGCCCCCGGAGTACAGCGTGACGTTGCCGACCTGCGCGTCGACCAGCCGCTCCGCACGGCGCCGTGCGCGGTGGGTGAGGACGTCCAGCGACGGGGTCCGGGTACCGGGGGCGAGGTCCCTCCGCATCATCCGGAAGACCAGCACCTGCCAGCCGAAGGGGATGATCACCATCGCGATCCCCAGCAGGACGATGCACGAGAGATACAGCGACGGGTTGCCCCAGAGGTCCGTGGGCAGGGGCGACGGTCCGCCCGTCGTCGACGAGTACTCCGAGGTCAGTCGCGTGACCGCGTAGGCCCAGACCAGGACCACCAGTCCGCTGAGCAACCAGAGCAGGAAATAGATCAGCACGAGGGCCCAGGCGATCTTGAAGCGCCGGCGCCAGCCGAACCGTCGCCAGGGGACGAGCCGGGCCATGACGAACGGCAGCGCCATCGAGAAGTAGGTCGACACCGCGAACGGGCTGACGAACAGGCATCCGATCAGGACCGCCCAGATCACCAGATCACGGATGAGCTGCAGTCGGCGGGCGCGGACGGAGTGCGTGATGACCGCTCCGACGTCGAAGCCGTACGACGGGACGACGGCGCGGTGTTCGGGGTCGACCAACTCGCCGATGACCTTCCGGCAGAAGCCCTCGTCGAGGTAGGCGGCGGCGCAGAGATACCGGGTCGCGTTGCTCATCACCCCGGGTATCGCGCCCCGTCGCGCATGCTGGAAATGGCTCTCGGTCCGCACCGACTCCGCAACCATGCGGGGATGGTAAACGTCCGACGACTCCCGGTAGGGACCGAAGCCCGGAGTTGATCTCCGATCGTGACATCGGGAGTCAGCCCGCGAAAGGCGGCGGGCCGTCCGGGTCGGCGAGGCCGTCGATGAGGTGCTCGGGCCAGGAGAGCACGTGCGGCAGCCACGCCGCCCGGATCGTCTCGGCGACGTGCCGGAGCCGTTCGTCGGCGTCGACGCCGACCGCCACCACCGCGAGGTCGCGGTCGAACTCGGCGTGGTCGTCGGCGCCCAGGATCGCCGTACGGGCGATGGGCCGGTTCGCCTCCAGCGCGATCGACAGGGGGTAGCGGCGCAGGGCGCGGACGCGGTGGCCGAACAGGGGCTCGGCGGGCTCCCGCAGCCCCGGCAGCTCGTAGTCCAGCGGCGGGGCGGGCGCGTACTTGTCCGGCACGCCCTGGCCGGGCGGGAACAGCCGGTCCATCTCGTGCAGCCAGCGCAGCTGCGGGATCACCCATTCGGCGCCCGGCCGGACGCCCGCCAGGCCGGGCTCGCCGCCCAGCAGGCGATCCGCCGCGCCGGCCACGGTCGCGGTGAGCCTCTCCGGGGCGTACGCGGTGCGCAACGCCTCCGAGCGGCGGCCGACCGCGCGGTCCAGGACGGTCGCGAGCATGCACTCGCGCAGGCGCGCGGGCTGCGCCGCCCATTCCCGGCGGAGGTCGGCCGGCGCGGCCGGTGTCGGGCGGTCGACGACGTACGCGAGGACCAGCGCGTCGGCCCAGACCCGTAGCCACGCCCACGCGGCCGCCGAGGCGAGCAGGTCGGCCTCGCGCAGCTCGTACAGCGAACACGCCCGGCCGTCGCGGCACACGCAGCCGCACGCGGCCGACCGGCGGCCGGCGATCGGCGGGACGGGGCCGGGCAGCGTACGCTCGCGGTCCTGGCCGAGCGGGACGCGGACCCGCACCGGGCGGTCCATGCCGTCCGCGAAGACCGCGGCCACGCCCGGAGGCAGGGAGACGACCTCGCGGGACTGCCGGTCGTCGAGGTTCATGGCGGCCCCGACGAGGCTCCGGTCGTCGTACGCGGGCAGCCGGTGCACGACCTTCAGCGCGGTGTTCTTGACGACGTCGGGGACGAGCTTGGTGGGGATCTGCTCGGCCACGACGATGCCCTCGCCGTACGCGCGGATCTCGGCGAGCATCCCGGCGAACAGCTCCACCGCGTGCGCGCCCGCGCTGTTCTCGCCGCGGTTGCGCAGCAGCCGGTGCGCCTCCTCGATGACGATGACGTGCCCGAGACCGCGCGGGGTCCGTCCGCTGCGGGCGCGCAGCCGCAGGTGCTCGACGATCCGGATGATCAGCGTTCCCATGAGGAAGGCCTTGTCCTCGTCGTTGGCGACGTCCTCGACGGCGAGGACGATGTTGCGGCTCAGCAGCCCCTCGATGTCGGCGGGGTGGCCGCCCTGGAAGAACCGGCCCGCCGAGCCGATGCGCAGCGACCGGAGTCGTACGTCGACGAAACCCTTCACGTCGGCCATCAGCTCCTTGCCGTAGCCGACGTCGCCGATCACGTCGAGGGCGGCGTGCTGCAGCTGTTCGAGGGTGGGGATGGCGGGCTCGATCGGGGATCCGGGGCGGCCCCGGCCGGTGACGACGTCCCAGCCGTTCGCCTCGTACACCCGCTGGAGCGCCTGCGACATGATCTGCGGGAAGGGCTCCTCGGCGTCGAAGGCCGCCTGGAACAGCGCCCGCACCATGTCGATGTGCGCCTGCACCGGGTAGCCGGGCTCGGGCGCGAGCGGGTTGACCGAGAGGGGTACGGCCGCCGGGTCGGACGGGTTGATGACGGTGACCGGCGCGCCGATCCGGCCGGACATCGCGGCGTACTCGGACTTGGCCGGCTCGATGGCCAGCCAGGGGATGCCGCTGCGGGTGAGCTGCTCGAGCAGGTGGCGAACGGTCTGCGACTTGCCCGACCCGGTCGACCCGGTGACGAAGACATGGCGGTTGACGGTCTGCAGTGGCACCGTGAACGTCCCGACCCTGCGGTCCTGGCCGTCGAGGATCCCGCCGAGCGCCACCCCGGCCTCGTCCTCCTCCCCGCCGACCTCGGAGGTGACGTCGAAGTAGCCCGCGTCGAGCACCCGCAGCCCCGGCACCTCGCGGCGCGGCAGGCCGGCCAGCGCGGAGAGGGCGCCCGCCGTCGCGACGAACGGCGACCTCAGATCCTGGTCCTGCGTGTCGACGTGCTGGGCCTCGTGGAAGCGCACGGCGCGCCCGCCGGAGCGCAGCCGGTACGGGTGATGGCTCATCTCCACCGACCCGACGAGCACCGGCGCGAGCTGCTCCAGGGCCTGGACCGACTCCGCGCCGGCCAGGACGCGGACGTTCCACAGCCCCGCCTCCTGGAACGCGTCGAGCTCGGCCAGCCGGCGCTCCAGGCGCTCGACGGCGAGCTCGTCGTCGCCCCGCCGCCGCATCTGCAGCTCGTACTGCAGGTCGGTGACCTGGTCACGGAGCACCTGCTCGCCGCACTGGTCGGCGATGACAAGCCAGCCGAACGGTCGCTCCATGAGCGTCACCAGCGTCGACTCGAACAGGCCCGGCCCGTTGCCGTCCCGCGAGGAGGCCAGCGGCGGCGCCAGCCGCGCCGGGCAGCGCGTCCACGTCATCGCGGCCGCGTCGTCCAGCCACTCGTCACCGATCGGCACGCCGCGCGCGCCGTGCGGGAACAGCAGCCCCTGCTGCCGGTCGTGCGTACGGTGCA
Organism: Actinoallomurus vinaceus; assembly: GCF_039542055.1. Lineage (NCBI taxonomy): Bacteria > Bacillati > Actinomycetota > Actinomycetes > Streptosporangiales > Thermomonosporaceae > Actinoallomurus > Actinoallomurus vinaceus. Next base: position 310,803 of record NZ_BAABHK010000013.1, read on the forward strand.
GCGGCCCGGCGTTGGTGATGAGCTGGAGCGGCGCACCGCCGCCCCGCGACATCCACCCCACGACGAACGGCCGCCGGCTCTGCGCGGCCGACAGCACGGCCGGCAGCACCGTGACGAAGTCCCACTCCGCCGACGCCGCGTGCGCGGGCGAGAGGATCGCCTGAATGCGGTACCACGGCCCTTGGAGTCCCCCGATCACACCTGCCACCCGAGCAGGATTTCAGGGCCGCGCCCGCCATGCCAGAGGATCCGACGCGACGTCGGGTCACCCCACTCGGCCCAGGCGGGCTCCCCCGCCCGATCCCGCCGCTCAGTGAGGGCGGGGCCGCACCCGTCGCGCTGGTCAGCGCGGGCGGGGTTCCCCGCTCGGGCGCCGGTCAGCGCAGGGGGCCTCCCCAGTCGGTCTCGTCGCGGACGCGTCGCTTGAGCAGCTTGCCGCCGGGGTTGCGCGGGAGCGGCTCGGACCGTACGGCGATGTACTGCGGCACTTTGAAGTCGGCGAGGTGCTCGCGCAGGTGGGCCAGGACCGCGTCGACGTCGAGGTCGGTGCCCGGCATCGGGACGATGACCGCGCCGACCTTCTCGCCCATCACCTCGTCGGGCACGCCGACGACCGCCGCGTCGAACACGCCGGGCGCCCCGGCCAGGGCGTTCTCCACCTCGACGCTGTAGACGTTCTCGCCGCCCCGGTTGATCATGTCCTTCGCCCGGTCGACGATGTGGACGAGGCCTTCGGCGTCGATGCGGGCGATGTCGCCGGTGTGCAGCCAGCCGTCGACGAACGTCGCCGCGGTGGCCTCCGGCTTGTTCCAGTACCCGGCGACGACGTTCGGGCCGCGTACGAGGAGTTCGCCGGTCTCCTGCTCGCCGTCGAGCATGTCGAGCCGCAGGTCGCACACTGGCACGGCGAAGCCGACCGAGTCCGCGTGCGCCGCCGCGTACTCGTGCGGCAGGTACGTCGTCAGGCTGGAGGTCTCGCTGAGCCCGAAGCCGTTGCCGACCCGCGCGGCGGGGAAGGCGTCCTTGATCCGGCCGACCAGGTCCGGGGCGATCGGCGCCCCGCCGTACGACAGGTAGCGCACCGTCGAGACGTCGGTCGTGGCGAACGCCGCGTCGTTGACGGCCAGCCAGTAGATCGCCGGGACGCTCGTGAGGACGTCGATGCGTTCCTCCTCGATCGCCGCCAGGAACGGGCGCACCTCGAACTTCGGCATGATCACCGTCGTCCCGCCCTGGTGGCAGGTGAGGAGCAGCTGGCTGTTGCATCCGGTCACGTGGAACAGCGGCACGGACACGAGGTTGCGGGTCGGGTCGCCGACCGGGATCCCGATCGCGCGGCGGCAGCTCTCGCAGTTGGACAGGAAGTTCGCGTGTGTGGTGACCGCGCCCTTCGGAAAGCCCGTCGTACCGCTGGTGTAGAAGATCGCCGCCGGGTCGTCCGGCCGCAGGTCCTCGATCGCGTACGGGGCGCCGTCCGGGAGCGGGCCCTCGGCGACGTACGCGGCGCCGCTGTCGTCGATGACGTAGCGCGCCTCCTCCTCGGCGAACCGCGTGTTGACCGGGACGGCGATCGCACCGGCCAGCTGCGTGCCGAAGAAGGCCAGCACCCAGTCGACGCCGTTGCCGTACCGGATCGCGACACGGTCGCCGCGCCCGACCCCGGCCGCCCGCAGGCCGCCGGCCACCCGCGCCGCGCGGTCCCACAGCTCCCGGTACGTCAGCCGCGGCCCACCGCCGGTCTCGACGACGGCCTCCCGGTCGGGGTTCGCCTCGGCGGTCGCCCGCAGCATGTGGACGACGCTGTCCGGCAGGCCGGTGTAGCGGGCGATCCCGTCGGGGCCGCGGACCACTCCCGAGGCGTCGAACATCAGATCCCCCGGGTGAAGTAGCGCCGCGGGTTGATGACGAGCATCTGGTCGAGCTGCGCGTCCGAGACGCCGAGCTCGCGCAGCGCGGGCAGGACGTCGTCGCTGATGTGCTCGAACTGCCAGTTCGGCATCGTGGACCGCACCTGGTCGTGGGCGCCGGCCCAGTAGTCGATGAAGCAGCTCGCGTCGTGGCTGAGCACGATCCGGTCGGCGTAGCCGCGCTCGCACAGGGCCGCGATCGTCCGGACGCGGTCCGGCGTGGGGTTGTAGATGTCGAGCCCGAACCGGTCCATGCCGAGGATCGCGCCGGTGTCGGCCAGCGCCATCAGGTAGTCGAGGTCGTTGCTGTCGCCGGCGTGCCCGATGACCACCTTGGACAGGTCGACGCCCTCCTTGCCGAACAGGTCCACGGCGAGCCGCCCGGCCTGCGTCGCGCTGGACGTGTGCACGGTGATCGGCGCGCCCGTCTCGCGGTGCGTACGGGCGACGGCGCGGGCGATGCGCTCGACGCCGGGGGTGAGGCCCTTCGCCTCGACCACGCACTTGAGAAAGGCCGCCTTGACGCCGGTGCCCGCGATGCCCTCGACGATGTCGCGTGTGAAGTCCTCGACCATCGGCTCCGGCATGTCGACCAGGAGGCCCGGTCCCCGGTGCTCGTACTGGAACGGGACGTCGTCGTAGCAGTACAGGCCGGTGGCGACGATGATGTTGAGCTCCGGCACCTGCTCGGCGATCCGCTGGATGCGCGGGATGTACCGCCCGAGGCCCCACACCGTCGGGTCGACGATCGTGGTGATCCCCTTCGCCGCCGCCGCTCGCAGCTTGGCGACCGCGTCCTGGACGCGCTCCTCCTCGTCCCACCAGGCCCCCGCGCCGTAGTTCTGCACGTGCTCGGTGGCGAGGACGAAGACGTGCTCGTGCATCAGCGTCCGGCCGAGCGCGGAGACGTCGACGGCGCCGCGAACGGTCTCGACAGAGGGCATGGAGGGGCCTCCCATGGCGTACATACCGACCAGTCGGTATCGATCAAGGTAAGTCTGCCACCGGAACGCCGTCAATGAACCACGAGGAGTGTTCACCGAAGCGCCGGCGGTCGGACGGACCGGGCATGCGTGGGAGGTCACCGGCCCCACTGACATCCGGCTTCAGTGGGGCCGGTGATCGAGAACTGTAGACGCCACGGATCGGCGACTCCAGACGCCGGGCGCGACGGCGTCGCGGCCATAGTCGGCCACCGCGATCACTTGGGCGTGCTCACCCCTCGCCCTCCTGGGGGCGTTCCACCGGCTCCGGTTCCCGCGTGGGCGCCGTCGGCATGCCCGGTACGACGGGCGGTGGGTTCTCGATGCTCGCGGGCCGGTGGATCAGGCCGGGGTGGCGGCGCTCCAACTCGGCGGCGTCGTCCGCGGTGAGCCTGATGTGCAGCGCGTCCGAGACGTCGACGAGCAGGTCCGGGGCCCCCTCCCGGTGGAACACCAGGACGACGTCGGCGCCGTACATGATGTTCTGGTCGGTGACCTCGATGTTGCGTTCGCGGATGTGGACGCCGTCCGCCTCGTGCGCGACGGACGAGCCCTTCCCCTGACCGTGGGAGAGCATGAGGCCGTGGCCGCCGGAGGTGCCGCCCGACCCCCCGCCGCGCCAACTGGAGTCCGTCCCGTGCGCACCGCCGTCCCGCTGGTTGGTGGCGGTCTGGGAGTACTCCCGCCGCTTGAGCAGCGCCTGGGCGTCCTCCTTCAGCGCGGTGACGTTCATGCCGACGGTGATCTTCTCGCCCGGCCGCAGGCCCTCCACCGTGTACGAGTGGTCGAGCAGTGACTTGACCTGCGACATCAGCGTCGCCGGTTCGGTCTGCTTCCACAGCTTCATGCCCTGCGGCCGGCTCAGCTCGAATCCGCTGGGCCGGTCGGTCTCCGCGGGCGTCGGGCCGCGACGTTCCGGTGGCAGCGCCGCCAGCGGTGCGTACTCGTGCACGACCTCCGCCCCGGGGAAGGAGATACGGCCGACCATGTCGCCGAGGGTGCCGTTGACCGTCGTCGGCTCCGTGCGCGTCTGCCATCGCGGGAACTCGCCGCTGACCGGCGCCCACCCCGACACGTGTTCGCCCTCGCCGGCGACCGTCGTGAGGTGGTGGGGGACGACCAACCGGGCGCTGCCCCCCACCGTGGCGGTCTCGGTCCCGGCCGAGCGGGCGCGGTCGAAGTACCGCGCGGCGGCGTCGTTGCCGGTCAGCCGGGCGACCGCGTCCGCGCCGCGCCGGATCGCGTTGATGCCGTGTTCGAGGCCGTGCGGCGGGTCCTTCGTCTCGACGATCTCGATCTCGAACCGGAGTCCGTGCGTGAACTCCTGCGAGCCCTCACGCGTCTGACGCCGGTCGATGTCCTTCACGCCGACGCCGTCGCTGTGCTCGGTCTCGGACCGGTGGATCCGCCCGCCGCCGATCTGGCCTCCGCCGCTGGGGCTCCTGCCCCCACCGTGGCCTCCGCCCGCGCCCTCGACCATGCCCCGTGCAAGGGCCTTCCCGCCCGCGCCGAAGCCGTGCCCCTGGGAGGTCTCGGATCCGCTGAGTCCCTGGACACGTGCCATGTGGCTGATGTCCGGGCGTTCGGCCGTGTGCGCTCCGCCTTCCAGCTCCGCCCGGACGCGGATACCCACGTGCCGGGTGAAGCCGAAGCCCGACTCGACCGGGAGCCACTGGACGACGCCCCTGCGCAGGTTCGGCATGTTCGCGGCCAGAGACGGATCACCGAACGCGTTGCGCAGCAGTTCCCTCGCCGGGCTGCCCTCGGGCAGGACCCCGCGGGATTCGAGCATGCTCTCGATCTTCGGCAGCACCTCCCGGCCGTCGAAGCGCTCGACGTGCGCGGAGGTGATGGCGACGTCGGGCCGGTACGTCCGCGGCTCGCTCACCGGCTGGGGCACGACGGGGTCGCCCTCCTGACCGTGGACCTCCGTCGGGGTCGCCAGGTGGTGATCCTGGGCGATCCGGTCCGGCATCATGAAGTCCGCGCCGTCGTGTACGCGCAGGTGAACGGTCTGCGGGTGCTGCCCGGGCAGCGCGTGCTGTCCGGTGGGCGCGTGCTGTCCGGTCGGCGCGTGGTGCCCGGTGGGCGCGTCCGGGGTGACCGACAGGTACAGGTCCGAGCCGCTGAAAGAATGCGTCAGCCCGTTGCTGCTGTAGGTGCCCCGGATCACGTCGCTCGCGCCGGTGTACTCGCTGCTGCCGGTCCGGCGGTCGACCTCGCCCACCCCGCCGACCTCGCCGATGCCCTTGATCTCGACGCCGCCCACGGTGACCTTGCCGCGGCCCCCGACCTTCAGCTCGCCTTCGGCCCGGAGGTCCGTGCTCGTCGCGTCCCTCAACCGGGAGTTGGCGGCCCGGTAGTGCTCGATCTCGATGCCCGTCCGTGCGGTGGCGTGCTCCGGCGTGCCGAAGGTCGCCCGCAGCGTAATGCCGCGCGTGCTGCCGTCCGGCTGGGTCACCTGGATCCGCCAGCCGTCCCGGGAGGTCAGCTCGGCAAGATGCGCCTCCAGTTCCGATGGCCGGGTGGCCTGCAGGATCTCCGGCGGAACGTCCAGGAAATCGGTCGGGGCCGGGCGGCCGTTCGCCTCCGCCTCGACCCGCGCCACCTCGAACGGCAGGTCGTGCGAGGCCGCCATGCTCGGGAAGACGCCGGTGGTCTGGCCGCCGAAGTCGATGTGGTCGTCGGGGAGCGTGTCCACCCGGTCGACCTGGCCGACCTTCGCGACCTCATCCGGCGTGACCGTGGCCGCCGGGGTGTGCTCCTGCGGGACCACGACGCGGGCGGAGACGTCGTCGCCGCTCACCACCCACGACTGGTCGGTGAGCTGCTTCCGCCCGTCCTGCACCCTCAGCTTGACGTGGTGCCGCATCTCCTTGGTGATCTCGGTGACGGGCCCGTCGGTCTCGGTCCGGCGGTACTCCGTGCTGCCGCCCAGGAACGTCACCGACTTCGACTTGCTCCCGCCTGCGTGCAGGGCGAGCTTGGGAGCGTCGATCCCGACCTCCCCCACCTGGACCCGGATGTTCCCGGCGACCTCCGCACCGCCGCCGGAATGCCTGTTCTGCCCGACGGCCGTCCCCGAGCCGGCCACCTTCCGGTCGTTCACCGTCATGTCGAACTCTTCGACGTTCCGGCGTTCGCCCAGCTGGGCCCGGTGGGCGATCTCGATCGTGTGCTTGCCGATCTTGATCGTGTGGGTGTCGCCGTGCAGCAGGTCGGCGAGCGTACGACCCTCCAGGGCCGAGCGGCCGAACCGCGCCTCCAGATCCAGCGCGAGCTGGCGCTGTACACGCTTCGGGAGGTCGGGCAGTGCCTCGTCGATCGCGTTGCGCAGTTCCGTGACGACACGCTCGGAACCCCGGAGACCGGTCAGCGTGCCCATCCCGGCCCCACGACCCGCCGCGAGATGCGCCGGCTCCGCGGGGTGCGGCTCGTGCGGCGCGACGGGCAGCGACTTCTCCGGATCGGCGTGCACGGGGAGCCCGTGGCCCGGCGCCTCGCCCGGGGCGCCGGGACCGTCGCCGTCCGGGTTGGCCGGCGCGGTCCGGCCCTCGCCCTCCGTGTGAACGGGCGCCTCGTGCTCGCCGGCCGAGCGCCCGTGGGCTGCGGAGGTCTCCTTGCCGCCTTCGCCCTCATGGGAAGCCGGAGATGTCTCCTTGCCGCTCTCGCCCCCGTGGGGAGCCGGAGATGTCCCCTTGCTGCCTTCGCCGCCGTGGGCCGAAGGGGTCTGCTTGCCGCTCTCGCCCCCGTGGGGAACCGGGGAAGTCCCCTTGCCGGCCTCGCCGCCCAGGCGGGTGGGCACGGCGTGGCCCGGCGGTGCCTGGTGGCCCTGGCCTTCCGTCGCCGGGTCGGCCGTACGGGGCGTCTCCCCCGGCGAGGATGACGGGTCGGTGGCGTGCTCACCGGAGCCCGGGGGAAGGAGGCCTTCCGTCTTGACGCCGCCGAGAAGGTCCGTCTCGAACCGGGGGGCGTCGCCCTCGCGCACGGCCAGTTCCATCGGCACGTCGACCGGGAAGCTGCCGAACCGGGTCTCGACCTCCATCCGGACGATCGCGTGGTACCGGGCGACCTCGGTCTTCTGCACCAACGTGATCTTCGGGAGGCTCGTGTGCGAGTACGAGACGACGTGGTTCTTGCCACCCTGGTAGTTGCCGCCGATCCGGGCGAAGAACTTCGCCGCCGGGTTGTCCATGCCGAGCTTCAGCCCGAAGTTGACGCCCCACTTGTGCCCGAACTGGTGGGAGTCGTTGGTCGTGGTCAGCAGACCCTGGTCGTCGCGCAGCACCGCCTGGCGGATCGGCGTGTCGCTGTCGGGCAGCCGCTCGAGACGCAGGACGCGCGATCTGACGGTGCCGTCCGGGGTCGGCAACTCGCCGTTCAACAGGTCCCGGCTCCGGTTCAGCAGAACCTGCTGACCGAGGTGACCGTTGAGATCCCGGTTGACGATCTCCGCGATCCGCTTGGGCGACACGCCCGCCTGCAACGCCTGGCGCTGGAACTCCGTCACCAGCCCGTCGGTTTTGACGGCGGTGACGATCACGTCGTGATTGCGCACCAAAGGTGCCCGGTCCGACGTCACCATGTGACGCGGCGTCGGAGGCCGGTCATCGGCGCTGACGGACGGCCCCTCGCGGTGGAACTGCTCCGGGAAGGGAACGGTCAGGCGCAGATCGGGAGCGACGCCGCCGTACCCCACCTCGGCCCCATTGACGTGGGCCTCGATGTGAACCGTCCAGTCGAAGAAGTCGTGCTTGAACGCCACCGGCTTGTGACCGGCCATGACCTCAGTCGAAGAGCCGTGCGCGTGACCCGAGACCTTGCTCACGGTCGGCCCCGGAAAGCTGACCCTCTCCAGCCCGTCGGAGTTGTCCAGCATCTCGACGACGCCACCGGACTCGTCACGATGGACGCGCCCGCCCTCCTTCGCTCCGGCGCCCGAGCCGCCGAAGGACACGGTGTAGCGACGCGGGCCTTCAGGCGTCTCCACATGCGTGTACGTGTCGAGCCTCGGCTTGACCCACACCACGTGTCCGTGCGATTCGAACGCGATGCCGTCCTGCAGAACGTCGGTCCAGCGGTCGGGGTTGGGGTCGCACAGCAGATCGTGGACCTGTGCCTCGATGTCGGCCCGGACCTTCGCAGGGAGATAGTCGGGGAGGTCCGCGGCCCACTGCCGCGCAGCCTCCCTCGGATCGGTCGGCAGGCGGGCGCCGTCCACCCCCGTCCCGTCTCCGAGTGCGCCGTAGTCGGTGTACCGAGGCGGGTGGATCTCGGGCCGCGGCTCCGCAGAAGGCTCCTCGCCACCCGCGTCGGTCCGCGGCGCGGTGGTCTCGGACGGCTCCGCGTGCTCCGAGGGCTCCCCGGCCGGTTCGGACGTTTCGGAGTGCGTGGCGGGGGACTGCCCGGTCGGCTCCTCAGACTCGCCGTGCGGGACCGGCGATTGCCCTTCCGCCTCCGTACGCGGCTCGGTCTCCGGCTTCGCAGCCGGCTCGGTCGGCGGCTTCGCGGCCGGCTCGCTCTCCGGCTTCGCAGCCGACTCGGTCGGCGGCTTGGCAGTCGGCCCGGCCTCCGACTTCGCGACCGGCTCACTCTCCGGCTTCGCAGCCGACTCGGTCGGCGGCTTGGCAGTCGGCCCGGCCTCCGACTTCGCGACCGGCTCACTCTCCGGCTTCGCAGCCGACTCGGTCGGCGGCTTGGCGGTCAGCCCGGCCTCCGACTTCGCGGTCGACTCGCTCTGCGGCTTCGCGGTCGGTCCGGTCTGCGGCTTCGCGGTCGGCCCGGTCTCCGGCTCGCCGGTCGACTCGCTTCGCGGTTCCTCGACCGGCTTGGACGGATCGGCGTGCGAGGTCGGCGACGTACCGGACGGCTCGTTTCGGCCGGCCTCCGCGGGCTCGCTCGGCAGGCGGGTGCCCTCCAGCGCCGTCCCGTCTCCATGCGCGCCATGGTCGGTGTTCTGAGACGGATGTGGCGCCGGCGTCTCGGACCGCGCGTTGTTGTAGGCCGTAAGTCGCTGCTGCGCGTCCTCGGCGAGCATTTTGGCCGCGTCGGCGGACACCTGCGCCTCGAACTCCGAGGGGTGCTCATTCGCGGCGAGGTGTTCGACGGAATTCCGCAGCGCGTCGTAGCCGATCTGCGCCTCACGGGCCTTCTCCAGCGCCTTCCGGTAGGACGCGGCGATGTCCATGTGACGTGCCTGGTCGTGCAGCGCCACCTTGCTCTCGGCGAGGGCGTTGTCGCTGCGTGCCCGGGCCCCCTGACCGCCCTCCGCCAGTTCCTGCAGCGACTTCTGCAGGGCGGCTTCGGCCCTGTCTCCCGCCTCTCGCGCCTCCGCCTCGTGGACGGCCACGCTTTTCTCGAGGGCCTCCGCGTCCCGCCGCAGCGAATCGGCAAGGTCCCGCGCCTGTGCGACCACCTCCGCATGTGGTGTGACCGCTTCCTCGGCAGGGACATGCGCTCCCTCCGCGTCCGGCCTTTCGGACGGACGCGAGGATTGCGACCTGCGAGAGTCCGGGGAGCCCGACGACTCCGGCCGCGATGAATCGGCCCGGAGCCGTTCGACCCGCTGGGCGATCGTCCGCGCCGCCTCTCCATAGGATTCCGGACTCAGCAGCGGGCCCCGCTCCGCGGGCCGGCCCTCATCCGGCCTCCCGTGCCCACTCGCGCCATCCGGCGTCCCACTAGACGACCGGGACGAATCACCCGATTCGCCTGCCGGCCGCTGAGGTGAGGGATTCAGCAACCTGTCGATCTCAGAGCCGTGCTCACCGACCGGCGCCGGGCCGACCTCTTCAGCGAGCGTGGTGGGCTTCGCCGGGCGCCCTGGTGCAGTGGAGCCTCCAGTGGCGTCCGGCGTGCTGGCGCGCGAGTCGCTGGACCGGGGCTGGCCGCCGGTGGGCCCCTCGCCGGGTTTCGTACCGCCGCCGCTCTCGCCCGGCAGGATCCCGACAGGTCCCTCACCGGGTTTCGTGCCGCTACCGCTCTCGCCCGGCCGGGTGCCGGCAGATCCCTCGCCTGGTCTGGTGCCGCCGGTGTTTTCGCCCGGCTTGGTGGCGGTGGGTCCTTCGCCGGGTCTGGTGCTGTTGCCGTTTTCGCCCGGCCGGGTGCCTTGCCCGGACCCGGGCCGGGTGTCACCGGGGCGGGGGCCGTTACCCGCCGGGTCCTCGGGGCGGCCGGAGGTGCTGCCGGGCCGGGGCTCGGTCCGGCCGTTCAGCGCCTCGGCGATGCTGGGGCGTGTCGAACCGCTGGGGCGGGCGGTGCCGCCTGGTGCGGTCTCGCCGGGTCGTGGCGGGATCACGGCCGGGCCGGGTTGGCCTTGTGTCGCCTGCCCGCGGTCGGAGCCACTGGTGCCGCTGAGGTCACCGCCGGTGTGTCCGGTGTTGCCGCCAGGGATCGGCCTGTCCTGCCCGCCCGTGAGTGGCGTGTCGGGCACCTGGCCCGTACCATCGCCGGTGGTGGGGGTTTCATGGCTGCCGGCGAGCGCGGTGCCATGCGGGCCGCCGCTACCGGTGCCGCCGGTGCCGGTCGTGCCGCTGCTACCGGTCGTGCCACCGGTCGGCGGGGCGTGACCGCCACCCCCACCGCCGGCCTCGGAGTTACCGGCCCCACCCGCCACCGCACCACCGCCGCCAGGAGGAGGCGGATTGTCGTCGTCGTGTTTGATGCCCCCACCCTGGGGATTCTGCGGGTCCGGCGACGACCCGCCACCGGACGGTGGTGACCCGCCATCGCCACCGCCGAACCGGCCCGCCACATGCTGACCGAGCTCTTTGGCGCCCCCCAGCCCGGCCATGCCGAACCCGAACGCCGCGGCCTGCCCGAAGTTCATGTGGTCCGGGTCGAAGATCGCCTGACCCCCCAGATTCCCCAACGTGCCCGTCGTCCCGGCGAACCCGAACCGCGCACCGACGCCCTTCATCCCCGGCGCGGCCATCCAATCAGCCAACTTCGTCGCCAACGGATTACCCCGCCCGGCCAACGCAGGCACCGCCCGCCCAAACCCCCCCATCACCCCACCGGCGACCGCACCCATCCCCACCGACTTACCGAACTCGCCCCAGTTCCAGCCCTTCTGCACGCCCTCATGAATCCGCGCGTACTGCCCCGCCGCATCCAT